>NZ_JBBKTV010000010.1:0-188044 GCF_039630945.1 Tistrella arctica
CGTCCGCGCGGTCGCAGACAAAAAGAGCCTGAAACTCAGGCGCAAGCTCGCAGGCTGGGATGTCAAATACCTCGCTTCCATCCTCGGGTTACCTCTCCGTTAACCTGGATTCGGAGCCCTGCCCCAGCTCCGCCGCTCTCCTCAATCCCCCCCGTCGGCGATGGTGGTCATCAACTGGGTGTCGCCGCCGGCGGCGGCGGTGTTGACCGACAGCACGCGTTCGGTCGCGAAGCGATAGAGATAGCGCGGACCGCCGGCCTTGGGGCCGGTGCCCGACAGGCCCTCGCCGCCGAAGGGCTGGGTGCCGACCACGGCGCCGATCATGCTGCGGTTGACATACAGATTGCCGACCTTCGCCACCGCCGCCACCCGGCGGATGGTCTGGTCGATCCGGCTGTGCACGCCCATGGTCAGGCCATAGCCGAAGCCGTTGATCCGCCGCACCACCGCGTCCAGATCCCGCGCCTTATAGCGCCAGACATGCAGCACCGGGCCGAAGACCTCGCGGGTCAACCGGTCGGGGCTGTCGATGCGATAGGCGACCGGCGCCATGAAATGGCCGGCGGCGGCCGTGGCCTCGGCCACCGGCGCCGCGGCGATCCGGGGCTGGCCGGCGGCCTCCAGCGCCGCGACGTGATCGGTCAGCATCGCCAGCGCCTCGGCATCGATCACCGGCCCGACATCAGTCGCCAGCCGCATCGGATCGCCCACATCCAGCACCGCCATGGCGCCGGCGAGCATGGTCTCGATCCGCTCGGCCACGTCCTCCTGCACGCAGAGCAGCCGCAGGGCCGAACAGCGCTGCCCGGCCGATCCGAAGGCCGAGATCAGCACATCCGCCACCACCTGTTCGGGCAGGGCCGAACTGTCGACGATCATCGCGTTCAGGCCGCCGGTCTCGGCGATCAGCGGCACGATCGGCCCGTCACGCCCGGCCAGGCCGCGATTGATCGCCCGCGCGGTTTCGGTCGATCCGGTGAAGGCCACGCCGGCCACCCGGGCATCGGCCACCAGCCGGCCGCCAATCCGCGCGCCGTCGCCGGGCAGCAGGGCCAGCACCCCCGCCGGCACGCCCGCCGCCAGCATATGGCGCACCGCCCAGGCGGCGATCAGCGGTGTCTGTTCGGCCGGCTTGGCGACCACGGCATTGCCGGCGGCCAGCGCCGCCGCGATCTGGCCGGTGAAGATCGCGAGCGGAAAGTTCCACGGCGAGATGCAGGCGAACACCCCGCGCCCGGCCAGCCGGATCTCGTTGCTCTCGCCCACCGGCCCCGGCAGGACCAGGGGTCCGCTGAAATCGGCGCGGGCGCGGGCGGCGTAATAGCGCAGGAAATCCACCGCCTCGCGGATTTCCGCCAGGGCATCGCCCATGGTCTTGCCAGCCTCGCGCGTCAGCAAGCCGAAGGCACGGGCCTGATCCGCCTCGAACCGCACAGCCACTGCGTCGAGCACGTCGGCGCGCGCGGCACCACCAGCCGCATCCCAGGCCGGTTGTGCCGCGATCCCCGCATCCAGCGCCGCATCCACCGCCGCCGTATCCGTCTCCGCCACCCGGCCCACGGTCATCGACCGGTCGGCAGGGTTGGTCACCGGCTTAAAATCACCGCCAAGATCACGGCCACCGACAATCGCCGAGGCATCGGCCGGCTTCGCCAGCGCCTTTGTGATCCGCGTGTCCAGATCGGCGATCACCAGCGGGTCGGTCAGGTCCATGCCGGCGCTGTTCACCCGTTCCGGCGCATAGATCGCCGGCGGCACCGGCAGTGACGGATTGGGGCGCGAGGCGCGCCCCTTCAACCGCGCCACCGGGTCGCCCACCAGATCGTCGACCGGCACCGTCGGATCGGCCAGCCGGTGGACGAACGAGGTATTGGCGCCGTTTTCCAGCAGCCGGCGGACCAGATAGGGCAGCAGATCCTCATGCGCCCCCACCGGCGCATAGATCCGGCAACTGACCCCACCGCCCCCGCTGCCCTTTGGTGTCTCGCCCTTTGGTGTCTCGCCCTTCGGCGTCTCGCCCAGCACCGCCTCATACAGGGGCTCACCCATGCCATGCAGGCGCTGATATTCGAACCGCCGGTCATTGCCGGCCATCACGTCGATGGCGGCAACGGTATGGGCGTTGTGGGTGGCGAACTGCGGATAGATCCGGTCGCGCGCCGCCAGCATGGCGCGGGCGCAGGCCAGATAGGACACATCCGTCGCTTCCTTGCGGGTGAACACCGGGAACGAGGCGAGCCCGCGTTCCTGCGCGCGCTTGATCTCGGTGTCCCAATAGGCGCCCTTCACCAGCCGCACCGGCATGATCCGGCCGGTCTGCCCGGCAAGCGCCGCCACCCAGTCGATCACCGCATGCGCCCGCTTCTGATAGGCCTGCACCGCCAACCCCAGCCCGTTCCAGCCGGCAAGCGACCGATCGGCGGCGACACGGGCCAGCAGATCCAGCGACGGGTCCAGCCGGTCGGCTTCTTCGGCATCCACGGTCAGGCCGATGCCCGCATCCCTGGCGACGCGCGCCAGATCGGCCAGCCGGCCGCCCAGGGTGTCGAGCATCCGGCCGTCCTTGGCCATCTCATAGCGCGGATGCAGCGCCGACAGCTTCACGGAAATGCTCGGCCGCTGGATCTCGTCCAGATCCGACGGCGCCGCCTTGCCCACGGTCCTGATCGCCGCGTCATAGGCCGCGAGATAGCGCAAGGCATCCGCCTCGGTGCGCGCGCCCTCGCCCAGCATGTCGAAGGAATGCCGCCAGCCCCTGGCCCAGCCCGGCCGGGCGCGTTCCAGCGCCTCGTTGATCGTCCGGCCCTGCACGAACTGCTTTCCCATCATCCGCATGGCCGCGTGCAGCGCCTGACGGATCACCGGCGCGCCCGACCGGGCCACCAGCCGGCCCAGCACCGATGACGGCGCGCCGGCGGTATCTTCCGGCCCCAGCCGCACCACCCGCCCGGTGAGCATCAACCCCCAGGTCGATGCATTCACGAACAGGCTGCCGGCGCGGCCCAGATGGGCATCCCAGTCGGCATCGCCCAGCTTGTCGCGGATCAGCCGGTCGGCGGTGGTGGCGTCGGGCACCCGCAGCAGGCTTTCGGCCAGACACATCAGCACCACACCTTCGCGCGTGCCCAGCCCGTATTCCTTCAGGAAGGCTTCAACGCCCCGCGCCGGCTCGTCGCCCGCCCGCACCTTGGCGACCAGGGCCAAGGCGCGCTCGCGGATCAGCGCGGTCTGTTCCGGCGGCAGGCTGGCGGCCTCGATCAGCCGCGCGGTCACCGCCGCCTCATCGGCAAGCGTCAGGTCGGCGATCCGCCGGCGTCCGGCGTCGGTCGTGGCGGCAAAGGGCTGGGCGTCGGCATCGCGGATCATGATCTGTGTCGTCTCCGATGGGCGGCACGCGGCGCGGGCTGCGCCTGATTGTCTGAGATTAGCGGGATCACCACAGAATGTGCGGCTATTTTGGCAAAACAACCGCTATATTCTCCACGAAAACCCTAGAATGGCAGCATGAATGGCCAGGATATACCCATGACCGACGACAGTGCCGACCCTCGCCCGCTGGACCGGATCGACCGCCGGATTCTGACGGAACTTCAGGCCGACGGCCGGCTGACCAATGTCGAGCTGTCTCGCCGGGTGCATCTGTCGCCGACGCCCTGTCTCGAACGGGTGCGGCGGCTGGAACGTGACGGCTTCATCCGCGGCTATCGCGCCGAACTCGATCCGGAAAAGCTGGGCCGCGCCTTGCTGGTCTATATCGAAGTCAGCCTGGACCGCACCGACGAGACGGTGTTCGAAGCCTTCAAGGCCGCGATCCGCCAGCAGCCGGATGTGCTGGAATGCCACATGGTGGCCGGCGGATTCGACTATCTGGTCAAGGCCCGCCTGGCCGACATGACCGCCTATCGCCGCTTTCTGGGTGATTGTCTGGTCAGCCTGCCGGGCGTGCGCAGCACCCACACCTATGTCGTGATGGAAGAGGTGAAGACCGACGCCCGTCTGCCGGTCTGAGCGATGGCGCCGGCCGGGGATTGTGATCGTTGCGTCGCCCCTGTGGAAACGGCCTGTTCACGGAATCCGCCGCTTCCGCACCGCAACATGCGTGCCTATGTGGTGAATGCAGGCCCGCGGCAGATGACGGGCGCGCCCGGCGCCTCGGCCGGCCCGCGCACCGCCGGACCGGGCCGATGCCATGGCCTCCAGGCCGATGGCAGGTATCTCGATCCGAGGATGACCCGTCGATGACCGACCAGATTTCCGACACCCGCGCCATTTCCGATACCGCCACACTCTCCGACGCCAGGCTGTTCCGCCCGGTGACGCTGGGCTCGATGACCCTTGCCAACCGGGTGGCCATGGCGCCGCTCACCCGTTCGCGCGCCGGCAGCGACGGCGTGCCCTCGCCGCTGGCCGCCACCTATTACGCCCAGCGCGCCGATGCCGGGCTGATCGTGACCGAGGCCACCAATATCAGCGCCCAGGGCCGCGGCTATGCCTGGACGCCCGGCATCTACAACGACGCGCAGGTCGCGGCCTGGAAGCAGATCACCGATGCCGTCCATGCCAGAGGCGGGCGGATCGTGCTGCAGCTCTGGCATGTCGGGCGCATCTCGCACAGCAGCCTTCAGCCGGGCCACGCCCTGCCGGTGGCACCATCGGCGATCCGGGCGGATGGTCAGGCCTTCACCGAAACCGGATTCGTGCCCTTCGAGACCCCGCGCGCGCTGGATGGCGATGAAATCCCCGGCATCATCGAGGATTACCGCAAGGCCAGCCTGAACGCCCGCGCCGCCGGCTTCGACGGGGTCGAGGTCCATGGCGCCAATGGCTATCTGCTGGAACAGTTCCTGCGCTCGTCGACCAATCACCGCAGCGACGACTGGGGCGGGTCGATCGAAAATCGCGCCCGGCTGCTGCTGGCCGCAACCGATGTGGCGATCGAGGTGTTCGGCGCCGACCGCGTGGGCGTGCGGCTGTCGCCGGTGACCCCCGCCAACGACACCGGCCAGGATGACGATCCGGCCGCCCTCTATGGCTATGTCGCCGCCGAACTCGGCCGGCGCAACATCGCCTTCATCCATGTCGTCGAAGGCGCCACCGGCGGCCCGCGCGACAATCAGCCCTTCGATTACGCGGCGCTCAAGGCCGCCTTCGGCAAGCCGGGCTGGATCGTCAACAACGGCTATGACCGCGACAGCGCCATCGCCGCCATCGACAGCGGCGCCGCCGACATGGTCGCCTTCGGCCGGCCCTTCATCTCGAACCCCGATCTGGTCGACCGGCTGCGTCGTGCGGGCCCGCTCGCCCCTCTCGATCGCGACACGCTCTATGGCGGCGGTGCCCAGGGCTATATCGACTATCCCACCCTCTCAGGCAGCATCGCCGCGGCCTGATCGCCTGCTCCCCGGCCCGGGTGGATCCAGGATCCACCCGGGCCTGCATGTTTGTTACCGGCCGATGAAGCGTGGCGCCCGCTTCTCGACGAAGGCCTGCGCCGCCTCGCGGTGATCGGCGCTTTCGGAACAGCGGGTGTGCTGGATCGCCTCAAGGTCCATCACCTCGGCCAGCGTGCCGGTTTCCGCCAGGTTCATGTTGCGCTTGATGGCGGCGAAGGTCAGGGCCGGGCCGGCGGCCAGGCTGGTGGCCAGCCGGCGGGTTTCGGCCTCCAGATCGGCATCGTCGACCACGCTGGTCACCAGCCCCAGCGCCTCGGCACGGCTCATGTCCAGCACCTCGGCGGTAAAATACAGCGCCCGTGCCCGGGCCGGCCCGACCAGCCGGGTCAGGAAATAGCTGCCGCCGAAATCGCCCGACAGCGCCACCTTGGCGAAGGCCGTGGTCATCACCGCCGAACGGGCGGCGATCCGCATGTCACAGGCCAGCGCCAGCGACAACCCGGCACCGGCCGCCGGCCCCGGCAACGCCGCGATGGTCGGCTTGCCCATCTCGTGCAGCCAGCGCGAGGCTTCCATCACCTGCCTGAGTTCGGTCGCCCGGCGCTCGGTGGATTTCGCCGCCTCCGCCTCGGCGGTCTCGGCCATCCGCTTGACGTCGCCACCGGCACAGAACGCCCGGCCGGCGCCGGTCAGCACCACCACCCGCACGGCATCGTCGGTTGCCGCCCGCATCAGCGCCGCCACCAGATCGGCCAGCATCGGCCGCGACATGGCGTTCAGCCGCTCGGGCCGATTCAGGGTCAGCCAGGCGACGCCATCCTCGATGCGTTCCAGAAGTTCGGTCACGGCCGGACGCTCGGTCATCAGGTCTTCCTCCACGGGTCCGGCTTGTCTGCGCCGGATTGGCCCGGGCGCCGCCGCCCGGGTGCCGGCATCCGGCCGGCGGTTGAGCCTACGCCACCGGAATGGCTGAGACAATCGGGCGGCGCGTCCCGACAAGCCGCCGGCCGGCCGGGCACCGCGCGCGGCGTCTCACCATCAGAGCGCGCATCCACGGCATACCCAAATATTCAATAACGACGTTACTAAACTAGAAGGCGACTATATGAGAATCATGATGCAATAAGGTTGTGCCTCGTCTATCGTTAACAGATAAGAAAGACCGGACCGAATGCAGAGGACGCGAAGACGGACCGATCCAGGACGAGGCTCCGGCCGCCTCGTCCGCCCGCTCTGATGGCAGACGATGAGGCTCTTGCACGCTCATCGGGATCTGCGCCAGGGCGGGCCGCATCGGCGCCGCAACCGACGATCCGCCGGGGAGGATGTCCATGAAACGGGTACTTCTGACCACCGCGCCCAAGGAGGCGCTGGTGGAAATGAACGGCATCGGTGGCAATTGGTACGATCGTACCGACACCTATATGGCGTGGACCTGCGCCAACGATCTTGATGACCGGCTGTCGGTCACCTGCCCGCCGACCGGGCTGAACTTCCTGAAGGCCAATGTGCCGGATGTGGAGCTTCTGGAATATCCCACCTGGGCCGAATACGAGAAGGCGCTCGCATCGGAACAATGGGACATGGTCGGGATCAGCTTCTACACCTGGTCGGTGCCGGTGGCGATCCAGATGGCGAAACTTGCCCGCGAATATGGGGTCAAGGACGTCTGGGGCGGCAATTACGGCGCGATCACGCCCGGAATTCAGGCGCATTTCGACCGGCTGATCAAGGGTCCGGGCGAATATGTCCTGCACCAGTATGTTTATGGCCGGCCGCTTGAGCGGGTCGAGCATCCGCCGATGATGGGCTATTCCAGCTTCCGTGGCGTCAGTTCGCCGGTGGGCTATCTCTACAGCAAGCGCGGCTGCAACATCGGCTGCACCTTCTGTTCCACGCCGGTGTTCAACCCCAAGGAAGACGCCATCTTCATGGAGGACATGGAGCGGGCGCTGGATGCCTATAAAGAGAACAGCGTCGCCCATGTCATCATCTATGACGAATCGTTCTTCCTGAAGAACGACATTGCCGAGCGGGTGGTCGACGGGCTGGCCAAACGCGGGCTCGGCTGGATCTGCCTGACCCGCGCCGACCTGCTGCGCGGCCGGATCGAGGAATTGACCGACCGGGGCATGGATGGCGCGATCATCGGCATCGAAAGCTATCGCGACAAGAACATCGCCGATGTCCAGAAGCGCGACGATGTCTATAACGTCCGTGCCACCGTCCGCGAGCTGATCAAAAACGGCCGCCGGGCGCTGGGCACCTTCATGGTCGGCTTCCCCGATGACAGCATCGAGGACATGGAATACGACATCACCCAGCTGGCCGACGAGGGCCTGTTCGCCTGCCAGCTGACCCTGCTCACCCCCTTTCACGGCACCAAGCTGTGGAAGCAGATGGAGCATCTGGTGACCGAGACCGACCTGTCGAAGTTCGATCTCTACAACCTGGTCTGGAACCACGCCAAGATGTCGCCGAGCGAGGCTCGCGACCTGATGGCCTGGGCGCAGCGCAAGGTCAACGATCCCGACATCGTGGCGCAGAAGATCAAGCAGGACATGAAGGACAAGCTTCGGCGCGAGATGGCGGCCAAGCGCGGCGTGCTGCCGGCGGGCAGCCGGCCATCGCGGCTTGGCCTCGGTGGCGTGGGCCTTGGTGGCGGTGCCACCAGCGGCGGCATGGCAGCGGGTGCTTTCGGGTTACCCGACCGCTGATCTGAAGCCGGCCGCTTTGGCCGATCACCCTGTTTTCCAGACAGCACGGCAACCTGCCGGCGGGATCGTGTCGCCGCGGGCTCCCGATGGAGACCCGCGCGCATCCCCGCCCGTCCGAGGGACCGCTGATGAGTGCGCTTAAAGTCCTGGCCATCCAGCTCGGCTTTCATCCCGACTATCCGGATGTGTCGACCCTGGCCACTACCTATAATGACGGCATCTATTACGTCGCCTCGTTCATCGCCGATCAGCTTCCCGAAGCCGAGATCGAGATGTGCCAGATGTTCTGGGGCGAGAAACCGGCGGATTTTCCGCTGGAAGACTATGACGTCATCCTGATCTCGGCGCTGGCCACCCATTTCTGGTCGAACATCCCGACCCTGGAGACGATCAGCCGCAGGCGGCGGCGCGATGCGCTGGTGATCATGGGCGGCCCTCATGCCGCCTTCGCGCCGCATGAGGCGCTGAAATATGCCGATGTCGCGGTGATCGGCGAAGGCGAGCTGCCGACGCTTGAGTTGATCGCGCGTCGCGCATCCGGCGCGACGCTCGATCTGGACGGCATCCCCAACATCGCCTGGATCGGCACCGATGGCCGGCTCCGGGTCAACGACATCAAGCGGTTCGACAAGATCTCGACCAGCATCCGGCCGCAGCTTCTGGCCCGCGCGCCCAAGCTGCACTGGGCGACGGTGTCGATGTCGCGCGGCTGCCCGTTCGACTGTTCGTTCTGCTATGCGATCCGGCTACTGGGCCGCAAGTTCCGCACCAAGACCATCCCCGACATCGTGGCCGAGCTGGACGGCATTCATGCCCAGACCGGCTGCACCCGGTTCTATGTCACCGACCTGAATTTCACCACCCGCCGCGATTTCTGCGAGCAGGTGGCGCGCGCGGTCCGTGACCGGCCCTACAAATTCATCTCGATGAGCCGCATCAACCACGCCGATGACGAGGATCTGGTGCTGGAGATGAAGGCGTCGGGGTTCGACGAATACTGCCTCGGCGTTGAGTCGGAGGATCCCGGCGTGCTGAAGGCCTTCAACAAGAAGGTCGATGCCACCGAGCAGACCCAGCGGCTGTGGCGCTTCGCCGAGAACGACATCTATATCCATTCGGCGATCATCTATGGTCTGGACGAACAGGACCGGGCGGCGATCGAGCGCACGGCCCGCTGGTGCGCCGATGCCCGCATCGTTCATCCCACCTTCGTCTGCCTGGCGGAATATCCGTTCCAGAACCTGCTGTTCGGCGCCCGGCAGGATGTGGAAGACCACCGGATCATCATGGAAGTGCCGACATACCAGCACTATTCGTTTGTCGGCATCTTCCCGCGCCATATGCGTCCGTCGGCGTTGCAGCAGGCGATCCTCGACAGCTACGACATCTTCTTCGAACGGGCCTTCGAGGTGGAAACCCGCCCGCAGCGCCGGATGCGGTTGAAGTCGTATCAGCGCAGCGTGGCGCTGGGGCGCGCGGGCATGGAGCGCCACATCGCCTTTCTGGAAAAGCTGGAGCAGCCCTATTACACCCGCGAGGGCAGCCTGCGCGAGGATCTGATCCGGTCCGATTTCGAGGACCGCCACGGCGCCACCCGCGACTGGCTGGCCGGCACCGCCCGCGGCGCCGAACCCGCCTTCGCCAAGGCCTATGCCAGATAGGCCGGCACGTCATGCCAACGAGGCCGGGGCCCGCCTGATGACCGCTGCAACTGCCATCCCCTCCCATCCCGACGACGCGGGCCGCCGCTTCGCGGGCTTCCTTGATGCCCTGCCCGCGCGCACCGCCTGGGCCGCCGTCGCCCGCATGGCCGAGACGCAGCCCCATGCGGCCGGCTTGCGCGTGATCGAGCGTGGCGGCGGCGAGGCGGTGCTGACCCGGGCCGATCTGGCGACGCTGGCCACCGCCGGCGCCCGGGCGCTGGCGGCGGCGGGGATCGTCGCCGGCGACCGGGTGGTTCTGGCGCTGCCGGCTTCGCGGCTGTTTCTGGCTTTCTATCTGGGCGCCGGCGCATCGGGAGTGCTGCCGGTGGTGGTGGCACCGCCGCCGGTGCCTGTGCCGGCGGCCGGGCGCCAGCATCTGGCCGATATCGCGCGGCGGGCCGAGGCCCGGTTGATCATCGCCGAGGCCGCCACCATGGCGGCCCTGGCCGCCGATGGCGACGGCGCGCTCGCCGACGCGCCCGGCGCCCGGCTTGCCGCCGCCGATGCCCTGCTCGCCGCCGGCCTGAAGGCGCCGATGCCGGTGCTGGGGCATGATCCGCGCGGCATCGCCCATCTTCAGCAGACATCCGGATCGACCGGCAGCCCGAAGCTCGCCGTGGTTCACCACGACCGGCTGGCGGCCAATCTGGCCCAGATCGGCGCCGCGATCTGCACCACGCCCGCGGACGTCACCGGCGACGTGCTGGTCTCGTGGCTGCCGCTGTCGCACGATATGGGGCTGGTCGGGCTGAATTATGCCCTGCATTGGGGCATCGGCATGGTGCTGGCCGATACGGCCGAGTTTCTGCGCAACCCGATGAACTGGCCGGGCTGGATGTCGCGCCATCGCGGCACATTGTCGCCGGCGCCCAACAGCGCCTTCCAGATGTGCGCGCGGCTGGCCCGGTTGCGGCCGCCGCGCGGACTGGACCTCAGCGGCTGGCGGGTGGCGCTGTGCGGGGCCGAGCCGGTCCACGCCCGCACCCTGAACGGCTTCGCCCAGGCCTTTGGCGACCACGGTTTCGCGCCGGCGGCGCTGCGGCCGGTCTATGGTCTGGCCGAGGCGACGCTGGCCGCGGCGATCCCGCCCGTCGGCGGCTGTGTGGTCGACCGGATCGATGCCGACCGGCTGGCCGAGGATGGCCGCGCGGTCACAGCCGGCGACACCGTCGCGCGTCATCTCGACGCCGTGACCCTGGGGCCGGCGGTGCCGGGAGCGGCGCTCAGGATCGCCGGCGCCGATGGGAACGAACTGCCCGACCGGCAGGTGGGCGAGATCGAGATCTTCAGCCCGGCGGCGGTTCAGGGTTATTGGCTGGACCCGGCCGAAAGCGCCCGGCTGTATCGGCCCGATGGCTGGCTGCGCACCGGTGATCTGGGCTATCTGGCCGGGGGCCGGCTGCATGTCACCGGCCGGGCCAAGGATCTGCTGATCTTAGGCGGGCGCAATTTCACCCCCGCCCAGATCGAGGATGTGGCCGAGGCCGCGGCCGATGCCGCGGTCACACCGGCGGTGATCGCGATCGGCCTGACGGATGAGGCCATCGGCACCGAGGCGCTGCACCTGCTGCTCGACACACGTCTTGGCCCCGAGGACGCGCGCCCGGCGATCGCCCAGGCGATCCGCGACGCGCTGAACGACGCCTTCGGCCTGACCGGCATCGGCACCCACTGGATCGCCGCCGGCCTGATCCCGCGCACCCCCAGCGGCAAGGTTCAGCGCTTCCGCTGCCGCGACATCGTCGCCACCCGCCTCGCGGACCGCCAACAGGCTGCCCCCACCAAGACTGACCCCACGAAGACTGCCCCCACGAACGGGAGGATCACCGGATGAACGCGCCCAAAGACCCCGCCTTCAAGGCCGAGCCGCTGATTCCTGCCGATGTCCGGGCCGCCGATGCCGGCGCCGCCCCGCTTGAGCCGATCGCCATCCTGGGCATCGGCTGCCGCCTGCCCGGCGGTGCCGACGGCCCGGCCGCATTCTGGCAGATGCTGCGCGACCGGGTGGATGCCGTGCGCGAGGTGCCGGCCGACCGCTGGAACGCGGCGCTGTTCCATCATCCCGACCCGGCATCGCGCCCCGGCACCATCGGCACCCGCATGGGCGGGTTCATGGCCGATATCGACAAGTTCGATCCCGGCTTCTTCGGCATCTCGCCGCGTGAGGCGCAGTTGATGGACCCCCAGCAGCGGCTGCTGCTGGAAGCGGCCGTGGATGCGATCGAGGATGCCGGGCTGGGGCTTGAGCGGCTGGACGGGTCGGAGACCGGCGTGTTCATCGGCATCGCGGCTTATGACTATGCCGAGATCCAGCACGGGATGAACAATCGCGAGCTGATTTCCGGCCACACCAATACCGGCCTCGCGCTGTCGATCGCCGCCAACCGGATCAGCTATCTGCTGAACCTGAAGGGCCCCAGCGTCGCGGTCGATACCGCCTGCTCGTCGTCGCTGGTGGCGCTGCATCTGGCCTGTCAGTCGCTGCGCAGCGGCGAAAGCCGGATGGCGATCGTCGGCGGCGTCAACGCGATCCTGAAGCCGGAGCCGACCATCGGCTTCAGCCGCGCATCGATGCTGTCACCCGATGGCCGCTGCAAGACCTTCGATGCCCGCGCCAATGGCTATACCCGTGGCGAGGGCGCCGGCATCGTGGTGCTGAAGCCGCTGTCGGCGGCGCTTGCCGATGGCGACCCGGTCTATGCGGTGATCCGGGCGACGGTGGTCAATCAGGATGGTCATACCAACGGCATGACCGTGCCGGGCGAGGATGCCCAGGCCCGGATGCTGGCGACCGCCTATGCCCGCGCCGGGGTGGTCCCCGGCCATATCCAGTATATGGAGGCCCATGGCACCGGCACGCCCGTGGGTGACCCGATCGAGGCCCGGGCGCTTGGCCGGGTGCTGGCCCAGGGCCGCCCCGCCGGCACCGCCTGCGTGGTCGGATCGGTGAAGACCAATATCGGGCATCTTGAAGCCGCGGCCGGGATTGCCGGTCTGATCAAGGCGACCCTGGCGCTGCATCACCGGCGGATTCCGTCGAATCTGAACTTCCAGAGCCCCAACCCGGCGATCGATTTCGATGGGTTGATGCTGAGGGTGGCGACCGAGGACCAGCCCTGGCCCGAGAATGGCCATACCGCCCGCGCCGGTGTGAATTCATTCGGCTTCGGCGGTACCAACGCCCATGCGGTGCTGGAAGCGGCCCCGCCCGAGGCGGTGCCCGCCATCCGCTTCGATGACGACGCGACACCCCTGTCCGACGCGGCCGAGACGCGGCCAGTGCTGCTGCCGGTATCGGCCCGTGGCGCCGAGGCGCTGTCGGGCGCCGCCACCGCCCTGGCCGACGCCCTGGCGACACCGGCGCTGATCGCCCGCCCCCTGGCCGACATTGCCGCCTGGGCCGGCGCCCGGCGCAGCCAGCATGATCACCGTCTGGCGGTGATCGCCGCCGATCATGGCGAGGCGGCGGAGCGGCTGCGCGATGCCGCCGCCGGCACGGCGGGGCCCGGCATCATCGCCGGACGCGGCCGCGCCGCCAGCCGGCCCGCCGATCCGGTGTTCGTGTTCTCTGGCATGGGCCCGCAATGGTGGGCGATGGGCCGGCAGTTGATCGCGGGCGAGCCGTTGTTCCGGGCCACGATCGAGGAATGCGACGCGCTTCTGAAGGCGGCTGGCGCGCCATGGTCGCTGATGGACGAGATGCTGCGCCCGGAAGCGCAAAGCCTGATGGCCGAGACCTATATCTCGCAGCCGTCGAATTTCGCCCTGCAAGTGGGGCTGGCCCGGCTGTGGCGGCATTGGGGAATCAGACCATCCGCGATCGTCGGCCACTCGACCGGTGAAGCCGCCGCCGCCCATGTGGCGGGCCAACTGGATCTGGCCACCGCCTGCACCGTGATCTATCACCGGTCGCGCGTGCAGCAGCGGGCCAGCGGCAAGGGCCGGATGCTGGCCGCGGCCCTGACCGAGGCCGAGGCGCTGGAGCGGATCGCCCCGGTCGCCGACCGGGTGTCGATCGCGGCGATGAACGGCCCCGGCATCCTGACCCTGGCCGGTGATGCCGAGCCCTTGGAGGCGATCGCGGCCGGGCTTGCCGAGGACGGCCGGTTCAACCGCTTCCTGACCGTGGCGGTGCCGTTCCACAGTCACCACATGGACCCGCTGCGCGCGGATCTGGAGGCATCGCTGGCGGCGATCCGCCCGACGGCGGCGACCACCCCGCTCTATTCCACCGTCACCGGCGCCCGTGCCGACGATCTGCCCTATGACGCCGCCTATTGGTGGCGCAATGTCCGCCAGCCGGTGCGCTTCGCCGATGCGATCCGCGCCCTGATCGCCGATGGCCATGACAGCTTCCTTGAGATCGGCCCGCATCCGGTGATTTCGTCGTCGGTCGACGACACCGCCGGCGAGGCCGGCAGCAAGGTGCGCACCGCCCATTCGCTGCGCCGCCAGACCGATGAACGCAGCGTGCTGCTGACCAATCTGGCCCAGTTGTACACGGCCGGCCATGACATCGACTGGCTGGCGGTGAACGGCGATCGCCAGGCCACCACCGAGAGCGGCCACCGGCCGGCGCCGGTGCCCCTGCCCGCCTATGCCTGGCAGCACAAGCGCTATTGGCAGGAGGCGGCGGAAAGCCTGGATGGTCGCGTGGGCGTGCCACCACATCCGTTCATCGGCCGCAAGCTGGCGAGCGGCCTGCCGCTGCGCGAGATCCGCATCGATCTGGACCGCCTGCCCTTCCTGGCCGATCACGCGGTTGGCGGATCGGTGCTGTTCCCCGGCGCCGGCTTCATCGAGGCCGGCATCGCCGCCTGGACCGCCGAGACCGGCAGCCGGCCCGGTTCGGTCGAGGATATCCGCTTCCTGAAGGCCCTGATCCTGGGCGCCGACCGGGCGGTGAAGCTGCAGGTGGCGCTGGACCCTTCAACCGGCGGCGCGCGCATTCTGTCGCGGCCACTGGGCGAGGACGACGCCCCGTGGGCGCTGCACGCCACCATGACCCTGAAGCCGCAGACCGCCGCCCATGGCCATGCCCAGGCGGTGGACCTGGCGGCGGCGGCCGCGCGTTGCGACCAGGGTGTGGCCGATCGCGGCTATGGCGCCTTCACCGCGCGCGGGCTTGCCTATGGCCCGGCCTTCCAGGGCATCGCGGCGCTGAACCGGGGCGCCGGCGAGGCGCTGGCCCGGATCGTGCTGCCCGACGCCGCGCGCGGCAACGATGGCGCCGGCGACGCCACTGGTGGCTATACCCTGCATCCGTCGGTGCTGGACGCCTGCTTCCAGGCGGTGCTGGGCGCGATCGAGGGCACGGCCGCGGCATCGGGCGCCTATCTGCCGGTGGCCGTGGAGCGGCTGCGGCTGCTGGCGCCGGTCGCCACCGATCCCGACATGGTTCTGAACGCCCATGCCCGGCTGCTGACGCTGAATTCGAAACAGCTTGATGCCGATATCCGTCTGACCGACGCCACCGGCCGGGTGCTGGTCGAGGTGCAGGGCTTCACCTGCATGGCGCTGGATCAGGCCGGCGCCGGCGGGCGCGGCGAGGCGGCACAGCTCGACCGCCGGCTGTTCGCCGAACACTGGGTGGAGCAGGCCGCCGGCGTGGTGGCGACCGACCTGCCCGCCCCGGCCGATCTGGTGGCCGAGGTGACACCGCTGCTGCCGCCGCTGGTCGATCGGCTGGGCCGCGCCGGATATTACGCCGAGGCTCAACCGCTGCTGGACCGGCTGACGGCGGCCTATGCCAATGCCGCTTTCACCGAACTGGGCGCCGATCCCGCAGCGCTGGATGTCGCCGCGGCTTTGGCGGATACCGTCGACCCGGTCCATCACCGGCTGCTGGCCCGGCTGGCCGCCGTCGCCCGCGCCGAAGGTGAGGCGGCACGCGTGCCGCCCGAGAGTGTGCTGGCGCTGATCGAACAGCGTCATCCCGAGCTTGAGCCCGAACTGGTGCTGATCCGGCGTTGCGGCGCGGCACTGGCCCGGGTGCTGACCGGCGCGCAGGATCCGCTGGATCTGATCTTCCCCGATGGCGCCCAGACCGATGCCGAGCGGGTCTATCGCGACAGCCGCAGCTTCGGCACCTATAACCTGATTCTGGAACAGGCCGTTCGGGCGCTGGTCGACCGGCTGCCCGCCGACCGGGCGATCCGCGTGCTGGAGATCGGCGCCGGCACCGGCGCCACCGCCGCCCATCTGCTGCCGGCCCTGCCATCGGCGCGCACCGATTATGTCTTCACCGACATCTCGACCGCCTTCACCGCCAAGGCCGAGCAGAAATTCCGCGACCACGGCTTCGTCCGCTATCGGCTGCTCGACATCGAGAAAGATCCGGCGGCGCAGGGCTTCGCGCCGGCAAGCTTCGATCTGGTGATTGCCACCGACAGCCTGCATGCCACCCGCGCCATCGACCGCACCCTTGGCCACGCGACCGGCCTGCTGCGCCCCGGCGGCCTGATGGCGCTGGTGGAGCTGACGGCACCGCCGCCCTGGTTCGATCTGGTGTTCGGCATGCTGAAGGGCTGGTGGGCGTTCGACGACGCCGAGGCCCGCCCTGCCCATGCCTGCATGGCGCTGCCGGCCTGGGAAGCGGCCCTTGCCCGCGCCGGATGCGACACGGTGGCGGCACTCAGCGACCGCGCCGATGGCGGCCCCACGGTGCACAGCGTGATCCTGGCCCGCCGGTCGACCACCGCCCAGGCGCTGCCGGTCGGCACCGACCCGATCGGCGCCGAGGACACTGGCGGCGACGCGCTCGACAGCCTGCTGGGGCTGAGCACCATGACCCGGGCGAAACCCGGCTGGCTGGTGCTGGGCGACGGCCGCGGCGTCGGTGCGGCACTGGCGCGGTCGCTTGAGGAATGCGGCCATCCGGTGCTGCTGGCCGGTGGAGAGGACGCCCGCCGGATTCCGGCGCTGATCGACCGGGCGATGGCGGCACTGCCTGAGATCGGCGGCATCGTTCATCTGTGGTCGCTGGATGCGGGGCCGACCGAGGCCGCCGACATGGCGGCGGTGGAGGCCGCCGGCGCCGGCGCCCTGCTCGACCTCGTCAGATCGGTCACCGATCCCAGCTTCGGCAACCCGCCGCGTCTGGTGGTGGTGACGGCCGGCGCCAGACGCGCCACCCCGGCCGATCCGGCGCCGGAGGCCGCACAGGCCCCGGCCTGGGGTTTTGCGCGCGTGCTGACCAACGAGCATCCGGAACTGGGCACGGTGATGGTCGACCTGTCGGCCGCAGCCGATGGCGAGACCGGGGCTGAAGTCGAGGCCCTGGCCGCGATCTGTGCCGAGGGCGCCGGGGCTGAAACAGAGATCACCCTGCGCGGCGCGCGCACCTATGTCGCCCGCATCCGCCCCGAGACCGTCGACAGTCTGCGCCGCCGGGCGCTGGACCCGCGCCCCGTGCAGGCCGACACCGCCTTCCGGCTCAACGCGCTGAAGCTGGGCGCGCTCGACAATCTGATGCTGACCGAGATCACGGTGCCCGAGCCCGGCCCCGACGAGGTCGAGATCGCGGTCGCCTTCACCGGCCTGAATTTCCGCGACGTCATGAAGGTGATGGGCATCTATCCCACCGAGGGCGACGAACCGCTGGTGCTGGGCGACGAGGTTTCGGGCCATGTGGTCCGCGTCGGCCCCGGCGTCACCGATCTGGCCCCCGGCGACCGGGTGATCGCGATCGCGCCCGGCTTCGCCAGCCGCACCGTGGTCAAGCGCGGTTTCGTGGCAAGGTTGCCCGATGGCGTGGCCCTGGATGGCGGCGCCACGATACCGATCACCTTCGTGACGGTGTGGTATGCGCTGCATCATCTGGCCCGCGCCGAGGCGGGGGAACGCATCCTGATCCATGCCGCCGCCGGCGGCGTGGGGTTGACCGCCATCCAGGTGGCGAAACGCGCGGGGCTGGAGATCCACGCCACCGCCGGTTCGCCCGAAAAGCGCGCCTTCATCCGCGGCCTTGGTGTCACCCACATCTATGACAGCCGCAGCCTGGATTTCGCCGACCAGATCATGGAGGCCACCGGCGGCGAAGGCGTCGACATGGTGCTGAACTCCCTGGCCGGCGAGGCGATCCCCAAATCGCTGGGGGTGTTGCGCGCCTATGGCCGGTTCCTGGAGATCGGCAAGACCGACATCTATGGCAACAGCCGCATCGGGCTCCGTCCGTTCCGCAACAACCTGTCCTATTTCGCCATCGATCTGGACCGGGTGTTCCGGGAGCGCCCGAAACTGGCCGCCCGGCTGATGACCGAAGTGGCTGGCGCCTTCGCGCAAGGCACAGATGGCGGGCCGGCGCTGGAACCGCTGCCGCGCCGGGTGTGGCCGGTGTCGCGCGCCGAACAGGCCTTCCGCCACATGGCGCAGGCCCGGCATATCGGCAAGATCGTGCTGGACATGGCGGACACCCAGGCCCGCATCGCGCGGCCGCTGCCCCGGCCGCTGCCGCTGAAGGCCGACGGCACCTATCTGCTGACCGGCGGGCTGGGTGGCTTCGGGCTGGCGGTCGCCGACTGGCTGGTGGCACGCGGTGCCGGCACCGTGGTGCTGGCCGGCCGGTCGGGCGCCGCGACGCCCGAGGCGCAGGCCGGGGTGGACCGGCTGCGGTCGGGTGGCGCGCGGGTGCGGGTTGAACGCTGCGACATCACCGACCGTGCCGCCGTCGATGCCATGCTGGCCCGGATCAGGGCCGAGCTGCCGCCGCTGCGGGGTGTGCTGCACGCCGCCATGGTGCTGGACGACGACCATGTGCTGAACCTGGATCGCGACCGGCTGGCGCGGGTGACCGCGCCCAAGGTTCAGGGTGCGCTGAACCTGCATCTGGCGACCCGGGATGACCCGATCGAGCTGTTCATGATGTTCAGTTCGTTCGCGGCCATGGTCGGCAATCCCGGTCAGGCCAATTACGTCGCCGCCAATCAGTATCTGGTGGCGCTGGCCGAGCGCCGGCGCGCACAGGGCCTGCCGGCGCTGGTGGTGGATTGGGGCGCGATCGGCGGGGTTGGCTATGTGGCGGCCCATGACGAGATCGCCCGGCATTTCGAACGCCATGGCCTGACCCCGGTTCAGGCGCCGGATGCGCTGGCGGCCCTTGAGGCGCTGCTCGGCGCCGGCGCCGTCGCCACCGGCGTGATCGACATCGACTGGGCGAAGTGGGCGCGCTACCTGCCGGAAATCGCCCGCAACCCGCGCTATGGCGACCTGCCGATGACCGAGGGTGCGGCTGGCGGCCAGGGCGGCGGCGATGGCGGCGAGCAGATCCTGGCGCAGATCCTGGATGCCGCCGGCGAGGACCGCCCGGCGCTGTTGCAGGCGGCGCTGGCCGACCGGCTGGCGACCGTGCTCGGCACCAGCGCCGATGCCCTGGACACAAGCCAGCCGCTGGCCGATCTGGGCCTGGACAGCCTGATGGCGGTGGAGTTGAGCTGTCTGATCGAGGATGACCTGGGCGTGAAGACCCCCGCGATCGAATTGACCCAGAGCCCGTCTCTCTCCAAGCTAACGGAACGGTTGCTGACTGCGATCGCACCCTGAACCAGAAGCTTCACGAACAGCCGGAGAGAGACACCCATGTTCGAGCCCCGCAATCCCGCCTATGCCGATGCCGCCCGCGCGATTTTCGGCAATGCCGGCTTCATCACCGATATCGGCATCGAGCCGCAGGCCGTGGAGCCGGGCCTGGTGCTGTCGCGGGTGCTGATCCAGCCCCGCCACATGCAGCATGACGGCGTGATCCATGCGGGGGTGCAGATGACCATGGCCGATCACACCGCGGGGGCGGCCGCCTTCACGGTGATCGGCGCCGATGAATTCGTGCTGACCACCAGCTTCACCACCAATCTGCTGAAGGCGGCGCTGGGCACGGAACTGCGCTGCCGATCGACCGTGCTTCAGGCCGGCCGCCGGCTGGTGGTGTGCGAGTCGGAAGTCTTCGCCGTCCGCGACGACGTGGAAACCCGCGTCTCGAAGGCGGTGGTATCGCTGGCGGTGCTGCAGAGGCGCTGAGCGTCGGTGCCGCCCTACACACAGGCAGCCGCGGGCCCCCCGGCCCGCGGCCAAGGGGAGAGACCACATCCATGACTGATACCGCATTGTTCAATGACGTGCTGGTCCGCATCGGCGAGTATCTGGAAACCGATGTCAGCGACCTGACCCCGGAGTCCAAGCTCTCGACCTCGATCGAGGGGCTGAACTCGCTGAAGATGTTCGAGATGATCCTGTATCTGGAGGATTGCTTCGGCGTCGAGTTCGACGAGGCGGTGATGGACAAGGTCGAGACCCTGGGCGGACTGGTCGACCATATCCAGGAGCGGCAGGCGGCCGCGGCCTGAGCGGAGGCCCGGGTCGATGACGCCCAACTCGGCCATCACCGATGCCGCGGCGATCGTCAGCGGCATCGGCATCGTCACCGGCCATGGCATCGGCAGCACGGCGCTTGATGACGCGCTTGCGGCCGGCCGGTCGGCCACGGGTCCGGTGACCCGGTTCGATGCCGGCCGCTTCGCCTGCCGGGTGGCGGTGGAGGTGCCGGAACCCGCGCTGCGCTTCGCCCGTGGCCCCCTGTCGCATGAACTGGCCCGGATGAGCCTGTTCGTGCGGCTGGCGGTCCACGCCGGATTGCAGGCGCTCGACCAGGATCCGGCGACCACGGTGGCGCCCCGCCTGCCGCCGGGGCGCGGCATGATCGTGGTCGGCGTGGCCATGGGCGGCCTGCCCCATATCGAGGCCGGCGTGATGCGCCAGGAACGCGCGGGGCCGCGCAAGACCACCCCCTTCCTGATCCCGTCGCTGATCCCCAACATGGCCGCCAGCATGCTGGCGCTGCGGCTGGGCTTCGAAGGCCCGCAGGCAACCCTGGCCGGTGCCTGTGCCAGCGGCACCCAGGCCATCGGGTATGCGCTGTCGGAACTGCGCGCCGGCCGCATCGACTGGGCGCTGGCCGGCGGCAGCGAGGCCGTGACCACGCCGATCACCTGGTCGGGGTTCGAGGCCATGCATGCCCTGGCACGCGGCGACGGCGACGCGGCACCGCCCACCGCCCGGCCCTTCGACGCCCGCCGCGACGGCATGATCTGTGGCGAGGGGGCGGCGATGCTGCTGCTGGAACGTCCCGCCGCCGCCGCCCGCCGCGACGCGCCGGTTCTGGGCCGGATCATAGGCTATGCCACCAATTCCGGCGCCCCCGACCTGACCGCGATCCCCGACCGCCAGGGTCTGGCCTGCATGCGGGCGGCACTCGACGATGCCGGCATTCGGCCGGATGCGGTCGGGGCCGTCATCGCCCAGGCATCGGGCATGATCACCGGCGATGCGATCGAGGCCGGGGCGATCGCCCGGCTCTGCGGCAGGCGCAACCCGCCGGTGACCTCGATCAAGGGTTCCACCGGCTATCTGTTCGCGGCCAACGGCCCGGTCAGCACGGTGGCGGCACTGGGCGCCCTGGCCCGGGGGCAGTTGCCGCCGGTCACCGGGCTGGATCAGCCATCCGACGACACCGCGATGATCGACGCCGTGCGCCACCAGCCGCGCGCGATCGACCGTGACGCACCGATCCTGGTCAACAGCTTCGGTTTTGGCGGCATCAATGCGTCGCTGGTGGTGGCGGGGTGACGCGTGCGGCCAGGGCGACCGGCATAACCCGCCGAACGACGATATTGTCGGCCAACCCTTGCTTATTCAGCGTCTATGTGCGGTCATGAGCACGGGTTCCGGAAGTATGGGCCCCACGACCATCGCCATGACAAGAAGATGAGGTCATGGGCGGGTTCGAGGACGGTTACGGCCAGTCCTGATCGGCGGCATGACACATGCCGGCCGGCTGCCTTTCGTTTATTCAGGCGCCTGATCCACCATCCCACGGGCGCGGAGCACCTCGGCGATCAGCGGCGCCAGCGCCTCGTTGCCGGCATCGGTGTAATGGCCATAGAGGTCGCCGAACAGGCCATGCTGGCGTGTGCCGTCGAAGCTTTGTGACAGGTCGATCACCCTATCGGAGCCGCTGGCGTCCAGACGCTCGCGCAACGCGGCCATGAGCGGGTCCATGATCGCCTGATAGCGCTGAAACTGCGCGAGCCGCGCGAAGGTGCCGTCGCCGGCGCCCGCGACATAGGGCAGGGGCGTGAGAACCAGCGTCACCTGCAGGTCGTGGCGGTGGGCGACATCCAGCAGGCCCCGGATGTCCTCTTCCAGTCGATCCAGAACGATGGCCCGTTCATCCGGGGTCTGACAGACATCGCTCCGTCCCGACGTCGCCGGTGCAGGACCGGTCACCCATTTGATCATGTCGCCCAGAACCGGTCGCGCCACGGGCGGCGGCAGCGTCGGCGGCAGGCAATACGCGATCAGATCCATCAGGCCGTTCACGACCAGGACGTCATCGATACGGTCGCCCGCGGCCACGCGCTGCTTCAGGATCATCATGTTGCCGGGCAGCGATTGGCCGGGCATCGCGAAATTGCGCACCACCGCCCCCGGCATGTGCCGTTCGAGTGCCGCGGCAAGGGTCTCGTCGTCGTCGTTGAACAACCCGAAGGCCTGAGAGGCGCCGAGCAGCAGGATATGCCGCGTCGCCTCGTCAGGTGCGACCGCATGCGTGTGCAGCCGCTCGCCGCCGGCGCCGATGGTGAAGCCGGGCACCGAGACCGGCTGAAGCACATCGCCGATCCCCGCCACATGGCGTTTGGGCAGGTCCATCATCACGGCGAGTTTCCGCGCCCGCATATCGGCATAAGGGTCATCGTTCCGCGCCGCATCCGCGATCCGGTCGCGGATGCGGCTGGCGACACCGATGCCGATATCGAGAACGCCGTCGACCAGACAGACGATCAGGAACAGGCCCAGCAGAATGGAGACGGGATTCTTCATGGGCACGGGCTCTGGTCATTGGACGGGCGGGGCAGTCTGCCGCGTATGGCGCCACCGATCCAGTCCAGAATCCTGCGTCTCGTTGTTGGGGATGGCGATCAGTGCCGCGCCCGGCGCAGAATGACCATCGCGGTGATCGCGGCGATGGCGGCCACCACGCCGAAGGCGGTGGCGAAGCCCGCCACCTCCAGCACCACGGCGAACAACGCCGGCCCCGCCACCGCGCCGCTATAGGCGACGGCGGTGGAGGCGCCGGCGATGTCCGATGCCCGTTCGCGCGGCGCCGCCTGGGCCAATGCCGCCAGCACCACGCCGTTCCAGCCGAGCGACGCGGCACCATAGAGGACGACCGCCGCGGTGACGGCCGGCATCGGCCACCCGGGTTCCATCAGCGCCATCGACGCCGCGGCGATCGCGATGACCAGCCCGATCACCCCCACCATCATCAGCCGCGATGGTGCGAGGTCGGAGGCGGTGCCAAGCACCAGACGCGCGCCGATGCCGACGGTCTGGGCCAGGGCGAGCAGCCCGCCGGCCTCGATCGCCCCCATCCCCATATGGCCGATCAGGAAAACCACCAGAAAGGCCGCGAGACAGTTCTGCGCGCCAAGAAACACGATCGAGGCCAGGGATAGCGGCCCGATCGTGCGGTCGGTGAGGACATGAGCCAGATTGGCGACAAGCGACCGCCCCAGCCGCCGACCCGAGGGGGGCGGGCGGCGGATGGGACGGTCGAGGTACCGCCCCGCCTGAAGGGCGAGGGCGGCGGCCAGGGCGACGGCGGCGATACCGGCCAGCGATGGATGCCAGCCATAGGCCTGACTGGTCCGGGGGAGGATGAGACCGGCCAGTGCGATGCCGCCCGGGACTCCGGTACGGTTGATCGAGAAGGCGAGCCCGAAGCGGCGGGCGGGAATGGTGAAGGTCAGCAGCAGCGAGCCCGCCGGCGTCACCGGCCCATAGGCCAGCCCGACCAGAACCGCGCCGCCGATCAGTGCCGGCGCCGTTCCGATCTGGCAGACCAGCATGCCGGCGGTGCAGGCAAGCAAGGCCAGTTGCAGGGTGCGCACCGGCCCCAGCCGGGGGATCAGATGCGACAGGCACAGCGACGTCGCCGCCGCCGTGGCATAGACCACGGCGGTGAAGATGCCGATCAGCACCGCGGCATCGGCACCGGCGATGGTCGGCATCAGCACCGGAACGGATGCCGCCGACAGCGACAGCACGGTATGCGCGATCAGGGTCACCAGCAGCGGCGGCAGCATCGCGCCCACGTTTCAACTCCCCAGATATTGAGCGATCAGCCGGCGCATCTCGGCCAGGATGACATCATGGCCGCGCACCAGCCGGTCGGTCGGGCCGCCGACGCCGATCGCCATCGGCTTATAGCCGGCCGGGGTCGGCATCGGCAGGGCGATGACGCTGGCGCCGCTGGATATCAGGTTGTGCGAGAAGGAATGCCCCTCGCGACGGATGGCGCGGATCGCCCGCATCGTCTCGGCCACGTCGAAGCGATGGTCGGTCTCGGCCGCCTCGGCATTGATCCGGCGCACGATCCGCTCGATCTCGTCATCAGGCTTCAGCGACAGCAGCACCCGGCCGATATTGGTGGCCGGCAGCGGCCGCCGGGTGCCTGGCCGCAAGGCATAGCGCAGAGCCTGTTCCGATTGCACGACATGAATGTATTCGGAATACACGCCGCTCTCGACCCCCAGGATGATCGCGTCCTGCGTCGCCCGCGCCATCGCGACCATCATCTCGTCGACGCTGCCCTCGCGGGAGAATTCGTCGTTGAGCCAGGCTCCCAGCAGGGCGACGCGCAGGGTGGGCCTGAACGCCTTGGCTTCGGCATCGAAGCTGACATAGCCCATCGCGGTCAGGGTTTTCAGCAGCATCGAGGTGCTGGATTGCGGGATGCCCAGCGCCTGGGCGATTTCGGACACCCGCATCGCCCGACGATGCTCGGCGAAGATCTGCAGCAGGCCCAGAACCCGCCCCGCCGATTTGACCACCCCCTCGCCCTCGGCCATGGATGGATGCCCCCTTCTGTTTCACCCGGCGTGATCAGGGCGGGATGGCGATCACCGCCCCCCGCCACGCCGCCATCACATCCCGATCAGCGCCGCCTTATCGACGACGTTCTGAAGGATGCGGATCGAGGCGACATCGACCATGACCCCGTCGACCTGCACGGCACCCTCGCCGCGCGCCTGGGCCTCGGCATAGGCGGCGGCGAGCTTGCGGGCACGGGCCACCTGCTCGGCCGAGGGCGAGAAGACCTCAAGCGCCGGCTCGATCTGGGCCGGATGGATCGCCCATTTGCCCACACAACCCAAGGTCATCGCCCGGCGGCATTCCTCGCGATAGGCATCGGGGTCGCGGAAATCGGCGAAGGGGCCATCAACCGCGTCCAGGCCATTGGCGCGCGCGGCGATCGCCAGCCGATAGCGCGGATAATGCCAGATATCACCCGGATAGCCGGCCGGTCCGAAGCCCCCGCCGATATCAATACCCTGAGAGGCGGAATAGTCTCCCATGCCGAAGATCAGACATTCCAGCCGCGGCGAGGCGGCGGCGATGGCATCGATGTTCATCATGCCCTCGACCTCCTCGATCAGCACTTCCACGCCGATCCGGCGGTCGAGGCCCAGCTTGCGCTCGATCTGGCCGAGCAGGATGTCGATCCACATCACGTCATGGGCGGTCTTCACCTTCGGCACCATGATGGTATCGAGATGCGCGCCGGCACCCTCGACCACCGTGATCACGTCCTCATAGGCATATTGGGTGCCGAGATCGTTGATCCGCACGCAGCGCGTCTTGCGGCCCCAGTCATGATCGCGCAGCGCCGCGACGATTTTGGATCGCGCCGCCACCTTGGCATTCGGTGCGACCGCGTCTTCAAGGTCGAGGAAGACATGATCAGCGGCCGAGGCCGCGGCCTTGGCCATCATCTTCTCGCTGCTGCCGGGCACGCTCAACTGGCTGCGGCGCAGGCGGCGCGGGCGGGAGATCGGGGTATTGGTCATGATGTCTGGTCCTGGTTCGATGGCCCGGCCGAATGGCCCGGCCCGATGATCCGGTTCACGAGATCGTCAGTCCGCGACGCCGATGCCGAATTCGGCGCGGATCGCGTCGGCATGCTCGTCGAGCAGCGGCGCGCGGCTGCGGACCCGGCCCTGGGTCCGGGTCATGCGCAGCGGCACGCCGGCGATGATGGCGGTGTGTGTCGAGCCCGGATGCTCGACCGGCTGCAGCATCTCGCGCGCCGCCACATGGGGATCGGCGAAGATGTCGGCGGCGTCGTTCACCGGCCCGAAGGGCACCTCGCCGCCCAGCGCGGCGCTGACCTGGGCCTTGGTCAGGGTTTCGGTCCAGGCGGTGACCGCGGCGATCACATCCGCCTTATGCGCGACCCGGTCGTTGTTCAGGGCGTAACGCGGATCCTGGCCCAGTTCCGGCCGGCCCATCGCGGCGCAGAGGTCGCGCCAGAACCTGTCCTGCGGGCAGGCGATCGCCACCCAGCCATCGGCGGCCCGGAACAGCCCGAAGGGGCAGAGCAGCGGATGGCCATTGCCTTCCGGATGCGGCACCACGCCGGTATAGGAATGCTGAAAGGCGATCCGCTCGCACAGCGCCAGGATGCTGTCATACATGGCGATGTCGACGAACTGGCCCTCGCCGGTGCGGTCGGCATGGCGGGCGGCGGCCAGGATGCCGAAGGCCAGCATGGTGGCCGGCACGGTGTCGCCGATGCCGGGCCCCACCTTCAGCGGCTGGTCGGGGGTGGGGCCGGTGATGCCCATCACGCCGCCCATCGCCTGGGCGACCACGTCATAGGCCGGCCAGTCGACATAGGGGCTGGCACCGGTGCGCGGGTCGCCGAAGCCGCGCAGGCAGGCATAGACCAGCCGCGGGTTGATGGCGCGCAGATGCTCGTAGCTGAGCCCCAGCCGGTCCATCACCCCGGCGCGGAAATTCTCGACCACCACATCGGCGCCGGCCACCAGGCGTTCGAAGGTCGCGCGGCCGCCGGCGCTCTTCAGGTCGAGCGCGATGCTGCGCTTGTTGCGGTTGACGCTCTGGAAATAGCCGCCGAAGATGCGCTGCTCATCATCCGCCATGTACGGGCCGAACCGCCGGGTGTTGTCGCCCTCGGGCGGCTCGACCTTGATCACGTCGGCGCCCTGATCGGCGAGCAGCATGGTGCAGAACGGGCCCGCCAGCATCACGGTCAGGTCGATCACCTTCAGCCCGGCGAGCGCGCCCGGCAGCGGGCTCATTTCGCCCCCCAATGGCTGCGCCGCTTGACCAGCACCCGCCGCTCGCCCTGAAACACGATGCGGTCGTCCTGGTTGACCCCCCAATGCCGGAAGGTCACCACACCCGCATCCTCGCGCTCGGCATCCACCGCCGACAGCACCTCGCTATAGGCATAGAGCGTGTCGCCATGGACAACCGGGTGGCGCAGACGGATGCGGTCCATGCCAAGCTCGGCCAGGGCATTGGCTGCCGTGTCCTGAGCCGCGAGGCCAACGACCATCGAGATGTTGATGCCGCCGAAGACGACACGCTGGCCGAAGATCTCGTTGCCCTTCATCAGATGCTCGTTGAAATGCCCCTCGGCCGTGTTCATCACCATGTTGGTGATCATCACGTTGTCCATTTCGGTGACGGTCTTGCCGCGGGCATGGCGGTAGACGTCGCCGGGGGTGAAGTCCTCGAAATATTTCGACGATGCGGTGAGCGTGCTCAACATGTCCGCCTCCTCAGCGTCCGAGCAGATGGTCGGAAATGATGCGCTGCTGGATCTCGGAGGTGCCCTCGAAGATCTTGGTCAGGCGCGCGTCGCGCCAGTGGCGCTCCATGGCATGCAGCTTGGTATAGCCGGCGCCCCCCAGGATCTGCAGGCCCTGACTGGTCACCCGCTCGGCCATTTCCGAGGCGAAATACTTGACCATCGCCGCCTCCTTGTCGCAGCGCCGGCCGCTGTCGATCTCGGTGCAGACGAAATACATCAACTGCCGGGCAGCCTCGATCTCGGTCGCCATGGTGGCGAGCTTGAAGCGGATCGACTGGAAGTCGGCGATCGGCCGGCCGAACTGGACGCGCTCCTGCGCATAGGCGGTCGCATCCTCCAGCGCCGCGCGGGCAAGGCCGATGGCGCGGGCGGCGGTATGGGCGCGGGCCTTCTCCAGCCCGTGGGTGACGGCATAGAAGGCGCGGCCTTCCTCACCCACCATGGCCGAGGCCGGCACCCGGCAGTCGTCGAAGGCCAGTTCCCAGGTCTTCCAGCCGAAATAGCCGATCTTGGGGATCGGGCTGCCCTGGCAGCCGGGCGGCAGCTCGCCGCGCGGCTTGTCGACGATGAAGATCGACAGGCCCTTGTGGCGCGCCTTGGGGTCGGTCGTGGCGCCGGTGCGGGCGATGACGATGATGTAATCGGCGCCATCGGCGAAGGTGCACCAGTATTTATTGCCGGTGATCAGCCAGTCATCGCCATCCCGCCGCGCCCGGCAGGTGATGTTGGCGACATCCGATCCTGCATTCGGCTCCGACATCGAGAATGCGCCAAGATACTGCCCCGAGGCGACGCGCGGCATGATCTCCGCCCGCTGCGCCTCGCTCATCGCATCGAAGCCGATCATGCCGTTGCCACGGGCGATGATGCTGGCGACGCTCATCCAGGCGCGCGCCAGTTCCTCGGCGACCAGACAATATTCGAAGCAGCCGAGGCCCAGCCCGCCATAGGTCTCGTCGATGGTGATGCCGAAATAGCCCATCTCGGCCATCTTGTCGCGCAGCGCCATCGGGATGTCGCCCTGTTCGGGATCGAGCCGGTTGGCCACCGGCAGCACCTCGCGCATCGCGAAGTCGCGGGCCGATTGCTGGATCATCCGGCGGTCCTCGGTCATGTAGCCCGAGCTTTCAGGATGCGTGGTCACTGCCGGTACCTCACGAGATTGGACCGCTGGAAGGTGACGACCGTCTCGCCCTCGGGCGTGAAGCCCTCGGTCGCCCAGGTCACGATGCCGTAATCCTTGAATTTGTCGGATGTCCGCCGGTCGAGCACCCGGCTGCGGGCAAGCAGGGTTTCCCCCACCTGGACGGGCCGCAGATAGTTGAGCTGGTCGACGCCCAGGAACGGCCCGCCGCCCTCGCTCAGATCCTCGACCGACAGGCCGAAGACGATGTTGAACACCAGCAACGGGTTGGCGACCAATCCGCCATGGCCATGGCCACGGGCATGGGCGGCGTTGAAGTAGAGCGGGTTGTAGTGCAGGGTCAGCGTGGTGAAGGCGATGTTGTCGCCCTCGGTCAGCGTGCGGCCCAGATGATGCTCGAAGACCCGGCCGGGCTCGAAATCCTCATAGCGGTTGCCACGGGCGAGCAGTTGCGCCCGGGCCCGGAAATCATCGGTCATGTCCGGTGAACCTCCTTGGGGTGGATCAGTTGGCCGCACGGGGCGGTGCGGCGGCGCACAGCCGGGCGAGGTCGGCAAGATCCGAGCCCGCATCCAGCACGCGCACCCGCTCCAGCACCGCCCGGGCGCCGACGGCGCCAAGCACCGGCTCGGCGAGGCCCAGGAATTTCGTGGCAAGCCGCTGCCATTGGCGGTCGAGGTCCGGGGCCGGCACGCCGACATCACATGCGGTCCGCCGGACAGCGCCGTCGGCCAGAGTGATCTCGACCTCGGACAACGTGGCGCTGGAGGCTTCCCGCGGCTCGACCACGACCATGTCGCGCAGGGCGATGAGGTCGGGCCGCGCGGCCGTCGCATCCGAATAGAGCGCCTCACGCGACGTATCCTCGCCGGCCAGCGCCAGCGCCGTGGTCATGCGCAGCGAGAACTTGATCTCAAGACCGGTGCGGGGTTCGGGAATGTTGCAGACCCTGAGATGCCCTGGGTCGACCCGCACCACCACCCGCCGCACCGATTGCGGGTCCAGCGGTGCCGCATCGGCCAGCGACCGCACCGCCTCGATCGAGGAATGGGTGAGATAGCAGGCGGCGTGATACTTGAAGAGCGTCGAACGGATATGGAACCCGCCCAGCGGCGCCGGCGCGAAGGCCGCCTCAGGATCGGCGCCATCCGACTGCGTGTCGGTGAAGCCCTGCGCCACGCCCAGGATATCGGGATGGGCGGTGAAGCCCCGCGCCGCCAGCCGGGCGGCGAGCAACCCGTTCATGGCGGCGCGTCCGGCATGCAGCGGCTTGCTCATGGTGCCGAACACCGCCTTCAGCCCGGCGGCCTGGGTGCCGGCGATGCCGAGGCCCTGGGCGATGCGCGCCTCGTTAAGCTTGAGCAGCACGGCAGATGCCGCCATCGCCCCGAAGGTGCCGACGGTGCCGGTGGCATGCCAGCCGCGCCGGTAATGCGACGGCCCGACATAACGCCCCACACGGCAGGCGATGTCATAGCCGGCGATCACCGCCCGCAGAAATGCCGCGCCGTCATGCCCGCCGGCAATGGCGAGCCCCCAGGCGGCGGGGATCACCGCCACCCCCGGATGGCCCAGCATGGCCAGATGCACATCGTCGTAATCCAGCGCATGCGACATGGCGCCGGTGATCAGAACCGCCTGTGACAAAGGCAGCCGTTCCGGCCGGCCGATCAGCGGCAGCGCGCCGCCGGCGCCGTCGTCCAACGCCTCGTCGACCAGAATGTCGACCAGCGGTTCATGGCGCCCGGCAAGGGACACGCCGATCCAGTCGAGCAGGCAGTGACGGGCGGCGACCAGCGCCTCCTCCGGCAGCGGCTCGCGCCCGAGCCGGGCCAGCGCCGCTGCGAAACCGCCCGTGGCGCCCACGGATGTCGCGTCGATATCAGTCATGATGCAGATGTCTCCTCCGGGACGGGTCAGTTGCCGTAGACGAGGTTCGGCAGCCAGAGCGAGAGTTCGGGGATATAGGTGATCAGCGCCAGATAGACCGCGAACAGGCCGATGAATGGCCAGACCCCGCGGATCACCTCGCTGACCGGCACCTTCGAGATGCTGGACAGCACATAGAGGTTGAGCCCGACCGGCGGGGTCAGCAGCGCGATCTCCATGTTGACCACGATCACGATCGCGAAATGGATCGGATCGATGCCGAGCGCCGTCACCACCGGCAGCAGGATCGGCACCGCGATCAGGATGATCGAGGCGACTTCCAGAAACATGCCGAGGATCAGCAGCAGCAGGTTGATCGCCAGCAGGAACTGCCAGGGTTCAAGCTCGTTGGCGGTCACGAAATCGACCACCGCCGCAGGCACGCCGCTTTCCGTGACCCAGTGGCCGAAGGCGAGCGCCATGGCGATGATCACCATGATGCTGGCCGCCGAGCGCACCGCCTGGCCCATCACCCCAGGCGCCTGGCGCAACGTGAAACCGCGATAGACCAGCATGCCGACCAGCATCGCCACCAGTGCCGCCAGCACCGCCGCCTCGGTGACGGTGACGAAGCCGCCATAGATGCCGACCGCGACGATCGCCGGCACCGAGAACGCCGGCAGGGCGCGCAGATTGACCCGGATGAACCCGGCCCGGCTCATCGGCGGCTCAGGCGGATAGCCCTTGCGGCGCGCGGTCCAGATCACGAAGGCGATCAGCAGCAGCGCCTGAAGCACCCCCGGCACCACACCGGCCAGAAACAGACGCGGCACAGATTGTTCGGCGATGATCGCGAACAGGATCAGCGGCAGGCTGGGCGGAATGAGAATGCCGAGCGTGCCACCGGTGCCGATGAGGGCGGTGGAGAACGAGGCCGGATAGCCGCGCGCCACCATCGCCGGCACCAGGATGGTGCCCATGGCCAGCGCGGTCGCGACGCTGGACCCGGCGATGGCGGCGAAGATCGTGCAGCCGGCCACCGCGACCACCCCCAGCCCGCCGGGCAGGCGCCCCATCCACGCCGCCGAGACGTCGATCAGCGCCCCGGCAATGCCGCCGCGCTGCATGAACACCGCCGCCATGCCGAAGAACGGAAGCGCCATCAACAGCTCGGAATTCAGCTCGTCCAGCACCTTCTGTGCCAGCAGCAGCAATGAACTGCCATCGGCGGCCAGCAGGACGGCGGCGGTGAGGCCCAGCACCACGAAGATCGGCATGCCGGCGGCCAGGAAGACGAAGAAGAGACCGAAAAGCGCCTGGCTCACAGGTGACCTCCGCCATCGAGCACGTCCTGCCCGCCGATGCGGCCCGAGGCGAGGCCGGCCAGCCGGGCCAGATAGCGCAGCGCCATCAGCCCGCCCGCCACCGGCAGGGCCAGGTAATAGACCCACATCGGGAACTGAAGCTCGCTGAGGCTGGTCTCACCGATATCCCAGGCGTCGAACACGATCCGGCCACCGAACCAGACCAGCAGACCGCACAGGGCGAGCGCGGCCAGGGTGTTGACCATTTCCACCCGCCGCTGCAATCGCTGCGGCAGCATGCGCAACACCAGGTCGGCGCGGACATGGGCATTGCCCGCCACCAGACCGCTGAAGCTGAGGCACGACGCCCAGATGATCAGGTAGATCACCACCTCGTCGATCCAGTGGGTCGAGGCCGGCGGATAGAGGTAACGACTGAGCAGCTGATAGGTCGCAAGCAGCATCGCGACGGTCGCGACGACACCCACAAGCTCGTGTTCAACGAGCGTCAGGACGCGGTTCAACGGCGTCTCCACCTGTGACGGGAGCCTGTCTTCTGCGGGCCTAGCTGTCTTCTGCGGACCCAGGCGGGCATGCGCTTGTGGGGACCGGCATCAATCGGGCGGAAGCGCCGCCTTCACGGTCTCGACGAAATCGGCCGGAATACCGATGGCCTTGGCGGTCTCGTCCTGGCGCTCCATCATCCGCTGGCGCATGGCCGTGCGCTGCTCCGGCGTCGGCGTCACGAACACGACGCCCTGGCGCTTTGCCTCCTCGCCCGCATCCTGCTGGGCTGCCAGGGCCGCCACGCGCTCTTCGGTCGCGACCTCGTCCCACAGATCGGTCATCAACTGCTGCTGATCGGGTGTGAGCTTTTTCCAGAAATCGCCCGCGACCATCGGGATGTACTGACCGAAGATCTGATAGTCCTCGAACACGTATTTGAGGCCGCTTTCCCAAAGCTTCGCGCTTTTTACGCTTTCATTGGTGGTGATCAGCCCGTCGAAATTGCCCCGCGACATCGCCAGCGGCACGTCGGGCCAAGGCACCAGAACCGGCGTCGCCCCCAGATATTCAAGACGCGCCGAAAGGCCGGCGCCACCGGGGAAGCGCACCTTGGCGCCCTTCATGTCGTCATAGGTCTCGACCTTGCGGCTGGCGAAATAGGTGTGGCTGGCGCCCAGGTCGAACCACTTGCCGAGTACCTTGACGTCGAGCTTCTCTTCAAGCGCCGCGCCGATGATCCGGCCGGGCTCGCCATCAGACACGGCATGATACTCGTCCGGACCATGGCCATAGAGCATCGGCAGGTTCCATGCATCCAGCCGGCGTTCGAAGCCGCCCAGAACCCAGCTACCGGGCACGGCCATCTCGACGCTGCCCTGACGCAGCGCCTTGGCGACGTTCACGTCCTTGAACAACTGGCCGCTGTGATAGACGGTGGCATCGAGCGCGCCATCGGACCGGGCCTTCAGCCGTTCGGCAAATTCTTCAACCCAGACCGTCCGGACATGGGTGGGTGAGGTGTCGACCGAAATCCGGAAGGTGACGGTCTCGGCCGCTCCAGCGATCCCGATCGACAACGTCAGAGCCAGCACGGTCCCGAGACCGGCCCTCCCCCAGCGTAAGATACTCATTGTTTCCTCCTGGCAAGATCGCGCCGTGAACCGGCGTCTGCATCGATCAGATGAACCGCACGCCAAGGCATGACTTCCCCCTGCCCGGCCGTTGGCGCGACCGGAGATATCCGTCAGAATTGTCAAGGGCATGCGTGGTGGCGCCAACCGGTGTCGGCACCTCTGTCGTCGCGATCAACTGTAGGAGACACCGCATGCGGTCGTCCAGGCCATCAACGCATATGTGAATGCAGTATCAGATATGTGATGTGATCGCGGATGACCGTCGCGCCCCCGCATGGCAGCCATGCGGCCGGGCCGCAATCTCCGGCTCGACAGAACGCACCGCATCATGACGATGATCACCGCGTCGCCGAGTACCCGCGGCGGACGCTGCAAGGTCCGCGGCAGACCGGACCGTTCACGGCAGGGGAACCGAGACGGCCATGGCGATATCCACGCAGACCGCAGGCGATGACGACCGTATTCCGTGGCGCACCGCCGCCGCCGCATTCGCCGCCGTGCTGATCGGGCTGGGGCTCGCCCGCTTCGCCTATACGCCGATGATCCCGGCTCTGGTCGAGGGCGGCTGGTACCCGGCCGCCGATGCGGCCACGCTTGGGGCGATCAATCTGGCGGGCTATCTGCTGGGTGCGCTGGCCGCGGCACCATTGGCACGGGCGGTGCCGGGTGTGCTGCTGATCCGTCTGGCGGTGGCGCTGACCGTCATCTCGTTCGCCGCCTCGATCCTCAATCTGGGCTTTGGCTGGCTGGCGCTCTGGCGGGCCACCGGCGGCATCACCGGTGCCATCCTGATGATCGTGGCCGTGCCGATGGCACTGACCGCCACCCCGCCCCGCCGCCGCGGCCGGGTGGCGGGCATGGTGTTCACCGGGGTGGGGCTCGGCGTGGTGATTTCGGGCCAGCTCGTGCCGGTCGCCGCCGGTTACGGCGTCGTCGAAGCCTGGGTGATGCTGACAGTCTTTGCCTTCGTCCTGGGCATCGTCGCCTGGAATGGCTGGCCGCGCGGCACGCCCATGGCATCCGCCAATGCCGGTCATCTGGGCGTGCCGCCGGCGGCAACCGGCATCGCGCTGGCGCTGGTCGGCCTCGCCTATGCGCTCGACGCCTTCGGCTTCGTGCCCCACACCCTGTTCTGGGCCGATTATGTCGCCCGCACCCTGGGCCTGGGCCTTGCCGCCGCCGGCACCTCGTGGAGCCTGTTCGGCGCAGGCGCCGCGCTGGGGCCGATCACCGTGGGCCTGATCGCCGAACGGATCGGCTTCGGCCCGACCCTGGTGGCGGGGCTGGTGCTGAAGGGGCTGGCGATCGGGCTTGCCGCCTTCACCGCCACACCCTGGGCGCTGGCGGCATCGGCAATGGTGGTGGGGTTGCTGACGCCGGGCATGGGCACGATGATCGCCGGCCGGATCACCGAAATCGCCAGCCCGCACCGCCAGCGCCAGGCCTGGGCGGCGATGACCGTCAGCTTCGCGGTGGCACAGAGCATCGCCGGTTTCGCGATGACCCGCTGGTATGCGGTGATGGGGGAACATCGCCCGCTGTTCATCGCCGGCGCCCTGGCGTTGATGGCCGGCGCCGTGGCCGCCGCCTGCACGCTGCGGCGGCGCTGACCCGTATCCGCCGGCCAGTACCCGTGGAGGGCCTGCCGACGTGGAGAGCCTGCCTCAGCTGAACATATGCAGCAGGAAGAAGACCACCGCCTTGAACAGCGCCAGCACCACCGCCGATGCCACGATGACGCTGAGCAGCCCCAGAAGATAACCGATGATCACGGTGAGGCCGTCACGCTCGATCAGGCCCAGGGCGATCACGGCGATGGCGATGGCCGGCGGATTGTTGCCGAACGGGATCGGCAGCACCAGCACGACCGACAGGATCAGGATCAGAAAGCCCATCACCCGCTCCGCCCGGCCATCGACCAGAAAGGTCATGCGCGGGCGCAACAGCCGTTCGGCGCGCTCAAGCCAGGGCAGGGCCCGGTCGAATACCCGCATGAAGTCCGTCTTGCGGAACGATCGCCGGCCCAGAAAGGCCGGCAGCCACGGACTGCGCTGTCCCAGCATCAGCCCGATGGCAAAGGGCACGATCGGCGCGCCCAGCACCGCCGACAGGCCGGGAATGCCCAGAGGCAGGCAGTTGGGCAGCGCGAACAGCAGGATCAGCGCGCCGAAGGCACGCTCCCCCATCACGGCGGTCAGATCCTGAAGGCTGATCCGCTCGCCCGGCCAGTCGCGGATCAGACGTCGCAAAATATCAGAAGTACGCTCAGGACCGGGCTTACGCCCACCGCCGGCCGCGGTGTCCTTGGCTATCGTCATTGCCCCGTCCGTCACCGGCTGGTCCCGTCACGTCGCTGGTCGGCGCCGCATGTTCGACTGCGGTCGCATCGGTTGCCGTCAGGGGCGTCATGCTCCGGTGACGGGCCGCCGGCATCTTACCCAAATGACAGGCCACCCGGCAGCATCAGAATTTAAGAAAATTGCGCCGACAGCCACTCGTCATCGACGCCGGCCGTGTCCATGTTCTGAAATCACGATCCATGAAACGACGGAGACCGTTGCGACAGCCCGCCCGCCGCTGCTACCGTCGGTCGCCGGATGATCCCCGTCTGCGCCACCAGAGTCATCCGTTCCCGATCGTCGTCGCCCGAGGACAGCCCCGCCGATGCCCTCACCCTTTCCGGCCATCCGCCGCGCCATGCTGTTTGGCGGTATTGCCGGCCTGATGGCGACCTCCGTCTTGACGCGCCCCGCCCAGGCCCACCCGCATGTCTGGATCACCGCCGCGGCGACGCCGGTCATGGCTGCCGACGGCCGCATGGTGCAGGGCTTCAAGATGCGCTGGACCTTCGACGCCATGCTGTCATCGGTGCTGGTCGAGGATTTCGACACCGACAAGAACAGCGCCTTCGATGCGGCCGAACAGGCGGCCCTGACCGCCGAGCTGCTGAAGAACATGCAGGATTACGGCTATTTCACCCATGTTCAGGCGGATGCATCCTTCGTTGACCTGGCGGGTGTGGCCGATCCGGGCGCCGGACTGGGCGATGGTGTGGTCACCATGCATTTCACGGTCAACCTGGCCCGGCCGGTGGATGCCCTGCGCCAGCGCCTGACCGTGGGGGTGTATGACCCCGAATTCTTCATCGCCTTCACCATGCCCGCCGATGCGCTGGTGCTGACCGGCACACCGCTGGATGCCTGCCGCACCGCCACCCGCGAAGACACGCTGAACCCGATCTATTTCGGCTATGTGAACCCCGAGGTCGTTGATGTCGTCTGCCCCAGCTCCTGACCACCGGGCTAACCGCCGCATCCGCCGCCGGCCGGGGCCTGCGCTCGCGCTGATCTGGCCCGCCCTGCTGATCGGGCCCGTCATGATGATCTGGTCGGCCGCGGCCATGGCCTCGGCCTATCTGGGGCGCGGCGGCGCTGCCGAAGCGCCACCCGCCATCGAGACCGCGGCGATCGGCGCCGGCTTTCTGGGGCCGGTGCTGGCACAGATCATCCGCTGGCAGGGCGAGCTGAACGCCATGATTTCAGGCGCGCTGGGCGAGGCCGTGCGCGCCGGCACCATCGGTCCGGCGCTGACCGTGATCGGCCTGGCCTTCGCCTATGGCGTGCTGCACGCCGCCGGCCCCGGCCATGGCAAGGTGGCGGTGGCCGGCTATCTGGCCGGGCGGCCGGCACAGGCCCGTACCAGCCTGGTGATGGGCGTGGCCATCAGCCTGATGCAGGGGCTGGTGGCGATCGTGGCGATCGGCGGGCTGGCCCTGGTGCTGGGGCGCCAGGGGCTGGGGCGGATGACCGACCCGCTGGCCCTGGAACTGGCCAGCTATGCGCTGATCGCTGCGATGGGCGGCTGGATGATCGCCAATCTGCTGCGCGGCCGCGCCGCCTGCGGCCATGACCACGAGCATGATCAGGGCCATGACCACGGTCATCACGATCACGCGCATCATGGCCATGGGCATCATGAACATCATGAACATCATGAACATCATCACCATGAGGGCCATGAGGGCCATGATCATGCCGCCGCAGCCCCCCGGCGCCGCCATCCCGATGCCTTCTGGGGCATGATCGCCGCCGCCGGTATCCGGCCCTGTTCCGGCGCGATCCTGCTGTTGCTGTTCTCGATGAGCCAGGGCGCGTTTCTGCTGGGCATGGCCGGGGTGCTGGCGATGAGCCTGGGGTCGGCGATCACCGTGGTGCTGATCGGCCTGGGGGTGATCGGCGTGCGCCGGTCGCTGGTGGCATTGGCGGCAGGGGGTGCCGGGGCACGCGGCGGCTGGCTGATCGATCGCGGCCTCGCCTTCGCGGCGCCGGCGCTGATCCTGATCTTCGGCACGCTGATGGCCTGGGCGACCTGGATCCGGATGTCGGCCGGTCTCTGATCCACTGTCATCGCACAACGCCCCCTCGTCACGGCCGCAACCACCGCTATATCCCCTGACGGCGGGCGCCGATATGCCTGCGCGCGATCGAAGCGGAGGCGGATCGGTTGGCACGGACACAGGATGGCGCGCCGGCGGCGCTGATGATGCACGGGTTTCTGGTCGCGTTGGGGCTTCTGGTTGCCTTCGGGCAGGCCGAGGCCCGCGCACAAGACCGCGCGCAGATGCCAGTCACCACCGATATGGTCACCACCGATATGGCTGCCATGGCGGCGCTGCTGGCCCGCCCGGCGCATGCGGCGCTGATGCGCCACGCGACAGCCCCCGGCACCGGCGACCCCGATCATTTCCGGCTGGATGACTGTGCCACCCAACGCAACCTGTCGGATCAGGGCCGAACCGAAGCGACGGCCACCGGCCGGCGGCTGGCCGCGGCCGGCATCACCACCGCAACCGTGCTGACCAGCCGCTGGTGCCGGGCCACCGAGACCGCGCGGCTGCTTGATCTGGGGCCGGCACTGCCGTTTCCGCCGCTGGACAGTTTCTTCGGCGATCGTGGCCGCGCCGATGCGGCGGCAACCGCGATCCGCGACCGCATCGCCGGCCGGCAGGCGGATGATCCGCCGCTGATCATGGTCAGCCATCAGGTCAACATCACCGCCGTCACCGGCATCTTTCCCGCCTCGGGCGAAATCGTGGTGGTGGAGGTGACGCCCGATGGCGGCGCCATCCCACTTGCCCGCATCCGGCCCTGACGTATCCGGCCCTGGGCCGGCACCGCACCGCATGTTCGTTTCAAGGAGCCGTCATCATGGCCGGATCTGCCGTCCCCGCCCGCCGCCAGCCGCCATCCCTGTTGTCACGGCAGGGGCTGGGCATGCTGATCGGCTTCATTCTTCTGTCGGCGGTGGTGTCGGGCATCGGCGGCGCCGTCACCACGCCCGAGATCGACGGCTGGTACCGCCTGCTGCCCAAGCCCGGCTTCACGCCACCCGACTGGCTGTTCGCCCCTGTATGGTCGGCGCTTTATCTGATGATGGCGGTTGCCGCCTGGCGGGTGTGGCGGGCATCGGGGCTTGGCCATGCGCGCGGGGCGCTCCGCCTGCATCTGGCGCAACTGGCGCTGAACCTCGCCTGGTCGGTGCTGTTCTTCGGCCTGCATCTGACCGGCGCGGCGCTGATCGATATCCTGCTGCTGCTGATCGCGATCGTCCTGACCACCCGGGCATTCATGGCGCACGACCGGATCGCCGGCCTGCTGATGCTGCCATATATCGCCTGGGTGGGTTACGCCACCGCCCTGAATACCGGCATATGGTTGTCCATGCCGTGACGAAAATCCGATGGGCGAGTAATGTTTCACAATTTGAACTTTGTAATATTCGTTGATACGTCATCGCCATACATTCGATATCGACATCACCATCACAGGACCCTAGATTGTCTATGTGGCAACAATAATTAATGGCGGCATGCCCCCAACATGGCGATGGACCCAAGCGTTTCATCCGACAAAGCCTTGTTCGCGGAGATTATCGATGCGACCCACGACGCGATCGTGGTCATCGATGCGCAGGGAATTGTGCAGTTCGCCAACCGCGCCACCGAGCTGATGTTCGGCTACAGCCCCGCGGAACTGATCGGCAGCAACATCAGTCGCCTGATGCGCGACGAGGAGGCCGCGTCCCATGACCGCTATCTCGAGGATGCCGACCCCAATCTTCAACGCCGGATCATCGGCCGCGGCCGCCAACTGACCGCCCGGCGCCGGGACGGCAGCATCATTCCGATCGACCTGGTGGTCAGCCCGCTGCCACGCACCACCATCCGGATGTATATCGGCACGATCCGCGATCTGTCGGACCGCAAGCTGGCCGAGGAAAGCCTTCGGCTGTCGTTCGAGAGCGCCGGGGTGGGGCAGGCGATCGTGGGCATGGACGGCCGCTTCCTGAAGGTCAATGCCGCGCTGGCGCGCAGCCTGGGCCGCGAGGCCGGATCGATGACCGGAACCCATTTCCGCGAGGTGATTCATCCGGCCGACGTGACCGCGCCGGAAAACTGGCTGGCCGCCGGCGGCCGGATCAGTGAGACAATGGAGGCGACCCGCCGCTATATCCATGCCGACGGCCATACCGTGTGGTTCCGGGTGGCCAGCGTGATCATCCGCAACCGCGATGGCGATCCCGCCCATTGCATCGCCCAGTTCGCCGACGTGACCGCACTGATGAAGACGGAGCAACGACTGACCGGCGCGCTTGCCGCGGCCGAGTCGGCAAGCGCCGCCAAGACCGCCTTCCTCGCCCATATGAACCACGAGCTGCGCACGCCGCTGAACGCGGTGATCGGTTTCGCCGAACTGCTGCTGTCGGGCCTGCACGGGCCGCTGGATCCGCGCCACTGCGACCATGTCAGCGCCATCCTTCAGGCCGGGCGCCGACTGCTGACCATTGTCGACGATATCCTGGACCTGACCCGGCTGGACGATCCGTCACTGCTGGACAGCCAGGAGGTGGATATCGACCAGATCGTCGCCGAGGGGCTGCAACGCGCCGCCGAGGCCGAGGGGCGCGGCGATGTGAAGATCACGGTGACGATCGCGCCTGAGACCACGCTTGCCGGCGACCCGGCGGCAACCGCCCGGATCATCGCCAACCTGGCCTCCAATGCGATCAAGTTCTCAAGGCCGGGCGGGCAGGTTCAGATCATCGCCGAAAGCCATGACGACAACGGCCGCACCGGCGTGCTGATCCGCGTCATCGATGATGGCATCGGCATGCCGGAAACCCTGGCCCGCCAGTTGGGCCAACCCTTCGCGGTCGGCGGCGGCGTGCTGTCGCGCAGCTATGGCGGCGCCGGGCTGGGGCTCGCCATCGTCCGACGGCTGGTGACCCTGATCGGCGGCCGGATCAACTTCTCCACAGCTCCCGGCCAGGGCACCGAGGTGACCGTGGACCTGCCCGACACGCCGCTGCAATCGGACACGCCGATGCGACCCGCCGTCGCCGACTGACCGTTGCGCCCGCCGTATATGCTGCATCGCAACTCTTGCAATGCCCGCCCGCATATCGGACCGTCAATGCCGACCCGCGCATGGAAGTGATGGCCTGGGAAAACGACGGCATTGGAGACGACGGCATGAGAGACGATGGCATGACTGACGATCTGATGGCCTATGGCCGCCCGCCGGCCGAGTGGGCGCCGGACCTGGCCGATACCAAGCGCGCCACGGCGGAGCCGGCGATCATGCCGCTGCTGGCCGGGCGCTGGAGCCCGCGCGCCTTCGCCGATATCGATCTGACGCTCGACGACCTGGCGCCGCTGTTCGAGGCCGCGCGCTGGGCGCCATCGGCCAATAACATGCAGCCCTGGCAGTTCGTGGCCGCCACCCGCGCCGAAGACCCCGCCGGCTTCAAACGGCTGGCCGACTGCCTGCTGCCGGGCAATCAGCGCTGGGCGCCCGATGCACCGGCGCTGGTGCTGGCTGCGGCCAAGACCACCCGCCCCCGCGATGGCCAGCCCAACCCCCTGGCGCTGTACGACCTGGGACAATCGGTGGCGATGATGACCATTCAGGCATTGTCGGCCGGGCTGTGGCTGCACCAGATGGCCGGCTTCAATGCCGAGGTCGCCATCGGCACGCTGGGCCTGCCCGCCGATGTGCAGCCGGCGGCGATGATCGCCATCGGCCCGATCGGCGACCCGGCGGATCTGGCGGAAGACCTGCGGGGCCGCGAAATCTCGGCACGTGAACGCAATCCGCGGTCGAGCTTCGTGCACCGGGGCCGTTTCAGCGGCTGACCGGCCACCGGTCCCGCTCAGCCTGCCGGCGACGGCTGGAGCCGGGCCAGAGCCAGCCGTACCGCCTGATCCAGATCAGGGGCCGCCAGATCGGGGGCCGGATGGCAGGCGGCGGCGGCGGTGGTATCGCCGATCAGCACAGCCATCGCCCCAACCGCCCGCGCAAGCCCGATATCGGACGGCTTGTCGCCGAACAGGATGGCCCGGCCTGGATCGAAGCCCAGGCGCGCCGCCGCACGGGTGACCATGCCGGCCAGCGGCTTGCGGCAGTCGCAGCCGTCATCGGGGCCATGGGGACAGATTTCGATCGCGTCGATGGTGATGCCATGGGCGGCCAGCATCGCCCGCATCCGCTGGTGGATCGCCGCCAGCGCATCGGGCCGGATCAGGCCGCGGGCGATGCCAGACTGGTTGGTGACGACCACCAGACCGAAGCCCGCATCGACCAGCCGTCGCAACCCCGCCACTGCCCCCGGCAGCAGTTCGAACCGGTCCGGATCGGCCAGATAGCCGGTGTCGAGATTGATCGTGCCGTCGCGATCCAGCAGGGCGACACGGCGCGGCGCGGCTTCGAGGCCACCGGATGGCGGCGGGGTGTCGGCAGAATGCGGCATGGGGTTCCGGTCCGATGTCTGGATGACGATGGTGGCGCGCGGGTGGCAGTCGACAAGCATGGCCGGGCGCGGGTATGGTGAGCGCGTCCGGCCGTCGGTTTCGGGTGGTCCCGCGATGCGGGCCTGCCCGGCACCATCGTCGGATAACACGTTCTCGGGGCGGGGTGGAAATCCCCACCGGCGGTATGTGGTCCCGGCGATCGGGAACCGCGAGCCCGCGAGCGCCCGGACGGCTGCGGCGACGCCAGCCCGTCCGGGGTCAGCAGATCCGGTGCGATGCCGGAGCCGACGGTCATAGTCCGGATGGAAGAGAACGGGCAAGGCGCACCCCCGCATCCGGGACTGCGTGGACCGTGGCGCATGGCGCCGGGGTCTGCGCCGCCACCATCATGCATGGGTGCATCCCCCGTCGCGCCCTGATTCTGGCAAACCGGTATCCTGGATTGATGAGGACCGCCATGAATCAGAGTTCCCGCCCGGGCGTTATGCCCGGTACCATCGCGCCTTCGGGCGTTATGCCCGGTACCATCACGCAGCCGCGCATCGCCGTGCTGCGCGCCCGCTGGCACGCCGATCTGGTCGATCGTGCCGCCCTGAGCTTCACCGCCCGCATGGCCGAGCTTGGCATCGACAAGGACCGGATCGACCTGATCGACCTGCCCGGCGCCTTCGAAATCCCGCTGGAAGCACAGCGTCTGGCCAACGCCGGCCGCCACGCCGCCGTGGTCGCCATAGCGCTGGTTGTGGATGGCGGCATCTATCGTCACGATTTCGTGGCCGCCACCGTGGTTCAGGCGCTGATGCGGGTGCAGCTCGACACCGGCATGCCAGTGTTCTCGGTGGTGCTGACCCCCCACCATTTCCACGAACACGACACCCATCAGAGCTTCTTCGCCGAACATCTGGTCACCAAGGGCCGCGAGGCCGCCGATGCCTGCATGGCGACACCGGCCGCGCGCGCGCGGCTGTCGGCGCCCGCCCCCACAATGGCCGACATTGCCTGACAGATCATGTAAAACGGCTGCCGGTTGCCAGGGCAACCGGCAGCCGCCCATCATCGGACACCCCATATCGTTTGGTCGGAAAGCCACCACGTGATGATCAACCAGACCATGGTTCGGCCGGCCGTGCGGGCCGTGGCCATCCTCGTATTCGCCGGCGCGGCCGTGCTGGCGGGCACCGGGCAGGGCGTCGCGGCGGCGCCGCCGGTATGCTGGGTGGATGTCGACCGCACCAACGCGCTCGCCACCCGCGCCGCCGCCCAGGATGGCGATTTCGCCGCCGCCGTGCGCAAGCTGCTGACACGGACCTGCAAGGCCGGCGACAGTGTGCGCGGCTATGTGCCCTATGCGGCCAACGCCCCGGCCGGGGCCGCCAAGGCCGATCGCAGCCTGAACGCCTATCCCGACTGGACGGCCACCGGCAACATCGCCGCCGCGGCCTGCGACACGGCTGCCAGCATCGCCTTCACCCCCAATGTGCCCGGTTTCGTCTGCCGTTATGCCGGCGATTGACGCCCGGCGTCACGGCGCCGCCGGATGTGGGGTCGCCGGTGCCGGAGGCCGGCCGAACAGGCCGCGCCAGCCGGTGAGCATGGCCGCGATCAGCGCCACCAGCGCCACGCCGAAGGGCAGCATTTCGCCCGCCGGATAAAGCCCGCCGATGGCCGAGCCCAGGGCATAGCCGCCGGTCTGGGCTGAATTCAGCAAGCCTGCCCGCGCGCCACGATTGCGCGGATCGGCGGTGATCTTTGCAAACAGCGCCGCCACGATCACCGCCATGGCCGAGCCGGTGAGCACCGCCGAGGCCAGGAATGCCCCCCAGCCGGCCCCCCACCAGCCGATCGCGATCGAAACCGGCATCAGCACCAGCGCGACGCGCCACGCCGTGGCGGTGGCGGCCGGCCGGCCCGACAATCGCGGCAGCAGCCGGGTCTGCACCACCAGCATCGCCACCGCCGCCACCGCCATGGTGATCGCCACCAGTCGCGACGCGGTGTCGGCCGCCATGTCCAGCCGGGCCATGGCATGCAGGCCGAAGATGAACTGCATCAGCCCCATGGCGAAGGAACCGACGCCGGCGACCACGAACGGCGCCAGCCGGATGCGCCGGGCCGTGAAGCCCCGCGCCGGCACGGGCGCCGGTGGTGGCGGCGCGGTATTGGCGGCGTGCGATGCCTGCCCCGCCGCCGCCGCGGCACCGCCCAGGCCCACGGCCACGGTGACCGCCGCCGCGGCGCCGATGCCGGCCAGCCCCCACAGCGGCGCCACCGGCCCGATCAGCAGCAGGCCCAGAGCCAGCGCCGGCCCGCCAAGCCGGCCGGCGCTGAGGCCGGCGGCCAGGGCCCCCGCCGCCGCCAGCCGGCGATCGGGGCCGGCCAGATCGGCGGCCCAAGCCTGCCCCACCGGATAGATCGCCGATCCCGCCAGGCCGAACATCAGCCGCGAGACCACCATCACCGCGATAGCGGTGTCGTGATCGATCATGCCCCGCGCCAGCAGATCCGCGGCGGCGGCGAAGACTGCATGCCCTGCCGAGGCACCGGCTAGCCCGATCATCAGCACCGGCCTGCGCCCCAGCCGGTCGCTGACCCGGCCCCAGAGCGGCGCCCCCACCAGGAACGGCGCCACGCCCAGCGCCACCAGCAGGCCCAGCGTGCCGGCATCGAGCCCGGTCGCCGCGATCAGCGCCGGGATCACCGAGACCTGGATCGCCTGACCAGCGCCGATCACCGCCAGAGCCGCCGCCAGAAGCCACAGCGCGCGGCGCGGCACGCCCGCCGGATGAGAGGTGGGGGGATGAGAGGTGGGGGGTGTGCCGGATGATGCGGACATAGGGCAGCGCCTTCGGGCAAGGGGCTGATGATGAACGAGCGGACGCGCATCGGCGGATTGCCGATGGCTCTATCTTTTTCGAACATTGACCGCCAATACAAGAAACCCTTGGTTACGATCGCCTATGTGGTGACGATTCCGCCATTGCTGGTTTCCCGGGGTGACATTTCCATCATGGTGGATTTTTTGCTGTCACCGCATCGCGGGAGCGGCTAGCGTGCATCGCAGCATGCACCGACCGTGAGGTTCCCCCCGATGTCACCCCCCCCGATCGATGTTGTCCACGATCGCGCCGATCTGCGCGGCCATGTCGCCCGCTGGCGACGGCGCGACGAGCGGATCGCTCTGGTGCCCACCATGGGTGCGCTGCATGACGGGCACCTGTCGCTGGTGGATCTGGCGCGCCGGGCCGCCGACCGGGTGGTGGTGAGCATCTTCGTCAACCCCACCCAGTTCGGACCGGGGGAGGATTTCGAGCGCTATCCGCGCGACGAGGCCGGCGACATCGCCAAACTGGCCCAGGCCGGTACCGATCTGGTGTGGATGCCGCGTGTGACCGACATGTACCGTCCCGACGCCGCGACCACCGTGCATGTCGCCGGCCTGACCGACGGCTTGTGCGGCCCGTTGCGGCCGGGCCACTTCGATGGCGTCGCCACCGTGGTGGCCAAGCTGCTGATCGGCTGCGCGCCGGATGTGGCGGTGTTCGGCGAGAAGGACTGGCAGCAATTGCAGGTTATCCGCCGGATGGCGGTCGATCTGGACCTGCCGGTCACGATCATCGGCGCGCCGACCAGCCGCGAGGCTTCAGGTCTGGCGCGGTCATCGCGCAATGTCTATCTGAGTGCCGCCGAACGCCCGGCCGCCGAGGCGTTGAACCAGGTTCTGGCCGACGTGGCCGGCCGCCTGACCGCCGCCGACATCGATGATGCCGCCGCCGTTCCGGCCACCATCGCCGCCGGCATTGCCCGGCTTCAGGCGCTGGGGCATCGTCCGGTCGAGTATCTGCGCCTGGTGGACGCGGAGACGCTGGCGCCGTTGCGCCTGCCCCCCCAGGCCGGCCGGCCGGCGCGGCTGCTGGTGGCGACCCGCCTGGGGACGACCCGGCTGATCGACAATATCGCGGTCGCGCGCGAGACGGCGCGCGCGGACGTGGGAAGAGGCCCTGACGGCAGAATGCAGGGGGGGGCCGACAGCCCGGCCGATCACACCATTTCGTAACATTCGCCGCAGATTGTATATATCTTTCCTGTTCAAAGTTCGCCGCCGATGGCGCTACACTCGTTCTGAAACACGCGCTGCAGATGCACCATATAAAAAGCACCGTCGTTCACGACGAGAAAGTGTCAGCATGCCAATTCAGGGCCTGGCGGAACTTGCCCGTAAATTAAGGCTGAGAATCACGTCATCGGCCGAAACCGATGACCAGGCGGCGGAGACTTCGCCCGCAACTGCCACGGCCGCTGACACACCATCTGTTAACCATGATGCCGCGGCCGATGTCTTGACCCGTGAACTGGCGGCTCTGGTCGCGCGCGGCGGCCGCACCATGGCGGCCCGGGTGCTGCGCCTGGATCTGACACCGATCCGCCAGCGGCTGGGCGATGATTGGCCGGCGCGGGCAGATCGCATCCGCCTGGCCACCGAAACCACCCTGCGCCGGTTCATGGGCGACGGCGCCCTGGTGGCGCCCTATGGCCCCGATGCCTTTCTGGTGGTGGCGGCGCGACTGACGCCCGATGCGGCCGCGCTGGCGCTGCGGCAGGCGGCGGCCGATCTGACCCGCTTCGTGTTCGGCAGCGATGCCGAAGACCCGGTGGCGCAGATCGACCGGCTGTCGGGCAGCGGTCCCAAGGGCATTCTGTTCGAACGGATCGATCATGAGTCCATACCCGAGCCATCGACGACCGTCGCCGCCGGCCGGCAGCGTGCAATCACGGCCGGCCGGCCGGCACCGAAGCGCCGGCATGTCGGCGTGGGCCCGGCGCCCGAAGCCGCACCACCACCCATCCCGCCCGCCGCGCCGGACCATGACAGGTTGCCGGCGTTCGACACCTTCGACATGCCCGACCTGCCGGATATCCGCCCGGTGGTCCGCTATCTGCCGATCGCGACCCTGAAGACCATGACCATCGCCGCCGGCGCGGTGATGCTGGAGCACAAGGATCTGCTTGGCACCCAGCGCAATTATCAATTGCTGGGCCGCGCCCCCGAACCGGGCCTGCTGGCCGAATTCGACCGCCGGGTGCTGGACCGCGCCGCCCGCGATCTGGCGCTGCGCCTGCATCACGGGGTGATGTCGCTGGTGGTGTCGTCGGTGCATTTCGACGCATTGGCCAGTGGCAACCGCCGCGCTCAGTACATCGCCCATCTGCACCGCCTGCCCGCCGCGGTGCGCCGGGGGCTGATGATCAACCTGGTGGCATGCCCGGGAGATGTCTCACCGGCGCTGCTGGCCGAGATCATGGCCGGTCTCAAATCCGGCGTGCGCGGCGTGGTGGTTCACCTGCCTGTCGGGCCTGCCGCCAGCGCCACGGGCGGTGTCGCCACGGGCGTCAACCTCAAGCCCTATGTCGACAGCGGCGCCATGGGTTTGTGCCATCCGCTCGACGGTCGCATGCCCGAAGCGCCGCTGGTGGCGCTGGCCACACGGATCCAGCGGGCACGACTGTCGCTGATGCTGACCGCGCTGCGCGACCCCGAACAACTCGACATGGCCCGGCGCCTGAACGCACAGACGGTGACCGGTCGGATCATCGGCCGCGGCGACCCTGAACCGCCCGTCGTGGGCGCGCCGGTCACGCCTGACCGTCTCCCGGCCGAAGCTCCTCAGTCGGCCGGCACCTGATCAGCCGGCACCTGATCGGCCGGACGGCCGGATCGAGCCGGCGGCCTTGGGTTCGGCGCGGCGATCCCCATCTGAACGGTCATGCCAGTGTTTCGTCTGATCCTGATCGCGCTCGTCGCCGCCATCAGTGGCGCCGCAGCGGCCATATATGCCGGGCTGATCACCATTCCACCACGCTATGACCCGTTCGCTGCGCCGGCGATCGCCGATCCGCCCAACCTGCTGACCGGGTGGAAGCTCGGCCGGTTGAAGGATGATCCGGCCCAGTGCCTGGCCGTGCTCGATACCAGCCCGCTCGCCACCAGCCCGGTGCCCGACCGGCGGACCGGCGACAGTTGCGGGTTCGAGAACGCCGTCCGGGTCGGGAACGGCGGCGACATCCGCTTCTCGTCGGGCTTCACCGCCTCATGCCCGCTGATGGTGGCGTGGTCGATATTTGCGCGCCACCGCCTGCAACCGGCGGCGGACCGGCATTTCGGGTCGCCCGTCGCCCGCATCCGCCACCTTGGCACCTATGCCTGCCGGCCGGTGCGCGGCGGCACCACGCCCAGCCAGCACGCCACCGCCAATGCCATCGACATCGCCGGTTTCATTCTGGCCGACGGCACCACGATCTCGGTCGCCCGCGACTGGTCGGGCGACGACCCGGCCAAGGCGGCCTTTCTGCGCGATGTCCGCGATGGCGCCTGCGACCTGTTCCGCGGCGTGCTGAGCCCGGACTACAACGCCGCCCATCACGATCATTTTCATCTCGACATGGGGCGCTGGGGGATCTGCCGGTGACCGGCCCATCTGCCGGCGATCACGTCTGAGTCTCGCCCCCGCCCGTCGCGGTCCCCAGCCGGTCCAGGATCACCCGGTCATCGGCGCTGATCAGCGCCATCATCATCGCCGCGAATCCAGCCTGCGCGCCGGCGCCGGCGGCAGCGATGGCGGCATCGATGATCACCGCCTGACGGGCGAAGACATCTCGTTCCAGTCTGGCGCCGGCCTCGGTCACATACAGCCGGCGGCGGCGGCGGTCGCCACGGTCGGTTTCCTGGCGCAGATAGCCTTCGTCCAGCATCCGGTTCAACACCCGCGCCACCCCCTGGGCCGTGATGTCCAGAATGTCCAGCATCTCACCCACCGTGACACCCGGCAGGCGGGCCGCGAAATACAGCACCCGGTAATGCGCCCGGCCAAGCCCCAGATCGCGCAGATAGGCATTGGCATCGCCGGTCAGTCCGCGATGGGCCAGGAAGAACAACTGGGCCACGCGATGGGCCGCAGCCTGATTGTCCACCGGATCGCCAGCCGATCCGGCCATGCGGGCATCGTGGTGACCGGTCGGCAGGCGTGGTGGCTGTGACATCGGATCTCCGGCTGAAGACAGGGGCGGTGGTCGCCGGGCGGGCCGCAAGAAGACGTCACATGATCCTGCGGTGTCAGATGCCGGCTGGTCAAGCGCCGATCGGTGCCAGCCAAATAGCACAATATCATTGTGTTACACACAGAGGATGGTAATCTCGCTGTTCGGAACACCGTCCTCGATCATGCGGCAGCCAAGACCGCGCCATTCCACGGGAGACCCCTGAAGATGACCGCCATCGGCACACCAATCCGCCGCCTGCTCTCGGCGGCCCTGCTCGCCGGCACCGCCAGCCTCGCCATGACCGGCGGCGCGCTGGCCGGCGCCGACGGCGCCGTCAAGATCGGCATTCTGAACGATCGCTCCGGCCCCTATTCCGACGCCGCCGGCCAGGGCTCCGTGGTCGCGGCCGAGATGGCTGTCGAGGATTTCGGCGGCAAGGCGCTGGGCAAGCCGGTCGAGATCGTGTCGGCCGACCATCAGAACAAGGCCGATATCGGCTCGTCGACGACCAACCGCTGGCTGGATGTCGAGGGCGTCGACGCGATCTTCGACGTGCCCAATTCCGGCATTCTGCTGGCCCTGCAGGAAATCGTCCGCGAAAAGGATGGCATTCTGGTCTCGTCGGGCGGCGGCGTCTCGACCTTCAGTGGCAAGGCCTGCTCGCCCTATGGCTTCCAGTGGACCTATGACACCTATTCGGTCGCCAACGCGCTGGGCCGGGCCACGGTCGCCCAGGGCGGCGACAACTGGTATCTGATCCAGGTCGATTATGCTTTCGGCGAGGCCCTGGCCAATGATCTGACCAAGGCGATCACGGAAGCCGGCGGCAAGATCGCGGGCTCGGTCAAGCACCCGCTGAACACGCCGGATTTCTCGTCCTACCTGCTGCAGGCGCAGGGCTCGGGCGCCAATACGGTGGCGCTGATCAATGCCGGCGGCGACACGGTCAACGCACTGAAGCAGGCCAAGGAATTCGGTCTGGCCGAATCGGGCCAGAAGATGGTGGCGATGCTGTTCTTCAACACCGACGTGCTGGCGATCGGCGCCGATACGCTGGTGGGCCTGAACGCGATCAACGGCTATGAGGCCAGCCTGAACGCCGAGACCCAGGCCTTCGGCGAGCGCTTCGCCAAGGCCCATGGCACCTGGCCGACCTCGCTGCAGATCGGCGTGTATTCGGCGGTGAACCACTATCTGAAGGCGGTCGATGCCGCCGGCACCGATGCCCGCGACGCGGTGGCCGCAAAGATGCGCGAACTGCCGGTTCAGGACATCTTCGTCAAGGACGGCAAGGTTCGCGCCGACGGGCTGATGATCCACGACATGCTGCTGACCGAGGTGAAGCCCGCATCCGAGGCCAAGGCGCGCGGCGACGTGTTCAAGGTGGTCAGCGCCATCCCCGGTGATCAGGCCTTCCGGCCGCTGGATCAGGGCGGTTGCCCGCTGGTGAAGTGACCGGAGCGTCATAACGCCGGCACTGCGACAAGACCGGCATTGCGACAAGAAAAGGCCCCGAGACAGACAACCGGGAAGGAAGCGCCGCCCCCATGCGCGTTATCGATTTTTTCGACCGGGGGGCGGCCATCGCTCCCGACCGCGAGGCCCTGGTCTCAGCGGAACACCGCCTGACCTATCGCGAGGTCCGGCGCCTGACCCTGCGCATCGCCGCAAGCCTTGCGGCGCGTGCCGGCGGCAACCCCGACGCCGTCGGCACGGTCGCGGTGTGGAGCCCGAACCATGCCATGGCATTCGCCTGTCTGCTGGGCGGATTGCGTGCCGGCGGCATCTGGGCCCCGATCAACGCCCGCGGCCATGCCGACGACAACATCGATTTCCTGGCCACGGCAGATTGCCGGCGGCTGTTCATCCATTCCAGCTTCGCGCAGCATCTGCCCGCCATCCGCGCCGGCGTGCCGACGCTTCAGGATGTCGTGTGCATCGACCAGCGCCTCGATGGCGTGCCGTCGCTGGACGACGTGCTGGCCGGTGCCGTCGATGCCGAGGCCCGCGCCCCCGATCTGCGCCCCGACCCGCAGCGCATCGCCGCCTATTTCCCGACCGGCGGCACCACCGGCCGGTCGAAAGCCGTGACACTGACCGAACAGGTCTGGTCGGCGCTGGTGGCCATCACCCATGCGGCGATGCCGCCGGTCGAGCATCCGGTCTATCTGGTCGCGGCACCGATGACCCATGCAGCCGGCGCCATGGCACTGCCGATGCTGGCCGCCGGCGCCAAGGTGGTGATCATCGATCGCGCCGAGCCGCTTGAGGTGATGCAGGCGATCGACCGGGAAAAGGTCACCGACCTGTTCCTGCCGCCGACGGTGATCTATGGCATGCTGGGCCATCCGCGCCTGCGCGATTTCGACTACAGCTCGCTGAAGCACTTTATCTATGCGGCATCGCCCATGGCCCCCGACAAGCTGGCCGAGGCGATCCGGGTGTTCGGCCCGGTGATGGCCCAGACCTATGGCCAGGCCGAGGCGCCGATGCTGTGCACCTTCCTGTCACCGGCCGATCACGCGGCCGCGGCCGCCGACCCGGCCCTGGCCCACAGGCTGGCCTCGTGCGGCCGCCCCACCCTGCTGGCGCGGGTGGCGATCATGGATGATAACGGCCGGCTGCTGCCGCCGGGCGACCGCGGCGAAATCGTGGTGCGCGGCGATCTGGTCATGGCCGGCTATCACAAGAACCCCGCCGCGACCGAAGAGGTCAGCAGCCATGGCTGGCACCATACCGGCGACATCGGCTGGATGGACGACGACGGCTATGTCTATATCGTCGACCGCAAGAAGGACATGATCATCACCGGCGGCTTCAACGTCTATTCGGCCGAGGTGGAGAATGTGATCCAAGGCCATGCGGCCGTGCAGAATTGCGTGGTCATCGGCGTGCCCGATCCGAAATGGGGCGAGGCGGTGACCGCGGTGGTCGAGCCGGTCCCCGGCGCCACCGTCACCGAAGACGAACTGATCGCGCTGTGCCGCAGCCGGCTGGGGCCGGTCAAGACGCCCAAATCGGTGCTGTTCGAAGACCATCTGCCGCGCAGCCCGGTGGGCAAGATCCTGAAGCGCGCGGTCCGCGACCGGTTCTGGGCCGGCCGCGACCGGCTGGTTTGAGACGGCCCATGCTGCCGTGACCGGGTCCGCCTCCACGGCAGCACCATCGACACCACAAGCAATCGGCACCACACGCCCGGCCGTGGTGGGCGGTCAACCCCGGGCCGGGGCGTCCGGATCGCCGTCGACGGCGCGTTCGCCGGCCGGCAGGGCGGAAATGCTGGCACCATCGAGCCGCGCGCCGCACAGCGGACAGTCCATCAGCGCCAGGGCCTGTTCGATATGGTCCGGCGTGGCGCCCTGGGCGACCATCTCGGCCCGCACCTCAGCCCGGAAGGCCAGATGCCGGCGCTGTTCCGCCAGCACGCCATCCAGCACCGCGCCGGCGGCCCCGGATGCGGGTTCAACCGTGAAGGCCGCGGCCGGACGGGCACCGGCGAGCAGCGCCACCGCGCCGGCGCCACCGGCAATGCCGGTCAGAAAGCGCCGGCGGCCGGTGTCATGCCGCCTGGCACTCATGCCACAGCGCCTTTTGCGGGCGGTTCCTCGTGGATGACCGCGTCGACGCGGTCGGCACTGATCTGTCCGGTCATCTTGACAATCTCGACATCCGATAGAAGAGCCGCTCACTTACAGGCGCCGGTCTCAGCACGGGATTCGATGGAGGTCAGGCGTGCCGAGATTGAGAAACCACCATAGTCGATGTCGAAGCGACGCACGATCCCATTTGGCTGCATCTGATAGATCAGCTCATAGACCGGTGTCTCCGCCGTGTCGCCGGCATCGAAGAAGGCGAGCCGCATCGGATACACCGTTTCGCTGCGCAATGCGCCGATATCGGCATCTGAAGCCGCACCCTCCGGCCAGTCCAGATCCCCGGCGATCGGCCGCGCCTTGCCGATATGGGCGCTGACATAAGACAGGCTGTCGGTGCCGGACCCGGTCAGCACCATGTCGCGCACGAAGGGCTGGCCCGCGGCGGCGGCGGCCAGCAGTTTCTCGGTATGGGCCGTGGGCAGCAGCGCGCCGGCTGGCACCGTCTCGGTCAGACCGGGCGGGTTGGCGAACCGCAGCCGCGCCGGCTTGTCGACGGCCGCACGATCCAGATTGGCGATGGCGAGTTCGATGGTGTCGCCATTCTCGCGCTCTTCATACCGGAACCGGAAATGGCGGCCGTCGTCATCCTCTTCGGCATCGAACAGAATGTCCGACACCACCGGCTCGCCCTCGACAAAATCGATTTCCATCCGGCTCGCCTGCAACACCGACCAGCCCTTGCACATCCGGTCGAAGATCACCGTCATGTCGCCGGTCACGGCGGCAATACCGCTGTCGCCGGTGGCATCGGCAAGTGTCATCGCATAATGCGCGCGGTGCGGCACGGACCGGGGCGCCGGCTCGGCCAGCGCCGGAATGGCCAGCGCCGGAATGGCCACCAGTGCTGCCACCGCCATGGCCATAGCACCCCCGGTCAGCCGGATCAGCGGCATGGGCCGGGCGGAAACGGCAGCGGCGGTACAGGCATGGCGGGTCATGGGCAAGGGCTCCGGGGGGCGCGATGGCGCGGGGACGGAAAATGACACGGGGATCGCGCGGGCAGCGCAAAGAGGGCTGACATGGCGATCCCTGAGCCGTGCCGTCAACAAGCGGTGCTGCGGCGGGCGAGTGTGCCATGCGCCATCGGGGCTTCCAAGCCCCGCGCGGGCGGCCGGGGCTTCAGCCGCCCCGCTTGCCGCCGATCCCGCCATCCAGTGTTGCAACCGCGCCGTAAAGGTCGGGCCGCCGATCCCGGAACAGGCCCCACGACGCCCGCAAGGCCCGGGCGGCGGCAAGATCGATCTCGGCCACCACCACCGCATCGCCGGTGCGACCGGCCTCGGCGACGATACCGCCGGTGGCGTCGGTGACGAAACTGGATCCATAGAAGGTGAGGGTCGCCTCGCGGCCCACCTCGGTGCCGACCCGGTTGGTGGCCACCACCGGCACGATATTGGCGGCGGCATGGCCCTGCATCACCCGGCGCCAGTGATCGCGGCTGTCCCAGTCGGGCGCCTGCGGCTCCGATCCGATCGCGGTCGGATACAGCAGGATGTCGGCGCCCATCAGCGCCATCGACCGCGCCGCTTCGGGGAACCACTGATCCCAGCAGATCGCGGCCCCCACCCGGCCGATGGCGGTGTCGAACACCATGAAACCAGTGTCGCCGGGCGAGAAATAGAACTTCTCCTGATAGCCCGGCCCGTCGGGAATATGGCTCTTGCGATACAGGCCCAGCACGCGGCCATCGGCGTCGATCATCGCCAGGCTGTTGAAGAAGGCAGGCCCCGCGCGCTCGAAGAAGCTGACCGGAATGACGACGCCCAGTTCTGCCGCCAGCGCCTGCATGCGGATGATCGCGGGATTGTCCCTGAACGGCCGGGCGGTTTCGAACCAGGCCGGATCCTGATCCTTGCAGAAATAGGGCAGTTCAAACAGCTCCTGCGGCAGCACCAGCCGGGCGCCGGCGGCGGCGGCGGCGCGCACCATGTCCTCCACCCGGTCGAGATTGCGGTCGCGGTCGTCCTCCACCTGCATCTGCAAGGCGGCGACGGTCAGGTGACCCTCGGACATGGATCGGCACTCCCTGGCGGTCTGGCTGCGACATCTGGATGTCGTGCATGCAGGCTAGCCGCCCCTGGCCCTCGGCCGCAACCGCCAGTGATGTGACATTCCGGCGGCCCGCGACCGATCCGCCACGCCTGTTTCCAATATGAAATAGAAGACACCTGATCATGGATATTGATCTTGACGCATACGTTAAGCACGTTTAACGATCATAACCATGTACGACATAATCTCAAAAATAAAGAACGTATAGCGCGAAATCTGCCACCGGCCGTCATCACGGCCGGCGCATATGGTTCAGGGAGACCGCCCATGCCCCGCCCCGCCCCCACACCGCCCATACCCCGCCCCGCCCCCACCCTTCGCACCACGCCCGGCACCGCCAGCCTGACCGCCGCCACGGCCACCGCCATCGTCATGATCCTTGCCGCCGGCCCGGTATCGGCCGCCGGCTTCTTCATTCAGGAGCAGAGCGTGCAGGGCGTCGGCCGGGCATTCGCCGGTGACGTCGCCCTTGGCGAAGACGCCTCCACCATCTTCACCAACCCGGCCGGCATGACCCGCCTGAAGGGCCGGCAGGCGCAACTGGGTGGCCATTATCTGATTCTGCGCGCCACGCTGACCGATACCGGGTCGTCCGCCACCACGCTGGGCAGCGGCGGCGCCAGCGTGCCGCTGGGCGGTGGTGACGGCGGCAATCCGTTCGACGACACCCCCGTGCCGAACCTGTACGCGGCGGCACCGGTGGATGACGAAGGCCGGCTGTGGCTGGGCGTCGGCATATCGGCCCCCTTCGGTCTGGTCGCCGATTATCAGGACGACTGGTTCGGGCGCTATGACTCGACCAAGACCGACCTGAAGACCATCGACATCGCCCCCAGCATCGCTTTCAAGGCGGCGCACTGGCTGTCGGTGGGGGCGGGTTTCGACATCCAGTATGCCGATGCCACGCTTGAGAACGCGGTGCCGAACGGGCTGGCTCCCGGCGGCCCCAGCGCCGCCACCGACGGCCATGCGCGGGTCCAGGGTGATGACTGGAGCGTCGGCTATAATCTTGGCGCGCAGTTCACGCTGACGCCTGCGCTGCGGCTGGGCGTGCACTACCGCTCGGCGATCAGCCATGATCTGAAGGGCACCGCGTCGCTCACCGGCCTGACCGGCCCGCTTGCGGTCGCCAATTTCAACACCGATGGCAGCGCCGCCCTCGACCTGCCGGCCATCGCATCGGCCGGCGTCGCCTGGGATGCCACCGACCGGCTGACCCTGCTGGGCCAGGTGAACTGGTATGAATGGAGCCGGTTTCACGAGATCCGGGTCAAGTTCTCCAACGGTCTGCCGGATTCGGTCAAACAGCAGAATTATGAAGACAGCTATGGCGTCAGCCTGGGAGCACAATATCGGTTGAACGAGGCATGGACCCTGCGTGGCGGTGCCCAGTGGGACGAGACCCCCACCGTGAACGGCTTCCGCACCACCCGCACGCCGGATGGCGACCGGCTGTGGCTGTCGACCGGCGCCAGTTGGGCGATCAGCGATGCGGTGTCGCTGGATATGGCCTATGCCCATATCTTCGTCGACGACGCCACGATCGATCTGGACGAGCCGGCCGGCGCCGGCACTGGCCGGGTGCGGGTGAAGGCCGATGTCGAGAGCAGCATCGACATCGTCAGCCTGCAGGCACGGCTGCGCTTCTGATCGCAGGCGCGGGTGCGCGGCCGGTTGATCACAGGCGCGGGTGCGCAGGCAGTCAGGCGCCCGGCTGCGGCACCGGCCCGCCGCTGGCGGTCATCGCGGCGGCGATGGTGGCGGCATTCAGTGCCGGCGCCTGCGGCAGAGCCACCGCCAGCCGGGCCAGGCCGCCATAGCCGGCCAGCGCCCTGCACGACACCTGCTCGATCGCCGCGGCCGGCAGGGCGCGCGACAGCAGCCGCAGCGCCACATCGTCATTGCCGTCGTCAAAGGCCGGCACCACCAGCCGCCGGCCATCGCGCAGCAGGCTCAGATAGCTCGCGGGCAGCAGCCGGCCATCCTCGGAACGCGGCCGCTTGCGCGGCAGCGGCACCGGCACCACGGTCAGAAGCCGACCGTCGGGCTGGGTCGTCACCTCCAGCCGCAGCCGGGTTTCATGCAGGGCCGGCTGGTCGGGGTCGCCATCGATGGCGGTGGCCACGGCCACCACGCCCGGCGCCAGAAACCGCACCACGCCATCCAGGCTGCCCGGCCAGTCGTCTTCCGAAAAGCCGCCGGGTACCCAGATCACCCGCTCGGCATCCAGGCTGCGGCACAACAGATCGGCCACCGCCGCGCGGGCATCGGGATCGGCCGTGGCGAGCAGGGCTTCGCTTGCCACCACCATTCCGTGACCGTCGCCGGCGATCATCTGTGCGCGGCCGGCGACCGGCGCCAGAGCACGCATCGCCGCCGCGGCCTCGCCATGGCCGCCCAGCCCCAGAAGCCGGGCGGTGATGTCGCAATCCGGGTCGTGGTCGATCGCAGCCCCGCCGGCCGCATCAGACGGCGGGGCCCAGTCCAGCGCCAGCGGCCGGCCATCGGGGCCGTGGCCCATCATGGGCAGACGATCGGCGAAACAGCGCAGGCTGCCGCCCCATGACGACACCCGGACGCCGGCGCCGCACCGCATCGAGGCATCGGCAAGATCGCCCGGCCGCGCGACCACCGCAACGGTCGTGTCGCGGGCCAGCAGGCGCGCCGCCTCGGCAATGGCAAGCCCGGCATCGCGCGGGTCGGTGAAGCCGTCGACGGCCGACGGCCAGACGGCGAGCCAGATCGCGGCCGGACGGTCCGGCGACGGCAGAAGGCAGACCGGGTGCAGATCGATGGCACCCGGCGGAAAAACACTGTCGGACATGTGGCGTCTCCGCTCCGGGTCGCTGGGATCTCAATGCGCGTATCGGTGATCGGAGGGTGCGGATGATGCGGGCCATCGCCGATCCCGCCCCCCTGTTCGGGGTCGGGTCTGATCTGCCCGTCCCGGGGCATCATCAGGCGTGGCGTTCTTTCCGGCCGCCCAGGCGACCGGCGTTCCGCTTTGTTGTTGGCGTGTCGCAAGATAGAAGTCTACCGCGCATCGGGCCAACACTGCAATGACCCGCGATTGACGCCCGCGGGATCGCCGTGCGCCTCAGGCAACCGGATGTATCGCGGCATGCATCCGTCAGGCGGAATGCATGCCGGCCGATAGATCAGGCCAGCGCCGCAGAACCGCGTCGCTGACCGCGTCGGCGGTCAGCGACGCCATCAATGACCCGCCCCCGCCCTCGGCGGCAAGCCGGGCCTGAAGGGCATCCACACTCTCCGGCGTGCGCACGACCAGTCCCTGCGGCCCCCACGGACCGTAATGGTCATCCCGTGTCGGCCCGAACAGGCCGACGGTCCGGGTTCCGGCCGCGACCGCCAGATGCATCATTGCCGAGTCGTTGCCGATGAACAGCGCCGATCGTTCGAGCAACGCCGCCGAGGCCGGGATGTCCAGCCCGAACCCGTCGACCAGCCGGTCGGCCGGCACCAGCTTGAACAATGCCGCCGCGTCCCGACGCTCCGCGTCGCTGCCCAGCAGCACCAGCCGTCCGCCCGCCAGCGGCCCGCCCGTCGACAGCAGCCGGTCCGCCACGGCCGCGAACCGCTCAATCGGCCAGGTCTTGAAGATCTGGCTGGCGCCGGGGCCGATGGCGAGTGCCGGTACGCCGTCCGGCAGATCGCACAGGGCATGGGCACGCCCCGCCGCCGCGAGGTCGATCCGCGGCATCTGGGGCGGCAGACCCAGGGTCCGCGCCGCCTGGATCACGCGATGCTCGCCCGGCAGGCCCGGTGGAATCCGATAGCGCGCGTCCGCCCGCAGCAACCAGGGCAGGGCCGACCGCCTGAGATCCACGATCCGACGCCAGCGCCGGTTGCGCGTCTTCTGCCAGAGATCGAGCCAGTGGCGGTGATGCCGGCGCTTGTGGACGACATGCATGGCCTCGACGCCCTGCCAGCCGCTGAAGGCCAGTGCCGCCTGCGGACCGCAGGCGATGGTGATGGGGCTGTCGGGGGCATCCTCCCGCATCCAGGCGAGCACGCCGCTGACCAGGATCGCGTCGCCGAGCCGGGTCGGACCGATGAACAACTGCGCCATCCTGGGCGTCAGACCGAATAGGCCTTCTGCTCGGCGATATCGCTGCCGAGCAGATCGTTGATCTTCGCCTTCACCGCCGCCCTGCGGTCATTGGTCTGATAGACCAGTCGGGCACGGGCGACGAAGTCCGGGCCGAAATCGGCCTTGCCCTCATGCACGCGCAAGGCATCCTCGATGTCCCAAAGCGCCTGGTTGATCTCGCGCAGTTCAGCGATCAGGGGCGGCAGGGCGTCATGGCCCCGGACCACCGGCCCCACCACCTCCTCCAGCGCCGCCATCTCGCGCCGGACATGCGCCAGCTTGTCGGCCGCATCGATATGCGCCGCCTTGATCGACAGGATGACCAGCTTGTCGATCACCTCGCCGGGGGATACGTCGATCTTGAGCCTCAAGGGAGCCGTCTTTCAACACGGGTGGTCGCGCCGTCCTGTTTGTATCGCCTCAACATCATGTCGCCAAACGGATTCCGGGCCGCGTGGCTCATGCGAACACGAGACGCGCGGTCTCGCGCGCGATCACCGCCTCTTCATCGGTGTCCAGGGCCAGAACCAGAACCCGGCTGTCGGGTGCCGAAATCACCGGGCCATGGGCCGCATTGGCGGCCGGATCGATCTCCGCCCCAAGGAACGCCAGATAGTCGGCGATCCGCGCCCGCATCTGCGCCGAGTGGCGGCCGATGCCGGCGGTAAAGACCAGCACGTCCAATCCGCCCAGCGCAACCGCGATCGACCCCGCCTCACGCGCCGCCCGATAGGCGAACAGCGCCATCGCCTCTTCGGCCTTCGGGTCGTCCGATGCCTCCAGCACCCGCATATCGGCCGAAATCCCCGACACGCCCAGCAGCCCTGAGCGGGCATTCAGCATCCGGTCGACCTCGGCGGCGCTCATGCCGCGGTCGCGGATCAGGTGCAGCACCACGCCCGGATCGATGCTGCCGGCGCGCTTGCCCATCATCAGGCCATCCAGCGCGGTGAAGCCCATGGTGGTGGCCACCGACCGGCGCCCCTGCATGCCGCACAGGCTGGCGCCATGGCCCAGATGCGCCACGATCACCCGGCCGTCGGCGCGGTCGCCGGCATAGTCGGGCAGGACCGAGGCGATGTGGGTATAGGACAGGCCGTGGAAGCCATAGCGCAGGATGCCGTCATCCGACAGCTCACGCGGGATCGGCATCAACTGGGCCAGGCGGGGTTGCGTGCGGTGAAAGGCGGTGTCGAAACAGGCGACCTGCGGCAGATCCGGCCACAATTGGCGGGTGGCGGCGATGCCCGACAGGTTGTGCGGCTGATGATTGGGTGCCAGCGCCGTCAGCCGGCCCAGCGCCTCGATCACCGCATCGTCGATCAGCACCGGCGCCGAGAAGCTGGCACCGCCATGGACCACGCGATGGCCCACGGCCACCACCTCGCCCAGATGATGGACGATGTCGGTGATCCGCCCCAGCGCCCAGGCGGTGAGCCCGGCATGGTCGGCCAATCCTTCAGGCGGGTTGCCGATATCGTCGAGATGCACGCCGCGGCCATTGGCCGACGGCCCCTTCAGCGTGCCGATCATCTCCACCTCGGCACGGCCGATCTCGACCATGTCCGACATCCGCACCACGCCGAATTTCAGGCTCGACGAGCCGGCATTGACGGTGATGATCAGCCGTTCCGTGGGGGATGCCTGATCGGCCCCTGACTGATCGGCCCCTGACTGATCGGCCCCTGACTGATTGGCGGGCGTCGCGGTCATGGCCGTGCTCCACGATGAACGAAGATCTGGGCGAGTGCCGCCGAGGCCAGCCGGGCGGCCGGGCCGTCGGCGCGGCTGGTCAGCATGATCGGCACCCGCGCGCCCAGCACCAGCCCCGCTGCCTCGGCGCCGGCCAGATGGATCAACTGTTTGGCGACCATGTTGCCGGCCTCAAGGTCGGGGGTGACCAGGATGTCGGCATCACCCGCCACCTCCGAGACGATGCCCTTGGCGCGGGCCGCCGCTTTCGACACCGCGTTGTCGAAGGCGAGCGGCCCGTCGAGCACGCCGCCGGTGATCTGGCCGCGATCGGCCATCTTGCACAGCGCCGCCGCCTCAACCGTCGAGGCGATCGGCGGATAGACGGTTTCGATCGCCGACAGGATCGCGACCTTGGGCCGGTCGGTGCCAAGCGCCCTGACCAGATCGATGGCGTTCTGGACGATGTCGCGTTTGGCATCCAGGTTGGGATAGATGTTGATCGCCGCGTCGGTGACGAACAGCGGCTTGGGATAGGCCGGCACGTCCAGGGCGAAGACATGGCTCATCCGCCGCGCGGTGCGCAGGCCACACGCCTTGTCGACCGCCGCCGACATCACCTCGTCGGTGTGCAGCGCGCCCTTCATCAGCGCCGCCGCCTCGCCCTCGCGCACCAGCAGAACCGCGCGCTCGGCCGCGGCATGGCTGTGGGGCTGATCGATGATCCGGATGCCAGCCAGACTGCGGCCGCAGGCCTCGGCCGCGGCCCTGATCTTCGCTTCCGGGCCGACCAGGATCGGCAGGATCAGCCCGACCGCCGCCGCATCCAGCGCGCCTTCGATCGAATTGGTATCGACCGGATGGATCACGGCGGTCGCGATCGGCGGCAGCTCGGCGGTCATCGCCAGCAGATGGCGATAGACCGGCCGGTTTTCAGGCGCCGCCGCAACCGCGGCCGCGATCGCCGCCCCCGGCGCCATGACATAGGGACGGTCGACCCGGACCGCCCCTGCCCGCACCTCGGCATGCCCTTCGGCCACCATCCGGCCGCCGGCACCCGAGACGGTACAGGCCAGTGTCAGCCGGCGGTCGGCGGCCATGGCGGTCACCACCACCCGCGCGGTCAGGGTTTCACCCGCCACCACCGGGCACAGCCGGTCGAGCCGCGAGGTCAGCACCTCGGCGCCGGGTCCCGGCAGGTCGGCCGCGATCAGCAGGTCGATCAGCAGGCCCGGCAGGGCGCCCAGCGCCGCCGTGCCCCGGAAGCCGGCATCGGCGGCAAGGGCCGGATCGACATGGGCGGGGTCGATGTCCAGCGCCATCGCGCCCAGGCGGTCGACCAGCGACGCGCCGGCTTCGTGGACCAGCACCGCGTCATCGCCGGTGCGGATGTCGTCGACTGTGCGGTTGGCAATTCTGAGCATATCGGCTGTGTGGTCCCACGGTTGGTGGATCGATGGCATGGCCTTGACCGATACTCGCCTGATTAGATGACGATCGCCACCATCGCCATGCGGATGAGACCGAGGCGGGCTGCGGCGGATCGTCGCCACCGCTGCCAGGAGTCGCCCCCGTCCCCGGTAATGGACATGGTGGCACATTCGAGTGGACAACCGGTGGAATTCTGTCGGCATCGCCGTTTGCGGGCGTTGTCTGCGCCGGCCGGGGCTGGCATGCTGCCGCCCTCGCCCGTCCCCGCATGCCCGCCCCGCATGACCGCCGGACCCCCGGGCGTCGACATCATCAGGGAGGCATCAGAAAGCCCATGACCGGTTCGACCGAGATCAAGCGGAGCTGGCAGCATTATATCGACGGCCGTTTCGTCGACAGCCTGGATGGCAGCCGCATCCCCGTCGTCAACCCCGCGACCGGCGAGGTCATCGCCGATATCGCCTGCGCCAAGGCCGCCGATGTCGACATGGCGGTGGCCGCCGCCCGCCGCGCCTTCAACGCCCGGCTGCTACTGAACATGAAGCCGGTGGAGCGGTCGCGGCTGATGCATCGCATCGCCCGCATCCTGCTGGAGCGCACGGAACAGATCGCCCTGGTCGAGACCCTCGACAACGGCAAGCGGATTTCCTCGGCCCGTGTCGATGTCGGCGCCGCCGCCCGCTATTTCGAGTATTACGCCGGGCTCGCCGACAAGCTGGAAGGCAAGTCGATCCCGCTCGGCCCCGATTATATCGACTACACCGTCCATGCGCCCTTCGGCGTGTCGGCGCAGATCGTGCCGTGGAACTTCCCGCTTCAGATCGGCGCGCGCTCCATCGCCTGCGCGCTTGCCACCGGCAACACCGTGGTGATGAAAACCCCGGAATTGTCGGCGCTGTCGCTGGCGGCGCTGGCCGAGGCGGTCCACGATGCCGGCGTGCCGGCGGGTGTGGTCAACATCCTGACCGGCTATGGCCACGAGGCGGGTGCGGCACTGGCCGGTCATGGCGATATCGACCATCTGGTGTTCACCGGCTCGGTCACCACCGGCAGCCGCATCCTGCACGCGCTTGCCGACCGGGTGGTGCCGGCGGTGATGGAGCTTGGCGGCAAATCGGCCGGGGTGGTGTTCAAGGACGCCGATATCGACCAGGTCATCGCCTCCACGCGCGGCGGCATCTTCACCAATGCCGGCCAGGTCTGCTCGGCCTCGGCGCGGCTGGTGGTGGAACGCGCGGTCTATGACCAGGTGGTGGAGCGGATGGGCGCCGCCGCCGGCGCGCTGACGGTCGGCCCCGGCATCGACGACAGCGAATTGACCCCGGTGATTTCCGACGGCCAGCGCGACAAGATCGAGGCCATGTGCCTGCGCGCGGTGCAGGACGGTGCCCGCGCCGTCGCCGGTGGCCGGCGGATCGAGCGTCCGGGCTATTTCATGGCCCCGACCGTGCTGGCCGATGCGACGCCGGATTCGGAAATCGCCCAGCAGGAAGTGTTCGGCCCGGTGCTGACCATCCTGCCGTTCGACGATGCCGAAGAAGCGCTCGCCATCGCCAACGGCACCGATTACGGTCTGTGTGCCGGTGTCTATACCCGCGATCTCGCCCGCGCGCATCTGGTGGCCGAGCGTCTGGTGGCCGGTCAGGTGTTCGTGAATGAATGGTTTGCCGGTGGCATCGAAACGCCGTTCGGCGGTATGAAGCGGTCGGGCTATGGTCGCGAGAAGGGTGTCGAAGCCCTGCTCGGCTATGTCCAGACCAAGAATGTCGCGATCCGGCTGACCGCCGGCGCGGCCGGCCGGCCCGGCGCCTGACGCCACGGCCCGGCTTCATCCACGACTGATAGGAGCAAGCAGCGCAATGTCGGGCAAGATCGAGGCGCGTCTCGCAGAACTGGGCATCACCCTGCCGGTGCCCGCCGTCCCCGTCGCGAATTACGTGCCATACGCCGTGACCGGCAACCTCGTCTACACCTCCGGCCAGGTGCCGGTCGCCGACGGCGCGGTGGTCTGGAAGGGCAAGCTCGGCGCCGAACGGTCGATCGAGGATGGCGCCGCCGCGGCGCGGTTGTGCGCGCTGAACTGCATCGCCCAGTTGAAGGCCGCCTGCGGTGGCGACCTCGACCGTGTGAAGCGGATCGTGAAGGTCGTGATCTTCGTATCCTCGGCCGCCGGCTTCAACGATCAGCCCAAGGTCGGCAACGGCGCCTCCGACGTGCTGGTCGAGATCTTCGGCGATGCGGGCAAACATGCCCGCTCGGCGGTGGGGGTGAACGAACTGCCCCTGGACGTGACGACGGAAGTCGAGATCGTCGCCGAGATCGCCTGATCCGGACCTGATGCCGCCGCAAACCTCTCCCCGGGGTTTGCGGCGGTTCTGCTTTGAGGCATCCCCCGCCGCCCCGGAGACCCCCGCCCCATGACCGCCAACACCGCCGGCACACCCGCCACAGATGCACCCGCCACCGCCGCCGCCGCCGCCATCACCGGCGGCGAGGCCATCATCCGCACGCTGATCGCCCATGGCATCGACACCGCGTTCTGCGTGCCGGGCGAAAGCTATCTGGCGGTGCTGGAAGGGTTGCGGGTCCATGACGACCGGATCCGCCTGCTGGTCCATCGCCACGAGACCGGCGCCGCCTGCGCGGCCGAGGCCTGGGCGCGGGCACGGCGCCTGCCGGGCATCGCCATGGTCACCCGCGGCCCCGGCGCCAGCAATGCGGCCCATGGCGTGCATGTCGCGGCACAGGATTCGACGCCGCTGGTGCTGATGGTGGGCCAGGTCGCCACCGCCGAATACGGGCTGGAGGCGTTCCAGGAGGTCGATTACACCGCCATGTTCGGCCAGGCGGTCAAGGCGGTGATCGAGCCGCGCACCGCCGCCGATTGTGCCGGCGCCACCGCGCGCGCCCTGCGCATCGCCATGGCCGGCCGCCCCGGCCCGGTGATCCTGGTGCTGCCCGAAGACGTGACCGAGGGCGTGCTGACCGGGGATGCCGCCGCGACCGTGCCCGATATCAGCCATGGCGTCGCCGCCCATGCGCTGGATCTGGCGCATCTGCGCGCCGCCGCCGGCCTGCCTGGCGCGGCGGCGGTGATCGCCGCCGCCGAGGCGTTGTCACAGGCGGCGCGCCCGATCATCATCGGCGGCGAGATCGCGGCCTTCGACCGCGCCCATGGCGCGCTGGACCGTCTGGCCCGGCTGACCGGCGCCGGGCTTGCCACCGCCTTCCGCCGCCAGGATCTGGTGCCCACCGATCATCCGGCATGGTTCGGACATCTGGGGCTGGGCCGTGCCCCGGCCCAGAAGCGCGCCTTCGCCGAGGCCGATCTGATCCTGATCGCCGGCAGCCGGCTGGACGACGTGACCACCGAGGGCTGGACGATGCCGGCCGCCCATCAGACCGTGATCCATCTCTATCCCGATGCGGATGCGATCGCGCGCGCCGCCGGGCGCCAGATCCGCCTGCCCGCGCATCTGCTGGTGGGTGACGTCGCGGCCAGCCTGGATGCGCTGTCCGACCGGCTGGCCGATACCATCCCGCCCGCCGACCGGATCAACTGGCGTGATGCCATCCATGGCGAGGTCACCCGCTTCGCCGCCGATCCGGTGCGCCCGGTGCTGGGGGCGGTGGACATGGCGGCGGTGGTGATCACCGCCGCCGGGATCGCCGGGCCCGATGCGGCGGTCGCGATCGATGCCGGCAATTTCGCGGGCTTCGTGCATCGCTACTGGCCATTCACCCGTCCCGATACCCAGTTCGCCACCCAGGCCGGCGCCATGGGCTATGGCCTGCCGGCGGGGTTGGGGGCGGCCACCGCCGATGACCGGCGCCCGGTGGTGGTGTTCGCCGGCGATGGCGGCTTCATGATGACCGGCCAGGAACTGGCCACCGCCGTGCTGGAACGGCTGCCGGTCAAGGTGATCGTGGTCGATAACGGCGTCTATGGCACCATTCTGATGCACCAGACCCGCCGCATCGGCCGTGGGCGCGACCACGGCGTGGTGCTGTCGCGGCCCGATTTCGCGATGCTGGCCCGCGCCTATGGCGCCGCCGGCTTCACGGTGGAGCGGACGGAGGATTTCGCCGGGGCGTTCCGGGCCGCACTTGCCCATGACGGCCCGGCGCTGGTGCATGTGAAGACCGACCCACGCGACATCTCGGCCTATGGCCCCCTGGCCTGAGTCGCCAACGAGAAAGATGATTGGCGGGCACCGCAAGGAACGCTCGGGTTGCATGTCGTCACATCTTCCGTTATGACCGGATCAGGCCGTTCATGAGGTGCGATGGTCTGTCGCCCGCCCTGCCAGTCACCGCCCCGGCGCCGACAGCCCCGGAACCGGCCCGCTGGGTGCGGTTCCATGGCCGGCGCCCGGCCTTTCGGCCGCTGGCGATCCCCGGCGTGCTGCTGGTCATCCCCATCCCGTTCCTGGTGGCCGCTTTCCGCGCGATCCTGTGGCAGTGGTGGGTATCGAACATCCGCTTCGGCGCGGTGCGCTTTCACAACTATCTGGACCGTAACAGCCTGTTCGGCTGCTATTGGAAGGCCACCGGCTGGGGGGTTGCTGCTGGCGGCGATGATGGGCCTGTGGGGCGGCTGTGTGCTGGGCATCGCCGCCGCCCGGGCGCGGGCGCCGGCGCCGGAGGGCACGCCCGATTACGCCATGGCATTTCAGCACCCGCTGGTGGTGGCCGGCATCGCCGCCGGCTATCTGCTGATGGCGCCGGGATTGGGGGTGGTGATCCGGATCTATCTGACCCGCGATATCCGGGCGCGGATCGCCGAGACCACCGCCATCCATAACCTGGCGGCGGCCGATGGCGTCGTCGGCCAGGGCAGCGCCGCCGATGCGCTGGGCGAAGGCTTCGCCGGCGGGCTCGACCTCAATCTGGGCGGGATCTGATGACGGCCGCGCCCGCCAGATCGTCGGCTGGTCGCCGGCGGCCTGTGTGTCGATCCTGGCCCTTGTCCTTTATGGCATCCCCTTCGCCGCCAGGCGGCTGGCACCGCTGGTGCCGTTAAGTGTGGAGCAGCGCCTGGGCGATGCCACCGACACGCGGCTGCGCGCCATGCTCGGCGGCCGGGTCTGCGCCCGCCCCGATGGCGCGGCGGCACTGGCGCGGATGGTGGGCGCGCGGCCGATGATTTCGCCGCCGCCACCGTCACCGCCCTGGGGCGCCCGCCCGCCGCCTTCGGCCGATTGCTGGTGCGCATCACCGGCAGCGACAGCCGGGGGACAATCCTCGACAGCCATCCGGTCAGCGCCGAACGGCTCGACCGGCTGGCGGCGGCGCCCGACACCGCGCAGACGCTGCCATCGGGACCGGTCCTTCTGGACGATGCCGGCTGGCAGGCCCTTCGCCGGATCTGCGCCAATGCCGACACCGGCTCTGATCCTGGCCCTGATGGCACCAATGGCCCGGTCCGGCGGTCGGACAAGCAGAACCGGCCCTGAGGCGGCGGCCGCCGGATTGCCGCAGCCGGCAGGCGATCGCTTCTGGTTACAGCCGCCCAATTCCATCAACCCAGAATAATGTTGAAGATTCCGCCCGGCGGGAGATACTTGGGAAGACATAACCCTGACGTTTCAGATCCGTGCCCGCGTCGCCCCCAGCGTGCCGGATCCACGCCATGTATAACCGGGCACCCCGGCCATGCGGTGCGCCGCCTGCCCCCGCGCCACGCCTGCGACGCTTTGCGCCGTCGTTTTGAGACGACGGCAATGGCGTCGAGACTCCGTCGGAAAATGCAACCACAGGTAATTTGTTCATCAGGGTAACTATCCGATGAGGACATTCTGCGCAGCACTGTGGGGCATGCGACCCTGTGTCGGCCGTGACGGCCGATGACAGAGGGAGACGCCATGTCGCCCATACCCGCATCCTGCACGGCCGCGCCATCGCGGATCGTGCTGGTCACCGGTGCCAGCAAGGGCATCGGTCGCGGCGCGGCCCTGCATTTTCTGGGCGCGGGCGACATCGTTCATGGCTGCGCGCGCGGTGATGCCGGCATCGATCATGACGCCTATCACCATCATGTGCTGGACGTGGCCGACGAGGCGGCGGTGAAGGCGATGTGCGGCCGCATCCGCCGCGCCCATGGCCGGATCGACGTGCTGGTCAACGCCGCCGGTATCGCATCGATGAACCATGCCCTGCTGACCCCTGCGGCGACGCTGGACGCCATGCTGCGCACCAATGTCGTCGGCAGCTTTGTCTGCGCGCGGGAAGCCGCCCGGCTGATGCGGCCCGAGGCCCGGCGCAAGGATGCACAAGGCGATGGCGATACGGATGCGGATGGCGAGGCCCGCTCCGTATCGCCACCGGCCGCGCCATCGGTTGCGCCACCGGCCGGCGGCCGGATCATCAATCTGACCAGCGTCGCCGTGCCGCTGCGGCTGGCCGGTGCCGCCGCCTATGCCGCATCGAAAGCCGCGGTCGAAAGCCTGACCGGCACCCTGGCCCGCGAACTGGCACCGCAGGGCATCACCGTCAATGCCGTCGGGCCGGGGCCGGTGCGTACCCGCCTGACCCGCACCGTGCCGGCCGAGACCATCGACCGGCTGCTTGCGGCCCAGGCGGTGCCGCGTCTGGCCGCCATGGACGAGGTGGTACGGGTGATCGATTTCCTGGCCGCACCGGGGGCCGCCATGGTGACCGGTCAGGTCATCTATCTGGGAGGGGTGTTCGCATGACGGAAGCCGCCGATCGCTTCCTGGACCGGTTGCGCGCGCTGGGACCGCGCGTGGCGCTGATCGATGCCGCGACCGGCATCGAGACCAGCTTCGCCGATCTGGCCGGAGCCACCGATCAAGCCCGCCACAAGCTCGCTGCCGCCGGCATCGGCCCCGGTGCCGTCGTGAAGCTGGATGGCGAGGCGGCGGCCGGCACACTGGCCCTGCTGCTGGCCCTGCAAAGCCTGGGGGCGGTGACGGCGCTCGACACCTCGACCGTGGCGGCGGAACGGGCCGACAAGGCGGCACTGGCCGGCGCCGGCTGGCGGCTGGCACCGGAAGACGGCCACCACCCGCAGGCGCTGACGCCATCCGGCGACGCCCCGGCGCCGCTGGTGGCGGCGCTTACAGCCGCCGACCGCGCCGGGCTGATCCTGTTCAGCAGCGGCACCACCGGCCGGCCCAAGGCGATGCTCCACGATCTGGACCGGCTGACCGACAGCTATATCGCCGGTGACCCGCGCACCAAATCGGTGCGGCTGCTGCTGTTCCTGATGTTCGATCATATCGGCGGCATCAACACCATCTTCTCAAGCCTTGCCCAGGGCACCACGCTGGTTCTGCCCGCCGCCCGCACACCCGACGGTGTCGCGGCCGCGATCGCCGCCCACCGGGTGGGCGTGCTGCCGGCCTCGCCCACCTTCCTGAATCTGATGCTGATGAGCGGGGTTGCCGCCCGCCACGATCTGTCATGCCTGCGGATGATCACCTATGGCACCGAGCCGATGCCCGACGGGTTGCTGGCCTTGCTGCGCGCCCGGCTGCCACGGGCACGGCTGCTGCAGACCTTCGGCACCTCCGAGACCGGCATCGTGTCGACCGTCAGCAAGGCATCCGACAGCCTGCTGATGCGCTTCGACGATGATGCCGTCGAACACCGGGTGGTGGACGGCGAATTATGGCTGCGCAGCCGGCGGCGGATCCTGGGCTATCTGAACCACAGCATGGATGCCTTCACCGATGACGGCTGGTTCCGCACCGGCGATCTGGTGGAAGAGGCCGGCGACGGCTTCCTGAAGGTGAAGGGGCGCGCCAAGGAGATCATCAATGTCGGCGGCGAGAAGGTGTTTCCGGCCGAGGTGGAAGGCGTGCTGATGGCATCGGGTCTGGTGGCCGACTGCAAGGTCTTCGGCCAGCCCAACGCCATCACCGGCCAGAGCGTCTGGGCCGAGATCGTGCCCGCCGGCAATGACGGCGGCGCCGATCTGGTCAAGGCGGTCAAGGCCCATGCCCGCGGCCGTCTGGATGCGTTCAAGGTGCCGGTGCGGGTGAAGGTGGTCGCCGACATCCCCTATTCGGCCCGGTTCAAGAAACTGATCGCGCGGGAGGCGTCATGATCGATCTGGTGATCTTCGGGTCGGGCGGCTTCGCCCAGGAAGTCGCGGCCTATGCCGCCGATGCCGGCTTCCGGCTGCGCGGCTTCCTCGACGTCTCGGCCGAGGCCTGGCAGGCCCATGGCGCGCCGGAGCCCGGCTGGCTGGGGCGCGCGGAAGATTATCGCCCCGACGGCACTGAACTCTTCGCGCTGGGCATCGCCGACACCGCCATCCGCGCCCGGCTGATCGCCCGCTGGTTCGATGCCCCCCATGCGGACGCCGATACCGGCGGCGCCGGCTGGCCGGCCGCAACCATCATCCACCCCACCGCCACCATCATGGCCGGCGCCACGATCGGCGCCGGATCGGTGCTGGGGCCGCGGGCGCATGTCGGCGTCAAGGCGCGGCCCGGCCGGTTCACGGTGATGAATTACGGCTGCTCCTTCGGTCATGACGGGGCATCCGGCTGCAACAACGTTCTGGCATCGGGCGTGCAACTGGCGGGCTATGTCACGCTCGGCGCCGATAATTTCTTCGGCATAAGCGCCTCGGTCCAGCCACGCCTGACGCTGGGCGACCGCAACCGTATCCAGGCCGGCGTGTCGGTGGCCTCCGATGTCGGCTCCGGCGCCTTCGTGTTCCGCAAGGACCAGCCGAAGACCGCTTTTCTGTTTACCGCCCCCACCCTTGCCGCCCCCACCCTTGCCGCTGATACCGCCGGCGAGGGCTGATCCCGCAACCCGTCGATCGAGGTCCATGCGCCCCATGTCCGATCCCGTCCTGATCATCGGTGCCGGCCCGGCCGGCTGTGTTGCCGCCCTGACCCTGCGCCGCCGCGGCCGCGAGGTCATCCTGCTGGAGCGGGCATCGGAGCCCGCCTACAAGATCGGCGAGTCGCTGCTGCCCGGCACCCTGTCGCTGCTCGACCGGCTGGGGTTGATGGACCGCATCAACGAACGCGGTTTCGTGTCGAAGCCTTCCGCCACCTTCGTCTGGGGCATGGGGCAGGCGCCGTGGACCTTCTCGTTCGCGACCCCGCGCCCCGAGCCCTGGATCTATGATCACGCCATCCAGGTCTATCGGCAGGAATTCGACGGCCTGCTGCTGGATGCCGCCCGCGATGCCGGGGTGGATGTGCGCATGGGCCACGCCGTCACCACCATCGATTACGACCACAGCGACGGCGTGCTGGTGCGGGCCCGCGCGGTGGAGGGCGATCACGATGTCGTGCTGCCCGGCAGCTATGTGGTCGACGCCACCGGCCAGAACGGGTTGATCGCGCGGGAGCTGAACCTGCGCCGCTATGACGAATTCTATCGCTCGCTGGCGGTGTGGAACTATTACCCGGCGATCCGCAAATTCACCGGCGACCTGGACGGCACCACCTTCTCGATCACCTTCGAGAAGGGCTGGGTGTGGATGATCCCGCTGAAGGACGGCACCTATTCGGTGGGCGCCGTGGTCGATGTCGACAATGCCGGCGACATCCACGAAACCGGCCGGCAGGCGTTTCTGGACCAGTGCCTGCGATCGGCGCCCGAGGTCGCGAGCATCGTGGATCTGGACGATCCCCGCGCCGAGCCGCGGATCATCCGCGAATGGTCGTATAATGCCGAGAAGATGTCGGTCGGCCGCGCTTTCCTTGCCGGCGACAGCGCCTGCTTCACCGATCCGCTGTTCTCGCAAGGGGTGCATCTGGCCACCCAGTCGGGCGTCTATGCCGGGGCCGCGATCGACTTCCTGCTCGACAATCCCGACCGCGCCGACGACATCCACGCCTGGTACGATGCCGCCTATCGCGAGAGCTATTCGCAGTATCACGAGTTTCTGGCCTCGTTCTACAGCTATGCGTCGGAGGTGATGCCGGCCTCGACCTTCTGGTCGAAGCGGCGGGTGCAGGGGCTGGGCGACAAGCGGTTCAGCGACAAGGCCTGGTTTGCCCGCATGACCGGTCAGGCGGCCGCCGAGACCGCCGGCGAGGATGAATTGCTGCGCGATTTCGTCAACCGCTCGGGCAACATGATCAGCCTGGGCCAGCATCTGCGCACCGAATTGACCGATGATTTCACGGAAGAGGAACTGGCCGCCAAGCGCGTGCAGTGGATCGGCAAGCTGACCCGCAGCCTGAACCGCATCGACCGGTTCGAATGGACCGGCGGCGAGGTCTCGCTGGTACCGACTTTCAAGGTCGACCCGATGAGCTTCCAACTGGTCGAACGCCAGCTTGTGGCCGACGACACCGGGCGGCGGATGGTGAAATACCCGATGACCGATGCCCATCGTGCGGTGCTGGCCGGCCTGAAGACCGAGCGGGTTGGCTATCGCGATCTGGTCAAGCGGCTGAAGCAGGCCGATGACGGCCCCGACCTGTCGTCGCAGATGATCATCCGGCTGATCGAGGCCGGGATGCTGAAGGGCTATGACCGCAGCGATGCGCCGGTCCAGGTCCAGCACCGTCTGCGCTTCGACGGTGTCGGTGCGGAATACGAGGTCTGATGCCATGCCCGTGACCGATGCAGATGCCGTGCCGCGCCGGACCGTGGTGATCGTGCCGGGGCTGGGCGGGTCCGGCCCCGACCACTGGCAGAGCCTGTGGGCGGCGGAAAACCCCGGCTGGCGGCAGGTTCAGCAACGCGACTGGGACCGGCCGGTCGCCGATGAATGGCTGGCGTCATTGGAAGAGGCGGTGGCGCTGGCGCCATCGCCGGTGGTGCTGGTGGCGCACAGCCTGGCCTGCGCCATGGTCGTGCGCTGGGCCGAGACATCCGCCCGCGCCGGCCGGGTGGCCGCGGCCCTGCTGGTCTCGCCCGCCGATGTCGACAGCCCCGACCACACGCCCGACGAGGCCCGGGTCTTCGCCCCCCTTGGCATGGGGCGGCTGCCCTTCCCGACGCTGGTGGTTGCCAGCACCGACGACGCATTCGTGGCGCCGGAACGCGCCCGCGCCTTCGCCGCCGCCTGGGGCGCCGATCTGGTCGAGATCCGCGACGCCGGACACATCAATGCCGACAGCGGCTTCGGGGTCTGGCCGCTGGGCCAGGATCTGCTGCGTGAACTGATCGAGGACGGCTGACATCCGGCCCGTGTCGACGCCCACCCCCCCCCCGCGCCCCGCAACCGGCCCAAGACCTGCCGTGTCCAGGAGGCCCGCAATGCCTTATGACGCCGGACCGCGCGACGCCCAGTTGCACGACCTGAACCTTGCGCAGCGCGACATCTATTTCGATCGCACGCTCAACCCCGACCGGTTGTATCTCGTCGGCGGCCAGATGCATGTCGACGGACCGTTCGATGAAGATGTCGCGCGGGCGGCCTATCGCGCCGCCGGTCGCGACGTCGCGGCGATGCGGGCGCGGCTGGTGGTGCGCGACCATCGCCCGATGCTGGCGGTGGCACCGCCGGACGATGCCGATGCGCTCGACATCGATATCGAGGACGTATCGGCCACGGCCGAGCCCGAGATGACCGGTGTGGCGCGCGCCGAGGCGCTGTGGGCGGAACCGATCCGGCCCGAAGACGGCGGGCTGATGCACGACATGCGGTTGATCCGCATCAACCCCCACCGGCGGATCGTGCTGTTCCGCTGCCATCACCTGATCATCGATGGTTGGGCGGGCCTGCAGTTGTTCGACCGGTTCCGCCGCGCCTATGACGCGATCAGGTCTGGTGTCTCGCCCGATCCGGACCCGGCGCCGCTGCCCGATCCCACTGCGGAACTGGCGTGGATCGACAGCCCGAAAGCCGCCGCGGATGCCGCGTTCTGGGCCGCCGAGCTGGCCTGTATGCAGCCGGCGGCATTCCTGCGCCGGCCGCCCTTCGGCCCGTCGCTGAAGGCGCGATTGTCGATCGACCGCGACAGGTTCGGCCGGATCGAGGCGGTGGCCACGGCCTGCGGCACGCCGATGCCGGCCCTGCTGATGACGCTGTTCGGCCTGCTGGTCCATGACCTGACCGGCCAGGAGGCGATCGTTCTGGCCACCCCGGTGCGCAATCGGATGACCGCCGCCGAGCGCGCCGCGATCACACCCTATGTCCGGTTGATGCCGCTGGGGCTCGCCATCGACCCAAACGCCACGGTCGGCACCGCCGCGACCGGGGTTCAGGCCGCGATGCGTCGTGGATTCCGCCACCAGCGCCTGCCAATGGGCGCGATCGGCAAGGCCCTTGGCCGCCGGCCGGGCGGGGGCGAGGCGATGCTGGGCGATGTTCTGTTCTCGTTCGAAACCCGCGCACGCACGCCGGGTTTCGACGGCTGCGGCACGGTGCTGCACCCGATCAGCCATGAGGGCGACAAATACGCCCTGTCGCTGCATGTCCGCGATCTGGGCGGTGAGGGGCTGGTGAATTTCGATCTGGCCATGGATGCGGCGCATTGGGGTGAGCTGGGCGCAAGCCCCGCCCTGGATCGCCTGGGGCCGATGCTCGATGCCCTGGCCGACGCCACCCCCGAAACGCCGCTTGGCATGCTGTTGGCGCCGATGCCCGGGCCCGAGACCCGGCTGATCGCCCGGTTCAACGACACCACCCAGCCCCTGCCGGGGCCTGCCGCCGATGCCGCCAGCATCGTCGACCTGATCCGCGCCACGGCGGCGGCGGCCCCGCGGTCGCCGGCACTGATCACGGCGGCGGGCACCGTCACCAGCCTGGGCGCGCTGGATCGCTGGTCCGACGCCATCGCCCGGCGGCTGATCGACACCGGGGCCACCGCCGGCGATCAGCCGGTGATCGGCGTGATGATCGATCGCAGCCCGGCAATGATCGCCGCCGTGATCGGGGTGATGAAGGCCGGCGCGGCCTTCCTGCCGCTCGATCCGGCCCTGCCACCGGCGCGGCTGGCAGAACTGGCCGCGGATGCGTCGGCCACGGCCATCGTGACCTGCCCAGCGTTCGTCGACCATCCCTCCGTCGTCGACCATCCCACCGTCGCCGACCGACCGGGCTCGGCGCAACCGGGCCCGCTCCTGGTGATCGGCGACACCGCCGATGATGACATCGCCGCGACGCCGCCTCTGCCCGATCTGCCAGCCGTTGGTGGCGATGACCTTGCCTATGTGCTCTATACCTCGGGCACCACCGGCCGGCCCAAGGGCGTGATGATCGGGCATGCGGCCCTGCTCAATCGTCTGGTCTGGCAATGGCATGCGCTGGGCCATCGCGTGGACGAGCCGGTCCTGCACCGCACCACCAGCAGCTTCGACGTCTCGGTGTGGGAAATGCTGATGCCGCCGGCCTTCGGCGCGCCGATTGTGCTGTGCCCACCCCTGACCGCCCATGACCCGGCGGCCCTGGCGGCGCTGATCGCCCGCCATCGGGTCGCCTGCCTGCATTTCGTGCCCTCGGCGCTGAATGCCACGCTGGCCGCGATGACACCGGCCGACGACACCAACATGGCCGGCGTCCGGCTGGTGATCACCAGTGGCGAGGCATTGCCGCCCGAATGCGTGCGCACCGTCGCGGCGCGCTGGCCGGCTGCGCGGATCATCAACCTGTACGGCCCGACGGAGGCCACGATCGACGTCAGCCGCCATGACGGCGACCCGCAGGACACCGTGGTGCCGATCGGCCGCCCGGCCTGGAACACCAGCCTGCATGTGGTCGACCCGGCGACCGGGGCCCCGGTCGCGGTGGGGCGGCCGGGCGCGTTGATGATCGGCGGCGTGCAGCTTGCCCGCGGCTATCTAGGCCGGCCGGATCTGACCGCCGAGCGCTTCCCTATCGCGCCGGACGGCACCGGACGCCGGTGGTATGACAGCGGCGACCGGGCGCTGCTCTCCCCCGATGGCGTGATGCTCTATCTGGGCCGGTCCGACGATCAGGTGAAGATCGATGGCGCGCGGGTGGAACCGGGCGAGGTCGTCGACCGCCTGCTCAGTCATCCCGCCGTGCGCGAGGCGGCGGTCAGGGCGGTGCGCATGCCGGGCGGGCAGCGGCTGATCGGCTGGTATGCCACCGGCGGAACGGCGCTGGATGCCGCAGCCCTCAGATCCTGGGTCGCCGAACGCCTGCCCGGCTGGATGGTGCCGGCGGCGCTGATCGCGGTCGACAGCCTGCCGGTGCGCGCGAATGGCAAGCTGGACGCCGCCCGGCTGCCGATGCCGGTCGACGCCCTGAACGGGCCCCGCACGGCCCTGGCTCCGGCCACGCCGTTTGAGGCCGCGATCACCCGCGTATTCGCGCAGGTGCTGAATGCCGCCGATATCGATGCCGGCAGCGATTTCTTCCTGGCCGGCGGTCATTCGCTGCTGGCGCTGCGGCTGCTGGCCGAGGTGGAGGCGTCAACCGGCCTGCACGCCGATCTGAAACAACTGTTCCTGCACCCGACGCCTGCCGGGCTTGCCATGGCCCTGGAGCACGCGCGCGATAGCCGCCCGGCCACCGATGATCCGGTGCCACTGACCCCGCGCGATCCCGCCTGCGACCGGCCGCCGCTGTTCCTGCTGCCGCCGGTCGCGGGCGAGCCGGCGGTGTTCCTGGATCTGGCGCGGCTGATGGATCATCCGGCGATCGGCCTGCGCTTTCCAGCCGCCACCGCCGCCGGCCTGCCGGAATTCGCCCGCCATGCCGCGGCCTGCATGCTGGCCTGCCAGCCCGATCCGGCCGCCGATGACGGCGCGGCCCGGCGCCGCTGGCGTCTGGTCGGCTATTCGCTGGGCGGCATGGTCGCCTTCGAGGCGGCCCGGCTGATCGAGGCCGCCCATCCCGGCGCACGGGTCGATCTGGTGCTGCTGGACACGGCGGTGGCGCCAGTGCCGACACATGACGACGCGGTGTCGCGGACATTCGAGCGGGAGTTCAGCCGCCGCGCCCTCGATACCTGCGATGCCATGGGGCGGGCCGCCGCGACGCTGAACCGGGCTGCCATCGCGCGGCTGAAGGCGCTGGTGCTGCGCAACGCCCGCGCCGTGGCCGGCTGGCAGGCGCGCGGCGCCATCCGTGGCGATATCACCATGGTATCAGCCCGCCGCGATCCGGCCGAGCACCGGCCCGACCGTTGGGCCGCCCACACCACCGGCCGCTTCACCCGCATCGATGTCGATGGTGGCCATTTCGACCTGCTGGCCGACCGGCTGCTGCCCGAGATCGCCGGCATCATCGACGAGGCGCTGCTTGCGCCCGCAACCCTGCCCGCATGACCACCACCTGACGACGACGCCCCACCACCAGACCACAAGGAGGCCCGACGATGGCCCAGGCAACCGAACAGCAGATCCACGACATCATCATGGCGACGCTTGGCGAGGTGAACGAGGATCGCGACGAACCCTTCGATCTGGGCCCCGGCCCCGACCTGATCCTGTATGGCACCGGTGGCGTGTTCGACAGCATGGGGCTGGTGAACTTTCTGACCACGGTCGAGGAAAAGCTGGAAGACGATCTGGGCGCGATGGTCTCCCTGACCTCCGAGAAGGCGGTGTCGCGCAAGGTCAGCCCCTTTGCCAGCGTGCGCGCCCTGGCCGGCTTCATTTTGGAAGAGATCGCCGGCGACGATGCGGCCGAAGACGCGCCTGACGCAGCACCGCTCAGGGCCGCCGCTTCATGAGCCGCGTGATCGTCACCCGGCGTGCCCTGATGCTTGGGGTCGCATCGGGGCTGATCTATGGCAGTTGGGCGTATTTCGCCAACCACACCGCCGATCCGGCAGCGGCCCTGCGGGCCGCGGGCGTGCAATTCGCGCTGAGCTTCGGCGCCACCGCCGTGCTGACCATGGCGATGGACGCGGTGCTGACCACGGGCGACGCACCGGCCGGCCCGACGCGGCGGCTGGCGGCGGCGGTGCTGCCGATCACCCTGCTGGCGCTGGTGTTCGCGGCGGCCCATGCCATCGCAGGCACGCCCCGCATCCTGGCCACGATCGCGCCGTCTTATGGCATCGGGCTGGTGTTCTGCACGGTCTATGTCCGCAGCCGCAGCCGTGCCGGCGCAAGACCGGCCGCGGTCGAGCCTTGCTCCCCGGCGCCGGGGCGCCAAGTATAGGAGGATCCATCGCCAAGCAACACGAGACGCCGGAACCGGAGCCGATGACCGAGCAGGACACGCGCCTGACCCTGACCACCGCCGGCAGTATGGCCGAAATCGACCCGGCCGCATGGGACACCCTGGCCGGTCCCGGCAATCCCTTCCTTGCCCATGCCTTTCTGGACGCGCTGGAACAATCCGGCTCGGTGTCGGAACGCACCGGCTGGCTGCCCCGGCATCTGATCCTGTCGACCGCATCTGGCCGGCTGGTCGGCGCGGTGCCGCTGTATCTGAAGGCGCATTCCTGGGGCGAATACGTCTTCGACCACAGTTGGGCGCGCGCCTATGAACAGGCGGGCGGCGCCTATTACCCGAAGCTTCAGGCCGCGGTGCCGTTCACGCCGGTGCCGGGGCCGCGCCTGCTGGCGGGCGATGGCCCCGACGCGCCGGCCATCCGCCGGGCGCTGGCCGACGGGCTGGTGGCGGTGGCCGAGACGCTGGAGGTGTCGGGCGTGCATGCCACCTTCGTTGCCGATCACGACATGCCACCGCTGGCCATGGCCGGCTTCATGGAACGCCATGACGTGCAATTCCACTGGCATAACCGGGGCTATGGCAGTTTCGACGATTTCCTGGCGGGGCTGGCGGCCCGCAAGCGCAAGACCATCCGCAAGGAACGCCAGAAGGTGGCCGAGAGCGGCCTGCGCTTCCGGGCCCTGTCCGGCGCCGACATCACCGCCGAGGCCTGGGACGCCTTTCACCGCTTCTATCACGCGACGGTCGACCGCAAATGGGGCGAGGCCTATCTGACCCGCGATTTCTTCGACCGGCTGGGCCAGATGATGGCCGAGCGGGTGGTGCTGATCATGGCCTATGACGGCGACCGCCCGGTTGCCGGCGCCCTGAACCTGATCGGCAACGATGCGCTCTATGGCCGCAACTGGGGGGCGGTGGTCGACCTGCCCTTTCTGCATTTCGAGACCTGTTATTATCAGGCGATCGATGTGGCGATCGAGCGCGGCCTAGCCAGGGTCGAGGCCGGCGCCCAGGGTGGCCACAAGCTGCTGCGCGGCTATGAGCCCGTCACCACCCGCTCGGCCCACTGGATCGCCGATCCGCGCCTGGCCCGCGCGGTGAAGGGCTTTCTGGATCAGGAACGCGCGGCGGTCGACGCCGAGACCGAGGCGCTGGCCGATCATCTGCCGTTTCGACGTGACGGGCCGACGTGACGGGCCGGCGTGACAGGCCGGCATGACGGCCGCTTGACGGCACCTCTGACCCGCCTAGAATTGTGCGCACATGATCCATGTTCAGGTGTGCATGATGACCGGTCCCGCCGACACGCCGCCATCACCGCTGATCCGAAGCCCGATGCTCGATCGGGCGATCGAGGCGCTGACCTCATGGAGCCAGACCGTCGCCGAGCGGGGGCTGATCGGCGGGGCCTGGCTGTTCGGCAGCGCGGTCAATGACGACGGCCTGCGTTTCGACGCAGACACAAGCGATCTGGATGTCATCGTCGAGGTGCCGTGGGACAGCCTGAGCGTCAGCGGCCGGGTCACGGCGCTTCATCGCCTGCGCGACGCCAAGATCGACCTGGAACAGACTCTGCTCAAGACCCTCCACCGCGGTTCCGCCGATGACCAGATCGTCAGTCTGGTGCCGGTGACGGCATGGGAACGCGCCCATGCTGTCCACAAGGACGGCAATTCGGCGATCCTGACCGAAACTCCGGCGATCGATCTGCTGAGCGGCGGTCGGCTTGCCGGACTGGCGGAGCCGTCACACACGGTCGTGGCGCCGTCGCATCGCGGCCTGGCGCAACTCGTCCAGAAGACACGCGCGGGCTTTCTCGCCATCGGCGCCAATGGCCGGGTCCGGTTCGCGATCGGGGCCCATGCCGACCCGGTTCCGAAAGAGCTGATACGGTCCTTTGCCGTGGCGACCGCCGATCCCGGCATGCCGGCAGCCGAGACGACCGATCTGGCGCGCGGCCTGCGCGAACTGACCCTGGCCGTCGCCGCAGGGGCCAGCGACGATCGGGCCATGCATGCCTATGGCGTGTGGCTGGGTGTGCGTCAGGGCGCGCGCGGCAAGGTGGCGCCGGTGATATCGGTGCAGGACTATCTGGCGACCATCGAGATGATCTTCGACCGGGTGGCGCGGCAATATCCGGCCACGACCGTCTTGCCGGCCGGTCCCCCGCCCTCCGCCACGCCCGCCACGCCCATTGCCGCACCCACCCCGGTCACGCGTCCCGCGCCGCTTCCCGCCGAATTCGTGGTGTCGCTGAAGGACACGCTCGGCGGCCGGGTGGCGGACAATCTGCGGGCGATCGCGGCGGCACGGGAGAATCTCCGCGCCGGCGTGACACCGGCCTTCTCGCTGCGCTTTGCGGAACACCCGCGGGCCGACATGCTGCTTGCCACCCATGACCGTGATCTGAGCGACGCCGACCATGCCCTGAAGATGAAGGTGTTCGCACGCCGGACCCAGACCGGGCTACGACAGATGCGACTTGCGGATGGCATCGGCCTGATCCTGTACCATGGCGCCACCCTGTTTCCCGACCACCGCGACAAGGCCCTGTTCCGCCTGCTGGCACGCAGCATCGATGCCTGGATCGCCCATGCGGCGATCGGACTGGTCAATATCGGCGGCGGCATCGAGGCGTGGCACCCCGGCTTCTATCCTGAGGACCCGCTGAGCTTCTCATTCTCGGACCTGCCGCGAACCGGTGGCCAGCTGCTGACCGGCGAGCCGCCGACGCGACCATGGGAGGGCGACGTCCATGGCAATTTCAGCCCGGAGGTTCTGGCCGGCAGTTTCGTGCCCGAACTCGTATCGATCTGGCTGCATCGCCGCAACCGCCTGGCCCATCTGACCTGGGACGACCGCGAGGTGGTGTTCATGATCGATCGCTGGCGATACGGCCCCCGGTGATCGGAACGTACCGGGACGCCGCGCAGATGGCATCGCCCGGTGAAGTGAACCACGGGCAACCCGACCGGCCATTCCCGGATGCGCAGGGCACCCGGCCGGTGCATTCTGTGGTCGTCGATGATCGACATAAGGCGCCCCACGGAGGATGCAGCCATGGTTCCCACATCCCGTTTGATCATGCTTGCCAGCGACCCGACCGTTGCCGGGGCGCTGGTGATGGCGCTGACCGCCGAGGATGCCGCCCGGGTTCTGGGCGATGCCGGCGAGGCGCGCGGCTTCAAATTCGACTGGCGATCGCTGATCCCGCGGCTGAAGCGCCAGTCGGCCGATCGCGACCTCGACGATGCGGCGCTGGAAGGCGTGGCCGGTGGCGCCGGCGGCATGCCCATGCCGCTGGCCGGACCCTGGTCGATCACCGCCAACTGATCCACATGTCGGCAAGCCGGAGCGCACCCGATGATATCCACTGCCAATCTGATGATTCTGGCCGCCGATCCGCAGACCGCGGCGGCGCTGATCGCGGCGATGACGCCTGAGGAGGCCGCACAGATTCTGGGCCAGGCCGGCCAGTCCCGCGGCTTCAAATTCGACTGGCGGTCGCTGATCCCGCGGCTGAAGCGCACCAGCAGCGACCGGGATCTGGATGACGCCGCCCTGGAAGCGGTCGCGGGCGGTCTTGCCGGGAACACGACCTATGTTCCCCTGTCCGGCAACTGGTCGATCATCCCCTGAACCCGCCCGGCGGATCGATGGCGGCGGATCGACGGCGGCGGATCAAAGTCATTGGCCATCGGGGGCGGCGACACCACATCGGCTGTATGAGCCTTGTGTTTCAGGGGCTGATATCCTGCCAGCATGCCCGGAACCCCTGCCTGATGACCCGTGACCGCTCTGATCTGGACCATCGCCGCAGCCGCACGCCGCCATCCGGTCATGTGCAGCCGGCATCGCGCGGCGCCGTCGATGCCTTTCTGGCCGAGGCCCGGCAGATGGCGCCGGCGCGCCCTGCCGCCGTCGGCACGGGTGCCGCCCGGCTGATCCTGGCGCTGGACGCCACCCAGAGCCGGCAGCCGGGCTGGGATCTGGCCCAGAGCCAGCAGGGCGAGATGTTCCGCGTGGCCGGCGATGGCGGGCTGGCGGTGCAACTGGTTTATTATCGCGGCCTGGACGAATGCCGCGCCAGCCGCTGGACGGGCGACGCCCAGGGGCTGGCCCGGGCCATGTCGAGGATCGACTGCCGGGGCGGCCGTACCCAGATCGCGCGCGTGCTGTCGCATGCGGTGGCCGAGGCGCGCGTGGTGCCGGTGAAGGCGCTGGTTTTCGTGGGCGACGCGCTGGAGGAACCCCAGGACGTGCTCGACGGCCACGCGGCCGATCTGGCGCTGCTCGGTGTGCGCGCCTTTATCTTTCAGGAAGGCCATGATCCGGTGGCGACCGCCGGCTTCCAGCGGATCGCGCGGACGACCGGCGGCGCCCTGCTGCCCTTCGACAGCACCGGGCCCGACCGGCTGCGTGCCCTGCTGGGGGCGGTGGCGGCCTTCGTGTCGCACGGGGCCCGGGCCCTGGACCGGCCGGGGCGGGCCGATCCGGCGGCCCTGCGCCTGCTGGCCGATCGCATGGGCGGAGGCTGAGCGATGGCCTGGGCGCTGCTGGCGGGGTTCGTCGCGCTGCTGGTTGTGCTGGGTCTGGGCGGCATGCCGGGAAGCGGCCGCCGCAGCGGGCGCCGCGGCATGAGCCGCGCCACCATGACCCGGGTGGCCTTGTGGAGCCTGGCCGCGCTGGCCGTGGTGGCCGCCGTGCTGCTGGCGGTCACCGGCCGATGGCCGGCCGTGATGGCTGTGGCGGCGGCCAGCCTGCCGGTGGTGCTGCGGCTGGCGGGCACCGCCCTGAAACTGGCCCCGGTCTATCACCTGCTGCGCCGTGCCCGGTCGGCCGGCCCGCCCGGCGGCGGTGGCTTCGGACAGGCCGGCCGCGCGCAGGCCCGCCCGAAAACCGTGGAAACCGCCAGCCTGCGGATGACGCTCGACCCCGATACCGGCGCCATGACCGGCGTGATCCTGACCGGCCCCGATCGAGGCCGTGCCCTGGCCGACCTGCCCCCCGACCGCCTGCGCCACTGGCTCAACGACTGGCGGATCAACGACCCCGACGCGGCGCGGCTGCTGGAGACCTGGGGCGAGCGCATGATCGGTCCGGGCTGGGCCGATGACCCAACCGGCCGGGCCGGTGACGGAACCGGCGACGGTGGCGGCGGCGGCAGCGGCGGACAGGCCGGGCCGCCCCCCTCGGACGAGGCGATGACCGCGGCGGAAGCCCGTGCCATTCTGGATGTGGCCGCCGATGCCAGCCCCGCCGACATCCACGCGGCCTGGCGGCGGATGATGGCCCGGGTGCATCCGGATCAGGGCGGCAGCGCCGCGCTGGCGGCCCGGGTCAATGCCGCCCGCGACCGCCTGACCCGGCCCGCATCCGGTGCATGATCCTTGCCGTATGCACAGGCCCCTGCCTGTTTCCGCAGACGCGAGATCGGGGCTGCGATTGCATTTTCAGGTCGGAAAGGGTATACACACCGCGCAGATAGGTCCGACATGTGACCGTGACACGCCCGATCACCGCCCCCGGTGACAAAAACGGGGCAGGTGAAATTAGGCGTCGCATCGCCCTCTGTTGCGATGCAATATACATACAGTCGATTGGTGGATCGACGTTGCTCCTGCCCGAGGCGAGGAGGCAACCGGCATCCGCTGCGGAGCGTGTGGGCAGCACGTGGTCTCCGCGATATCGGCAGTGACGTGACCGGTCGGACGATCGTTCCGAAGAACGCCTCAAGAATTCGATCCAGCGATTAGGTCCATGAGCAACACCAAGCCCGTTCGTAAAGCCGTCTTCCCCGTGGGTGGCCTGGGCACGCGCTTCCTGCCGGCAACCAAAGCCATGCCGAAGGAAATGCTGCCTGTCGTCGACAAGCCGCTGATCCAGTATGCGGTGGAAGAAGCCCGTGCCGCCGGCATCGAAGAGCTGATTTTCGTCACCGGCCGCAACAAAACCGCCATTGAAGACCATTTCGACCAGTCGTTCGAGCTGGAATGGACGCTGCAGGAGCGCGGCAAGCACGAGCAGCTGGCGCAACTGCGCCGCTGGCTGCCGAAGGCCGGCAATGTGTCCTATACCCGCCAGCAGGAGCCGATGGGCCTGGGCCATGCCGTGTGGTGTGCCCGCCATCTGGTGGGCAACGAGCCCTTTGCCGTGCTGCTCGCCGACGATCTGGTGCTTGCCGACCGCCCGTGCCTCAGCCAGATGGTCGAGGTCTACGAGCAGAAGGGTGGCAATGTCGTGGCAGCGATGGACGTGCCGGCCGAGAACACCGCGCGCTATGGCATCATCGACATCGCCGACGACGATGGCCGTCTGGTCACCGCCCGCGGCATGGTCGAGAAGCCCAAAGCGGGTGATGCGCCGTCGCGCACCGCCGTGATCGGCCGCTATATCCTGCAGCCCGAGATCTTCGAGCATCTGGGCCGGCACGAGCGCGGCTCGGGTGGCGAGATCCAGCTGACCGACGCCATCCGCGCCATGGTGGGCAACACGCCCTTCCATGCCCTGCGCTTCGAGGGCGAGCGGTTCGACTGCGGCGACAAGGCCGGCTTCATCCATGCCAATATCGCCTTCTCGCTGGCCCGGGTGGACCTGCGCGATCAGGTGAAGGACTTCCTGGCCGAGCGGCTTTCCACCTACCGCGACGCCGCCCAGTAAGGCTATAGTTCGGCGCACGGAGCCTGATGACCGGCCGCGATCGCGGCGCGTCGCAGGCTTCGTGCGCCGTTTGCGCGTTCCGGGCAGGCCGGGATGCGCGGTCGGGGTAGACGCCAGGGCGGATACCGGCGACCAGCCAGCTTGAGAAGGACCAGGGCTTCATGCGCGTCGCGATGATCGGCACGGGCTATGTCGGGCTCGTGTCGGGCACCTGTTTTTCCGAATTCGGCCATTCGGTCGTGTGCGTCGACAACGACCAGTCGAAGATCGAGCGGTTGTTGCGCGGCGAGATCCCGATCTATGAACCGGGGCTGGAGGATCTGGTGGCGCGCAATGTCCGCGCCGGCAGGCTGGGCTTCACCAGCGACCTGGCCGAAGCGGTGCGCGGCGCCGAGGTGGTGTTCATCGCCGTCGGCACCCCCAGCCGTCGTGGCGACGGCCATGCCGATCTGAGTTATGTGTTCGAGGCGGTGCGTCAGGTGGCGCTGGCCGCCGACGGCTACCGCCTGGTCGTGACCAAATCGACCGTGCCGGTGGGCACCGGAGGCCGGGTCAAGGCGCTGCTGGCCGAGACCCGCCCCGATGTGGACTTCGACGTGGCCTCGAACCCCGAATTCCTGCGCGAAGGCTCGGCGATCGAAGACTTCATGCGCCCGGATCGGGTGGTTGCCGGCACCGACAGCGAGCGCGCGCGCGACCTGATGACCGAGCTGTACCGGCCGCTGTTCCTGATGGAAACCCCGATCGTGCACACCACGATCGAAAGCGCCGAGTTGATCAAATACGCCGCCAACGCCTTTCTCGCGACCAAGATCACCTTTATCAATGAAATGGCGGATCTGTGCGAGAAGGTCGGCGCCAATGTTCACGACATCGCGCGCGGCATCGGGCTCGACGGCCGCATCGGCCGCAAGTTCCTGCATGCCGGGCCCGGCTTCGGCGGATCGTGCTTTCCGAAAGACACGCGCGCTCTGGTGTCCAGCGCCCAGCAATATGGCGCGCCGTTGACCCTGGTCGAGCAGGTCGTGTCGTCGAACGAGGCCCGCAAACGCCGGATGGCCGAGCGTGTGGTCGCCGCTGCCGGCGGCAGCCTGCGCGACAAGACCGTGGGCGTGCTGGGCCTGACCTTCAAGCCCAACACCGACGACATGCGCGAGGCGCCGAGCCTGGACATCGTTCCGGCATTGCTGCGGGCCGGCGCGCGCGTGCGGGCCTATGACCCCGAAGGCATGACCGAGGCACGACGCCTGCTGACCGGGGTGACCTGGGCCGCGGATGCCTATGACGCCCTGGAAGGTGCCGATGTCGCGGTGCTGATCACCGAATGGAACCAGTTCCGCGCGCTCGACCTCGACCGGGTCAAGGCGGTGATGAAGGCGCCGGTGATGGTCGACCTTCGCAATGTCTATGCCCCGTCCGAAATGGTCGGTCGCGGCTTCACCTATACCTCGATCGGCCGGCCGACACCCGGCGTCGCCTGATCGCGCCACCACAGCCGGTACCGCGGCACGTTCCGTTCGCACCGTTCCGTTCTATCGCCCCTGCGTGCAACCGACCCCGAGAGGCCATCCGTGACCAAGCTCGTCCACCGCTTTCATCCGAGCGTGCTGCGTGAATATGACATCCGCGGCATCATCGGCGAGACCCTGGGGACCGAGGATGCCTATGCCATCGGCCGGGTCTTCGCCCATATGCTGAAGTCCCGCGGCGGCAATTCGGCAGCCGTCGGCCGCGATGGCCGGATCAGCTCGCCCGAACTGGAAGGCGCCCTGGTCCGCGGCCTGACCGAAGGCGGCGTCGATGTGCTGCGGGTCGGCCTTGGCCCCACGCCGATGCTGTATTACGCGGCCCAGACCCGGGGTGTCGACGGCGGCATCATGGTCACCGGGTCGCACAACCCGCCCGACCAGAACGGCTTCAAGATGGTCATGCTGGGCAAGCCGTTCTTCGGCGAGGACATCCGCGAGATGGGCCGGCTGGCGGCCGGGGGCGAGCTGCTGGCGGCCCCCTCGCTCGGCGCCGACAACGATGCCCCCGACGTGCTGTCGGCCTATGTCGCCCGCCTGACCGAAGGCCTGTTCCAGACCGTGACCCGCGAGCCCGTGGTGGTGTGGGATGCGGGCAACGGTGCCGCCGGCGAGGCGCTGACCATGGTGGCGCGCAACCTGCCCGGCCGTCATGTTCTGCTCTATGCCGATATCGACGGCACCTTCCCCAATCATCACCCCGATCCGACCGAGCCGCACACCCTGGTCGACCTGATCGCGCGGGTCGCCGAGGAAGGCGCCGATTTCGGCATCGCCTTCGACGGCGACGGCGACCGCATCGGCGTGGTCGACGGCAAGGGCCGGATCCTGTGGGGCGACCAGTTGCTGATGATCCTGGCGCGCCCGATCATCGCCCGCATTCCCAATGCCACGATCATTGCCGACGTGAAGGCCAGCCAGGCCCTGTTCGACGAGATCGCGCGCCTGGGCGGCACGCCGCTGATGTGGAAGACCGGCCATTCGCTGATCAAGACCAAGATGAAGGAAACATCGAGTCCGCTGGCCGGCGAGATGAGCGGCCATGTGTTCTTCGCGGATGGCTATTACGGCTATGACGACGCGCTCTATGCCGCCATGCGGTTGCTGGATCAGCTTGTGGCCAGCGGCGAGAGCATCACCGACATCCGCGACAGCCTGCCCGACATGGTCAACACCCCCGAAATCCGGGTGCCCTGTGCCGACGACCGCAAATTCGACGTGGTTGCCGACATCGCCGATCTGCTGGCGGCCGAAGGTGCCGAGGTCGACCGGACCGATGGCGTGCGGGTGAAGGTCGATGGCGGCTGGTGGCTGCTGCGGGCTTCCAACACTCAGGCGGTGCTGGTCGCCCGCGCCGAAGCCGCCGATACCGACCGCCTGACGGTGCTGAAGGGCGAACTCGCCCGGGTGCTGACCAGGGCCGGCGTCGCGGTTCCGGCCGCGATCGCCGACTGATCCGCGCGGCCCGGTGCGATCCGGGCCTGTCCATATGCACGGGCCTGTCCACGCGCAAAGGGCCGCATCCGGCAAGGATGCGGCCCTTTGTCATGTCCGGTTGCAGCTCGCTCGTCCGGAATGGCGTGCCGCGATTGCCCCCGGCCCCGGCCTTACCCCCCGGCCCTACCCCTCTGTCGCCTTCCGGCGGCTGCGATGCGCCGACACCTTGGACCGGTTGCCGCAGACGCTCATGCTGCACCAGCGGCGCGACCGGCTGCGGGTGTGGTCGGCGAAGAGAAGCGTGCAGCCCGATCCCTGGCAGGCTTTGACCTGCGCGAAATCTTCCTCCACGACCACGCGTGCGATCGCCTCACCGATCGGGAGCAGAAGCCCCTCCGGCGAGCGCCAGCGCCGCGCCGTCTCCAGGGCCAGATGGTTCCCTTCGTGAAGGGTGATCCGGCTGAAGGCCTCGTCACGCTCCAGCAGGCGATTGAGCGGAGCCAGATCCTGCAGCATCCCGGCCGTGAGCGGTTTGCCCATGTGGCTGGTCACGAAGCCCCGGAACCATTCGCGAAGATCGCGGGCCTGATCGGCGACCCGATCGAGTTCCCCCGGCATGGCACGCCCGGCGATCGCGTCAAGCTCAGGCTCCGGCACCAGTGCCGCCTGCCGCAGCCAGTCGACCAGCCCCTTGCCATCACCGATCCAGTCGACCGGTCCATCGGTCGTGGTGGCGATCGCGTTGAGAAAATCGAGCCCCAAGGCATCGGCAATGAAAAAGGCCGGCATGTTCACAGGCATGGCGGTGCTGTCCATCCATCAATCGGTGACGGGCCATATCATTGTCAATGATAGCCATGATGAGAGCGAATCGTAACCCTCTTTCTGACAAGAGACAGGTTTCATATCCGATATCGGATGGGGTTATCAACGCCATATCATGCTGCAATCCGACATAGTCTGCTCCTGCACGGAAAGAAATGTAACCAATAAAAATCTTCTTGAGAGGTTACGATGCCGGTTGACAGCGAGCATCGATCGGCTGATAACCGTCTTATGAAAGTTTAGACGGTTACGCATCATCAGGAGAAACGTCATGACCGCCATTGCCTATCGGACCATCGATGTCGACGGCATCAACATCCATTACCGCGAGGCGGGGGCGGCTGGCGCGCCCAAGCTGCTGCTGCTGCACGGCTTCCCCAGTTCCAGCCATATGTTCCGCGATCTCATGCCCCGTCTGGCCGACCGCTTCCACATCATCGCGCCGGATCTGCCGGGCTTTGGCCGGTCGGGCGATCCTGAGGCCAACACCTTCGAGTCGATCGCCGGCACGATCGGGCGCTTCACCGAGATCGTGGGCTTCGACCGGTTCATCATCTATGTCTTCGATTATGGCGCGCCGACCGGCTTCCGCCTCGCGATCCGCCATCCGGAGCGGATCACCGGGATCATTTCTCAGAACGGCAACGCCTATGTCGACGGGTTGAGCGAGGGCTGGAACCCCGCCCGCGCCTATTGGGCGGATGCATCCATCGCCAATCGTCAGGCGCTGCGCGCGATGCTGACGCCGGAGACGACCTATTGGCAGTACACACACGGGGTGCCGGACCCGTCGGCCGTTTCACCCGATGGCTACACCCTGGATGTTCATTATCTCGGTCGTCCGGGCGCCGAGGATGTCCAGTTGGATCTGATCGGCGACTACAAGACCAATATCGCGCTCTATCCGGCATTCCAGGCGTATTTCCGCGCCCACAAGCCGCGCTTCCTGGCGGTGTGGGGCCGCCACGATCCGTTTTTCCTGCCACAGGGCGCCGAGGCGTTCCAGCGCGACATACCGGAGGCGCGGGTGACCTTCCTCGACACCGGTCATTTCGCCCTGGAAACCCACGCGGCCGACATCGCCGCCGAAATCCGAACCGTCTTCGCCTGAAACCACCCGAGCCGGTGGTGCGCCCCCCAGCCGCCATTGCGACGGCGCCCGCCCGGGAGGAAGGCTTAACAGCCGCCATTGAGGCGGCGGCCAAGGGTGCGGCAGCACCCGCCCGGCGAGGGACAAACAGACTCGGCGGCGGCCAAGGGCGCGGCAGCGCCCGCCCGGCGAGGGACAAACAGGCTCCCCCCGCCCTTCCTCCAGCCGCCATTGCGGCGGCGGCCAAGGGCGCGGCAGCGCCCGCCCGGCGAGGGACTAAAAGACTCCTCCCGCGCCCGCCGCCTGCATCACCTCGGTGCTGCCGCGCAGGATCATGTCGAGGGCCACATAGGTGATGATCGCCAGCCCCAGATAGGCCAGCCAGTGCCAGCGCTCCAGCAGGCGGGCGACAAAATTGGCGGCCAGCCCCATCAGGGCGATCGACAGCACCAGACCGATGACCAGCACCTCGACATGCTCGCGCGCAGCACCGGCCACAGCCAGCACGTTGTCGAGCGACATCGACACATCGGCAATGATGATCGAGGTCAGCGCCTGACGCATGGTCTTGGGCGCGGCACCGGCCGCACCGGGCAGGTCCACCCCGTCGCCGGCCGATGCGCCGGGGGGGCTTGCGGCAGCGGCGGCTTCGGCGGCGGCGGCCCGGCGGCTGGCGCGGAGTTCCTGCCACATCCGCCACGCCACCCACAGCAGCAGGATACCGCCGGCGAGCGTCAGGCCGATGATGGCCAGCAGTTGCACGGTCACCGCCGCAAAGGCGATGCGCAGCACCGTGGCCGCCAGGATGCCATAGATGATGGCCTTGCGCCGCAGCGTGGCCGGCAGACCGGCTGCGGCCATGCCGATGATCACGGCGTTGTCGCCCGACATCACGATGTCGATCATGATCACGGTGGCGAGCGCGCCCAGCCCGTCGGCGGACATGAGAAATTCTGGCACGGTGATAACAACCTTCGAATGCCGGGATCTGTGCCGATGCCGGCGATCTGCCGTCCGGACCACGGCCCGGTCCGGTTTTAGGCCCCTGATGCCGCCGCCGCAAGCATGCTCCCCTGCCCCGCCGCACTTCCCCCAGATCGGTCACGGTTCAGGCAGGTCGGTCACGGTTCAGGCAGGTCGGTCACGGTTCAGGCAGGTCGGGCCGCATATCCCCGACCTTGGTCCTGATCGCGACGCGATCGGCGCCCGGCGCTGGCATGTGGTGAAGGCTTGCGACATGATGGTCAACCGAACCGCGCATCAACAAGAACGCGGTACGCCGCGGGATTATAATCGGCGTGGGGGATGGCCATTCCCGGTGCGCGATCGCGCCCGGCAGATGTCCTGGGGAGGATTGAGGTGACAGCGATGAGTATTCCCGAAAGATCCACCACGGGCGACGGCATGTCGATGAGCGAGACGATCGCCCGCCTTGCCGACCGCGCGGGTGGATTGGGGGTGCGGGTCGCCGACATTGTCGGCAAGGTGGATGATGTCGCGCGCGCCCTGCGTGGACAATCGGAGCGGTTCGGCACCCTGTCGGCCCGGGTCGACCGGATGGCCGAGGACAATCGCGCGATCGACACCGCCGCGCGGGCCGCCGATGAACGCGCGGCCGAGGCGGCACGCCAGGCGGCCTCGTCGCGTGCCGAGGCCGCCCAGACGCTGGACGAGATCCGCGATCTGGCCGGCGGGGTCGCGGATATTGCCCGGCGCCTGGATGCCCTGGCCGCGGCACTTGACCGGGTGGGCAAGGTGTCGGGCCAGATCGACGGGATTGCCAAGCAGACCAATCTTCTGGCCCTGAACGCCACGATCGAGGCGGCGCGTGCCGGCGATGCCGGCCGTGGCTTTGCCGTGGTCGCGGGCGAAGTCAAAAGCCTTGCCCGCTCCACCCAGGAGGCGACCGCGCAGATCGCCCGCACGCTGGGCGAGCTTGGCACAGAGGTACGTGCCCTGGTCGAGGTCAGCAGCAACACGCTGGGCCGGGCCGAACATGTCCGCGATGGTACCGGCCGGATCGGCGGGGTCATCGACGGACTGGCCGATGCGGTGAGCATGATCGGCGGCGAGGTCGGCCGGATCGCCGCCGGCGCGGGTGAAAACACCCGGGTGTGCACCGAGATCAGCGCCGAAGTCGGCGCCCTGAACGGCGAAGTGGCGCAGTCGCGCGCCCGGCTGGACGAAGCCGACACCCAGTTGGTGCAGTTGCTCGACGTGTCGGAAAGCCTGATCGAGCTGACCGCCGGCGCCGGCGCCGAGACCGTCGACACGCCGTTCATCGCCGCGGCGACGCGGGCCGCGACCCAGGCCGGCGAGGCCTTCGAAACGGCGCTCAAGGCCGGTCGCATCGATCTTCGCGGCCTGTTCGACGAACACTATCGCCCGGTGGCCGGATCGAACCCGATACAGTTCACCACCGCCTTCACCGATCTGTGCGATCAGCTTCTGCCCCGGATCCAGGAACCGGTGCTGAGCCTGGACCCGAAAGTGGTGTTCTGCGCGGCGGTCGACCGCAACGGTTATCTGCCCACCCACAATGCCAAATTCTCGAAGCCCCAGGGCCGGGATGCGGTGTGGAATGCGGCCAATGCCCGCAACCGGCGCAAATTCGACGACCGCACCGGGCTTCGGGCCGCGCGCAGCACCAAGCGCTTCCTGTTGCAGACCTATCGCCGCGACATGGGCGGCGGACAATTCGCCCTGATGAAGGATCTGGCGGTGCCGATCGCCGTGCAGGGCCGGCATTGGGGGGTGATCCGTCTGGCCTATCGCGCCGACGGCTGACCCCGCACCAGCCGCTGCGGCGGCAGGCCGGCCCGCATCGCCGCGATCGCCGCCGCGTCTGGTGTGGCGCTGCGGGCGCCCACAGCGCCACAGGCCAGCGCGCCGGCCGCGACGGCGGCCGCCAGTGCTGATCCCGTCGCCGCCGCATCCTGCACCAGCCCGGCCGCGAAGGCGCCAACGAACGCGTCACCGGCACCGGTGCTGTCGACAACGGCCACCGCCGGGGCCGGCTGAATCAGAACGTCGCAGCCATCCAGAACCGCGGCGCCGCGCGACCCCAAGGTCAGCACCACCCGCTGATCGGCCCGCAGGCCCAGCGCATCGCGACCGGACAGCAGAACCGCCGCAAGCGCGCCGTCCTCGCTCTGGTCGCCACCGGCGCTGTCGTCGCCGATGGCATAGCCCGACAGGTCGGCCCATTCGGTTTCATTCACCACCAGCCAGTCGACCGCGATCAACGGCGGCGCATCCCGACCCCGGGACGGTGCGGCATTGTGGACCACCACGGCACCGGCGGTGCGTGCGCGGAGATGCAGCCGCGCCAGCGCCGGAGCCGGGGTTTCGTTCTGGGTGACCAGCACCATGCCGGCCAGATCGGCATCGGCGACCGCGCGGTCGTCGAGATCGGCATTGGCACCGGCGGCCACGATGATCTGGTTGTCGACTGCCGGGCTGCTGCTGGCCGTATCGACAGCCGCCTGGCGCGGGCCGATGGCCACCACCGCGATGCCGGTCGGCCTGGTGCCCCGCACGGTCAGCGACAGGTCGCAACCCGCCCGGGCCAGCCCGTCCAGCGCCGCATCGGCCGCCGCATCATCTCCGAGGCTGGCGGCAAGCCGGGTCGCAGCGCCGGCGCGGGCGGCGGCGAAGGCCTGATTGCCGCCCTTGCCGCCCGGCAGATGCAGCGGGTCGCCGGCGGCCACCGTCTCGCCCGCCGCCGGCAGATGCGCGCAGGGCAGAACCAGATCCAGATTGACCGATCCGAAGACCAGAACCCCGCGCGGCCGGGCCATGGGCGCTGCCTCCCCCTGCTTCTGTGGATCGCTGTTCTATACCGCAGCGGTCAGCCGCGCGGCCGATACCACATGGTGAAGACGAACAGCAGGGTCATGATCACCGCCACGATCAGCGCAGAGACCCAGTCCACCGCGCCCATCGACAGCCCCAGCAGCAGAATGCCCAGCAGCACGGGCGCCATGACGATCAGATAGGTTTTCATGCGGAGGCTCCTGCGCCGATAGGATGAACGGCTGCCCAGACGTGGCGCCCTGAACGCGCCGCTCCCTGGCCCGCGCGACGTTGGCCAAGGTGGCGGCTGTGGCGGCGCCGGTCAAGCCCGGCGCCGCCAGCACGATTGAAGACCCGGCGCCGCCAGCACGATTGAACACCCGCGCCGCCCGCAAACGAACCTGCCCCGATCGATCGACCGGGGCAGGTTTGACGGGACCGTCGTTTTGAGGCAGCGGCCGGCAGATCAGCCGGCGGCCGACAGCGCGCTGATCGGCGGCACCAGGATGCAGGCGATGCCGCGCTTGTCCAGCAGCGCGCAGGCCTGACGGGCCGGCCGCTCGCCTTCGAAACCCATCATCCGCGCCCGATAGATATAGCGACCGCCGATGCTGTGCGGTTCCACCGCGGTTTCGGCGCCGCTGCGCAGCTCTGCCGGCAGCAGATCCTGCGCCCGGCCGACCAGACCCTGGGCAGCATCGACCCGGCCGAAGGCACCGAACTGAATGCCCCAGCGGCCCTGCGCGTCGAACACCCGCGGCTTGGGCGCGATCGCGGCATACTGCGTATCACCCTGGGCCACCGGCTGCGGCGCCGGGCCGTTGCGGATATCGGCGGCGCGGGCATTGGCCGTGCCGGCGGCAACCGCCGCAAGCTGCGTTGCCGGTGCGGGAGTGGGGGCGGCGGCAGCCACCTGCGTCGTCTCGGCCAGTTCGGCATCGTCCTCGTCGACCGCGGCGATGGCGGCCGCACCGGTCATGTCACGCTCGGCGGCCGCAACCTGTGCGTCGGTGATCGAGGCCACCTGAATGCCGCTGCCGCCGATATCGTCCAGATCACGCTCCAGCCGGGCGATCTGCAATTCGCCGCGGGCACGGGCGGATGCGATCGCGCGCTGGCGCTCGGCCGGGGTTTCAGAGGCCAGCCGGGTGAAGCTCTTGTCCAGCAGCGCCGCCACCGCCTTGTCGCGTTCCCGCGAGGTGGAGCCGCCGAAGATCACCCCGATCAGCCGGCGATCGTCCCGCACTGCCGAAACCACGATGTTGAACCCTGAGGCGCGCGTATAGCCGGTCTTGATCCCGTCCGTGCCGGTATAGGAGCTGAGCAGCCGGTTGTGGTTGCGCAGTTCCTGGCCCTTGTAGTTATAGGACTTGGTCGAGAACAGCGCGTATTCGCGGGGAAAATCGTTCATCAGGCGCACGGCCAGCGTCGCCATGTCGCGGGCGGTGGACAACTGATGGCGGTTCGGCAGCCCGTTGGCATTCTGGAAGGTGGTCTTCTCCATGCCAAGCTTGCGCGCCCGGGCCGTCATCGCGCGGGCGAAGGCGATCTCGCTGCCGCTGATCGCCTCGGCCAGCACCACGGCGGCGTCGTTGGCCGATTTGGTGATCAGGCCGTAGACGGCGTCCTTGACCTTGATGGTCTGGCCGGCGCGCAGACCCAGCTTGGTCGGCGCCATGCCCGCCGCCCGCGCCGACACCGGCAGGGCCGTGTCCATAGAAAGCTTGCGGGCCTTGATCGCCTCGAACGTCATATACAGCGTCATCATCTTGGTCAGAGACGCCGGGTAATTGCGGACATCGCCGTTCTTGGAATACAGCACGCGGCCGGTATCGGCCTCGACCACCAGCGCCGCATAGCCGGCGGCGGCATCGCGGGCGAAACCGGTGGCCGCCATCACGGCCACCAGAAGAACCAGCGCCAGCCTGATCAGCGGCAGCCGCGCCAGCGACACCCGAGCCGGACGCCCGGCGCTTGCCGGCTCTCCGGCCGCCGCCGTCGCGCGCGTCGATGTCGACCGCGTGCATCCGTCGGGCCTTGCGATCCGCATCCGGCTGTAGCGACCGATATCCATGGTGTCCGTCCCCGTGGTTTGCCGGATACACCAGAAGCATCCGGGCTGCATTGACCTTGCGGTGCCGGATCACGACCTGTCTTCCAGCCGCCATTGCCTGTGCCGTCCGCCATTCCGCCCGTCCTGAAGGCGGCCCGAGGGCGGAGCGCAGCATTCCACGACCCAGGGTTTCACGCCCAGCCGAAAAGGGCGGGGCCGTGTATCCCGGGCCTCGGGACGATCTGCCATTGCGCGGCCGGCAAGCGGCACGCGCTCTGTGCAATGGTGGCTGGAGTGTTGTGATCCGTGGAATTGCATCCTAGACATGGGAGGGCAGTTGCGGCAACCCAAAAATTCTTGTTGTGTATGGGCTTAATTCCATTTCCTCAGCCATGGTGTGACCAAAGGAGCGCGCATGCCCGAAATGATGCCGGCACCCTCAACCATCGGACGCAGCCGCGGCCGGAGGCGTGCTGCCGTGATCGTGGCAGCGGTTGCCGCCGCCATCACCGCCGGTTGTACCGCAAGTGGCCCGGCGGGTGACCCGATCACCCGCAGCTTCACCTGGTTCGATTATGTCGGCGGCGGCAACCTGGCCCGATCCTGCGCGCCTGGCATCCCGGACCGATACCGGCTGGTCTATAATGCGGTGTTTCCCGAACAGGTCCGCACCTATGATCTGGTCACCCGCGAAGACAACCGTGGCCGGTTGAGTGGATCGACGCTGGTCACCACGGTCTGGGAACGCGCCAATCTGGCCAGGATCACCGCGAGCCGGCCGGGGGCGCCCTGGGGGCCGACCGAAAGCCGCACCGATCTGGGCGCGGCCCAGACCGCCGCCCTGATCGACCGGCTGGCTGCCGGGGGCGGCTTCAGGCCGGCGCCTGCGGGTGAGCGGCTGCATTCCCTGGGCTTCTACTGGACGGTGGCCCGCTGCCAGGATGGCCGGTTCGGTTTCTGGGCCGCCGAGGCGCCCGATCCGGCCTTCACCGCGTTCCATCTCCAGATGCTGTTCTCGATCGACGGCAACCCCGTGCCGCCGCGCGAACCCCGCCCGGTGGTCACCAACCCGCCGATCCGCTCGCAGGATGGCGGGCTGGTCAACGGCCACCAGCCCTTCGAGCTGACCGTGTCGAAAAGCGGCCTGGTCGGCGTCGATTACGATGGCCGCAACTGAACGGGCGCACCCCGTCGGTCACGAAGGGAACCGGAACAGCCGGCCCGTGCCACTGGATACAGCGGCACCGGATGCAACGGCACCGGATGCAACGCAAGCGCGGGCGGGCTTGACCTCAAGCAGGTGAAGGCGTTAAGTTATGTTGCAACGCAACATAACCGTGCAGGCGAACCCGGCAGACGGGGGCGCGGTGCAGATTGGCACGTCCGGGCCAGAGCTTTTTTTGAGCCGGACAGACCTTTGAGAGCCAGCCCGGATCCGGCATTCGCCGGTCCGGTCCACGGCATTCCGGACCGCCGCAGAGGGTGCCCGCATCCCACGGCCAGACGGTGCGGAACCGAACGGAGAGAGACGCATGACCACCCGCAAGCCCGCCGGCCCCGCCACGCGCGGCCGGACCACCCGCGGCACCGCGTCCGACGCGAACGGTGCCACGCCCCGTACGACCGCCACGAAGGCGACGTCGCCCGCGAAAGCCCCGGCCAAAGCGGCCGCCGTGACACCTGTCGAGGCGCCCGTGGCCGCCGAGAGCGCGATCTCCGAGAGCAAGACCTCCGAGAGCAAGACCTCGGAGAGCGCGGGCGCAGCCGATACCGCCGCGACCGATACCGCCGCCGCCGCCAAGGCCGCCACCGATACCGCAGTGGCGCAGACCGCCGAGGTTACCGAGGCCATGACCGAGACCGCAACCGATATCGCCGACGCCGCCACCGACGCGACCGAGACCGCCGCATCGACCGCGACCGAGATGGCGAAGACCACGACCGAGATTGCCAAGACCGCGACCCACACCACCGGCAAGACCCAGGCCGAGCTGATGGAAGAGGTGGCCGCCAGCGCCGCCGCGACCACCGCGGCCGATGTTGCGGCCGAGGCTCTGCGCACCGCCACCAGCATCGCCGAGCGCTCCGCCTCCGCGGCGATGGAGGTGTTCGACGGCATGCAGAAGAGCATGTCGGCCGAGATGATCACCGACCCCGCCGCCGCCTTCGCCGAGGCACAGCGCATGCGTGACGAGGCGATGAGCGGTCTGGTCGATGCATCGAACGAAGCCGCCAAGGCGTTCGGCGATGCCACCGACGGTCTGGTGTCGTTCACTCAGGCCCGGATCGATTTCGGCATCAACACCGCCCGCGAAGCCATGTCGGCCCAGTCGTTCGAAGAGATGGCGGCGGTGCAGGAGCGTTACACCCGCGGTTTGGTCGACCTTTACGTCGAACATGCGGCGAAGATGTCGGAAGTGGGCCTCAGGCTGGCCGGCGCGGCTCTGTCGCCGATGAACCGTCACTGGCAGAAGACCTTCGTGGCGCCGGGCAGTCGTCCGCGGGCCTGACCCCCTCCACGGCATCCGACCCCCTCCACGGCATCCGGCGCCGTCCACGGTGCTCTGACGTTGCACCACGGACACAATCCGGAGCGCCGACGCTCGAAAAACCCGCAGCCGGATCACCGGCTGCGGGTTTTTTTCGGACCTGAAGCGCGGTTCACAATCGGCCGTGAGGCGCCGATTTCGGCGCGGTGCGAAAATTTATCGCGCCGCGGGGGTTTCAATAGGTCGACGCGTCACTGTTTCAAGGCCTTTTCCTGTCCGGGCCAAATCCAATATCCTCAGACGGTAGGGCATAGGGATCCTGATCGAACACGACGGAATGGGAATGAGCGGCGAACGCAGGCCCGATGAAGACCGTCCCGGTTACGGTACAGTCACTGAGGTCGATACCCGACCGAAGACGGCGACCCGCAAACCGTCGATGTACAAGGTTTTGCTGCTGAACGACGATTACACTCCGATGGAGTTCGTGATCGACGTGCTGCAGCGATTTTTCGGCAAGGGTGCGGAGGAAGCTACCCGCATCATGCTCCACGTTCACAATCACGGCGTCGGTGTCTGCGGCGTGTTTCCGTTCGAGGTTGCCGAAACCAAGGTCAACCAGGTTATGGATTACGCCCGCCGCAACCAGCATCCGCTCCAGTGCACGATGGAAAAGGACTGATGTCGATTCTTTCCAAGAACCTCGAGCAGAGCCTGCACCGCGCCTTCGCCATCGCGAACGCCCGGCGGCACGAATACGCGACGCTCGAACATCTGCTGCTCGCGATGCTGGATGATCAGGATGCGGTTGCTGTCCTGAAGGCATGCGACGTGGATGTCGATCGACTGCGCGTCGACCTCAACGACTTCCTCGACAACGAACTCGCCAGTCTGGTGACAGACAGCGGGGTCGAGGCCAAACCGACCATCAGCTTCCAGCGCGTGATCCAGCGGGCGGCGATCCATGTCCAGAGTTCGGGCCGGGCCGAGGTGACCGGGGCCAATGTCCTGGTCGCCCTGTTCTCGGAACGGGAAAGCCATGCGGTCTATTTCCTGCAGACCCAGGACATGTCGCGTCTGGACGCGGTCAACTATATCAGCCATGGCATCGCCAAGGCGTCGGGCATGACCGAGAACCGCGCCGTGCGCGGCGCGCCGGTCACCGGTCAGGCGCCGGAAGACGAGGCCCAGCGCGAGGGCACCAAGACCGGCCAGAAGGGCAGCGCCAAAGCCCTGGCCAGTTATTGCGTGAACCTGAACGACAAGGCCCGCGCTGGCAAGATCGACGTCCTGGTCGGTCGTGACGGCGAGGTCGAACGCGCGATCCAGGTTCTGTGCCGGCGCACCAAGAACAACCCGCTGCTGGTGGGCGACCCCGGTGTCGGCAAGACCGCGATCGCCGAGGGTCTGGCGCGCCGGATCGTGACCGGCGACGTGCCCGAAGTGCTGAAGGACGCCACCATCTATGCGCTCGACATGGGCGCGTTGCTGGCCGGCACCCGCTATCGCGGCGATTTCGAGGAACGGCTGAAGGCGGTTGTGACCGAGCTTGAGGCGCAGGACCATGCGGTTCTGTTCATCGACGAGATCCACACCGTCATCGGCGCCGGCGCCACCTCGGGCGGGGCGATGGATGCATCGAACCTGCTGAAACCGGCGCTTCAGGCCGGCACCATCCGCTGCATGGGCTCCACCACCTATAAGGAGTTCCGCAACTACATCGAAAAGGACCGCGCGCTGCTGCGCCGGTTCCAGAAGATCGATGTGTCGGAGCCGACCCCTGAGGATGCGGTCAAAATCCTGAAGGGTCTGAAGCCCTATTACGAGAAGTTCCACGACGTTCAGTATACCGAGGCGGCGCTGAAGGCCGCGGTCGACCTGTCGGTGCGCTATATCCATGAACGCAAACTGCCCGACAAGGCGATCGATCTGATCGACGAGGTCGGCGCCGCCCAGCGGCTGCTGCCGCCATCGCGCCGCCGCAAGCAGATCAGCGTCAAGGAGATCGAGGGCATCGTCGCCCGCATCGCCCGCATCCCTGAAAAGAGCGTGTCGGCGCGCGACAAGAACAGCCTGCGCAATCTGGGCGACAATCTGAAGACCGTGGTCTATGGCCAGAACCGGGCGATCGACGCCCTGTCCAACGCCATCAAGCTGGCCCGTGCCGGCCTGCGCGATCCCGAAAAGCCGATCGGGTCCTATCTGTTCACCGGCCCGACCGGCGTCGGCAAGACCGAGGTGGCCAAGCGCCTGGCCGAGGTGCTGGGCATCAAGCTGATCCGCTTCGACATGTCGGAGTATATGGAGCGCCATTCCGTGTCGCGGCTGATCGGCGCGCCGCCGGGCTATGTCGGCTTCGACCAGGGCGGCATGCTGACCGATGCGATCGATCAGAACCCGCATGCGGTGCTGCTGCTGGACGAGATCGAAAAGGCCCATCCCGACCTGTTCAACGTGCTGCTGCAGGTCATGGACTATGGCAAGCTGACCGACCATAACGGCAAGACGGTCGACTTCCGCAACATCGTGCTGATCATGACCTCGAATGCCGGTGCGGCCGAGATCGCCAAGGCGCCGATCGGCTTCGGCCGCGTCGACCGCGAGGGCGAGGATCAGGACGTCGTGAAGCGGATGTTCACGCCTGAGTTCCGCAACCGCCTGGATGCCGTCATTCCCTTCGGCCGGCTGCCGATCGACGTGGTGGAACTGGTGGTCGACAAGTTCATCAACCAGTTGGAAGCCCAGCTTGCCGACCGCAAGGTCACCATCTCGCTGACCGAGGAGGCCCGCCGCTGGCTGGCCAATGCCGGTTATGACGAGGCGATGGGCGCCCGGCCACTGGCCCGGGTGATCCAGGAGAAGATCAAGCAGCCGCTGGCCGAAGAGGTGCTGTTCGGGCATCTGGTCGATGGCGGCCATGTCGTGATCGATGTCGACGAGGGCAAGCCGGTGTTCCGCTTCGACAGCGGCGTCGACAAGCCGAAGCGCCCCGACCGGCCGCGTGGCGGCCGTCGCGGTGGCGGCTCGGTGCCCGATACCGGCCCGACCGGCCCCGAAGGCGATGGTGGCGAGGCGACGAGCCCCAACCACGATCAGATGCCGGAGCCGGTGGTGTAACACCGGCGCCAGCCGCGATCGGCCTGCCAATCAAGCCGGCCACAGCCCCCGCCGAGGGCCTGTGGCCGGCTTTTTCGTGCGCATCGGCCGGCTTTCGTCAGGACGCATACAGTCAAAACTGTTTCACAATGCGGACTGTCGTGGCTTCTGCCCGGCGGTTTCCGCCCAAGGCACTTGACGGACAGGCGATTTTGCCAATAACCTCAAGTAGAAATCTGATGCACGGATGAACGTGCACACGGCGGTGCCGGTCTTGAAACCGGCCTGCAGAAGCGCTATCGGTTCCCCCACAGACCAATCGGTTGCCCCGCCCAGACGAGCGTCCCGGCCATATTCCGCGCATGATGTCGCGCGCCTGCGCTCATGTCGTGTGCCATGGCAGGGCCGTTACGCCTGTTCGCCGGAGCCCGCGTCAAGAAGCCCCACCGCCGGGCCATATCGCGGACCCGATGGTTGTTGTTGTCAGATCGGTCTGTCACCCATGATCCCTGCGATCGACCTTGCCGACCCGCGCCTTGCAGACGCGCTGCCACCGGGGTTGTACCGGCGGGCAGTGCTGCGGATGATGCTGGCGGCTGCCGCCCCCAAAGCGACGCCGGCGCCATCAATTACAACCGGCATGCCGGCCCAGCCATCCCATCATGCGGCCAGTTGCTGGGCAGCGGCCGGCATCGACCTGCTGGCGGGTTGTCTGCGCACCACCGGCGCGCCCTGTTCCACCCCCGATCTGGCATCGCGTATGCTGCTGATTGCGGGCGCGCTGGAGCAGGCCGCGGCCCAACTGGACCCGCTGGCCCTGCCGGACGGGGTTCTGCCACCCCCCCCTGCCGATCCGGCCGATTTCTGCAGCGAAGGCGGTCTGGTCGCCGATATGGTCCGCCTGAATCTGCGGTTTCTGGTGATCCATGCCTGCCTGCGCACGCTGCCCGCAACACAGGTGCCGCTTGCCCTCGAAGCGGTGCGGGCAGCGCTGGCACTGACATTGTCGGTGATCGAGCCGGCAATGACCGGCGGGCTTGCCGCCTTCGTCGAAAACGTCATCCGCACGCAGATCCTGCCACCTGAACCGCAGGGCACACCGCCCCGGATGCAGCCGACGGCCCCCGCGGCGCCGTCGCCCGGCGAGGGTAAAACCGCGACCGGCAGCGATGGCGCCAGCGATAGCTGGGCCGCACCACGGCCTATCGTTGCGGCCGTGCCGCCGCCGACGCTGCGCCGGGCTTGAAGAACAGGATCTGCACCAGGCGGCCGTTTTCGGGTCCGTCGCCGAAATCCTCGCCGCTGGTGTGCCACAGCCAGGGCCGGAACAGGATCAGCCGGTTGAACTTCATCGGCAGAACCATCTGCAGATCCCATTTCGACCGGTCGCCGCCATCGCGCTTCAGCACCGTGTCCAGGACCTCGTCGGGCGTGGCGCAGCCGAATTTCGCCTGAGCTTCCTCGTTGCTCAGCGGCGCACGGTCGGTACCGGTTTCCTTGTGCCGGAAAAATTCGGTGCCGCCGCGGGCATGTTCGTCCAGCGACAGGAACACGATGCCGGCCCAGGCGCAGCCGGGGTCGATATGTACCACCCCGGCCCGGGTGTCGGCGGCATAGGACAGCCGGCATTTGCCATGGGCCATGCCGCGATTGCCCGCCACCGGTTCGCGCACCAGATAGCTGAACATGCGGTCGCTGTCGGGCGGCAGCATGAATTGCCTGGAATTGCGGCCGGGAAAATAGATCCCCGGCCCTTCCACCAGCGGATAATCCAACGCCAGCGCCTGGGCGCGCACCTCAAGCGGGTTTTCGTAGAAGTCGTCGACGACGATCATCGACTGATGCATGACGGGGCACTCCGGCGGGATCTGAACCGGGTGCATTCCATCATGCCGCCCGCGGCATCGCAACCCGCGGCCGTGGCGGCCATGGTGTCACAGGATCAGGTCGCGGCCATCCAGCATCGGCAGGCGCAAGGTCTCGATCAGGGCGCGCACCTCGTGGCGGGCGGCGATATGCGACATCGACAGCGAGATATTGGCGTCGACATCGCGCAGATCCAGCATGGTCAGCCCGCGCAGGAACAATTCACGATAGATCACCCGGTCGCCGAAACCGGGCGCCACACGAAAGCCCACCCGCCGCGACAACTGTTCCACCACCCGGTTCATATCCCGCTTGTTGCGGCTTTCGGTCGATGACAGGCGGTTGCGCATCACCACCCAGTCGATGGTGCCGCGATCGCGGATGGCGCGGTTCTTCTTCTCGTTCCACACCATCTCGGCATAGACGCTGGGCCCCAGCACCTTCAGCGTTTCAGGATCCACCCGCGCCAGCACGTCCAGATCGATGAAACTGTCATTGATCGGCGTGATCAACGTGTCGGCGAAGGAATGAGCCAGGCGCGCCAGGAAATGATCGCTGCCGGGGCTGTCGATGATCACCACGTCATTGTCACGTGCCAGCCTGGCAAGAGCGGTGATGAAGTTTTCGCGCTCTTCCGCCTCGACATCCGTGCGGTTCTGTTTGTCCGATCGCGCGATGACCGCGTTTTCCGGCACAGGCATCCAGTTCGGCTGATCGCGCGCGAAAATAGCGCGGTTCTCGATATACCGGCTGATGGTCCGCTGGCGGCCATCGATATCGATCACGCCCACCTTCTGCCCCAGCTTCATCAGCCCGACCGCCAGATGCATGGCGGTGGTCGACTTGCCGGAGCCGCCCTTTTCGTTGCCCAGCACGATGATATGCGCAGGGATCTGACCGCCCATGCCCGTTATATCCCTTTGAATCCCGCCCGAAAGCCCCTGGCCGCACGGATCCGTGCCGCTGCCGCACGATAGCGGGGTGTACGGGCGGGTCAAGCGGCTGTTGGACCGGCAGCCCCGACAGTGCCAACTTATTGGGCAAGGTCGTGGCGGGTCTTGTACGATGTACCGCCGCCGGGGCAGGATCGGCAGATGCCGTACCGCCATCCGAAGGATCATACCCGATGCTGCAAGCCCCCCGCCCCGAGGAAACCACGGCCGCGTGGCGCGCCCGCTTCCGCTGGTCAGTGCCGCCGCGGATCAACATCGCCCACCAGACCGTGGGCCGCTGGGCGGCCGAGACACCTGATCGGACGGCGCTGGTGCATGTCGATGAAAATGGCGGCCGGCAGGTGTTCAGCTTCGCCGATCTGGACCGTCAGGCGGCGCGGCTGGCGGCCGGCCTGCTGCATCTGGGCGTGCAGCCCGGCGACCGGGTCGGCATCTGCCTGAGCCAGAGCCCCGAGGCAGCGCTGGCGCATCTGGCGGTCTATCGGATCGGCGCGATCGCCCTGCCGCTGTTCACGCTGTTCGGGCCGGAAGCGCTGGCCTTCCGGCTGGCCGACAGCGGCGCCCGCGCCGTGGTGGTCGATCCCGGCCGGGTGGAGGCGCTGATGTCGGTCAGAGCTGACTGCCCCGATCTTGCCCATGTGATCGTGACCGGCCCGGAGCCGGTGGCCGCCGGCACCACCGCCTTCGCCCGCCTGCTCCGCGATGCCACCGGCGCCCTGCCCGGCATTCTGGATACCGCCGCCGACGACCCGGCGGTGATCATCTATACCTCGGGCACCACCGGCAACCCGAAGGGGGCGCTGCATGCCCACCGGGTGCTGACCGGCCATCTGCCCGGTGTTCAGATGCCCCATGATTTTCCGCCACAGGCCGGCGACATGTTCTGGACCCCCGCCGACTGGGCCTGGATCGGCGGCCTGCTGGACGTGCTGCTGCCGGCCTGGGCCATGGGCCTGCCGGTGCTGTCGCAGCGGATGCGTAAATTCGACCCGGAGGCCGCCTTCCGGCTGATGGCCGCCGAGCGGGTGCGCAACGTGTTCCTGCCGCCGACGGCGCTGAAGCTGATGCGCGGGGTGAGCCGCGCGGCCGTACCCGCCGATCTGGCCCTGCGCAGTGTCGGCAGCGGTGGCGAGAGCCTGGGATCGGAGCTGCTCGACTGGGGCCGCGACACCTTCGGCGTGCCGATCAACGAGTTCTATGGCCAGACCGAGTGCAATCTGGTGGTGTCGTGCAACCAACGCATCGAGCCATCGCCGCCCGGCGCCATGGGCCGCGCGGTGCCCGGCCACGACGTCGCCATCGTCGATGAGGACGGCCAGCCGGTGCCCGATGGCATGGCGGGCGAAATCGCCGTGGCCGCCCCGGATCCGGTGATGTTCCTGCGCTATTGGAACAACCCTGCCGCAACCGAGGCCAAGTTCCGCGCCGACCGGCTGCTGACCGGCGATATGGGCCGTCGCGACGCCCAGGGACTGTTCCATTTCATGGGCCGCGCCGACGACGTCATCACCAGCGGCGGCTATCGCATCGGCCCGGGGGAGATCGAGGATTGCCTGATCCGCCATCCGGCCGTGGCCATGGCCGCGGTGATCGGCAAGCCCGATGCGCTGCGCACCGAAATCGTGAAGGCCTTTGTGGTGCCGGCCGCGGGGGTCGAGCCCTCGGACGATCTGGCGCGCCAACTGGGGCAGCATGTCCGCGACCGGCTGGCCGCCCATGAATACCCCCGCGAGATCGCCTTCGTTGCCGAGCTGCCGATGACCGCAACGGGTAAGATCATGAGGCGGGTGCTCAAGGATCGCGAGGCGCGCAAAGGCGATTGACATTCATTCTCAGAGTCGCCAATCTGATTTTGCGAGCGGTTCGCAACGGTTCCCGGGCCACCTATCCCTCCCCCGGGCCGGGGCGACCGCACCCGATCGGAGGCTGCGGCTCAGAATGTATATCTGCATCTGCAACGGATTGACTGAACGGCGCGTGCGTGAGGCGGCAGCCAGCGCGCGCAGCGTCTCCGGTGTCTATCGCGCCCTGGACAGCCGGCCGCAATGCGGCAAGTGCATCGATTGTGTACGCGGCATGCTGGCCGGTTGCGGCGGCACCGGCGATGCCGCCAACACCACCATTCCGGCTTCGGTCCGCGCCTGATTTTCAGCCGCAGGCAATTCCGGCGCCCTTGCGACGCAGTTGCTGCGAAGCACATAATGTTGAGACGCAGTCGCTGTGACGTATACGAAGTTGAGACGCAGCCGCAGTCAAAACACGAAGTTGCGACGCAAACTCAAGTAATCACAGGGAAAATCTGAAAATAATGGCCGTCCCGACTGGCGTCGGGGCGGCTCTTCGTCCTATATTCTCCCCAAGACGGCTGTGCCTCGCGCCCCGGCCGCGCCACGGGTCACAAGAATGAGGACGAGACGACCATGAAGGGCGATCCGAAGATCATCAAGCACCTCAACATGGTGCTGAAGAATGAGCTGACGGCCATCAACCAGTACTTCCTGCACGCCCGCATGCTGAAGAACTGGGGCTATCGCAAGCTGGCGCATGTCGAGTATCACGAGTCGATCGACGAGATGAAGCACGCCGATCAGGTGATCGAGCGCATCCTGTTCCTGGAAGGCCTGCCGAACCTTCAGGATCTGGGCAAGCTGCATATCGGCGAGACCGTGCCTGAAATGCTCCAGGCCGATCTGGATCTGGAGATGAAGGCGATCCCCGATCTGAAGGCCGCGATCGTCGATTGCGAGACCAAGGCCGACTTCGTCACCCGCGACCTGTTCCGCTCGATCCTGAAGAGCGAGGAAGACCATGTCGACTGGCTGGAAACCCAGTTGGGCCTGGTCGACGCGCTGGGCCTTCAGAATTACCTTCAGACCGCCGCCGGCGAGATCGAAGAAGGCAGTTGAACCCGCGCCGCACAGCGGCACCAACCGGACATCGATACGGAAAACGGGCCGGCGGATCACAAGTCCGCCGGCCCGTTTCCATGTGGGTGCCATGCCCGGCTGCGCCCAAGCGCCGCAGGCGGGCCAGCCGCTGGCAGGCCTTGCGGCGGCGCGCTGTCGTGCTAGGGTGTCGCTATGGGGCAGGCATTCCGACATCTGATCACCGCGCAGGGGCTGCGCCGCATCTGGGCGGCGCTGGCACTGCTTGGCATGCTTGTGGCCATTGCCGGCCCGTCTCCGGTCCAGATGCCGATGCAACACGTGCACGGCGCCATGCCGACCCTGTCATCCAGCACCGATAACGGAATGATCCTGCACACCGCAAGCTGCGTGGCGCCGGCCGACGAGACCGCCGCGACAGCCGGGCAGGCCGATATGCCGGCAGCACATGGCATGGCCGGCGGTTGCTGCGTCAGTCTGTGTGCCCCGGGGCTCGCCCCCGCCGCCGGCGGCGATGCCGGCATGCCGGCCTTCGTGACGAGCCGGCGCGCGCCACCCGCCGCTCAGGTGCTTGTCGCCACCATCGCCGACGATCTGTTCCGGCCGCCACGCCGTCAACTGTGATCCGCTGACGGCAAGCCGGCCCCTCGCAGGATCAGTTCTGCGCGCAGACCCACATCTGCGTGCAGGGCCCACCGCTGGTCGCGGTCTTGCCGTCTCCGCTTTCATAAGGGGGCTGCCCGGCCTCGCACGACCCGCCGGCCGCGCGATCCTCCGTCTGACACTGCCCGTCCGGCATCACCGGCCGGGCTTCGGAACGGACCGTCCTTTCATGTCGATGACAGCCATCACGCCCCGACGTGCCAACAGCGCCGTCGGCACCATCACTCTTGCCCTGACCGCCGCGCTGACGGCCGCCATCATCGCCTCGGCCGCACCGGCCCGCGCCGATGCCGGTCACGGCTTCGCCTTCGGCAGGCCGGCCACGGCCGACAAGGCCACCCGCACCGTCACCATCACCATGCGCGACGTTCTGTTCGAGCCCGACAGCCTGACTGTGACGCCCGGAGAGGTGATCCGTTTCGTGCTGAAAAACGAGGGCACGCTTCTTCACGAGTTCAATCTCGGCACGCCCGACATGCATGCCCGCCATCAGCGCGAGATGGCGATGATGATGGAGCACGGCATGCTGACCGCCACCGGCCTGCAGGAGATGCCGGCCATGGATCACGCCCGGATGTCCGGCATGAACATGTCCGGCATGAACATGTCGGACATGAAACATGACGACCCGAACAGCGTGCTGGTGGCGCCGGGCGGCACGGCGGAACTGGTCTGGCAGTTCGCGAAAGCCGACGCGCTGGAATTCGCCTGCAACGTTCCAGGCCATTACGAGTCCGGCATGAGCGGGCCGATCGGCTTCGGGCAGTGAGGGGGGCAGTCAGGATGACACGGTTCACCACCGCCGCCGGCCTGTCCCGGCGTTCGGCATTGAAGCTTGGCGGCATCGCGGGCATCGCCGGCCTTGTCACCATCCACAACGGCCGGCGGAGCTTCGCCTCGGCGGCCGGTACCTATGAACTGGCGATCACCGCCGATCGCATCATCGTCGACGGGGTCAGCAGCAAGGCCGTGATGATGGGCGGAACGGTTCCCGCCCCCACCATGCGCTGGCGGGAAGGCGAGGAGGTGGTGGTTCATGCGACCAACCGGCTGGACGAGCCGACATCGATCCATTGGCACGGGCTGCTGATCGCCGGCGTCATGGATGGCGCGCCCGGCTTCAACGGCTATGTCGCCATTCAGCCGGGGGAGACCTATACCTATCGCTTCCGGCTGCGCCAGGCCGGCACCTATTGGTATCACAGCCACTCGGCGCTTCAGGAACAGGCCGGCATGTATGGCGCCATCGTCATCGACCCGGCGGGGCCCGAGCCGGTGCGGGCCGACCGTGACTACGTGGTCGTGCTGTCTGACCACACGGCCGAAGACCCGATGCGGGTGATGTCCAACCTGAAGGCGGATGCGGGCCACTACAATCAGGCCCGGCGGACGCTGATGGACTTCATCCGCGACGCCCGCGACAGCGGCTTCAACGCCGCCCTGTCCGACCGCCTCGACTGGGGGGCCATGCGGATGGACCCGACCGATCTGGCCGATGTCGCCGGCTATCGGTTTCTGGTCAATGGTCGCGGACCGGAGGACAACTGGACCGGGCTGTTCACGCCCGGAGAGCGGGTGCGCCTGCGGATCATCAATGCCTCGGCGATGAGCATCTTCGATGTCCGGATCCCGGACCTGCCGATGACGGTGTTCGCGGCCGACGGCCAGACCGTTCAGCCGGTCCGGGTCGATGAGTTCCGTTTCGGCGTCGGCGAGACCTATGATGTCGTGGTTCTGCCACGCGAGGGCCGGGCCTATACGATCGTCGCCGAACCGATCGATCGCACAGGCCATGCCCGCGCCACGCTGGCACCGCGCCGCGGCATGTCCGGCCCTGTTCCCGAACCCCGCCCGCGCACCCTTCTGACCATGGCCGACATGGGAATGGGAGACATGGGGATGGGGGGCAGAGGCATGGACGGCATGGATCATTCGACCATGGCGATGGCCGGCAATGGCATGGCCGGGATGGATCACGCGGCCATGGCGGATACCACCGATCGTGGCCGGCCGCTAGGCTGGGCGGATGCATCCACGCCCCCCGGCGACAAGGCGCTCGACTATGCCGATCTGGTGTCGGCGACGGTCAATGGCGATGATCGCGCGCCGGACCATGTGATCGAGGTCCGGCTGACCGGCATCATGGACCGCTATATGTGGAGTCTGAACGGCCGGCCTTTCGGCAAGGATCAGCCGATCCGGGTCCGGCAGGGCGACCGCATCCGGATCACCTATGTCAACACCACCATGATGGCCCATCCCATGCACCTCCACGGCATGTTCGTGGAACTGGAGAACGGACAGGGGCGGCGCATGCCGCGCAAGCATGTGGTGCTGGTGCCGCCGGGCAAGACGATATCGGTGGTGCTGACGGCCAGCGAGCCGGGCGAATGGCCCTTCCACTGCCATCTGCTCTACCACATGGCCGCCGGCATGATGACCCGCTTCATCGTCGACGATCAGACCGCGTGAGGGCCCGGCCATGACAGTGCACGCAAGACGAAAGGCCGGCCGCCAGAACCGCGGGAGCCTGTTTACCCCGATGGGCCTGATTGCCGCGATGGCCCTGCTGTCGATCCTGGCAGCCCCGCCGGCAGAGGCCGCCGAAGCCGGCCGGATCTTCACCTTTCTACAGGCGGAACAACTGGAACTGCGGTCGCGCGACGGCGCCGACAGCCTGAACTGGGACATCCAGGGCTGGATCGGCACCGACGACCATCGCGCTTGGTTAAAAACCGAGGGCGAGACCACCGACCGCGGCCGGCTGGCCGAGGCCGAAATCCAGCTGCTTTACAGCCGCAGGCTGGATGCCTTCTACGATCTTCAGGCGGGGCTGCGCTATGACCCGGAACCGGCCGGCGATGATGGCGCTCCGGCACGGGGCTTCGCCGTGCTGGGCATACAGGGGCTGGCGCCGCAGTGGTTCGAGGTCGGCGCCTCGGCCTTTGTCAGCCATGAAGGCGAGGTCTCGGCCCGGCTCAACGCCGGATACGATCTGCCGGTCACCCGGCGGCTGGTGCTCCAGCCGACGGCCGAGCTGAACATCGCCCTTCAGGACGTGCCGGAACGGGGCGTCGGATCGGGGGTAAACGATCTGGAACTGGGATTGCGGCTCCGCTATGACCTCACCCGCAAGATCGGGCCTTATATAGGCGTCAACTGGCGACGGATGATGGGGCAGACCGCGCGTCTGGCCCGGGAGGATGGCGAGGATGACGACGACTTCGCCGTCGTGACCGGCATCCGGTTCTGGTTCTGATCAGCGGATCAGTCGCTCAACGCGGCTGGTGCTCGATCTCCGATCCAGGCAGGGCCTCGGCACGCGCCATCACCTCTCCGGCCGCCGCCTCGATCTGGCGCAGGCGCGCCGCGCGCTGGTTCAGGTCGTCGACGATGCCGGTCAGCCGATCGGAATGGGTCGACAGCCGGTGGCGCTGGTCATCCAGCCGGCGGGACTGATCGGCCAGGTTGCCCCGCGCCGCCGCAAGTTCGACGCCGGCGGCGTTGATCGACGCCATGGCCTGTGCCAGCCGCTCGGTCGCGCGGCTGCGGCGATCAAAAGCCACCACCTGCCCGCCAGTGGTGGTGGCGGCGGCCCGCGCGCCGCTATCGTCATCACGATCGGGTGCCGGGGCCATGCCGGCGCCGGCCTTGCGGGTATTCTCGACCAGTACCCGCAAGGCCTGCTGCCGGCGATGGGCGTCCAGATGAACGATCGTGGTATCCTGCCGCCCGGCCACAGTGGTATCGGCGCCTGAATGTCTCATCTCGCTGTCCTCGCTTGCAGCAGGGCCTGCCCAGCCCGTCTATACCTAAAGAACTGGGCCGGTCCTGGCTTCAAACAAGATACAATTGCCGCGAATGAGTCCTGTCACACTCAACGTATCGTGGGTGCTATTACTGCGAAATGCGATCGTTATGCACGCCGGAGTCTGTTGAGGAACCCGCCCATCGAGTTGTCCAGATTACCCGACGCGGCACCCAGCGCGTCGGCCGCGTGGCGCACCTGCTGGGCACCGTCCGCCGTCTGGCGGCTGGCATCGGCGACATCGGCGATCGAGCCCGACACCTCGCGGGAGCCGGCGGTAAGCTCAGACACGCTGCGGGCGATTTCCTGGGTGGCGCTGCCCTGCTCCTCGACCGCCGCCGCGATCGCGCCGGCGATTTCATTCAGCCGCAGAATGGTGTCGCGCACCGCCCGGATGGCCGCCACCGCCTCGCCGGTGCGGCTCTGGATCGCCTCCACCCGCTGACTGATCCGGCCGGTGGCCTTGGCGGTTTCGGCCGCCAGCGTCTTCACCTCGCCCGCCACGACCGCGAAGCCCTTGCCGGCCTCGCCGGCACGGGCCGCCTCGATGGTGGCATTCAGGGCCAGCAGATTGGTCTGGCCGGCGATCTCGCCGATCAGCCGCACCACCTCGCTGATCTCCTCGCTGGCCTTGCCCAGTTCCTCGACTGTCGCATCGGTGCGCTCGACCTGCGACACCGCGCCGCGTGCGATGGTCGACGCCTCCTGCACCTGGGTTGCAATCTCGGCCACGGCACCTGAAAGCTGACTGGTCGCGTCCGACACCGTCTCGGCATTGCGCTCTGCCTGCTCGCTGGCCGCAGCCACCGTCTGGGCGCGTTCATTACCGCGGGCGGCGGCCGCTGACAGCTCGACCGCACTGCCGCCCAGAGCACCGACCGCCTCGGTCAACTGGTCGACCACGCCCTTCACCTCCGCCTCGAAGGTCGCCGCCAGTTCCAGCATTTCCGACCGGCGCAGCGCCGCCTGGCGGGCCTCTTCCTCCTCGGCCCGGCGCTTGGTGACCTCGACCTCGGCGGTGGTATCACGGAACACGCGCAAGGCGTCGGTCATCCGGCCGATCTCGTCGCCCGCGGGTTTTGGCAGCGGCGCGTCCAGATCGCCGGCCGCCACCGCCCGCATGGCGCCTTCAAGCCGCTTCAGCCGGCCGATCACCCGCCGCCCGACATAGCCCAGCGCGATGATCAGCGACACGGCGACACTGGCCACAGCCAGCGCCAGCAGCACGGTGCGGCTCTGTTCCAGATCCTCGGCGGTGCGGGCACGGACCTCGGCGATGGCGCCGGAGGTCTGGAACACCAGGCCGTCGACGTCTTCCGCCAGCAGCACGCCGGCATCGCGCGCGGCTTCCAGCCGCTGCTCCACCTGCTCGATCGCCGTCACCTCGGCCACGCGCAACTCGAACACATTGGTCGGGTCGCCGGCCGTCGCGGCAGTGGCATAGCGGGCCACGGCCTCCAGCAGCCGCTCCTTGGCGATCCGGTCGTCGAGCGCCTTGGTGTCGCGGTCCAGCGCATAGGCGGCGGCCGCCAACCGCTGGCGCAGCCGCTCAAGATGCTGGGCATTGGTGATGGTGGCGGTTTCGTTGATGATGCCCTGGGCTGCCGCGATGTCGCCACGCAGCTGAATGCTCAATTGCAGGGCCGGCAGCTGGCGCGCGGTCAGGTCGTGCACCGCATCCTGCAAGGTGCCCAGTTCGAACATGCCGGCGGTCGCCTCCGACCGGTTGCGGAAGTCCTGGGCAATGCGTTGTGCACCGGGTGAAATCGCCGCCAGATAGGTGTCGCGGGCACCCGCGAGGTCGCGGGTCACGGTCTCGCGGCGCTCGGTCAGGGTATAGCGCTGCTCCACCGCCTCCAGCAATTCGTTCAGCCGGGTGATCAGCGCATCCGAATCCTCGGTGACAATGCCGATCAGGTCGCCGTCCAGCCCCGCCGATTGCAGGGCGGCCAGATCGCCGCGCATCGCGCCGATGGCGGCGGTGATCGCCTGGCGCTCCTTGTCCAGCGCCTCGGCCGACCCGGCGGCAGCCACGGCGGGGGCCAGCGCCGCCAGCACCTCGGCCTGCCGGGCCATGCGCAGCGCGGCGGTCAATGGCCGCACGCCTTGTTCCTGCACCCGTTCGAAGCCGTTTTCGACCCGGTCATAGGAAATCCAGGCCACGCCGCTGGCGACCACCGCCAGGATCGCCACGATCGCGAAGGCCAGGAACAGCTTCGGTCCCAAGCCGATGCGGCCCAGCCGGCCGATCTTCCGCGGCGGCCGGTCCACCGGGGTCTCCGCGGCCTCAACCTCGTCCAATGACTGATCGGTCATGTCTGCCCTGCCTCCCCTCTTGATTTATTGCGGCCGTTCCGGCCGTTGGCGGCGATGCTCTTGCGGCATGCGTTCCGCGTGATCAACACCCGGTATCTCTATGCTGAACCCTTGAAGCTTAGGCGATCGTTAACACTCTGCGGAATTTGCGGATCCTGTATCGTCGCAGACGCCCCCGCTGCCAGCCTTACACCGATCCGCAATCCGCAACAGCATCGCGCAATGCCACCCTCAGCGCCGCAGCATCGCCATCCACCATCCAGCGCACCCGAACGTCCCGCGCGCGCCCCGCCGCCGCCGCGCCGTCGCCGAAACTTGCCAGGGTCTGGCCTCGTGCGGGACCGCGCAGCACCACCGTCATCCGCCCGTCCACCCCGGCCACGGCATCGGGCGCCAGAAGATGGCCGATCACGCAGGGGTCGTGCAGGGGTGCCGCATCGGCCGGGGCGCCGCCCATCCCCGGCAGCGGCGGCGTGCGATGACGCGACAGATAGGCGCCCAGCATGCCGGCGACCGCCCGGCCCGGCACGGTGCCGAGTGCCGCATAGCGCGCGATTTCGGCCGCATCGGCGCAGACCGTGTGGGTGAGGGTCAGGCCATAGACATGCAGCCGCGGCGCCACGCCGTCGGGCACGTCCAGCGCCGCCGCCACCCGATCCAGCGCCTCAGGGTCGACAAAGGCATTGAATTCGGCTGCTGGCGTGATGTTGCCGCGCGCGGCGCTGCCGACCATCGCCCGCACCTCCAGCAACCCGTCGACGATGTCGGGTGCCAGGATCAGCGCCGCCGCCAGATTGGTCAGCGGCCCCAGGGTCACCAGCCTGACCGGCCGGCCTTCAGCCGCCGCCCGGCGCAGCCGCTCGATCAGGAAGGTCACCGCATGTCCAGACTCGGTATCGCTGCGCGGCGGCGGCAGCCCGGCCCCGTCCAGGCCATCCTGCCCATGGATATCGGCGGCGTCGGTGGTGCCGCCCGTCAGGGGCGCCGGACAGCCGGCATGGATCGGCAGCGCCGCCGCATCCAGCCCGGCGGCGTCGCGGACCCGCAAGGCATTGGCGCGGGTGAAGCCCAACCCGACATTGCCGGCAACCACCGTCACCGCCTCCAGCCCCAGCCGCCGGCGGGCGCCGATGGCCGCGAACAGTGCGTGGGCATCGTCGACGCCAGGATCGCAATCGATGATCAACGGGGGCTGGTCGGCAACAGACATCGGGGGGCTTTCGACAGGGGCACCGCCATCGGTGGCAGGTTCAGGCTGAAGGACGGGTCACAGAGTGGCATGCACGGCGGATCACCGGAAGCCCTGGCGAACGCGGTATGGACGCCAGGGGTTGAACACGTCAGGATAGTGGAACTATCCTGCCTGGGCGATAGCGGCCCGCGCCGGCGACGGCAGTCCGCGCTGGCCATATCCGCACTGGCCATATCCGCGCTGGCCATAACGGCTTTGGAGTACCCCACCCCCGATGACTGCAACCGCCCCCGCCGATGCGGCCCAGGGCGGCAGCCGGCGTTCCATCGCCCTGCTGTCGCTCTCCCAGGGCTTCTACACCGTCATGACCATGCTGCTGGTCACGGTTTCGGGCCTTGCGGGGTATATGCTGGCCGAGGACAAGACCCTCGCCACCCTGCCTTTCGCGCTGACCTTCATCGCCAACACCGCCACCACCATTCCGGCATCGATGCTGATGGCGCGGGCCGGTCGGCGCACCGGCTTCGCGATCGGCGCCAGCTTCGGCATCGCCGGCGCGCTGGTGGCCGCGGCATCGATCGCGATCGGCAGCTTCCTGCTGCTGTGCGCGGCAATGGTGCTGGTCGGCATGTCGAACGGCTTCAGCGTCTTTCTGCGCCATGCCGCCGGCGAGGCGGCACCGCGCGGGCGTGAGGCGCGGGCGATCGCGCTGGTCATCTCGGGCGGGCTGATGGCGGCGCTGGTCGGGCCCACGCTGGCGCGGGCATCGCGCGATGCCATCGCGCCCTATCCGTTCCTTGGCACCTATCTGGTGATCGCCGGGGCGGCGACCCTGATGCTGGTGGCCGCCCTGTCGCTGGACATGCGCCGCCCGGCCGGCCCGCCGAAATCGCTGGCCGGCGGGCTCGGTGCCGCCTTCCGGCGGCCGCGCTATATCATCGCGGTCATGGCCGGCATCACCTCCTATACGGTCATGAACCTGCTGATGACCGCGACACCGCTGGCCATGGCCGCCTGCGGGCTGGATTTCGCCAACACCGCGCAGGTCATTCAATGGCATGTGCTCGGCATGTTCGCCCCGGCGCTGATCGTGGGCCGGCTGATCGAGCGTTTCGGCCTGATGCCGGTGATGTTCGGCGGCTGCATCCTGATGGCGATGGCCATTGGCGTCGGCGCATCCGGCATCAGCCTCTGGCATTTCCGGATCAGCCTCACCCTGCTCGGTCTGGGCTGGTCGGCGCTGTTCGTGGGCGCCACCACCCTGGTGTCGCTGTCGCTGCTGCCGGCCGAACGCGGCCCCGGCCAGGCCGCGAACGACTTCATCGTCTTCGGCCTGGTCGCATTGTCGGCCTTCTTCTCGGGCCAGTTGATCGAGCGTTTCGACTGGGCGACGCTGACCATGGCGGCGCTGCCGCCGGTCGCCATCACCGCCTGCGCCCTGGGCTGGCTGTGGGCGATGGACGGCACCCGGCCACGGGCGGTGGGCGCCTGAGCCGCGCCCGTCTCTCGGATCACACCCGGATCACCCCTTCGTCGCCCCGGCCGCCACGGCGGCCGGCCGCCCCTGCCCCAGCGTGCGGATCGCCACCGCCGCCACCAGGCACAGCGCGCCGGCCACGAAGAATGCCGGCAGATAGCTGTCGAGCATGGTGCGCGACAGGCCGGCGCCGAAGGCCGCTGCGGCGGCGCCCATCTGGTGGCCGGCAAAGATCCAGCCGAAGACCAGCGGCGCGCGGTCGCGGCCGAAGCGGTCTGCGGTCAGCTTGATGGTCGGCGGCACGGTCGCGATCCAGTCCAGGCCATAGAACACCGCGAACAGCGACAGGCCATAGAGCGTGAAATCCGAGAACGGCAGGAACAGCAGCGATATGCCGCGCAGGCCGTAATACCAGAACAGCAGCCAGCGATTGTCATAGCGGTCCGACAGCCAGCCCGACCCGACCGTGCCGATGAAGTCGAACACGCCGATCAGCGCCAGCAGCCCGGCCGCACGCACCGCCGGCACGCCGAAATCCGCGCAGAGCGGGATCAGATGCACCTGGATCAGGCCATTGGTGCTGGCACCGCAGATGAAGAAGGTGCCGAACAGCACCCAGAACACCCGGGTGCGGGCGGCATCGCGCAGGGCATCGATGGCGGCGAAGGCGACCGAGCGGCCCGACGCCGCCGCAGGCGGCGCCACCTCGGTCTCGCCATAGGCCGGCAGGCCCAGATCCGACGGGCGGTCGCGCATCAAGGCCAGCACCGCCAGCGCCGCCACCACCATCAACCCGCATAACAGCATCAATGCCGTCCGCCAGCCGGTTTCCTCGGCGATATAGGCAAGCAGGGGCATGAAGATCAACTGGCCGGTCGCCGAGCTTGCGGTCAGCAGGCCGATGACCAGGCCGCGGCGATGGGTGAACCAGCGGGTGGCGACCGTGGCGCCAAGCACCAGAGCGGTCAGCCCGGTGCCGATCCCGACGACCACGCCCCATAGCAGGATCAACTGCCACAACTGGGTCATCGCCATCGACAATGCCAGCCCGCCCGCCACCAGCGACAGTGAGGTCAAGGTCATCCGCCGCACACCGAAACGGTTGATCAGCGCCGCCGCGAACGGCCCCATCAACCCGAACAGCAGCAGCCGGATCGCCATGGCCAGCGAGATGTCGGCGGTTTCCCAGCCGAATTCCGCCTGCAACGGCAGCAGCAGCACGCCTGGCGCGCCGACGGCGCCGGCCGAAATCAGCATGGTCAGGAAGGTGACGGCCGCCACCACCCAGCCGTAGTGGACCTGACGGCGAGCCAGTGCGGCCGCGATGCGTGGTGTGGACATGGCGCGTGCGGCTCCCGATCTGCCGGCGGTCCGGCGGGGGTGGGGCGACCGGCGGCTGCGACATCTGCGCCGGTTGCCCACGAACATCGTTCGATTTATGATGATGGAGATCATCGATTTGTGTTATTGATGATAAACATCATGATTAATGTCAAGCGCCGATCAGTCCGACAGCCGGTCATGTTCGACAGCCGGCAGCGCGACCAGCAACGGGGTGCCGCAAATGAAAGTGACACGGGAACAGGCCGCCGCGAACCGGGCGGCCATCGTCAAGGCGGCGGCACGACTGTTCCGCGAACGCGGCTTCGATGGCGTGGGGGTGGCGGAAATCATGAAGGCCGCTGGCCTCACCCATGGCGGCTTCTATGGCCATTTCGCCTCGAAGGATGCATTGGCGGCCGAAGCCTGCGGCGTCGCGTTCAAGGATACGGTCGATCGGCTGGCAGGCGGGCGCGGTTTGGCCAAGGGTGATCTGGCGCAGTATGTCGATGGCTATCTGTCTGAAACCCATCGCGACCGCCGCGATATCGGCTGCCCGATCGCCGCCTTCGCGTCGGATATTCCCCGCCAGGACACCGGTATTCAGGCCGAATATGCTCAAGGCATCGACCACTTCGCCGACACGCTGATCGGCCGCTTTCCGTCCCTGGCCGGCGATGGTGGCGACGGCCGGGCCTCGGATCGCGGCAAGGCGCTGCTGATGATGTCGGCCCTGGTCGGGGGGCTGGCGCTGGCACGCGCCGCGGCCGCCACCGATCCTGAGCTGTCGACCGAGATCCTGTCCAGCCTGAAGGCGGAACTTACCCGTGGCGATACCGCCGGCTGAGCGCCTCGGCCCGGGCGTCCAGCGCCGCTGAGCGGGTATCGAGCCCCAGCCGGCCATAGACCCGCGCCAGGGCCCGCAGATTGGCCGGCACATCGGGCGTCGCCGCCCGGCGCAGTTCCAGCATCTGCTGGGCCGGCACCAGCCGCCCGGCGCGGATCAGCGCATCCAGATAGACCTGTTCGAACAGATCGCGCTGAGCATGGCTGCCGCCGATTTCGGTCATCCGCGGCAGGGCGCGGCCCAGCCCCCGCACGGCATCCGCCCAGTCGCCACGGGCATGGGCCAGCAGGCCATCGGCGGCCGGCACCGCCACCTCGCCCCATACCGTCTTCAGGAAGGCGGGCACCGCGTGGGCATGGGCGTGCAGCGAGCCCTCCAATGCCCCGGCCTCGGCCCAGCGGCCGGCGCGCGCCAGCCCGTACAGATAATGCAGGTCCAGGAACGGCTGAACATGATCGCCGGTCCGTGGGGCCAGATAGGTTGCCACATCCGCCCAGCGGTCGCCGACATCGACCCCGGCCAGTTCCAGGCGCATCAGCAGCGACACGGCATTGGCCTGATCCTGCGAATATTCCTTCCACACCCCCCAGACCCGGCCGTCGAAGATGTCGAACACCTCGTCGATGCGGTCGCGGTCGAGCAGAAACAGGCACAGATGCCACCAGTTATGGGTGGACATGAATGAATTGAGGCCCACCCAGGTCTCGCTCATCTCGCGCATGAAGGCCAGCCCGTCATCGGTGCGGCCACGGCTGAGGCAGACATGGGCGATGGCATGATGCGCCCAGGGTTCGTCGCGGCGCAGGCGCACGGCCGTCCGGGCCTCCGCCTCGGCCTCGTCGATCAGATGGCATTGCTCCAGCGCGAAGGCCCGCATGCCGTGCAGTTCGGCCACCTCGTCGGCATGCGGCGCCGCGCGGTCGATGATCCGCAGCATGGTCGGGCTGTCGCCCAGATTGAAGGCGTGATACTGGCCAAGCTTGGCGGCCACCAGATCGCGCGGGAACCGGGCGACGGTTTCCTCATGCAGCCGGATCGCGGCCGGCATGTCGCCACGCACCCACGCCCCCACCGCCTTCACCGTCAACTGCTCGCGCTCGGTCGCGCCCTTCGCCGCCGCTTCCGCCCGCGCCAGATAGGGCGTGGCATTGGCGGTGGCGTCATGGGCTTCGGCGAACATGTGCAAGGCCGCGGCATAGGCCTGTGCCAGCGCCGCATCCGGGTCGGCATCGGCGGCAGGCAGCAGATCGACGGCTTCGGTGCGATAGCCCAGGAACCCGCCGATAAAGGCATTCACCCCATCGAGCGTGCCGGCAAGGCCGGTTGTCACGGGGTTGTCCAGGCGGTCGGTCTGGCGGGTGATCGGCATGGGCTGGCGGTCCTTGGGGTCAGATGGCGCGGCGGATGGCTGGCCCCTGCCAGCTTGGCGGTGGCGCCCCACGGGATCAAGGGTTCCGATTGCCGCATCCAGCAGCCGGCTCCGGCCCGGCTACAGAGGCAGACCCGGCTCGCTGGTGCCGATCCGGGCATGCTCGACCAGCTTGGCCATCACACTGGGCAGCCCGGCCCGGCCCAGCGCCTCAGGCGGGCACCAGCGCGGATCACCGGCCTCCCCCGCCTCGGCCGCATCCAGCGCCGCCGCCTCGGCCCGGTCCAGATGGCGCAGCATCACCCGCGCCTCCAGCCGGAAATGGGTGAAGACATGCACCACCACCCCCGGCAGCAGCCGCCAGCCCTGGGGGGACAGCGGCGCATGGGCCAGCGCCGCGGCCTGATCCCATGGCGCCCCTTCTTCCCACGGCGTGCCCGGCACCTCGGCCATGCCGCCCAGCAGGCCGGAATCGGGGCGGGTGCGGATGCGGAGGGCACCATCGGCCGCACGCAGAGTGATAAAGGCCACGGCATGGCGGACGGGCCGGTCGCCCTTTGGCAGCCGGGCCGGCAGGGTGTCGGCGATGCCGGCCGCCTCGGCCGCGCAATCGCCGCTCCACGGGCAGCGATGGCAGGCGGGGCGGCGCGGCGTGCACAGCGTCGCTCCCAGATCCATCATCGCCTGCGCGAAATCGCCCGGCCGGTGGTCATGGGCGAACTGTGCCGCCCGCGCCCGCAATTCCGGCTTGGCATCGGGCAGAGGCGTGGCGATCGCGAACAGCCGCGCGCAGACCCGCTCGACATTGCCGTCCACCGGCACGGTCGGCCGGTCGAAGGCGATCGATGCGACGGCGGCGGCGGTATAGGCGCCGATGCCGGGCAGTTCCAGCAAGCCGGCCTCGGTATCGGGAAAGCGGCCGCCATGGCAGTCGGCCACCACCTCGGCGCAGGCATGCAGATTGCGGGCCCGGGCGTAATAGCCAAGCCCCGCCCAGCGGGCCAGCACCGCCTCGCGCCGTGCCGCCGCCAGATCGGTCACCCGCGGCCACAGATCCAGAAAGGCGCGGAAATAGGGGCCGGCGGCCGCAACCGTGGTTTGCTGCAACATGATTTCCGACAGCCACACGGCGTAGGGGTCGGCAGTCTGGCCCGGCTCCGCCCGCCAGGGCAGAACGCGGCGGTGGCGATCATACCAGTCGAGCAATGCCCGCCGCAGCCGGTCGCGGCGATCGGGATCGATCGCCGGCACGGCAATGGCGAGCTTCGGCTTGGCGGGGCGACCTCGGGGCATGGGCGGTGGGTTTCCGATCCGGGCAAGGCAACAGGGCAGGCGCCATCAGATAGCGGCCACAGGCCCGATCGGCAAGCGGTCAGCCATGGACCGGCGGCGGCAGAGCCGCCATCTGGCGGCCGGCCTCGTCCAGCGCCCAGGCGATGAAATCGCGGATCGCGCGGGCACCGGCGCGGTCTTCCGGGCAGACCAGCCAGTAATCATAGGGCACCTCCAGCGCCTGGGCGAAGGGGCGCACCAGGGTACCGGCCACCAGCGCGTCGATCGCCAGGCCCAATGGCACCAGGGCGGCGCCCATGCCGGCCGCCGCCGCATCCAGTTGCAGAAAGGTCAGGCCGAAGCGCGGGCCCCGTCCGCCATCGATCGCCCCCAGCCCGAAGCGGCGCAGAAAATCGGTCCAGCCCGGTTCGACCACCGTGGTTCCGGTTTCAATTTCGTCATGCAGCAGGGTCACGCCGCACAGATCGGCCGGCGCGCGCAGCCGTTCGGCCATGGCCGGCGCGCAGACCACCACCATCTGCCCGGGCAGAAGATGATGCGCGATCAGCCCGACATAGCGCCCGCCGCCATAGCGGATCGCCACATCCACCCCGTCGCGGGTGAAATCGGCCAGCATCGAGGATGCCAGAAGGCTGACCTGGCGGCCGCCCAGCACCGCCGTCATCCGTTCCATGCGCGGCAGCAGCCAGCGACCGGCGAAGCTCGGCAGGGTCGATACCGTCAGGCTGACATCGGCATCGGCCTCCTGCACCCGGCGCAGGGTCGCTTCAAGCGTGTCGAACTGCTCGGTCAGCGTCGGCAACAGCCGGCGGCCATATTCCGTCACCTCCACGCCGCGGGCATGGCGGGCGAACATCGGCCGGCCCAGCCAGTCTTCCAACTGACGGACCTGCTGGCTGACCGCCGCCGGCGTGACCCCCAGTTCCTCGCCCGCGCGGGCGAAGCCGCCAAGGCGGGCCGCCGCCTCGAAATGGCGCAGCGCCAGAAGCGGAGGCAGACGACGACGGCGTAGCGGTGGCTGACTCAACGCACCCTCTGAGGCAATGGGACGGACGCATGGCCGGAGGCGGCGGCCATGGATGAGCGAGACTCAGCCAGGTTAGGGCTATGGGCGAGAAAGCCTCGATCGCACCCCCGTCCGGCGCGGCGTAGATTGGACCGTATCACGAACCCCGGAGACGTTCCATGCTCCCCTCCCCGCCCTTGGCCCCCGCCCTGCGGTCGCGGCCGGGCCCGCCGGCATTCGCCTTTCCGGCCTGCGCCCATCCGATCTGGCCGTCCATCATACGGCCCCTGTTGTTCCGCCTTGTCGCCCGGCTGTTCCATCCTGCCGCGACGACCGCCCATGGGGCGGTACCGCGGGGCGAGCATCGGGCGTTGAACCTGCCCGATCCGCTGCCTGAACCGCCCCGCCCGGTCTGGCCGTTCTGACCCCCATCATCTTCCGCCAGCATCATGGCGTTGCCCTAGCCTGACTTGTCCAGCCCGCACCTGCCCCCAGCCCGCTCCTGCACGGAAAGCCGATCCCATGCCCGTCACCGGCCCTGCCACCACCCTTCTCGCCCATGCCGGCGCCAGCCTCGCCCCGGCGGAGGCCAGCCGCGCCGCCCTGGTGCTGATTGACGTGCAGGAAGAATATCGCAATGGCCGCCTGCCGCTGGTGGGCGTGGATGCGGCGCTGGACGAGATCATCCGGCTGGTCCACCGCATGCGGCAGTTGGAGGTGCCGGTTTTCCACATCCGCCATCTGGGCCGGCCCGGCGGCGCCCTGTTCGACCCCGATGGCAGCGGCTCGCTGATCATCCCCGCAGCCGGCCCGCGCGGTGACGAGCCGGTGATCCCCAAGGCCCTGCCCGATGCCTTCACCGGCACCGATCTGGCCGGGCGACTGCGCGCCGCCGGTCGCGACCAGCCGGTCTTCGCCGGCTTCATGACCCATATGTGCGTGTCCACCACCACCCGTGCCGCCCTGCATCTGGGCTTCAGCCCGACCGTGGTGGCGCGGGGCTGCGCCACCCGCGACCTGCCGCCGGCCGGCGGCGAGGCCGAACCAGTGCCGGCCGAGCTGCTGCACCGCGCGACCCTGGCGGCGCTGGCCGACCGTTTCGCGGCGGTGGTGCCCGATGCCGGTGCCTGGGGCGGCTGAGGGCGCCCCGAAGGCCGGTGGTGAACTTTTTTTCCGGCATCCACCACCGGCCTGTCGATCACAGGCAGCATCGTTCGTCGTATGGTTATCGCACCCGCTTCGGGTGCCCATCCGACAGGAGATGCGACGATGCGTGTGATGGTTCTGGTCAAGGCCACGGCCGACAGCGAAGCCGGCGTCATGCCCCCCGACGGCCTGCTTGAAGCCATGGGGCTGTACAACGAGGCGCTGGTGAAGGCCGGCATCATGCTGGCCGGCGACGGGCTGAAGCCGTCGTCCAAAGGTTGCCGCGTGGCCTTCGATGGCGCCGGTCGCACCGTGATCGACGGCCCGTTCGCGGAAACCCGCGAACTGGTCGCCGGTTACTGGCTGTGGGAGGTGAAGGACATGGCCGAGGCGGTGGAATGGGTGAAGCGCTGCCCGAACCCGATGCCCGGGCCCAGCGAGATCGAGATCCGGCCGCTTTACGACCTGTCGGATTTCGACGCCGTCATGACCCCTGAGGCGGCAGCGGTCCACGATCGGGTCCGGGACCGCCTTGGCTGAGACCGACGAGCGGGCGGACGCGGTCGCCCGGACGGTCGAGACCGTGTTCCGGATGGAGCGGGCCCGCCTGATCGGCGGGCTCGCCCGGATGCTGCGCGATCTGACCCGGGCCGAGGATCTTGCCCAGGATGCGCTGGTCGCGGCACTGGCGACCTGGCCGGAGACCGGCATCCCCGCCAATCCCGGCGCCTGGCTGATGGCCACCGCCCGGCGCCGGGCCGTCGACCATCTCCGCCACGACCGGATGCGCGGCCGCAAGCTGGCCGAATTGGCGCAGACCCCGGCGGCGGCGGTGCCCGACCATGACGGCCTGCGCCGGATCGCGCGCGCGGAAGCCGCAATGGATGATGATCTGGGTGACGAGGTTCTGGGGCTGATCTTCACCGCCTGCCATCCGGTGCTGACCCGCGAGGCGCGCGCGGCACTGACCCTGCGCCTGATCGGCGGGCTTGCGACCGACGAGATCGCCCGCGCCTTTCTGGTCAAGGAGGCGACCATGGCGCAACGCCTGGTGCGGGCACGGAAAACGCTCTCCGCCGCCGGCCTTGCCTGGGAGATCCCGCGCGGGCCGGCGCTGGCCCCGCGCCTCGCCTCGGTGCTTGAGGTGATCTATCTGATCTTCAACGAAGGCTATGCGGCAACCGCCGGCCCCGACCTGACCCGGCCGGCGCTGTGTGCCGAGGCCCGGCGCCTGGGCCGGGTTCTGGCCGCCGCCATGCCGGCCGACCCCGAGGTGCTGGGATTGAAGGCGCTGATGGACATCCAGGCATCGCGCCTTGCCGCCCGCATCGCCCCCGATGGGTCGGCCGTGCCGCTCGACGCGCAGGACCGGCGGCGCTGGGACCGGCTGCTGATCAGCCAGGGCCTGGATGCCCTGGCCCAGGCCGAGGGGTTGGCCTGGAGGTTGGCCGAGACCCGCGGCCCTTACACCCTTCAGGCGGCGCTTGCCGCCTGCCACGCGCGCGCGCCGGACTTCGCCGCCACCGACTGGATGCGGATCGCCGGGCTTTACGACGACCTCGAATTGGTCATGCCGTCGCCTGTGGTGACCCTGAACCGTGCGGTCGCTCATGGCATGGCCCATGGCCCCGAGGCCGGGCTGGCGATCGCCATGACGCTGGCCACACTGCCGGCGCTGGCCGGATATGCGCCGCTGCCGGCGGTGATCGGCGATCTGTTGTGTCGTGCCGGACGCAAGGCCGAGGCACGGGAGCATTTCGTGGACGCTGCCGGGCTGACCCGCAATGCGCGTGAACGCTTCCATCTTCTGGCCCGCGCCGCCGCCTGCGGCACGTGACCCCCTGTTCGGAAGGCCGTCATCGGCCTAGACTGGCACCATTATCACCCGACCTGCCGCCACCGGAGCCCCGATGTCCGATCCCGCACCCGCCGCGAAGCGCCGGCCGGCGCCGAAGCCCGCCGACGAGGCGCCCAAGCGCATCCGGGCCGAGCGCCGGATCGCCGATCTGGTGCCGGGGCTGCTCGATCGCGATCTCAGGCGGCGCGGCTTCATGGCCGGCCGCATCGTCACCGACTGGCCGCAGATCATCGGCCAGCCGCTGGACCGGGTGACCATGCCGCTGGAGCTGACCTTTCCGCCCGGAAAACGCGCGGGCGGCACGCTCTATGTCAAGGTGGCCGGTCCGTTCGCGACGGAAATCCAGATGCTGGGCGACCTGCTGATCGAACGGGTGAATGCCTATTTCGGCTATGGCGCCGTGGCGCGGCTGCGCATCCGCCAGGGGCCGATCCCCGAAAGCCACAACCGCCGCCGCGCGCCCGCGGCACCGCTGCCAGCCGCCGAAGAGGTGCGGTTGAACCGCATGTTCGACGGCACCGAAGACCCCGACCTCGCCGCCCGGCTGAAACGGCTGGGCCGTGCGGTGCTGGCGCGCAACGCGCTGAAAGGCACATGACGCCGACGCGGCCTCCCTGTGGGAATGGCCACGCCCGGGGCATCTCTGCGACACCAGGTCACCGTATCGATACTGGCCTGAGCCGGCATCCCGCACTACACTCCGCAGCCAACCAAATCGCGTTTCAGCAGGAGCTTCGTCGTCCGGTGCGCAATCTGACCTATGGCCTGATCGGTATCGCCGCTGTCGCCGTCGTCGGCCTCGGTGCATGGCAGTTCGCCCTGAAGGACGAGCCGGCGGCAACGCCTGCCCCGCCAGCCGCCGGCAGCAGCCAGCCCGCCAACCAGTCGACGGCCGACGCCCCGGCGCTGGCCCAGGCCCAGCCCGGCGATCATGTGATCGGCGACCCGGCGGCGCCGGTGACGATCGTTGAATATTCCTCGCTGACCTGCCCGCATTGCGCGGCCTTCCACGCCACCACGCTTCAGGACATCAAGGCGCGCTATATCGATCAGGGCCAGGTCAAGATCGTGCTGCGCCATTTCCCGCTGAACGAGCCGGCGCTGGTCGCGGCCAAGCTTGCCGAATGCGTGGCGCCTGAACGCTATGCCGGCTTCGTCGACGTGCTGTTCCGCAGCCAGGCGGAATGGGGCACGATGCAGGATCCGACCGAGGGCCTGAAGCGCTATGGCCGGCTGGCCGGGTTGAGCGACGACAAGATGCAGTCCTGCCTGACCGATGGCGCGATCGAGGAAAAGATCCTGAGCCAGCGGCTTGAAGGCTCGCGCGCCTTCCAGATCGACAGCACCCCCACCTTCATCGTCAATGGCGAGAAGGTGACCGGCAACCTGCCGATCGATGACTTCGCCAAGGTCATCGACGCCAAGTTGCCGTAAGGTCAGACCAGCCATCGCCCGGCGGCCGCCGCCCGAGACCGGATCGCGCCGATGCAGTTCGTCCGCCTGATCCTGAGCGGGTTCAAATCTTTTGCCGATACCACCGAGGTCGAGATCGCGCCGGGGCTGACCGGCGTGGTCGGCCCCAATGGCTGTGGCAAATCGAATCTGACGGAAGCGCTGCGCTGGGCGATGGGTGAGGCATCGGCCCGCAATCTGCGCGGCGCCGAGATGGACGACGTGATCTTCGCCGGTGCCGAGGGCCGGCCGCGGCGCAATCTGGCCGATGTCACCCTGGTGCTCGACAATGCCGATGGTCGCGCGCCGATGCCGTGGACCGAGGCCGAGACCATCGAGGTCAGGCGGCGGATCGAGCGCGGCCACGGCACCCAGTATCGGGTGAACGGCCGCCCGGCCCGCGCCCGCGACGTGCAGATCCTGTTCGCCGACGCCGCGACCGGCGCGCGCTCCACCGCCATCGTCGGTCAGGGCCAGATCGGCCAGATCATTTCCGCCAAACCATCGGATCGCCGCGCGATCCTTGAGGAAGCGGCCGGGATCAGCGGCCTGCATGCAAGGCGGCGCGAGGCCGAACAGCGCCTGACCGCCGCCGAGACCAATCTGACCCGACTGGACGACATCATCGCCGCCCTGGCGGTACGGGTGGCGGCACTGCGCCAGCAGGCGCGCGAGGCCGGCCGATATCGGCGGCTGTCGCAGCGCCTGAGGCTGGCTCAGGCCGAACTGATGCTGGCACGGCGCATCGCCCTGGTCGAACGCCGGGCGCGGGCGGCCGAGCGCGAAGCCGGCGCCGATGCCGCCATGCGCAACGCCACCGCCGATGCCGCCCGCGCCACAGCCGTGGCCCAGGCCGCGGCCGGGGCCGCCGAGGCCGCGCGTCTGGCGCTGGATGCCCCGCGTGCCGCCCGCGATCTGGCCCAGGCCGAGCTGGCGCGGCTGGCGGCCGAAGCGGCGCGCATCGACACGCTGGCCGAGGAACTGGCCCGCGCCCGCGCGGCGCTGGACGACGACCGCGCCACCGCCACCGCCGACGCCGCGGGCGCCGAGGCCGAGCTTGACCGCCTGACCGCCGAGGCGGCGGCGCTGGCCGAGGCGGCGACGGCGATTGCGGCCGTCCGTGCCGATGACGCCACAGCGGCGACAGCGGCCGCAACCACCATGGCCGCCGCCGAAGCCGCCCTGACCGATGCCAACCGCGCCCGCGCCGAGGCGGAGGCCGGAGCCGCCGGCGCCGCGCGCGACCTGGCGGCCCTGGCGCGCGACCGCGACCGGCTGGCCGAGGTGGCGCGCGCCGCCACCCGCGAGTTGGACGAGGTGACCCGCCGTCTGGCCGACCGCCGGCGTCTGGACGAGGCCGAAGCCCGGCTGGGGCAGGCCGAAGCCGAGGCGGCGCGCGCTGCCGCGGCCCGTGACGCCGCCGAAACCGCGCTCTATGCCGCCGATGCGGCTCTGGCCGAGGCCGAGGCCGCCCGCGACCCGGCGGTGACCGCCGCCGCCGAAGCCGCCCAGCAGCTTGCCGCCCGCCGTCGCGCGGTCGACGAGGCCGGCGCCGCCGCCGAAGCCGCCCGCCGCCGGGCCGTTGAGGTCGAAGCCCGGCTGCGCAACGCCACGATCCGTCGGGATCAGGCCCGCGCCGCCGCGACCGGCCTGCCCGACCCGGCTGCCCTGACAGCCGATGCCGAGAATGCCGCGCGCCGCGCCGACGAGGCAGCCCGCACCGCGCGCGCGGCGGATGCCGCCGAGGCCGAGGCCGAGGCAGACTTCGCCAGCGCCGAAACCGCCCTGCGCGCCGCCCGCGCCGCCGAGGACGAGGCCACGGCAACCCTTGCGGCACTCGCCGCCGAGGCCCGGGCGCTGGACCGGCTGATTGCGGCCGAAGCCGGCGCCGACGATACCGGTGCGGCGAGCGGGCCACCGGCGAGCGCCGTGCTGACTGTTGCCGATGATCATGCCGTCGCCCTGGCAGCCGCATTGGGCGACGGGCTGACCGCCCGGCTGACGGCCGGGGCGCCGCGCCATTGGGCCGACCGGGCATCGCCCCCGCCAGCCATGCCGCCGGTCATCGCCACCGCCGGCGCCCGGCCGCTCTCGGATCTGGCTCGCGGTCCCGCGGCGCTGATGCCGGCGCTGGCCGCCTGCTGGCTGGTCGCCGATGCCGACACCGCCGAAGCCCTGGCGCCGGCGCTGCCGGCCGGTGCGGCGCTGGTCACCGCCGATGGCGGATTGTGGCGGGCCGATGGCTATCGCCTGCGCCCGGACGCCGCCGCCGGCGAGACATCGGGGGCGGCCGATCTGCGCCGCCGGGCGCGCCGGCGGGCGCTCAGCGCCGACATGGCCGAGGCCACCGCCACCCGCGATGCCGGAGCGGCCGCGACCGCCACGGCCGCCGCCGCCTATCAGGCCGCCGGCAGCCGGCGCGAGACTGCCCGCCATGCCGCCGCCGAGGCCCGACGCCATGCGGTGACGACGGCCGAGGCCGCGTCGCGCGCAGCCGCCGCCGTTCGTGACGCCACCGCCCGTGCCGGTCTCGCCGCCGAAAAACTGGCCGCCGCCGAAGACGCGCTGGCCGAGGCATCGGCCACGGCATCGGCGATCGCGGCCGAACCCGATCCTGCCGCCGGGCTTGCCGCCGCCACCGCCGCGACGACCGAGGCCCAGGCCCAGGATCAGGCCGCACGCGCCGGGCTTGCCGCCGCCGATCGGGCGCTGGCCGAGGCCCGCCGCCGGCGTGGCGCCGCCGATGCCGCCCTGCGCGGGGCCGATGGCCGCCTGCGCCAGTTGGACCGGCAGATCAATGAAGCCCGCGCGGCGCTGGAGCGCGCCGAGGGCGAACAGCGCGGCCTGAGCCGGCGCCGCGACCAGTTGGAGGCGCAGGCCGCCGCCAGCCGCGTCGAGGCCGAGGACGCGGCGCGCCGCCACGACGACCTGGCCGACCGGCTGGCGGGCGACCGGACCGTCATCGAGACCCGCGCGGCGACGGAGGCGGCGGAAGCCGCCCTCAACCCCGCCCGTGCGGCGCGTGACGAGATTGCCCGCCGGATCGCCGGCCATGAAGCCGAGGCCGCATCGCTGGCCCGACGTCGCGACGATCTGGCCGCCGATCATGTGCGGGCGACCACCCGCCGGCAGGCGGCGTCCGACCGGCTGGCGGCGCTGGATCGGCGGCTCGCCGATCTGGACGCCCGCCAGCAGGCGATCGCCGGACAGCCCGATGCCCTGGCATCCGCCCGCGCCACCGCCGATGCGGCCCTGCGCGCGGCCGCAACCGCGCTCGACCGGGCAAGCGAAGACCTGCGGCTGGCCGAGGCCGCCCGCGCCACGGCCGCCGCCGACGAGCGGGCCGCCACTGCCCGTCTGGCCGAAGCCCGCGATGCCGGCACCCGCGCCGCCGGCCAGTCCGATCAGGTGCGCGAGGCCTGGAACGCCTTCGTGGCCGATCTGCGTGAACGGCTCAATCTGGGGCCGGATGCGCTGGAAGACGCGGTGCGCGCCGAACGCCGGCTGCTGGGCGATGCCGGCGACGACGCGGGCGAGGATGATGACGGGGAGCCCGAACTGCCGCTATCAGGCCATATCGCGGCCGAGCCGGCATCGCCATCATCCCCACCACCTGTCGGCCCGCGCTTCACAAGCCCGGTGCTGCCATCGGCCGAGGAACCCGTGCTGCTGCGCCGGGTGACCGATCTGACCCGCCGGCGCGAGGCGCTGGGCGCCGTGAACCTGCGCGCCGCCGAGGAGTATGCGGCCGTGCGGGCCGAGCACGACCAGATCCAGGGCGAACGCGACGATGTGCAGGGCGCGGTCGACCGGCTGCGCCGCGGCATCGCCGACATCAACCGCGATGGCCGTGCCCGGCTGCTCGCCGCGTTTCAAGAGGTCGACGGCGCCTTCGGCCGGCTGTTCGAACGGCTGTATGGTGGCGGTCGCGCCCGGCTGGAGTTGATCGAGCGCGACGACCCGCTCGATGCCGGGCTCGACATCCTGGCAAGCCCCCCCGGCAAGAAGCTGCAATCGCTCAGCCTGCTGTCGGGCGGCGAACAGGCGCTGACCGCCCTGGCGCTGCTGTTCGCGGTGTTCCTGTCGAACCCGGCGCCGATCTGCGTGCTCGACGAGGTCGACGCGCCGCTCGACGACGCCAATGTCGACCGCTTCCTGTCATTGGTCGAGGACATCGCCGCGGCCGGCCACACCCGGTTTCTGGTCGTCACCCATCACCGGATGACCATGGCGCGCATGGACCGGCTGTATGGCGTGACGATGATCGAGCGCGGGGTCAGCCGGCTGGTCTCGGTCGACCTGTCGGAAGCCGAGCGGATGGTCGACTGACGGAGCCTGAGCCTGGAACTCCCCCTGAACCTAGAACTCCACGCCCGCCTGCGCCTTCACCCCGTCGCGGAACGGATGCTTGATCATGGTCATCTCGGTGACCAGATCGGCGGCGGCGATCAGCGCGTCGGGGGCGTTGCGGCCGGTGGCGATGACATGGGTGTCGGGGTGGCGGCGCGACAGGCCCTCGATCACCTCATCGACCGGCAGATAGCCATAGCGCAGCACGATGTTGATCTCGTCCATCAGCACCATGCGGATCTCAGGATCGGCCAGCATCTCTAGCGTGGCGTTCCAGGCGGCGCGGGCGGCGGCCACGTCGCGGGTCCGGTCCTGGGTCTCCCAGGTGAAACCCTCGCCCAGTGCCTTGATCGTCACCTGATCGGGAAAGCGTTCCAGCACCGTCCGCTCGCCGGTGTCCCATGCGCCCTTCACATACTGGACAACGCCGACCTTGAAGCCATGGCCGATGGCACGCAGCACCATGCCGAAGCCGGCGGTCGACTTGCCCTTGCCCTTGCCGGTATGAACGATCAGCAACCCCTTCTCGATGGTCTTGCCGGCGACGATCTTGTCGCGAACCGCCTTCTTCTTGGCCATCTTCTCGGAATGGCGGCGGTCGAGGTCTTCAGGGGTCTCGGGCGTGCGGCTGTCGGTCATCGGTCGGTCTCCGGAAGGGGCTGGTCCGCACGACCGGCATGGCCGGCGGCACGAAGGGCGGTCAGTTCATCGTGAACGGCATTGCGGGTGGGGCGCCACAACCCGCGATCGATCGCCTCGGCGAAGCGCACGGCCATTTCTTCCAGCACCGGGCGGTTGGCCTCGGCGATGAAGTCACGCACCGCCGGATCGGCCAGATAGGCGTCGTAAAGCTGGTCGAAATGGTGGTTGCCCACGGCATTGGTGGTGGCCGCGAAGGCGAACAGATAATCCACCGTCGCCGCCATTTCGAAAGCGCCCTTATAGCCGTGGCGCATCACCCCCGCGATCCATTTCGGGTTGGCGGCGCGGCCACGCACCACGCGGGCGATCTCGGCATCGAGCGTGCGGATCACCGGCAGTTCAGGGCGGCTGTGATCGGGGTGCCAGACCACCGGCGCCTTGCCGGACAGGGTTTCCACCGCCGCCGCCGCCCCGCCCTCGAACTGATAGTAATCATCGCTGTCCAGCAGGTCGTGTTCGCGGTTGTCCTGGTTCTGAACCACCGCATCGGCGCGCGACAGGGCGGCCGCGAACAGGCCGCGGGCGCCCTCACCCTCGGCGCCCGCGCCATAGGCATGACCGCCCCAGGTAAGATAGGCCTCGGCCAGATCGGCGCGGCTGGTCCAGCCGCCTTCATCGATCAGGGCCTGAAGACCTGCGCCATAGGCCCCCGGCGCCGAACCGAACACCCGGAAGCCTGCGGCGCGCGCGGCCGCCTCGCCATCGGCGCCATCGGCTTCCAGCCGGGCGCGATCATCGCGCATCGCCGCCGCGATCGGGTTGGTCTCGTCATCCTCATCGGCCATCGCCGCCACCGCCCGCACCGCGCTGTCGAACAGATCGATCTGGGCCGGAAACGCGTCGCGGAAGAAACCCGACACCCGCAGCACCACATCCACCCGCGGCCGGCCCAGCAGGGCCGCCGGCAGCACCTCGAACCCGACCACCCGGCCCGAGATGTCATCCCAGCGTGGCCGGGCGCCGATCAGAGCCAGCGCCTGGGCGATATCATCACCACCGGTGCGCATATTGGCGGTGCCCCAGGCGGTCAACACCATCCGGCGCGGCCACATGCCCTGCTCCTGGACGTGGGCATCGACCAGCAGGCCGGCCGATTTCCAACCCAGCGTCCAGGCGGCGGGCGTGGGCAGCGAGCGGCTGTCGAGCGAGAAGAAATTGCGGCCGGTGGGCAGCACCTCGGGCCGGCCGCGCGTCGGCGCGCCCGACGGCCCCGGCGCCACGAACCGGCCATCGAGGCCATGCAGCAATGCGGTCATCTCGGCGGCGCCGCAGGCCTCGATCGCCGGCCTGATCACCCGCTCGGCCACCGCCAGCACCTCGGTGGCGCGGATCCAGGCCGGATCGGCCGGCCGCGTGCCCGCCACCAGATCATGAGCCAGGGCTTCCAGCCGCTCGATCGTGTCGCCGGCGCTGCGCCAGCCGGCGGCATCGCCCAGCACGGCGGGCTTGGGGCCGGTCCAGGGGGCGGCGAAATCGCGTGACAGCGGATCGAAGCCGCCATCCGCCGGGTCGCTCAGCCCCAGATCCAGCGCCAGAGCCCTGAGGATCGAGGCGTCGCCACTCTGGCCGGCGTGGCGCGGGCTGCGCAGGATGGCCACCAGCAATTCGGTCAGCCGGTCACCATCGGGGCTGCTGCCGAAGATGTGCAGCCCGTCACGGATCTGAAGTTCCTTGATGTCGCAGAGATGGGCGTCGATCCGGGCCAGCGCCGCTTCCTCGGCCATGCCGGCCTCGACGCCGCAATCCTTGTCGAGCCCCAGCCGTGCCGCTTCGGCGACGATGCCGCGCCCCAGTTCGGGCAGGCGGCGCGGGTCCAGCCCGGTCGCCTCGTAATATTCATCGACCAGCGCCTCCAGCCGGCCCAGCGGGCCATAGCTGCCGGCGCGGGTCAGGGGCGGGGTCAGATGGTCGATCACCACCGCCGCCGTCCGGCGCTTGGCCTGCGCGCCCTCGCCGGGATCGTTGACGATGAACGGATACAGATTGGGCAGGGGGCCCAGCACCGCTTCCGGCAGGCAATCGGCCGACAGCGCCAGCGACTTGCCCGGCAGCCATTCCAGATTGCCATGCTTGCCGACATGCACCACCGCATCGGCGCCGAACGCCGTGCGCGCCCAACCATAGAAGGCCGCATAGCCATGGGGTGGCGGCAGGGCCGGGTCGTGATAGCTCTCCACCGGATCGATGTTGTAGCCACGCGCCGGCTGCACCGCCACCGCCACCCGCCCGAAGACATGCACCGGCAGGCGGAAGGCGCCATCGGCCACGAAGGGGTCGTCGGCCGGATCGCCCCAGCGGCCGCTGATCCGCGCCGCCGCCCCGGCCGGCATCGCCGCCAGACAGGTGCGATAGGCATCAAGACTCCAGGCGATGCCTGCCGTCTGATCGCCGTCATCCGTCGCCGCCGACGCGCGCCGCCGGGTCAGGTCGTTGGTGGGGCCGGCCAGAAGCCGGGCCATCAGGGTGGCGCCATCGGTCGGCGCATCACCGGTGTCATAGCCGGCGGCGGTCAGCGCGCCCAGAATCCGGGCGACGCTTTCCGGCGTGTCCAGGCCGACGCCATTGCCGATCCGGCCATCGCGGTTGGGATAATTCGCCACCACCAGCAGCACGCGTCGCCGCGCGGGCGGTGTCAGGCCCAGCCGCACCCAGGCGGCGGCCAGCGCCGCCACGAAATCCACCCGGTCGGGCTTCGGCGCCTGAACCAGGATCGGGCATTCGGTCGCCGGATCCCAGCGTGCCTCGGCCTTGAAGGCAACCGCGCGGGTCAGCACCCGGCCGTCGATCTCGGGCAGGCTGACATGCATGGCGAGGTCGGCGGGCCCAAGCCCGCGATGCCCGCCCGCCCAGGCGGCCTCGCTGGCGCCCGACAGCACCACCTGCAACACCGGGCGGTTCAGCCCGTCGAATGGTGTGCGGGCAGGCCCGCCCACCCCGGTCGCCGATCCCAGCGCGAAGGCCGTGGTGTTCAACACGATCGCCGCCCTGGCCCGGTCGAGCGCCGCGCGCACGAAGGCCGCCGCCGCCGGATCCTTCAGGCTCTGGGCATGGATGGCCAGTGGTGCCAGCCCCTGCGCCTCAAGGGCCGCCGCCAGCGCATCCACCGCCGCGGTCTGGCCGCCCAGCGCCAGGGCGCGATAGAACACGATGCCGGCGACCGGCCGGCCGGTCGCCACCGCCGCGTCGATCCGCTCGATATCGGCGCCGCTCAAGCCGTGCAGGGGCTGGGCGGCCGTGCTGTCGGCGGCGGTGCCGTCACCCGCGCCGGCCAGGGCCGGGTGCAGCCCGGCGGGCGGCAGCGGCACCGGCGCCGGGCCAGGTTCGGCGCGCCGGCCCAGCAGATGCTGGGCATGAAGCAGCAGCCCGCAGGCATTGCCGACGCCATTGCCCGAGAAATAGGCCAGCACCCGCCGCCGCTCCGCCGGCGACACCGTCGACAGCCCGTCGAGCGAGGCATCGGGCTTGTCGTCGCCGGGGATCACCACCAGGGCGATCGGCCGGGCGCGGGCGATCTCGGTCAACCGCTCCAGCCCATAGGGCCAATAGGCGGTGCCGCCCAGCAGGCGCACGATCACCAGCCGGGCATGGGCCAGCGTCCGGTCCACCCACAGATCCACCGACATCGGGTGCTTCAGGCGCTGAAGATTGACCAGCCGCAACCCGGGTGCGGCATCGCCCAGCCGATCCCGCGCCGCCGACAGGCAGGCAAGTTCGGTGTCGGCGGCGGTGACCACCACCATTTCGGCCGGGCTCTGGCGCAGGTCGATGGCCTCGTCGCCATCATCGATCCGGCCGGGTTCGGCTGCCAGCAGATGCATCGGGGGCTGCCCCGCCCGGTCTCAGGCCGCGGTCCGTCCGCCGAGCGCGGTCGCGACCGCCCCGGCATCCAGCCCCTGCGCACCGATCACCACCAGCCGTGACCGCCGGGCCTCGCCAGCCCCCCAGGGCCGGTCGAAATGCTGCTGAAGCCGTGGCCCCACGCCTTGAACCACCAGCCGCATCGGCTTGTTTGTCACCGAAACGAAACCCTTTACCCGATAGATCGGATGATCGGCCACCGCCGCCGTGATCCGCCGGCTGATGTCATCGGGGCTCATGCCGTCGGGAAGCTCGACCACGAAGCTCGCAAAGGCGTCATGGCCGTGCTCCTCCTCGCTGGTGCCGTCGTGATGGCTGGGCCGGGACGCGATGTCGTCCTCGGCCGCGGCGCCGATCCCCAGCAGCACGGCGGGGTCGACCTTGCCGCCTGCCGCCTCGATCACCCGGGTTGCCGGCCGCAATTCGGGCGCGATCGCCGCATGGGCGCGGGCCAGTCCGGCCGCATCCAGCAGATCGGTCTTGGTCACGATCACCATATCGGCGCAGGCCAGTTGATCCTCGAACAGCTCGTCGACCTCGGCCTCATGGTCGAGCGAGGTATCGGCGGCGCGCTGACGGTCCAGTGCCTCCGGATCATTGGCAACCCGGCCTTCGGCGAGCGCCGCGCCATCGACCACGGCGATCACGCCGTCGACCGTCGCCAGGGTCTTCACCGACGGCCAGGCGAAGGCCTGCACCAGCGGCTTGGGCAGCGCCAACCCGCTGGTTTCGATGATGATGTGATCGGGGCGCGGCTCGCGGGCCAGCAGCGCTTCCATGGTCGGCAGGAAGTCATCGGCGACCGTGCAGCAGATGCAGCCATTTGCCAGTTCAATCACGTTTTCATCAGGGCACGTGTCTATGCCGCAACCCTTCAGCAGATCGCCGTCGATACCGACATCGCCGAATTCGTTCACGATCAGCGCCAGACGCCGGCCGCCGGCATTCTCGATCAGATGCCGGATCAGCGTGGTCTTCCCCGCGCCGAGAAAGCCGGTGACGATCGTCGCAGGTATTTTCGACCGGGTGCTCATGCGCGCCTCACGTTGGTTCAATCGGGTCGCGGCAACGGTAGAGGCGTGTGGGGGCCGCCGTCAATCCGCTGTCTTCAGACCGCATGGCGAACCGGCCGACGCCATTCCGGCCACGTCGACGCCGTGAAAACGCGTTGCAGACGCAGGTCCGGCGGTCTAGCATCAGGGCTGCACAGGTGCCGTTGAGTGGTCCGGTCAGGGTCACTCGCGGAGAATTGGGAAGTCGGAACGCGATCCCGGATCACCCGATCCGGCATGGCGGAAGCCGACGCTGCCCCCGCAACGGTAGGACATGCGGCAAGCCCGTCGCAGCCACTGGGTTTCACCCCCGCCAGCATCGGCCGGGGCGGCCTGGGAAGGCACGGGCCCGGAGGATCAGGACCAGACGCGGTCCTTGAAACCTCCCGCGGTCGAGCCCGGAAACCAGCCTGTGACACGACCGGCAAGCCGCGGAGGGCGGTGCGCGCTGATCCAGGGCCGCGCATGCGGCTGTTCCGGACCCCGCCGGACAGCCCGCCCCATATGCCGCCCCCCCGGACATCGCCGCACCCGCTTCCGCTGCCAGCCATTGACCCATGAACCGCCGATCCGTTTCGGCGGAGGCGATTGGTGACAGTGCAACGATGGCGATTTATCCAGACATCTCAAACCGTTATCGATCAGCCGCAGATCGCGGCCGCGATGCCGGCTGACCACACGACGCCAGCCTCGCCGACGATTGCCCGGATCGACCATGACGCGGTCATCCTGCTGGTGCGGCGCGGCCAGGGCAGCCCGCGCCGGCTGGAAACCCTGCGCGCGGCCGTGGCCGCCCGGCTGCGGGACACCGCGGGCTTCGACGGGCCGGTGGTGCTGGCCTTCACCGAACTGGCGGTACCAGCCGTCTCGGGCGCGCTTGGCGACCTGGCCGGCGGCGGCCATCACGCGGTGCTGCTGGTCGATCTGGTGGTGCCGGCCGAGATGAGCCTGCGTGGCTGGCTGCCGGGTGCCCTGCATGACTGGGCACAGCGCCATGCCATCACCCTCGACATCAGCTTCAGCGCCCCGGTTGAGGGCGACCCGCTTTTCGTCGACGCGATCGCCGCGCGCATCGCCGCCAGCGACCACGACGACATCCGCAACAGCCCCGCCATCGACACCAGGCCGTCATGGAACGACCCGCCGGAGCATGCCCATCACATCTTTGCCTGCGACGGGCCGCGCTGTGCCCATCGCGGCGCCGGGCCGGTGTGGACGGCACTGCTGGCGGCGCTGGAAGCGGCGGGTCTGCGCAACAAGACCCCCGATCGGGTGATGATGACCCGCAGCCGCTGCCTGTTTCCCTGCAATCGCGGACCGGTGCTGACCCTGCATCCCGGCGGATACTGGTATGCGGTGCCCGATGCCGCCGCCGCCCGGCGGATCGTGGACGAGCATCTGAAACAGGGCCGGCCGGTCGGCGATCTTCTGTTCCGCGCCGCCACGTGACCGGAGGTCGCAGGCCGGCCCCGCCGCTTGTCATCCCGTCGGGGCGCGCCCATAAGATGCATATGGAATGCATTGAATGATGAGGCCCTGCGATGTCGCTGCACCCCGAGGGCGGCCCCGAACGGCGGGCCGCGCTGACCGCCCGGATCATCGAGGAGACCGGCCTGACCGATGCGGTCATCGGCCAGGTCGTCGACCGCTTCTATGACCGGATCCGCGTCGATCCGGTGCTGGGCCCGGTTTTCGCCGCCCGCATCGCCGATGAGCGCTGGCCGGCCCATCTGGCGCAGATGCGCCGGTTCTGGTCGTCGGTGGCGCTGATGACCGGCGATTATCATGGCCGGCCGATGCCGGCGCATCTGCCGCTGCCGATCAGCGGTGCCGATTTCGATCATTGGCTGGCGCTGTTTCGCGACACCGTCACCACCATCTGCACCGAGGCCGGCGCCGCATTGCTGATCGATCGGGCCGGCCGCATCGCCGCCAGCCTGGAGATGGGCATCGCCGTCGGGCGGGGCCAGATGCTGCGCCGCGGAGAGCGGCTGTCGTCCGCCTCTACCCACGAACCGGTATCCTGAGCACCCGTCAACGGCCGACGACCCCCACCCTGCCCGACATCACCACCCGGTCAGACCGCCCTGGCCGCTCAGATCCCGACCGCCGGCAGCGGCTGTGCCAGCCCCTCACGCGCCAGCGCCCGCTGCACCGCCGGCCGGGCCAGCACGCGTTCCGCCTGGGCATGCCAGTTCGGATACAGCCCCGCCATGTCGGTGCCGCCGCGCCGCCCCCACAGATAGAAGACCAGCAGGAACGCATCGACCACCGAATAGCGGTCGCCAAGCGCCCAGTCGCGCCCCGAAAGGCGGGCATCGATGCGCGACGACTGGTCGGCGATGGTCCGGGCCGCGCGGGCACGGATGCCGTCCTGCGCCGCCGGATCGTCGCTGAACCGGTTGCTGCGCCACAGCCCGCCATAGCCCTGGCCATGCATCACGCCCGACAGCTCGCTCAGCCATTCCAGCGCCCGGGCATGGCCCAGCGGATCGGCGGGCAGCAAGCCAGCGTCGGGGTGGCTGAGCGCCAGATACACCAGGATCGCCGGCGCCTCGGTCAGCGTGTCGCCCGCGGCCGTCACCAGCACCGGCACCCGCCCCTTGGGGTTGACCGCCAGGAAGGCCGGTGCCCCGGTCTCGCCTGCCTTGATGTCGACGATCCGGTCCTCATAGGCAAGATCCAGATCCTCAAGACCGATCCGCACGGCCAGCGAGCAGGCGGCCCTGGCATAGAACAAGGTGATGTCGGACATGGCGGCGGGGGCTCCACAGAAAACGGTCTGTGGATTATTAGTGAACGATCGTGCTTTTTGGTCAAGGCCCCTATGCTGGACCGGCGCCGAGGCGATGCCGCGGCCAGATATGCGACCAGGAGCGAATGGATGAGCAAGGCGGAGACCACCCGGCAGCGGATCATCGCCGCGGCGCTCGACCGCGCCAGCCTGCACGGCATGCAGGGGCTGAGCCTGGGGGAGCTGTCGGCGGCGCTCGGCATGTCGAAAAGCGGGGTCTTCGCCCATTTCGGGTCGAAGGAGGCCTTGCAGGCCGCCCTGCTGGACGCCATGCAGGACCGCTTCGCCGCCGTGGTCTGGCGGCCGGCACGCGCGCAGCCACCCGGCCGGGCTCGGCTTGCGGCGGTGTTCCTGAACTGGCTGGCCTGGGTGGATGGCCATCATCTGCCCGGCGGCTGCCCGCTGACCGCGGCGGCCGTGGAACTCGACGACCAGCCGGGCCCCTTGCGCGACAAGCTGGTCGAGGGTCAACGTCAGTGGCAGACCCTGCTGGCGGACCTGGTCGCCGCCGCCTGCGACCGCGCCAGCCCCACCGGCTGCGACCGCGACCGCGCCTTCCTGCTGTTCGGCATGGTGCTGGCCTATGCCCAGACCAGTCGCCTGCTGCGGGATCCGGCCGCACGCGATCGCACGCTGAATGCCTTCACCCGGATCATGGGCTTCCAGGCGGCCGACGGCCCGCCCCACCCGTCGCCGTCGCGGTGAGATGACGGGCTGTGACAGCGCCGGAAAAGCGATGTATTTTTGTCCCGCTCGCCCGAGCCGGACGATGAATCGACCAGAAATCCGATCATGACGCTTGAATTTCTCTCAGAATACGCTCATGTTCAGCCCGTCGATGGATGGACCAGAATGACTTGATCTTGCGCTAAAAAATTTGCGTCGAGCTGATACTCTTCTTTCCTGAAATGCGATTCCGATGGCTGCGGTAACGCGGCTATGTAGACACACTGCAGATGAGGACATTCCCCATGCAGACCGGCACCGTTAAGTGGTTCAACGCCCAGAAGGGCTTCGGCTTCATCGCTCCCGACAATGGCGGCAATGACGCGTTCGTGCACATCAGCGCCGTCGAGCGTTCGGGCATCGGCGAGCTGGTCGAAGGCCAGCGCGTTGATTACGAACTGGTCGCTGACCGTCGCAGCGGCAAGATGACTGCCGACAACCTCCGGATCGTCGGCTGACCCTAACGGGTTTGCCGTCCAGGGCTTGTCTAGAGCCCACCGGACCGATATACGAAGACCCCGTGCCTCTTCCGAGGCGCGGGGTTTTTGCATGACCGGCATACCCGCTGGTCCCGTGCCGGATGCCATCATTCGTCCCCGGACCCCTGCCGATCCGCCGCGTGCGGCCTGTCTGCCGCCACAGATGTGGCACAGTTGCCCGATCATGTGTGGCCGGCATGTGGCCAGGTGTCAATCCGGGTTGATCCGGTGATGCCTGCCCCGCGCAATTTCTGGCGGACCGTCGTAGGATAGGCGCCGCTGACGGTCGCTCCGGCCGCAGCCATATCTGCCGTCGGACCCTTGCACCCATGACTTCGCCATCTGCCCCCCGCGGACCGATCTTCCGGCTGACCCTGGCTCTGGCACTGCTGCTGCCGGTCTGTATGGGGATCGCAGGCTTTCTGAACCTCACCGCCCTGAAGCGCGTGGATGCCGAAGCCACGTTGAGCGAGGTGCAGGCGGTTGGCGGCAAATGGGCCGACCGGCTGCAGGTATCGGTGCGCTATGGCAAGCCGCTGGAGAAATTCGCCGGCCTCGACGCCCTGCTCGACGATATCCGCGCCGACATCCCCGTGGTCACCCAGGCCGCGGTGCTGGATGCCACGGGCGGCGTTCTGGAGCTGCGGGGCCGGGGCGAACTGCCTCCGGCCGTACAGGCCGATAGCGGCGGCGGCCGGGTGCATGACGTGGTGGCCGATGGCACCCGCTGGGTGCTGTTCCCGATCCGCGAGGCCGGCGGCCGGGTGATCGGCCATCTGGCGACCGCCCTGCCCGCCGGCGCACAGACCGCGGCGGTGACCGAAACCGTCCAGGCGATGACGCTGGCCGCCATCGCCATCACGCTGGCCGGCGTGGTGCTGACCGTGGCGCTGGGTCTCGCCCTGTCGCGTCGCGGCCGAAAGCGCGGCACCCTGCAACTGGGCTGGATGCGCATCGCCGGCATCGCCGTGGTGGTGGTGGCCCAGCTTGCCTTCGCCGCCTATAGCATCCGCGAATTCCGGGGTGCTGTCGAAGCCGCCGCCAGCCGCCAGGGCGACCGTCTGGCAACATCGGTTGCCCATGACCTGGACCAGTTGCTCGACAAGGGCATCGACCTGCGCTACATGAGCCGGATCGAGGATAATTTCGCCCGGCTGGTGGATGCCGTGCCGCTGATCGGCGGTGCCGAGCTGATCGATGCCGATGGCCGGCGGATCGCCGGCTATGGCGTGACCGATGCCGGCAGCGGCCCGGTGGTGCGCCGCGCGCTTACCCGATCGGTCGCGGCAGACGGCACCGCCATCGGCTCGGATGACCGACCCGCCGGCTATGTCGCCGTCACCCTGTCGGGCAGCACCATCGCCACCAGCGTGCGCGCCCGCGTGCTGGATGCCATCACGCTCGCGCTGGTATCGGCGATGATCGTGGGCGAAGGGCTGATCTTCGTGTTCGCGGCCGTGCGCGGGCGCTCGGCCGCAGCCACCGCCATCGCCGACAGCCGTTTCGCCCGGCCGATGGCCTTCCTGTTTCTGCTGTCCTGGTCGCTGCCATTGTCGTTCGTGCCGCTGGCGATGCGGGCGCTGTCGGCCACGGGCGGACAGCCGCCCAGCGACATGCTGATGGCGGCCCCGGTCTCGGCTGAAATGTTCTGCGCGCTGATCACCGCCCTGATCGCCGGCCCGATGGCCGACCGGCGGGGCTGGCAGGTGCCGGTGCTGACCGGCTTCGCCCTGTGCGGCCTGGCCAATCTGTGCTCGATGCTGGTCATGACGGTCACCAACGATCCGCTGGGATTCGTCGCCGCCCGCGCGCTGGGCGGGCTGGGTTATGGCTTCGCCTGGATGGGCATTCAGAGCCATCTTTACGCTACCACCCGGCCGGAACGGCGCGGCAGTGCCACGGCGGCACTGATCGCCGGCATCTTCGTGGGCCAGATGTGCGGCACCGCGATCGGCGCGATGCTGGCCGAGCAACTGGGCTATGGCAACGTGTTCCTGATGGCGGCGGTGTTCCTGCTGCTGCCGCTGATCGTGGCGGTGGTGGCGATCACCGCCGCCCGCCAGCAGCTATCCGCCACCACCGGCGGCACCGACGCCATCGCCGTGGTCGATGACGACACGGCAACGCCGCTGCCGGCCGCCCCCGTGATCGAACCGGCCACCCGGCCGGTTGCCGCCGCAGAGGGTGGTGGCTGGCGGGGCCTGCTCGGCGACCGCACCTTCATGCTGGTGCTGCTGTGCAGTGTCGTGCCGTTCTCGATCGCCCAGGTCGGGCTGCTGAATTTCGCCGTGCCGGTTTATCTGTCTGAGCAGGGGATCAACCAGTCCGATATCGGCCGCGTGCTGATGGTGAACGGTCTGGCGGTGATCATCCTGGGGCCGCTGTTCGGACGGTTGACCGACCGGATGACCGACAAGCGTCCGTTCATCGTGGCGGGGGCGATCGCCGCCGCCGCGGCCCTGGTGGTCGCCAGTCTGGGCGGCAATCTGATGGCGCTGGTCGCCGCCGTGTTCCTGATCGGCGTGTCGGGCAGCATCGCCGGCGGCGCACAAAGCGCCCATGGCCTGCAGGGTGAAGGCGTCGCCCGCGCCGGCATCGGCCGCGCGGTCAGCATGAAGCGCTCGGCCGACAAGTTCGGGCAGATGCTGGGGCCGCTGATCGTCGGCGGGCTGTTCGCCGTGGTCGGCACCACCGCCGGCCTTGCCGCCACCGCCGGGCTGATGCTGGTGGCCGGGCTGATCTTCCTGCTGCTCGACAAGGCGCCGGTCAAGCTGGGGATCGTCAAGGGGCTGGCAGGCTCATCCGGCCCGGGCGGCGGCCAGCCGGGCGATACGGCGGCCACGGACGCCCCCATCGGCAAGGCGGTCGGACAATGAACGGGATCGGGTGGCGTGCCGCGCCGGTCAAGGTGGGTGTCGAGGTGGAACTGCCGGTGGCGTCAGAGGCCGATGGCCACAGTCTGGCGGTGCCCGGCGCCTTCAGCCATCTTCTTTCCGCCGGCGGCTCCAGCGATGGCCCGGTATCGGCGTTGATGCTGGGCGGCGCGCTGATCGGCCTGCGCGACCCGTCGGGCATGATCTCGGTCGATAACGGCTTCAACAATCTGGAAGCATCGCTTGGCCCCGAGCCCGATCTGGCCGCCCTCGACGCATCGGCGGCCGCAGCCCTGGACCGGATCGGCGCCGCGGTCGCGGCCGAAGGCGGCATGCTGGTCAATCTGGCCGAACATCCGTTCCAGGCCACCGACGCCGGCTTCTATGCCCGCACCCGCGCGCCCAAACCGGTCTATGATTATTGGAACCAGACCCGGGGCTGGGTGCATGCCTCGGGTATCGACGCCAAGGCCCATAACAGCCCGTCGACCGATGTCGAGATCGCGCGCGGCGCCGATGCGGTCAACATCGTGCTGGGCTTTTCCGCCGCCTTCATCGCCCTGTTCGCCAACAGCCCGTTCGAAAACGGCGCGGCCACCGGCTTCAAGGAAAACCGGCTGACCCTGTGGCCGCGGATGTGCGGCACGGCCCATGCGGCGCGTGACCGGATCTGCTTTCAGCCGCCGGCGCAGCCGTTCAACGGCCTTGGCGCCTATCTGCGCTGGGCGTTGGGCATGGATGCGCCGGTTCCGGCCCTGCCCTTCGGCCCGGCCGATCTGGCGCCGACGTCGAAGATCGGCGGACTGGTCGAGATCAACGGCACGCCCAGCCTGCGCCAGTTTCTGACCCGCCGGCAGGGCTGGGCCGGACGGTTGTATGGCGACAGCGGCGCCGAGGTGATGGTCACGCCCACCGCCGGCCATTTCGCGGCGATGCAGTCGTCGAATTTCCTCGACGCCCGACTGCGCTTCACCTTTTCGCCCGATCACATGCCCGATCCCGCCGATCTGGTGGCGGCGATCGACGATGACGACGCCATCGCGGCGCTGATGGGCGCCTGCACCCGTGCGGTTTATCTGGAGGGCCGCGCCCCCGGCGCCAATCTGCCCGATCGCGACCTGATCGACCGGGCCGGGCCGGCGGTCGCCGGCAGCGTGGTCAATGCCGCCGGCGCGCTTCAGAAAGGCCTGCTCGCCAATCCCGACCGCGCGCTTTCAGCCATCGACCGCCATGGCTGGGGCCGCTTGATGGCCCTCCGGACCGCCGCGATCCGCGATGCCATGGCAGCCGAGGTCGATGGCCTGACCGCCGCCGCCCTGGCCGCCGAACTGGTGGAGATTGCGGCCAGCGGGCTGGACGGCGCCGATCAGCGCTTCCTGGCCTATCCCGACCATGTCTGCCGCACCGGTCAGAGTGGCGCTGACCGCGCCATCGCCATGGTCGAGGCCGGCCATGGCAGCATGGACCGGCGTCTGCGCGCGCTGGTGACCGCGCGCCGCCATGTGCCTGCCAGCCTGGATAGCGCCAGCCGGCGTGGTGCCGGCCTGAATGGTGCTGGCCTGAATGGTGCCGGCCTGAATGGTGCCGGCCTGAATGGTGCCGGCCTGAATGGTGCTGGGCCGGATGGTGCTGGGCCGGGTGTCGGCGTGGATGCCTCACCCGCCCGGAACGACCTGCCGGCTCACTGCTCGATGGTGCGATAGATCTCGTCGGCGGCCAGCAGGATGTCGACCGGCGGGTTGAAGCCGATGACCTCCATGGTCTCGAGATTGAGCGCGATCTTCGCCGGCGCCACCCAGCGCTGATCCAGCGCCCGCGGCAGGGCGCCGTTCAGGATCCGGCCGATGATTTCGGCGTGATACCGCCCGACATAGGTGAAGTCGCCCTGGGCGATGCTCATCAGCACGCCCCGGCGGACATCCGCCGATCCGGCCATCGAGAAGGTCGGGATGCCGGCATCCAGCGCCGCCTGCACGATGCGGGGCAGGCTGCTGCTGGTCACGCCGCGATGCACGGTGATGTAGAAGGCATCGACCTTCGGGGCCAGCTCCTCATAGCAGCGCACCGCCTCGGCCTTCGCCACCTCCTGATCGACGCCGTTGAACGGCGCGAAGCAGGTCACCAGTTCGAAGCCGCGATTGGCCGACACCGCTTCCAGTTCCTCGATCGCGGCGAAGGTCCGGCCTTCCGGCGTGTTCTCATAGACGATGCCCAGGCGATCGGCCTCGACGATGTCCTCGAACAGCTCGACCTGGCGGCCATAGCGGCCGGGCTCGACCTTGGCATGCAGATTGGGACGGCCGCTGTCATCCGGGTTGGGGATGATCTTGGCCGCCACCGGGTCGGAGGTCGAGGCCACGACCACCGGTACCGCCACCGCGTCATTGGCCAGATCCTGGCCGGCCCAGGTGCCCATCGCGATCATCAGGTCGATGTCGCCGCGGGTCGCCAGCCGCTCGATCAGTTCAGGCCGCACCAGCTTGCGCCGCTCCGGGTCGAAATCGCCGGCCGTGTAATGCGCATCGGCCGCGAATTCGACATAGGGGCCGCGGGCATTGGCCACCAGGTACTGCCACAGCTCGGCCGAATTGGCGAAGCTGTCATTCGGCGGCAGGTCGATGGCCGGCACCCAGCCCAGTTGGATCATGCCCCGCACGATCGCCGCCAGGATGATCTTGTAATCGGCATACTGCCCGCCCTCGTAATAGCCGATCCGGAACCGGTGTTCAGGCGCGGTTGCAGGCGGGGTTTCCGGCACCGCTTCGGCGGCGGCGCGCTCGGCGGCGGTCGGCGGCGGAGAGGCTGCCGCCTCGGCGGCATCTGCCGATGCCGGCACAAGGCCCAGAAGCAGGCCGGCAAGGGCAAGGCCGATCAGCAGCGAGAGCATGGCGCGGCCGAACAGGGTGGCAGGCTTCCTCAAGGTCATCCGATGCTCCGTAGTGCCGCAGGCGGGTTCGAGGCGGCCTCGGCCGGCCCCGCATAGTGAAGGGCGAAGACGGTGATGTCGTCCGATTGGGCGGCACCGTCGACGAATTCGGTGATGTCGTCGAACAGGCGGTCGACGAAGCCGGCGGGATCGCCCTGCATGCCGGGCTCGGCGATGCCGAACAGCCGGGGTTCGCCATACAGGACATTCTGCGGATTATGGGCCTCGGTGACGCCATCGGTATAGACCAGAAGGTCATCGCCGGGCATGAGGTCCAGCGCCATGGCCCGATAGGGCATGTCCTCGATCACGCCCAGCGCCGGACCGCAGACCGTGGTCAGCGCTTCCGGGGCCGCCCCCTTGCGCAACAGCAGCGGCGGGTTGTGGCCAGCATTGCAGTATTCCAGCCGGCCACTGGCCAGATCCAGCCGGCCGCAGAACAGGGTGACGAACATGGTGTTCGGATTGTCACGCGCCAGCATGTCGTTCACCTCGGCCAGCATGCCCGCCGGGCTGAGGCCCTTCTCGGCCGACGTCTTCAGCAGCGTCCGGGTGATCGCCATGAACAGCGCCGCCGGCACGCCCTTGCCTGAAACGTCGCCGACCACGAAATAGAAATAGCGGTCCTCGGCAAAGAAGAAGTCGAACAGGTCGCCGCCGACCTCCTTGGCCGAGATCAGCCGGGCGTTCAGGTTGATTTCCGGCCGGCCTGGGAAGGGCGGGAAGGTCTTGGGCAGCAGGCCTTCCTGAATGTCGCGCGCCGCCGCCAGTTCACCTTCGATGCGCATCCGCTCTTCGGTGATCTTGATCAGCTCGCGGATCTTCTCGCGCAGCGTGCGGTCCATGAAGGCGAAGGCGCCGGCCAGCCGGCCGATTTCGTCGCGCCGGTCGTCGATCAGCCGGGCAAGATCGGCGTCGGGCTCGGCATCGCGGGTGAAGTCCTGCGACGACAGTGCCCGGACCCGCACCTCCAGCCGGCGCAGCGGCCGGACCAGCAGGCCCGACAGGGGATAGGCGGCCAGGAACGACAGCACAAGCACGCTGCCCAGCAGCAGGGCCTGATTGCGCGTCACCTCATGCGCCGGCCCCAGAATGTCGTCGCGCGACAGCACCAGCGCCACCCGCCAGTCCAGCGGGCGGAACAGATAGGCATAGAGCACCAGATCGCCGGCATCGTCAGGCGGGGTGACGCCGGTGGTGCGCTGGCGCGGCAGATCGCCCGGCAGCATGTGGAACAGATCGCCACAGCCGCCGGCACCGGTGGTGACCGCGGCACAGGCCGCATCGCCGCCCTGGGGGGCGATCACCATATGGCCGGCGCCGTCGAAGATCATCGCCCGGCCGCGATCGCCCAGCCGCAGCGCGTGCACGCTGGTGGTGAGGTCGCGGATCATCTGGTCGATCTGGGCATCGGCGGCCCGCTGGACATCCTCGGCATCGGCGATGATCGCCACGGTCCAGTCCCAGGGGGCAAAGCCGCGGAAGAAGCCGAATTTCAGCCGGGTGCTGGTCTCGTCCAGGCTGGGGCGTTCGAAGGTCGAAAAGGTATTGCCATAGGTCAGCACATCCGCGCGTGCAGCGGCGAAGGTCGGCCGGCCCTTCATGTCGACGCCGTCGAGCAGGGTCTGGCCAAGCCGGGCGATGTCGGGATGCACCAGCATCCGCATCTGGCCGTCATAGACCAGAATATAGCGAGTTTCGCTGCGTGGCTGACTGACCAGCCAGTCGAGCGCCGCGTTTCGCGCCTCGGTCTCGGACATCCGTCCGGTTGCCGCCATGCCGCGAAACGACTGGAGCACCGACACCACCTGATTGCCGTGATCCTCCAGCGAGCGCTTGCGCTGCTCGACCGTATCGACCTTCTGACGGATCAGGGCCTGGAAACGCTCGCGCAGGCTGGTCGCGAACAGGTCGACGGTGTTGCGGGCCTCGCGGTCGCGCTCGGCCACGAAGCTCCGTTCAAGCAGTATGGTGGTCGATGGCAGGATGACGCCCGCTGTCACGCCGAGAATCAGCGCGACGCCCAGGAATACCGCCACCCTGAGTGAATGAAACCGTAACACGCCCCGTCCCGTCCCCATCTTGACTGCTCTGCGGACCGCCGAGGGGCTTCCAGCCCCGGATCGCTCCGGAGCCCCGGATCGCATCGGCCGGCCACCGGCAGCATCGACCGCATCCTGGCGACTGTATCCGGCCGCGAACCCGCCCGCCCGCGTTGGCATCCTGCCTGATCGCCGAGGCCATGGCGAGGCCGCAGGCATGGCTGATGGACCGTCGGCGACCTCCGTGCCAGCAGGGCAACAGCGATCTGGCCGCCCAACGGAAAATGCCCCTGGCGGCAGAACCGTCAGGGGCATTTTCCGGCATCCAAAACGCCATGGCCGGCTTCGCCGGCATGGCCGCCCGGCCTGTCGGCCTCAATGCAGTGTCTTCAGGCTCGCAATGGTGTCGTCGACCAGTCGGGCCTGGCGATCGGCCGAAAGCTGGGTGCGCAGCACCTGCTCGGTCGCCGCCATGGCCACGTCGACCGCGGTCGCGCGGACCTCGGCGATGGCGTCGCTTTCGGCCTGCGAGATCTTGGTCATCGCCATCCGCTCGCGGCGCTCGATCGACTGCGAGAGCTGGGTCTGGCCCTGCTCGACGATGCGCTTGGCCTCGTGACGGGCATGGGCGACCATCTGCTCGGCTTCCTGCATCGCCTCGCGCTGCTTGCGCTGATACTGGGCCAGCAGGGCCTGGGCATCCTCGCGCAGCTTCTGCGCCGCGTCGAGCTCGGCGCGGATCGCGTCGGCCCGGGCGTCCAGCATGCCGCCGATCATCTTATGAACCTTGAGGAAACCAAGGCCCACCATGCAGAGGATGAAGGCGATAGCGACCCAGAAGGTGGGATCGGAGAACATCAGCCTCACTCCTTCCGCGACGAGGTGGCGGCAAGCGCCGTGTCGACGGCGCGGCGCACGGTGGCCGGATCGACCGGTGCACCGGCCAGCTTGGCGGTCGCGGCTTCGGCGGTCTCGGTCGCGAGCGTCGCCATGTCGGCCATGGCAGCCGTCTTGGCGGCGGCGATGGCGACTTCGGCTTCGCGCACCTTGGCGGCCAGACGCTCATCGAGCGCGTCAAGCTGACGCTGGGCCTCGGCCTGGGCCTGCTCGGCCGCGTTTTCCAGAAGCTTCTGGGCTTCGGAACGGGCGTCGCTCAGGGCCAGTTCATAGGCCGCGCGCGCCTCTTCGGCCTCGCGCCGGAGCGCTTCGGCACGATCGAGATCAGCGGCGATACGGTCCTGGCGCACCTCGAGGATATCGGCGATGCGCGGGAGCGCGATCTTCGACATCAGCAGATAGAGCAGGCCGAAGGATACCACCAGCCAGAAGATCTGCGACGCGAAGGTGCTCGGTTCGAACTGAGGCATGGGTCTCCCGGGGCATTTCGTGGACGGGGCATGAGGCCGGCCGTCATGTCGAAAGTCTGGCGCGGGCGGGCATGGGGCGCAGGGGTACATGGTTCAAGACCATGGCTCCACGCACCTGCCCTCCGGGCCCTCACGAACGCGCCCGAGGTGGTGTTTTCACACCCCTCGGGCCCGTTCGGTACCGGATCCCGGCTGCGTGCTGATCAGAACACGAAGAGAATGATCAGCGCGATCAGCAGGGCGAAGAGGCCGACCGCCTCAACCAGCGCGAAGCCCAGCATTGCCAGCGGGAACACGGTGGTGCGGACCGAGGGGTTGCGCGCCAGCGAGCTGACCAGCGAGGAGAAGATGTTGCCGATACCGATACCGACGCCGAACAGCGCGAGCACAGCGAGGCCGGCACCGATCATCTTTGCGGCTTCCAGTTCCATCGCTCAACTTCCTTATCTTGACAAAGGGACTGGTTTTCAACGAGGGGCGATCGCCCATAACCTGCTCGCGACCAAGGGGTGGCCCGGCGACGTCGCCGGCCCTTAAACCCCGAGGCCCGATGTTCTCAATGCAGGTGAAGTGCGTCGTTCAGGTAGATGCAGCTCAGGATCGCGAAGACATAGGCCTGGAGTGCCGCGATGAAGAGTTCGAGGGCGGTAAGGCCCACGACCACCACGAGAGGCGCAATGCCGGCGACGCCGAGTGCGATGATGAAGCCGGCCAGCACTTTCAGCATCGTGTGACCGGCAACCATGTTGGCGAACAGTCGCACCGCAAGGCTGATCGGCCGCGACAGGTAGGAGATGATCTCGATCGGCACGACCAGCGGCATCATCCACACGGGCACACCCTGCGGAACGAAGAAGCTGAAGAAGTGCGTGCCATGCTTCACCAGACCGATGACCGTGGTCAGGATCCAGACGAACAGCGCCATCGCGAAGGTCACGACGATATGGCTGGTCGTGGTGAAGCTGTAAGGGAGCATGCCCGCCAGATTGGCGAACAAAATGAACATGAACAGCGTGAAGATGAAGGGGAAATACTTCCGCCCTTCCGATCCCACGTTATCGCGGAGCATGTTCGCTACAAACTCGTAGGACATTTCCGCCATCGACTGGCCCCGACCAGGAACCATCGCCCGGCTGCGAGAGCCAAGCGTCAGGAACAGGGTCACGCCCGCGATGGCAATGAACATCCACAGCGACGAGTTGGTGAAGGAGATGTCGACGCCGCCGATCTGGAGGTCGACCAGACGCTTGATCTCGAACTGCTCAAGCGGGCTATGCGCTTCCGCCACCGTGGTCCTCGCTCTTTTAAGAACTCAACCCTGGCCGGAGCCGTTCGGCACGTCAGTCACCGTGCCGTACACCTTCCGCACCTTACGTCCGCGGTTACCCCGCGAACCCGATTTCCGTCCGGCTGTACCCCGGATCACCGATCCATGGCCAGCGAAATCTGTGGCTTGCCAAGCCCGCAGGCATGCCGTTCGTCAGCGTTTCCCGTCCTCGCCGGGCTGATCACCCGCCGCAGTCCGGTCCGCCGCGTCCCGGCCCCCTGCATCCTGGCCCGCCTTCTCTTCCGCGTCGATCTCGCCCATTGTGCGGTTGGCCAGGCGATAGGCATTGCGTATGCCGGCCGCCGCACCAAGTACAAAAAAGACCATCATCGCGAAAGGCGCCGTCCCGAGCCACCGGTCCAGAAACCAGCCCAGACCGAGACCGACGACCAGCGCCGCCAGGATGTCTGTTCCGATACGGGCGGCGAACCCCACGCCCCTCGCCGGCCCACGCGAATTCTCCGGGCCGTCGCCATTGCGGCGGTCGGTGGACACGCGTGCCTGCTTCAGACGGGCTTCAAGCTCTTTCAGTCCCGAGTCATCGTCCCGGTCGTTCATGAGCGTCTGGCCCGCCTTTGCATCCAGTCGGTGAAAGGCCCTGGTGAACCAACGAATGCCGGGTCATCGATGCGTGAGCATCACACATATGACGAACCGTCATCCGGCGATCCGGGCGCGCCGGCCGCGCCGCAACAGCGCTGCCGAAGGCGCGTGAACCATACGGGGAAGCCATATGCGTGTCAAGAATGAAAACCCCTTGCTTTACAAGGGATTGGCCAAGCTAACCCATTGACTTTCAAGCACTCGCATTCTCGGCCACCACCCGCCGGGGCACACGGCGCCATGGGGTGCCCCCCCTGGTCCTGCAACCCGCAAGGGATCGTCCGGGCCATCGGCGGGGGGGAATCGACCCCCCGGACCCGCCGACGTGTAGGTGCAGTGCACATATTACTTGCGCCATGATTGAAGAGCGACCGGCTGTTGCATCCCAGACGCGGTTGACGCATGGTGATCGGAGATGAAGGCCGGCCCGCATGACAGCGGAACCGGCCACCACGCCCCGGGACGCCAGTCGCGACGGGGCTTCGCCGGGCCAACCAGCGCCGGCGGACGGGCGGATCCTGACGGAAGCCCGCGTGGGATGCCGATCGTCGCGGATCGCTTGGCGCCACTCTCTCTATATATAGAGGGATGCATCGCCGATACTGCCGCGCCGTCCGCGCCCCCGACGCGCTCTGTCGCCTTCCACCCCGCCCGCCCGATGCCGGATGCCCGGATCGTGTGAGAGCGGAGGATGCAAGGCGATGCTCGGACTGGGTGACGGACAGGGGATCATGATCTGCGGCCATGGCAGCCGCGATCAGGGCGCGGTCGACGAATTCGCTGAACTCGCGATCGCGTTGCGCCGCCGCTTTACCCCCGTGCCGGTCGAGTACGGCTATCTGGAGTTCGCGAAGCCGATCATCCGCGACGGCCTGGACCGGCTGCGCGCCCAAGGGGTGCGTGAGGTGCTGGCGGTGCCGGGCATGCTGTTCGCCGCCGGCCACGCCAAGAACGACATCCCGTCGGTGCTGAACACCTATCAGACCAGCGTGCGCCAGGGCGGCGAGATGGCGCAGGGCCGGGCCGATCCCGGCTTCACCATCCGCTATGGTCGCGAGCTGGGCATCGATCCGCGGATGCTGCGCGCGGCGGGCGAGCGGGTGGACAGCGCCATCGCCCGCGCCGATGCCGCGCGCGCGGCCGGTGATCATGTGTCGCGGCACGATACCCTGCTGGTGGTGGTGGGGCGTGGCGCATCGGACCCCGACGCCAATTCCAATGTCGCCAAGGTCAGCCGGATGCTGTGGGAAGGGCTGGGCCTGGGCTGGGCCGAGACCGCCTATTCCGGCGTCACCTTCCCGCTGACCGAGCCGGGCCTGCGCCATGCGGTACGACTGGGTTTCCGGCGGATCGTGGTGTTCCCCTATTTCCTGTTCACCGGCATTCTGGTCAAGCGGATCTATGACGCCGTCGACCGGGTCGCGGCCGATTTCCCCGAGATCGAATTCGTGAAGGCCGGCTATCTGCGCGACCACCCGCAAGTGATCGAGACCATGGTCGACCGGGTGCGGGAGATCGTGCACGGCACCGGCAACATGAACTGCCAGCTCTGCAAATATCGGGTGCAGGTGCTGGGCTTCGAAGCCGAACGCGGGCTGCCGCAGGAAAGCCATCACCATCATGTCGAGGGCATCGGCACCGGCGCGCCCGCCCCGGCCGAGGCCGGCCATGACGCCGCACATCATGATCATGATCACGACCATGATCATGGGCACGGGCATGATCACGCGCATGGGCACGGCCATCATCACCACCCCTACCCCCATGCCGATCATCCGCTGGGCCCTGTCAGCCTGAAGGCGGCCAAGAGATGACGGTGCCGCTGGTTCTGAACGAGGCCGCAACCCCGACCTATGACCGCGACCCGGCCGCGATCTATGCCCGATCGTTCGCGATCATCCGGGCCGAGGCGCCGCTGGGCCATCTGCCCGACAGCCTGCATGGCGTGGCGATCCGGGTGGTGCATGCCTGCGGCATGGTCGATATCGCCGGCCGGCTGGCGTTTCAGGGTGATGTCGCCGGCGCGGGCCGCGCGGCCCTGGCCGCCGGCGCGCCGGTGATCGCCGATTGCCGGATGGTGGCGTCGGGCGTGATCCGCCGTCGCCTGCCCGCCGGCAACACCGTGCTCTGCGGGCTCGACGATCCCCGGACCGACCGGCTGGCCGCCGCCAATGGCACCACCCGGTCGGCGGCGGCGATCGATGCGCTGGGTGACCGGATCGCCGGCGCGGTGGTCGCGATCGGCAACGCGCCGACAGCCCTGTTCCGGCTGATCGAGATCATCACGGCCGGCGGCCCGCGCCCGGCGGCGATCCTGGCCTTTCCGGTGGGGTTCGTCGGTGCGGCGGAAAGCAAGCAGGCGCTGCTCGATGCCGGGCTCGCCATCCCCTGCCTCACCCTGCCCGGCCGGATGGGTGGCAGCGCCATGGCCTCGGCGGCGGTGAACGCCATTGCCGCCCCGAACGAGGAGGCGCTGTGATGGACACCATGAGGGCAGACACCGCCCCCTGGATCACGGTGGTCGGCATCGGCGAGGACGGGCTTGGCGGTCTGGGGGCGCAGGCCCGCGCCTGCATCGATGCGGCCACGATCCTGATCGGCGGCGACCGTCATCTGGCGATGCTGCCGGCCGGCGACACCCGCCCGAAACATGCCTGGCCCAGCCCGCTCAAGGCCCTGCGGCCGGTGATCGAGGCGGCGCGCGGTCATGATCTGGTGGTTCTGGCCAGTGGCGATCCGTTCTGCTGGGGCATCGGCACCACGCTGGCGCGCTGGTTCGGCGCCGATGCGCTGACGGTGCATCCGGCACCCTCGGCCGCCAGCCTGGTCTGCGCGCGGCTGGGCTGGTCGCTGCCGGATGTGCGGCTGATCACCCTGCATGGCCGACCGCTGGCGCTGCTCGACCGGCATCTCCAGCCGGGCGCGCAGCTCGTTATATATACCGACGACGGTGCCGCCCCGGCGGCGATCGCCCGCCGGCTGGCCGAACGCGGCTTCGGTGCCAGCCGGATGACCGTGCTCGCCTGCCTGGGCGGCCCACATGAAACGATCCGCCAGACCCGCGCCGCCGATTGGGGCGATGCCATCACCGCCGACCTGAACACGGTGGCGGTGACGCTTGCGGCCGATGCCGCGACCGACTGGCACCCGACCGTGCCGGGGCTGGATGATGACGCCTTCGATCATGACGGCCAGTTGACGAAACGCGAGATGCGGGCGATCACCCTGGCCCGGCTGATGCCGGCACCGCGCGCGCTGCTCTGGGATATCGGCGCGGGCAATGGCTCGATCGGGATCGAATGGCTGCGCGCCGAGGCCACCGCCCGGGCGGTCGCGGTCGAGCCCCGCAGAGACCGGGCGGCCCGCATCCGCGGCAATGCCGAGGCGCTGGGCGTGCCGGCGCTGACGGTGATCGAGGGGTCGGCACCGGCGGCGCTGGACGGCCTGCCGGCGCCGGATGCGATCTTTCTGGGCGGCGCCGTCGCACAGGATGGCCTGATCGCGCTGCTGATGGATCGCCTGATCCCGGGCGGACGGCTGGTCGCCAACGCCGTCACGCTCTCGGGCGAGGCGGCGCTGGCGGATGCCCATCATCACCATGGCGGCGATCTGATCCGCGTTCAGGCCGCCCGCGCGGTGCCGGTGGGGCCGCATATGGGCTGGCGCGCCGCGATGCCGGTCACTCAGTATGTCTGGAGGAAACGCTGATGGCGGCAGGGATCGGCGATGCCGCCGCCGGCCGGCTGATCGGGCTGGGCATGGGCCCGGGCGATCCTGAGTTGATCACGCTGAAGGCGGCCCGGTTGCTGGCCAGCCTGCCGGTGATCGCGCATATCCATGCCGAGACACCCGAGGCCGGCGCCGCCGGGCCGGCCTCGGGCGCGGAGGCCGGGCTCGCCCGTGGCATCGCCGGCGACCTGATCCGCGCCGACGCCACGCTGATCGCGATCGCGATGCCGATGCGCGAGGACCGCGCCGCCGGTGCCGCCGCCTATGATGCCGGCGCGGCCCGGATCGCCGGGCATCTGGCCGAGGGCCACGATGTCGGCGTGCTGTGCGAGGGCGACCCGCTCACCTTCGGCTCGTTCATGTATCTGGCGGCCCGGTTGTCGGGGCGCTTCCGGATCGAGGTGGTGCCGGGCATCACCTCGATGACCGCCGCCGCCGCCCGGCTGGTGCTGCCGCTGGCGGCGCGCACCGACAGCCTGGCGATCATCCCCGCAACCCTGCCCGAAGCCGAACTGGCCCGCCGGCTGGACGCGGCCGATGGTGCCGCCTTTCTGAAAATCGGCCGCCATCTGGCCAAGCTGCGCCGGGTGCTGACGGCGGCAGGCCTTGCCGACCACGCCTGGTATGTGGAACACGCCACCCGGCCGGAGGAACGCATCCTGAAGCTGTCGATGCTGGCCGATGACACGGCCCCCTATTTCAGCCTGATCCTGGTTCACCGACGCGGCGAGGCGACCCGATGACCGATATGACCCCCGCCATCCTGATCCTGGGGCCATCGGCGCTGCCGCTGGCCCGGCGGCTGGCGGCCCTGCTGCCCGGCGCCGTGATCACCGGCCCCCATGCCCGGCTGGATGCCGCCGAGCGCATCGAGGTGGCGCCGCTTGAACCGGTGGCCGATGGCCTGCGGGCGCTGTTCCTGGCCAGCCGGCCGGTGATCGGCATCGCCGCCGCCGGCGCGTTGATCCGGATGCTGGCGCCGGTGCTGGCCACCAAGGCCACCGAACCGCCGGTGCTGGCGGTGGCGGAAGATGCCAGCGTGGTGGTGCCCCTGCTGGGTGGCCATCATGGCGCGAATGATCTGGCGCGGCGGATCGCCGGCGCCATCGGTGCGGTCGCGGCCATCACCACCGCCGGCGATCTGCGCTTCGGCGTGGCGCTCGACGATCCGCCCGCCGGCTGGCGACTGGCGGCAGACTGCGATCCGAAGCCGGCGATGGCGGCACTGGTCGCCGGCGCCGCCATACGGCTCGATCCCACCCTGGCCGATCCCACCTGGCCCGACACCACCCTGCCCGACTGGCTGGCCCATCTGCCGCAGGCGGCAGACGGTGCCGTGGCGGTGGTGACCAGTCATCTGCGCATCAATGCACCCGATGGCGGGCTGCTCTATCATCCACAGAGCCTCGCGATCGGCATCGGATCGGATCGCGGTGCGCCGGCGGCCGAAATCGGCCGGCTGATCGACGACACCCTGGCCGATGCCGGGCTGGCGCCCGAGGCCGTGGCCCTGATCGTCACCATCGACATCAAGGCCGACGAAGCCGGCATCGCCGCCGCCGCCGAGGCCCGTGGCCTGCCGGTCAGGATTTTTCCGGCGGCGCGGCTGGCCGAAGAGGCCCCGCGCCTCGAAACCCCCTCCGCTTATGTGCAGGCCACCGTCGGCGTGGCCGGTGTGGCCGAGGCGGCGGCCCTGGCCGCCGCCGGCCCCGATGGCCGGCTGATCGTGGCCAAGCGCAGATCGGCGCGGGCGACCTGTGCCGTGGCGCTGGCACCGGCGCCGATCGATATCGACCGCACCGGCCGGGCGCCGGGGGTGCTGTATGTGGTGGGCATCGGCCCCGGCCGCGCCGACTGGCGCACGCCCGAGGTCGACCGCATGGTCGCCGCATCGACCGATCTGGTCGGCTATGGCCTGTATCTGGATCTGCTGGGGCCTGCCGCGGCGGGCAAGCGCCGTCATGGCTATGAGCTGGGCGAGGAGGAGCGCCGGGTTGCCTGCGCGCTCGACCTCGCGGCCGAAGGGCGCGAGGTCGCCCTGGTCTGTTCGGGCGATGCCGGGATCTATGCCATGGCGGCCCTGGTCTATGAGTTGATCGAGCGTGGCCAGGATCAGGGCGGCCCGCGCCCGCTGTGGTCGCGGGTGCGGGTGCGGGTCTCCCCCGGCATCTCGGCCCTGCAGGCGGCGGCGGCCCGTGCCGGCGCGCCGCTCGGCCATGATTTCTGCGCCATCTCGCTGTCGGATCTGATGACCCCCTGGCCGGTGATCGAACGCCGGGTGCAGGCCGCCGCCGACGGCGATTTCGTGGTCGCGTTCTACAACCCGGTCTCGCGCCGCCGCCGTCACCAACTGGCGCGGGCGCGCGAGATCCTGCTGGCCGCGCGCGGACCGGCAACGCCGGTGATCCTGGCCCGCAATCTGGGCCGGCCCGACGAAACGGTGACGGTGATCGAGCTTGGGCGCCTGGATGTCGACGCCGTCGACATGCTGACCCTGGTGATGGTCGGCGCGCGCGGCACCCGCCGGCTCGATCTGGGCCAGGGGGTGCGGGTCTATACACCCCGTGGCTATGGCAGCCGCGGCGAGGAGGTGGCATGACGGTTCATTTCATCGGCGCCGGGCCGGGAGCGCCCGACCTGATCACCCTGCGCGGCCGCGACCTGATCGCGCGTGCCCCGGTCTGCCTTTATGCCGGATCCCTGGTCCCGCGTGAGGTGATCGACTATGCGCCCGCAGGCGCACGGATCATCGACACCGCCCCGCTGACCCTGGACGAGATCGTCGAGGAGATGCGCCAGGCCCATGCGCTTGGCCATGACGTGGCGCGGGTCCATTCCGGCGATCCGTCGATCTATGGCGCCACGGCCGAACAGATGCGCCGGCTGCGGGCGCTGGGCATTCCCTTCGACGTCACACCGGGTGTGCCGGCCTTCGCGGCGGCGGCGGCGGCCCTGCAAAGCGAACTGACCCTGCCCGGCATCTCGCAGACCATCATCGTCACGCGCACCGGCCATGCCTCGTCACCAATGCCCGAGGGCGAGACGCTAGAGGAACTGGGCCGGTCGCGGGCGACGCTCGCCATCCATCTGTCGATCCGCTTCCTGCCCCAGATCCACCGCACACTTGGCCCCCATTACGGCGACGACTGCCCGGTGGTGGTGGTCTATCGCGCAAGCTGGCCCGATCAGATGATCATTCGCGGCACGCTGGCCGATATCGCGGCCAAGGTCCGCGCCGCCAAGATCACCCGCACGGCGCTGGTGCTGGTGGGCCATGTCTTCGAACCCGGCGACTTCGCCGACAGCGCACTTTACGATCCTGGACATGCGCATGTGTTGCGCCCGAAGCGGACCGCGCCCCGGCGCGCCAGACCGGCACCCACAGCCGGCCACGCGGGCGCCGACGCAGACGCAGCCCCCCGCGTCAGGTCCAGTTGATCCGCACCACCCGTCCCTGCTTTTCATCCACGACGCCAGACGTCCCGACGACGGAGACCGCACCCATGTTCCGACGCCTTCTGTCCACCACGCTCGGCACCGCAACCGCCGGCCTGCTCCTGGCCAGCCCGGCCTTCGCCCATACCGGCCATGAGGTCGCGGGCTTCATGAGCGGTTTCGCCCATCCGATCGGCGGGCTGGATCACGTGCTGGCCATGCTCGCGGTCGGCTTCTGGGCCGGTCAGACCGGCGGCCGCATGATCTGGGCGGCACCGCTGGGCTTCGTCGTGCTGATGATCGCCGGTGGCGCGCTGGGCATGGCCGGCATCGGCCTGCCGGGTGTCGAGCTTGGCATCACCGCCTCGATCGTGGTCTTCGGGCTGATGATCGCCTTCGCCTTCAGGCCGAACCCGGTCGCCGCCGCCGCCATCGCCGGCGTCTTCGCGCTGTTCCACGGCCATGCCCATGGCACCGAAATGGCCGCCGGCGGATCGGCGGCGCTGTATGTGCTGGGCTTCGTGGCCGCAACCGCCCTGCTGCATCTGGCCGGCATCGCTGTGGCCATGGGCATGCGCAAGGCGTCGGTGGCGAAGCTGGAACGTGCGGTCGGTGCCGGCATCGCGCTGGCCGGTGTCGCGCTGATGGTCGGCTGACCCAGGCCGATACGGCCTGGACGTGAGGTCGCTCAGACGGGCTCGGCGGGCAGGCCGATCCAGTCCATGGCGGCGGCGACATCCGCCGCCAGCGGGCCATCGGGCACCGGCGGCCGGTCGATCATGAGGACGGCGATGCGGCATTCCCGCGCAACATCGATCTTGGCCATGGCGCCCGTGCCGCCGGCATTCTTGGCGATCACGGCGGAGACGACGTGGTCGGCGAAGAACCGGCGTTCGGCGTCCAGATCGAACGGCCCGCGATCGCGCACGAAGCGGATGTCGATCGCCGGCGGCACCACGGTCACCGGCTCGATCGTCCGCACCACGAAGCCGTATTCCAGGCGCCGGGTCAGCAGGTTCAGCCCGCGCCGGCCGGTGGCCACGAACACGCGGCCATCCTCAGGGGCGGCCGCTCTCGGCAGGGTCTCCAGCGCCTCGGCCAGATCGGCGACACCATACCACCGATCGCCGATCCCGGCGGTCCAGGGCGGCCGGCGCAGCACCAGACGTGGCACCGCCGCCCTGCGCGCGGCCTCGACCGCATGGCCCGACATGGTTTCGGCGAAGGGGTGGGTGGCATCGATCAGCCGGTCGAAACCTTCGGCCTGCAACAGCCGGGTCAGCCCGTCGATGCCGCCAAGCGCGCCGCTCAACAGCCGCCCGGCCGGCCGGCGGGGTTCGTCGGTGACCCCGGCAAGCGAGGTCCAGACATCATGGCCGGCGCCGGTCGCGGCCTCGGCCAGCGCCCGCGCCTCGGCGGTGCCGCCCAGGATCAGCAGCTTCAGGGGCGCGCCGATCGCCATGTCATGCCGCCCCGAGCAGAACCGGGTCGGTTGCCGCCACCGGCTTGCCCAGCCGGTCGGCCACCACCACATCGACCATGACCGGTGCCGGATGAACCGCCGCGGCCAGGGTGGCGCGGGCGCCGTCGGCAATCGCTGCGGCCAGCGGCAGGCCTGCCGCCATGGCCATGTCCAGCACCTGTTTGGCGGTGTTGGCGCCGGCAATCGCCGACACCAGCTCCGCATCGGCGCCGATGCCGGCGGCCATGGCCGAGAGTCGGGTGAAATCGACCGTCGATCGCGAGGAATGCAGATCCAGCGCGCCTTGCGCCAGTTTGGCCAGCTTGGCGAAACCACCCGCCACCACCAGATGCGGCACCGGATGGGCGCGGAGATATTTGACGAGCGCGCCGGCGAAATCGCCCATGTCGATCAGCGCGTGATCGGGCAGATCGGGCAGCAGGCGGCGCAGCATCGCCTCGGAGGTCGAGCCGGTGCAGCCGGTGACCCGGGCCAGACCGGCGGCGCGCGCCACATCGATACCCCGGTGAATGGAATGGATCCAGGCCGCGCAGGAATAGGGCACGACCACACCGGTGGTGCCCAGGATGGAGATGCCGCCCAGAATGCCCAGGCGCGGGTTCCAGGTGCGCTCGGCCAGAGCTGCACCGCCGGGCACCGAAATCGTGATCGTGACATCGCCCGGATGGCCGAACAGTCCCGCCAGCCGGGTGATGGTCTCGGTCATCAGCCGGCGCGGCACCGGATTGATCGCGGGCTCCCCCACCGGCACCGGCAGTCCGGGGCGGGTGACGGTGCCGACCCCGGCTCCGGCGCGAAACACCACGCCGCTACCGGGGGCCGCCGGCGCGACCGTCGCCAGGATCAGCGCGCCATGGGTGACATCCGGATCGTCGCCGGCATCCTTGACGATGCCGGCGGTGATGGCGCCACCCCGCTCCACCCGGCGCTCGGCCAGGGTAAAGACCGGCTGCTCGCCTTTGGGCAGCGTGATCTGGACACTGTCGGGAAACCGGCCGGTGGCCAATGCGGTGAACGCGGCGGCCGTGGCGGCTGTAGCACAGGCGCCGGTCGTCCAACCGCGACGCAACACCCCTTCGGGTTTGCGGCCGCCACCGGCCGGCGCCTCAACCGGCCGCATGCCCTCAACCGGCCGCATGCCCTCATCCGGCCGCATGACGGTCGGTGCGTCGGGCTGATCGACAGGGGCTGCGTCGGACGGTGCATCGCTCATGGCCGGACGATACCATTGCAGCCCGACCCCCGGAAAGCCCCAGCCGGGACAAGACCGGGACGACATCTTTCCACCGTCAGCGACAGGAGACAGGCAGCATGAGCGAGGCGACCCGGACCAGCGTCACCCTGCCCGGTTTCCTGGGGCTGCCCATGTTTCAACCCGGCTGGGTGTGGCTGGTCGGTGCCGGGCCGGGCGATCCGGCGCTGTTGACGCTTGGCGCCGCCCATGCGCTGGCCTCGGCCGATGTCGTGGTTTATGACGCGCTGGTCGACGAACGCATCCTGGCGCTGGCCGGCCCCGACGCGCAGTTGGAATATGCCGGCAAGCGCGGCGGCCGCCCGTCGCCGAAACAGGCAGACATCACGCTGCGGATCATCGATCTGGCCCGCCAGGGCAAGCGGGTTCTGAGGTTGAAGGGCGGCGACCCCTTCGTGTTCGGCCGGGGCGGCGAGGAAGGTCTGGCGCTGGTCGAGGCCGGCATCCCGTTCCGGGTCATTCCCGGCGTCACCGCCGGCATCGGCGGCTCGGCCTATGCCGGCATCCCGGTCACCCATCGCGACACCAACCACGTGGTCAGCTTCATCACCGGCCACGACACCACCGGCGGCGTCACCGGCAATATCGAATGGGAGGCGCTGGCCAAGGGCTCGCCGGTGATCGTGCTGTATATGGGGTTGAAGCATCTGGGCGAGATCGCCACCCGGCTGATGGCCGGCGGTCGCGACCCGGACGAGCCGGTGGCGGTGATCGCGCGCGCAACAACCCCGGCTCAGCGGGTGCTGGAGACGACGATCCGCCGTGCCGAGGCCGATGTCGCGGCATCGGGCATCGAGGCGCCGGCGATCGTGGTGATGGGGCCGGTGGTGCGGCTGCGGGCGGCGCTGGACTGGCTGGGCGCGCTCGACGGCCGCACACTGACCGCCGATCCGCTGGGCACCCGCCATGGCCAGAAGAAGACAGGGTCGTGACCGGGCCGTCAGCGCTGATCATCGCGGCGCCGTCATCCTCGGGCGGCAAGACCACGATGACGCTGGGGCTGCTGCGGGCCTTCACCCGCGCCGGCCGGCGACCGGCCGCCGCCAAGATCGGCCCCGATTACATCGATCCGGCCTTTCACGAGGCGGCATCCGGCCGGCCATCGGTCAACCTGGATGGCTGGGCGATGACGCCCGACCGGCTGGCGCGGATGATCGACAGCCGTGGCGATGCCGGCCTGCTGCTGATCGAAGGCGTGATGGGGCTGTTCGACGGCGCGCCGGCGCCGGGGGCCGGCGGCGACGGATCTGCCGCCGCCCTGGCGGCGCTGTTCGGGCTGCCGGTGCTGCTGGTGGTCGACGGTTCGGCGCAGGCCCGTTCCGCCGCCGCCCTGATCCATGGTTTCCGCAGTTTCGATCCGCGTATCGATCTGGCCGGCGTCGTGTTCAACCGCTGTGGCGGTGCCGGCCATATCCGCAGCCTGGCCGCAGCCGCCATTGAAGCCGGGGTGCCGGCCTTCGGCTTCGTGCCCCGCCAGGCCGATATCGCCCTGCCCTCGCGGCATCTGGGGCTGGTTCAGGCACGTGAGACCGGCGGGCTCGATGCCCTGCTCGACAGGCTGGGCGATCTGGTCGCCGGCCACCTGGATCTCGACGGCATCGCCGCCCTGGCACGGCCGGCCGCGACCGGCCCCCGGCTGGCGGCCAGCCCCGTGACACCGGCCGTGCCGCCGCTCGGCCAGCGGATCGCGATCGCCCGCGATCACGCCTTCGCCTTCGCCTATCCGCATATCCTGGACGGCTGGCATGATGCCGGTGCCGCCATGCTGCCCTTCTCCCCCCTGGCCGGCGAGGCGCCGGACGGGGATGCCGATGCGGTCTGGCTGCCCGGCGGCTATCCGGAGTTGCATGCCCCCGCCCTTTCCGCCATGGGTGCGCGGCCCGATGGCTGGGTGGCGGGGCTGCGGGCGGCTGAACGGCGCGGCGCCACGATCTTCGGCGAATGCGGCGGCTATATGGCGCTGGGGCGCGGCCTGACCGACGCCGATGGCCGCGCCTGGCCGATGGCGGGGCTGCTGGCGCTCGACACCAGCTTCGCCCGCCGCCGGCTGCATCTTGGCTATCGTCAGGCACGGCTGGCAGGCCCCGGCCCGCTGGGGGATGCGGGCCAGGGCTATCGCGGCCATGAATTCCACTATGCCAGCATCACCGCCGAAGATGGCCTGCCGCTGTGGCGGGACGTCACCGATGCCCTGGGCGAGCCCGCGGCCGCGGCCGGGCTGTGCCACGGCCGGGTCGCGGGGTCGTTCCTGCATCTGATCGCCCGTGGCTAGAGGTCCGGGGCTAGAGGTCCGGGGCTAGAGGTCCGGGCGGCTGGCCTCAGACGCCCTTGTTGGGGTTGATCAGGTACTTGGTGCCCGTCGCCCGCTTGCTATAGCCGGCAATCACCTCGGGCTTCAGCACCTCGGCCAGCGAGATTTCAGCGGTGTAATGGCTGGCGAAGGTGGTCTTCAGCTCCGCCGCCACCCGATCGCGCAGGCGCTGCGCCACTTGCGGCCCCACCCGTTGCAGGAACGGGAACAGCAGCCAGCCCCCCACCCCCCAGGCCATGCCGATATTGCGCTGGATTTCGACCGGCCGGGTGTCGAGCCCGCCATACAGATAGACCTGCTTGTGCACCGACGAGCCATAGCGGCTGTAGCTGCCGGTGGCGCGGGCGGCGATCGCCGCTTCCATCGCCGACAGGATCTGGCCGGCCAGCCTGCCGCCGCCGATGGCGTCGAAGCCGATGGTGGCGCCGGTTTCGATCAGCGCCTCGGTCAGACGATCGGTGAAATCGGGGCTGGTGCTGTCGAGCACATGGGCGGCACCCATCCCGCGCAGCAGCGCCACCTGTTCGGCGTTGCGGACGATGTTCACCAGACCGATGCCGTCCTTCAGGCAGATCCGGTTCAGCATCTGGCCCAGATTGGATGCGGCGGCGGTATGGACCAGGGCGGTGTGACCCTCGCGGCGCATGGTTTCCACCATGCCCAGTGCCGTCAGCGGATTGACGAAGCAGGATGCGCCATCGGCGGGGCTGGCATCATCCGGCAGCAGCAGGCAGTCGGCAGCCCTGATCACGCGATAGCGGGCATACATGGCGCCGCCGATCATCGCCACCGTCCGGCCCAGCAGATGGGCGGCGTCGGCGCCGGCCTTGATCACCACCCCGGCGCCTTCATTGCCCACCGGCAGCGACTGGTCCAGCCGCCCGGCCATCGCATTCATGGCCGCCGGCGGGATCGCGGCGCTGATCGCCGGCAGATCGGCGGTGCCGCCGGTCTCGATGGTGCCGAGATCGGCCGGGCCCAGCAGCAGGCCCAGATCCGACGGGTTGATCGGCGTCGCCTCGATCCGAACCACCACCTCGTCGGCGGCGGGTTCGGGCACGTCGACCCGGATCAGCGACACCTCGATCCGGCCATCCGATGTCACCTTGGAGCGCAGTTCCACGCCCTCCAACGCCGTCGTCGCCGTCGTGTCCGCCATCTGAGCGTCCCTCCATCTGAGATTATTTTAAATTTTGTCCGACGCAGGGTGGCAGCGACAGCGGGTCGCGACAAGGGAAACCGGGGAACGCTTTGTCGGTTCAGGATGTTGCTGTGCGGGTGGATGCTGTTTTGCCGGAAGGATGACGATGGTCCGGACCATGACCGACTGGCCGCTGCGGCTGCTGGTGACCCTTATCCTCGTCTGGATCATCGGCGGGGAATTCCTCCGCACCCTTCCGGGCGATCTGCTGTGGGATTTCGGCTCGTTCGTGGCCTCGGGCCGCGCGGCCGCTCAGGGGCTCGATCCCTATGGCATCCATGAACTGACCTTCCATGTGTCGATCGCCGGTTTCGACATGTGGAACCCCAACCTCAATCCGCCGATTTCGGCCCTGCTGTTCCAGCTATTCGACGGCGGCGATGTCCACCAGACATTCCGGATCTGGCGGATGATCAGCATCGCCATCTATGTGGCGACCGTGCTGCTGCTGTTCGACCGCTATGGCGCCACGCCGCTGACGGTGCTGTGGGTGTTCGCGCTGGCGGGCTTCTGGGACACGCTGCTGCTGGGCCAGATCTATATCCCGCTGGTGTTCATGGCCGTGGCGGCCTGGCTGCTGCTGGAACGCCGGCAGCACATCGCCGCCGGCATCCTGATCGGGCTGGTGGTGTCGATGAAGCCGAATGTCCTGGTCTGGCCGGTGCTGCTGTTCCTGGCCGGCCATCGCCCGGCGCCGATTGCCGCCGCGATCACCGCAGCGGTGGTCAGCGCGGTGCCGCTGCTGGTCTATGGCCCCGATATCTATGGACAATGGCTGTCTCTGGTCGCCGGCGACGGCAGCCGGGCGGTGTTCCTGACCAATGCCTCGATCGCGGGCTTTGCCGCCCGCGCCGGCATACCCTGGGCCGGCCTGCCGCTCAGCCTTGCCCTGCTGCTGGGGCTGGCGCTCTGGGCGGTGCGCCGGCGCCCGGGCATCGAACGCGCCAGCGGCTTCGCCCTGCTCGCGGCCCTGCTCGCCTCGCCGCTGGGCTGGGTCCACTACACCCTGTTTCTGCTGCCGCTGCTGCTGTCGCGCTGGCACCATCCCGAAATCCGGCTGGCGGGGCTGATGCTGTGCGTGCCGGTGCCGATGGTGCTGGCGCGGATGGGCGCCCCGGCACTGGATCAGCTCACGCTGGGCTCGGTCTATGGCTGGGCACTGCTGATCTGCGTCGGCTCGCTGGTCGCCGATCGCTGGCGACAGGCGGTGCCGTCGGCGCAGGCCGGCCGGATCAGCGGGCGGCCAGGATCAGCGGCAGATCCGGCGATGCCGGCGACGATGGCCACGGCGACGGAACCGGTGGCCCGCCCGGCATCGACGCCCGGCGCATGAACACCCGCCACTCGCTGGTCTCCCGCACCAGCCGGAACTGGCGGGTCAGGGTGTCGTCATAGATCCGGCGCATGCCCTCGGCGGTGCCGCGCTCGATCGGCGCCTTGGGGTCCATCACGACCCGGGCATCGCGGAACATGGTCGCGGCCGGCAGGTAATGGCGGTCGTCGATCGTGCGCCCCCAGTGATGCCAGGTGCTGTCGCCATGCGGCGGCACCAGCCCCATGCCGGCGGTGAACGGGTTGACGAAATCGAGCACCACCACCCGCCCGCCGCCGTCGGCGGCCGGGCCGGTGGCGACGCCAAGATCGTCCAGAATGTCGCGGCCATCGGCGATGCTGGTCCGATAGCGGTCGAAAATCGACTGCAGCCAGCCATCCCGCGCCGCCACCATCCGAATGCCCTGAAATTGCGGCAGGGGCACGCCATCACCCTGTCCGCTGACCGCAAGCCCGGCATGAATGCCAAGGGCGGCGCCATTGAACACGATCGGCGGCAGCAGGATCGCCGGCACCAGCAATTGAATGGCGGCGAGCGTCCAGGTCGGGCGCGCGCGCCGGTGGGTCGCCGGCACCCGCCACGCCAGTTCAGCCGCGGCCACGATCGCGGCGGCAAGGGTCACGATGCCGCGCGCCTGGAAATTCTGAGCGAGCAGCATCATGCCGCCCGCCAGACAGACCGCGAAGAACACCAGATCGCGCAGGCTGCGGGTGCGCCACAGCGACAGCATCACGGCCGCCGCGAACACCACGATATCGGCCAGGTTGTCGCCCAGAAGCCGGGCATATTTGCCGACATCGTCGATATTGCCACTGACCTGCCCGACCAGCATCAGATCCAGCAGATGCGACGCGGTGCCGCCCCAGACCGCCTCCACCGCCATCGCCACCAGCATGGTGGCGGCCAGGGTCGCCGCCGCCCACAGCCGGTGGCGCCGGTCGATCAGCAGCAGGCACAGAAAGCCCAGCGCCACCGCCGCATAGCTGATCTTGATATACAGCATCAGCACGGTCAGAAACGTGGCGGATGCGGTGTCCAAGATCAGCAGACGGGCAGACGCGCCGCCGTCGCCGGCCGGCTGCCGCGGCGGCACATACAGCATCAGCAGCAGCGCCAGCGCCGCCCAGCCCACCCGGTTATAGAACATGGCGAACGACAGCTCGCGGATGTCCTCGCCCAGATTGATCGGCACCGCCACCACCAGAACCAGAAACACGCCCAGCGGAATCGCCAGCGCCGGCCGCAGCCGCGAGGCAAGCACATGGGCGATCACCGGCGCCATCGCCAGCAGCAGCAGACCCATGCCCATCGGCATGGCACTGGTGAAGCTGCCGCCGATCCAGCGCCCGATGGCGGGGATGTAATAGACCAGCGGCCCCAGCGCGGTATGGAAATCGCGATTGGGCACCTGGCCCTGATCGATCCGCCAGACGCCGTCCAGGAAGATGAACAGGTCGTTGACGTATTTGTTGGTCACGGTCTGGCCCGGCACCGCCAGCACCAGCGCCGCGACCACGCAGACCAGCATGATCACCACGCCGGGGCGGGCGAGCACAGTGCGCCAGCGCCGATGGTCGGGGCCGACGTCGGGGGCGGGGCCGGGGCCGGGGCCGGGCAGATCGAGTGTCGTCACAATTGCATCCGCTTGAAGAACCGCTCAGGTATGGCGCGGATCACCATCATCAATGGCCGCCAGACGCCACGGACATAGATCACCTCGCCCCGGCCCTGTTCGGCGGCCCGGAACACCGCCTCGCCCACCTCGGACGGATCGGCGGTCAGCGGGCCGGGCAGCGCCATGCCCTCGGTCATCCGGGTGCGCACAAAGCCGGGCTTCACCGTGACCACCCGCACGCCCCGGCCGGCCAGCCGGTTGCGCAGGCCCGACAGGAATGCGGTGAACCCGGCCTTTGCCGCGCCATAGACATAATTCGAGGCCCGGCCACGGTCGCCCGCCACCGAACTGATCCCGACGATGGCGCCGGTGCCACGGGCGGCGAACCGCTCGGCGATCATACCCAGAAACAGCGCCGGGCCTTCGAAATTCGCCCGCAGCACCCGCTGGGCGGCCAGGGGATCGGTCTCGGACCGGGCCTGATCGCCCATGTCGCCGACCACACACACCACCGTATCCGGCAGGGCCGGCAGCCCGTCGAGCATGGCCGCGAACTGGTCGGTCTCCAGAATGTCCAGCCGGTGAACCGGCACCGGCCGGCCGCTGCGCGCCGCGATGTCGTCGGCGTTGCGCGTGCCCGTCGCCACGTCGCGCACCGCCAGCACCACCTGCCAGCCGGCGGCGGCATAGCGGCTGGCGATCGCCCGGCCGATATCGGAACTGCCGCCGATCACGAGCAGTGTCTTGCTGAGCGCGTTCGCGGTCATATACCAAGCCTTGTCGAGAGTTTCGAGGACAGCCGCCCCGGGGCGCCGATCTGGTGGCGAAGCCGGCGCAGATGGTCGCGCTTCGGATATCCGGCCTCGAAGGTGGCGGGAGACTGGCGGGCATCCTTGGCGAGATACAGCCGGCCGCCGGCCGCCACCACCAGCCGGTCCAGGTCGTTGAGCAGGGCCAGCATCCGTGCCGACACCGGCAGATCCAGGGCCAGGGTCACGCCCTCCATCGGAAATGACAGATCACCATGGGCGGGGCCCAGTTGCTTCAGCACCGCCAGAAACGAGGCGTGACCGGCCCGCGATACCCGTTCCAGGATATCGGCAAGCGTTCCCGCGGCAGCGACCATCGGCAGAACACATTGATATTGCACAAAGCCGCGTGCGCCATACAGGCGGTTCCAGTCGCCGATACCGTCGAGCGGAAAGAAATACCGGTCCCACGGTACCAGCATCGACCGGCCAGCCGCGCGGGCACCGCGTTTGTAATAGAGCGCGTTGAACGCCCCCACCGACAGCCGGTTCAGCATCATCGACGGCGCATCCAGCGGCACCGAGAAACGGCCGCCCACAGCCGGCGGCCACCGATCGCCCCCCGCCGCCGTCAGATCGGCCGGCGTCGCATGCTCGCCCAGATAGACCAGCGAGCGGCCAAGGGCCGCCCCCCGTGCCAGACAATCGATCCAGGCGACGCTGTAGGTGGCGCCCGCCGCATCACGCAGGGCCGACAGCGCCCGATCGAGATCGGGCGCCACGACCGTGCGCTGGCTGATCCAGCCGGTCTGGATCGGCATCAGCGTGAAGCTGGCCTCGACGATCATGCCGGTCAGCCCCATGCCGCCGATGGTGGCGCGGAACAGATCGGGGTGGTGATCGGGGCCGCAGGTCACCATCTGCCCGTCGGGCAGCGCCAGGGTCAGCGTTTCGACATGGTCGCCGAAGCCACCCGCGCGGTGATGGTTCTTGCCATGGACGTCGGCGGCGATCATGCCCCCGATGGTCACGAAGCGGGTGCCGGGCACCACCGGCGGAAACCAGCCGGCCGGCATCGCCACTCCGATCAGATCGGCCAGCAGCAGCCCTGCTTCCACGGTCACCCGCCCGGTCTGGCGATCGAAGCTGCGGATACGATCCAGGCCGCGCATCACCACGGTGGCGCTGTCGCCGATGGCGGCGTCACCATAGGCGCGGCCGGCGCCACGGGCGATCAGCCCGGCGCGCGGCCGGCCGTCGGCATCGTTATAAAGCGACGCAACGTCATCGGGCGCGGCCGGGCTGATCAGCGCGCTGTCGTGGCGGGGATAACGGCCCCAGCCATGGAATTCTGTCATGACCGCGCCGCCCTGAACACGAAGCGGCGATCCAGGCGGAACTTGATCACATAGCCCAGCGCCAGCCCCAGAACCGCACCGGCATATTTGGCCGCCGCCGTCTGCCAGACCATCCAGAACGCCAGCTCGGTCGCCCAGAAGATCAGTGTGGTGCCGACGCTGAACAGGCCATACAGCGCGATCTTCGATGCCTCCTGGCGATAGCCGGTGAAGGCGTCATCAAACACCCACAGCTTGTCGAGCAGGTATTTGATCGCAAACCCGGCCGCAGTTCCAGCCGCGATCGCCACCAGCAAGGGGGCAGCGGGCCAGCCCCGCACCACCAGTTCCTGCACCGCCAGATTGGCCACCATCGCCAACAGCGCGAAGGCCACATAGCGCCGAAAGCGGGGCGAGATCGTGTGGCGGCCCTGCCAGCCGGTCTCTCCGCGTGCCGCCACGATCAGAGCGCCCCGACCACGAGCAGGGCCGCAGCCCCCATGGTCAGCAGGCTGACCCTGTCCTTCAGCGCGAAGACCATCGGGTCGTCGTGCAGTTCGCGGCGGCTGGCCAGCATCAGCGCGCGCGCGATCCAGTAGAGCAGCAGCGGGATCGCCAGCCACAGCACCTCAGGCGTGCTGTAGAGCGCGCCGGCGGCCGGCGTGGAGATGTAAACCGCGAACACCACGATGGCATTGAACCCCGCCGCCGCCGCCAGCGCCGCGACCATCTCAAGGTCGCTGGCGCGATAATCGCGGCTTTTGGAATCGGGCAGACGGGCATCGCGCCGCGCCGCCAGCTCGACATAGCGCTTGATCAGGGCCAGCGACAGAAACACCATCAGGCAGAAGCCGAGCAGCCATTTCGACATCGGCACATCGGTCGCCACGGCACCCCCGATCACCCGCGCCAGATACAGCACCGCCAGGGTCAGCACATCGATCAGCATCATCCGCTTCAGCGCGAAGGTATAGCTGGTGGTGATGACGAAATAGCCGGCGAGCACCGCCAGGAACGGCAACGACACGCTGGCCGCCACGGCGACGGCGGCGATCAGCAGGACCGGTGCCGCCACCATGGCCTGCCACAGCGGAATCGCGCCGCTGGCCAGCGGCCGCCGGCATTTGCTCCGGTGAGCGCGATCGTCCTGAAGGTCGACCAGATCGTTGACGATATAAACGCTGGATGCGCAGAGCGAGAAGGCGACGAAGGCGGCGAGTGCCTGACCGATGGCGCCGAAGGTGATGACATGGGCCGCCAGCAGCGGCAGGAAAACCAGCGCATTCTTGGCGTATTGATGCACCCGCAGCAGCTTCGCCCAACCCCGCAGGCCGGCCGGCTGTGCCGGCAGATGCCGGGCATCCGGGCAGGCCGATGACAGCCGCGCCGCCACCCGCCGGGGCGTGCGGATCGCGATCGACCGGCGCGCCACCTGCCACACCGGCAGATCGTCGGCGCTGTTGCCGACATAATCGAAGCCGTTTTCGCCGAAGGCGTCGACAAGCTGGCGTGCCTTGACCGCGCCGGCCAGGTTGGTGTCGGCATCCGAGGCGAACCAGCCGGTGAACAGGCCCAGATGTGCCGCCACCCGTTCGACCAGCAGGCCGTTGCTGGCCGATGCCAGATAGACCGGCCGGCCCTCGGCCCGCGCCTGCCGGATCAGCGCCAGCACTTCCGGATCATAAGGCAATGCTGCGGGATCGAACGCGGCCGACCGTGCCAGCCGGTGTTTCAGATCGGCCTTGCCGCGCCGCAACCCGCCGATGATGTCGATGATGGCGGCGGGACGACGGCCCAGGGTGGCGAAGGCGCATTCGATCAGCAGATCCGACGCCACCAATGTGCCGTCCAGATCAACGACCAGCGGCAGCGGACGCGCCGCCTCGCCGTCGGGCCGTCGGGGCCGGGCCGGCCGCGTCGTCTCGACCAGACGTGGATGGGTGGCAGGGTCGGGCGCGGCACCGGAAAAGCCGCGACCCGTGGGTTCCAGAAGGTCACCCGATACGTCCCGCATATCGCCGGCGATGGCTTCAAACTTGATCGTCCGCAAGATGGTGTCTCCTCGGCACGACGAGTGTCCGACCGATGCCGGTCAGCTCGGAGGTGTGCGGGGAGTGCCGATGCCGCGTCCGTCGAACGCCGCTTGTATATAGACGATCGTATGACCGCCCGGAACGCCTTCTGGCGCGTGGCCGGCTGTCTTGCAGTCCCCAGGAGCCGCAACGCCGGGGGGTTGAAGATGGTTCCGTGAGCGGGCCGTGTCAGAGTGGTGGCCGTGCGGTGCCTCAGGCGGTAACGGCCGTGGCGGTGGCTGTGCCTGTGGCCTGTTCATCGGCCTGGCGATAGGCCGACAGCGCCGCGGTGATCGCCTGCAAGGCCTTCTTGCCGCCGGCGGCAAGCTCTTCGGCCGAGACCTTGCCATCCTCGTTGGTGTCGAGCATCGCATACAGGCCGGTGAGCGTGTCCTCGTCGTCATCGTCATCCGATGCCGCGGGTGGCGGCCCGCCCGGCGGCGGACCACCGGCACCACCAGGACCGCCCGGACCACCACTTGCGGCAAGCCCCTCGGCAAAGGCGGTCCCGGTCAGGCTTTCGGTATCGGCGCCGGCGATGCTGTCCCACAAGGCCGCGGCCTGGGCGTCGCTCACCTCGTCGGGCTTGCCGGCAACGAACTCGTCACGGGTGACAAGGCCATCGCTGTCAGTGTCGAGCCGGGCGACCATGGCTTCCGCGTCCGGCTCCGTCTGCCCGGCCTGACCACCCTGCACCGGGCTGCCCGCCGCGGCTTCCTGAAGGCTCAGCAGCGCCGATTGCAGCAGGTCCGACATTTGCTGAACGAAGGCCCCGGCCGTTCCCGACGTCGTCGCGGCCTGAGGCGTGATGGTCGCCGTGGTCGACGCTGTCGCCGAACCGGCAGATCCGGTCAGATCCTGCAATGCCGTCGCGGCCGCACTCGACCGGTTCGTGCCGCTCCGGCTGGACCATGTCGATATCGCCTGCTGCGTGATACTGCCAATGCTGCTCATAGCCCGCCACCCGCTGATCCGGTGCTGCGGGCCTCAACCATCCCGCACCGTCACAGAAAACCACGTCGGGCCGGGGGTCAGGGGCGACTTTACACAGTCACAACGGAAACTTTACACAAGACAGGCCAACAGCGGTGGTCAGCCGGCCGATGCCGGCGCGCGCCGCGCGGTGGCCGTGGTGCCGACCGATGCGCAGATGATCGCGCCGATCGCCGTCCATTGCAGCGGGGTCAGCATCTCGCCCATGAACAGCAGGCCGGACAGGGCGGCGAAGGCCGGCTCCACGCTCATCAGCGTGCCGAAGGTGCGGGTCGGCAGGCGGGTCAGCGCCATCATTTCCAGCGAATAGGGCAGCGCCGTCGACAGCACCGCCACGGTCAGCGCCACCGGCAGGATCGCCGGGTCCAGCAGCGCCGTCCCCGCATGGTGAATGCCGATCGGCAGCACCACGATGGCCGCGATCAGCGAACCCCAGGCGGCGGTCTGCATGCCGTGCACGGCACCGGCCTTCTGCCCGAACAGGATATACAGCGCCCAGCACACCCCCGCGGTCAGCGCATAGGCGGCCCCCACCGGATCGATGCCGGCGGCCAGGCCGCCGACCGGCAGCAACAGCAGCAGCCCCGCCACCGCCAGCCCCACCCACAGGAAATCGGTCGGCCGGCGCGATCCGAACAGCGCCACCGCCAGCGGACCGGTGAATTCCAGCGCCACCGCCACGCCCAGCGGCACCGTGCGCAGCGCCAGATAGAAGGTCAGGTTCATGCAGCCCAGCGCGATGCCATAGACGATCACCGATCGCAGGGTCACCGTCGTCAGCCGCACCCGCCAGGGACGGAAGATCAGCATCAGCAGGATGGCCGCGAACAGCACCCGCAGCGCCACCGTGCCCTGCGCGCCGATGGCGGGAAACAGGGTCTTGGCCAGCGAGGCGCCGGACTGGATAGAGGCGATGGCGATCAGCAGCAGCCCGACGGGCAGCAGGATCGACCCGGCGGCCTGGGCGACCTTGGGGGCGGCCATGGGACGGGGACTCCGGAACGGATTGGGGGCAGGAACGGATTGGCGCAGACTGGCGCGGGATTGGTGTACTATACTGCGCAGAGGGAGATTATGGGCACTATAATGCACAGTCAAGAGACCGTTAGCGGCGCAACCGAGCGACCGCCGATCCTGGAGCATGTCGCGGGCAATCTGCGGCGCCTGCGGCGTGCGGCCGGGTTCAGCCAGGAGGCGCTGGCCGAGGCGTCGGGGGTCAGCCGGCGGATGCTGGTCAACATCGAACGCGGCGACGCCAATGTCAGCCTGGCCGTCCTCGACCGGATCGCGGCGGCGCTGAACGTGCTGTTCGTGGATCTTGTCCGCGATGCCGACGGGCCCGATCGCAGCCGCATCCAGGCCCTGGCCTGGGCCGGCACCACCCCTGAGAGCCGCGGCACCCTGCTCGCCGGCGCCCCGGCCAGCCATGCGGCCGAACTCTGGATCTGGTCGCTCGGCGCCGGCGACCGCTATGTCTCGGAGCCGGATGGCGATGGCTGGCATGACATGATCTATGTCATCGAGGGCCGCCTGACCGTGCATCTGGTCGACGGCCCCCGTGTCATCGAGGCCGGCGATTTCCATAGTTTCGCCAGCAACCAGCCCTATATTTACGAGAACACCGGCACCGCCCGCGTCCGTTTCCTGCGCAACGTGATCTACTGACGGCCACATGCCCCGGCACACACGCTCCGCGGCCCCGCGCTGACGTCGGCTTGTTTGAAGGCTTTAATCAACGCGGCGTCTTAATTAAATATACGCTCGTCTTCTTATTTAAGGACGGCTCAAGGCCGGCGGATCCGCGCAGGCTGGGCAGCGTCGCCGGCGTCAGACATAGCCCGGCGCATCGGCGTTCACCACCAGCATGCGCGCCAGCATATCGGCCATCTGGGCGCGTTCGTCCTGGCTGAACATGCGGATCAGGTGGCGTTCGGTGTTGGCGTGGTCGGTCATGGCGACATCGGCCAGGGCCACACCCTTGTCGGTCAGCTCCACGATCACGCCGCGACGGTCGCTGCGGTCCGAGGTGCGGCGGACCAGCCCGTCTTTCTCCAGCCGCAGCAGCAGGTTGGAAATGCCGCCCGACGAGAACAGCATGGTCTGCTGCAATTGCGACGGCGACAGCCGATAGGGCGCGCCTTCCACACGCAGCGTCGCCAGGATCGCATAGGCCGGGTATTTCAGCCCATGGGCGGCCAGCGTCGCATTCACCGCCTTCAGGATCACCCCCTGCAATCTGAGAACCCGGCCGACCACGGCCTTGCCCGAGGCATCGATATCCGGTCGCTCACGCGCCCAGCGTGCCATGCCGCGCGCGACGGTATCGAAATGCTCAGGCGCCGTGGCCGTGTGTGTGGGGGCGGCGGCGGTCTCGTCATCGTCCAGCGGCGTGGCCGGATTGGTCTGCATCGGTTGGGTCTGCTCCGCGCTCATCCGTGATCCTCGATCCCGATCATAGCCCAGCCGGTCTGCTGGTCGACAGGCATGCATCGTGGCCGATGGCCGATGCATGCCCTGGAAACCCCCGCCGGCCGGGCAGTTGGCAGGAGATGTCTCACAAGTTTCTTTCTTGAAAGATAACTGAAAGAGACCTAGGCTTTCAATCGACAGGACGCGTCGATGCGACATAAAGGGCCGCCAGACGGCCCGGGGCCGGATAATCCGCCCGCCGCCGACGCTGCTTCATGCAGGCCGACACCGATCATGCCGGGAGAGTGAGACCATGGTGACCAAACCGTCCGCCGCCGCCACACAGCGCCGCCATCACGCACGCAATACCGCCGCAACCGCCGCGGTCGCGGCCTGTCTGGCCGCCGCCATGCCGGCCGCGGCATCGGCCGAGGAACTGGTGATCGCCACCTTCGGCGGATCCTTTGCCGAAGACACCAAGACCTGCCATATCGCCGCCTTCGAGAAGGCGACCGGCGCCATGGTGGCGATGAAGGTCGGCTCGTCGGTGCAGCATGCGGCAGCCATCCGCGCCATGGGTGGCCGCAGCCAGTTCGACGTCGCCTATATGGACGACTCGCTGGCGACCCAGCTTGCCAATGAAAAGCTGTTGAGCCCGATCGACGCGGCCAAGCTGTCCAACGCCGCCGATCTGATCCCCGGCGCCCTGACCGATGGCGGCCGCTTCGTGGTGTTCATGCTGGGTGCGACCGCCCTTGCCTACAACCCCGAGATGATGCCCGAGCCGCCGACATCCTGGGGCGACCTCGCCGATCCGAAATGGGCCGGCAAGATCGCCCTTGGCGACGTCACCGGCACCTCGGGCATGCAGTTCCTGCTGGCGCTGAACAAGATGCATGGCGGCACGATCGACAATGTCGATCCGGGCATTGCCGCCGCCAAGGCGCTGGCGCCGTCGGTGGTGACCTTCTACACCCAGGCCGACCAGATCGTGTCGCTGTTCGAACGCGGCGAGATCGCCATGGCGCCCTGGTATCCCGACCGGGTCGGCTCGGCTGCCGACAAGGGCGTGAAGGTGGCGGTGGCGTACCCTAAGGAAGGCGCCGTCGGCATCCGCCCGACACTCAGCGTGCCCGAGGGCGCGCCCCATCCCGATCTGGCGCATAAATTCATCGATGTGGTGCTGTCGCCCGAAGGTCAGGCCTGCTTCGCCGAACGCAAATATGCCGGACCGGTGAACACCAAAGTCGAGCTGTCCGACAAGGTGGCGGCGATCGTGCCGACCGGTGAGGCACGCGACAATCTGTGGTTCCCCGACCCGCAGGCGGTGGCCGAGAACCTGCCCAACTGGACCCGGCGCTGGCAGCGTGAAGTGACCCGCTGACCGCCATCCGCGACACGGTTCTGTGATCGCCGTGCTTGAACCGCAGGCGCCCCCGCCTCCCTCCCCCCAGGGCGGGTATCGGCAGCCGCGGTTCCAGGCGGTGGCGGAGACGACGGGCATGCTTCCCCCGGCAGCCCCGTGACCGGCCGGTCCCTCCCCCCGGCCGCTCCGCCACCCGCCTCCCCATTTCGGACCCGCCTCCCCATTTCGGACCCGTCTCCCCATTTCGGACCCGTCTCCCCACCTCCGACCCGCCTCCCCACGTCAGATAGGGCATCATGGCCAAGCTCACCATCGACCGTCTCCACAAGCGCTATGGCGACAGCGACGTGGTGCGCGACGTCTCCATCAACGTTGCCGATGGCGAATTCGTCTCGCTGCTGGGGCCGTCGGGCTGCGGCAAGACCACCATCCTGCGCATGGTCGCGGGGCTGATCGAGCCCAGCGGCGGCCGTATCCTCGCCGATGACGAGGACATCACCCGGGCGCCGCCGCACAAGCGCCGGATCGGCCTGGTGTTTCAGTCCTATGCCCTGTTTCCGCATCTGACCGTGGCCGAGAACGTGGCCTTCGGCATGAAGCGCCAGGGCGTGCGCGGCGCCGAGCTGGCCGGCCGGGTGAAGGAGGCGCTGACGCTGGTGCGGCTGGATCATCTGGCCGGGCGCTATCCACGCCAGATGTCGGGCGGCCAGCAGCAGCGGGTGGCCATCGCCCGCGCCGTGGCGCCGCGCCCGCGCATGCTGCTGTTCGACGAGCCGCTGTCCAACCTGGATGCCCAGCTCCGCGACGAGATGCAGATCGAGCTGAAGCGGCTTCAGGGCCGGCTGGGCATCACCAGCCTGTTCGTCACTCATGATCAGTCCGAGGCGCTGTCGCTGTCGGACCGGGTCTGTGTGCTGGCCCATGGCGTGATCCAGCAGTTCGATGCGCCCGAGGCGATCTATGCCCGCCCGGCCAACGGCTTCGTCGCCAGCTTCATCGGCCGGCCCAACCGCCTGTCGGGCCGCGTGGACGCCACCGGCGATGCCGGCCGGGTGCGGATCGGATCGGCACTGGTGCTGCGCGCCACCAACCCGCAGGCACCGCTCGGCGCCGCGGCCGAGGTGATCATCCGCCAGGAAGCCATCCGGATCAGGCCGGCCGCCTCTGCACCACAGGATGATGGAAACATCCCCGGCACCATCGCCTTCCGGTCGTTCACCGGCGCGCGGGTGCAGTATGTGGTGCGGCTGGCGGGCGACGTCGAAATCATCGCCGAGACATCATCGGCGGGGCCTGAGGCCGGGCTCACCCCCGGCGCGCCGGTGGTGCTGTCGATCGATCCGGGTCAGGTGTTCGTGATGCCGGCGGCCGCAGCCGGCATGGAAGGTGCCGCATGATCATCCGCCGTCGGACCGGTGCGGCGCTGATCTCGCCGCTGGCGCTGGTGCTGATCGCCTGCTTCGCGGCACCGATCATCCTGATGCTGCCGACCAGCTTTCGCGAATATCTGCCGGGCATGGGCATCACGCCGGGCTCATGGACGATCGACAATTACGCCCAGATCATCCTGGACGATTACTACCGCGAGGTGGTGTGGCGGACCTTCGGCCTGGGGCTGCTGGTGACGGCGATCGCGCTGGTGATCGGCTATCCGCTGGCGCTGATGATCGTGCGGGGCCCCGAACGCTGGCGGGTGCCGCTGATCCTGCTGGTCGTGTTCCCGATGATGCTGAACCTGGTGGTGCGGTCATTCGGCTGGATCGCGCTGCTGGCCAATCGCGGCCTGCTCAACAACCTGCTGATCGACCTGGGGCTGATCGACACGCCGCTGAAGCTGATGTTCAACATGACCGGCGTGGTCATCGGTCTGGTCCATATCTATCTGCCGTTCATGGTGCTGATGCTGGTGGCGGCGATCCAGGCGGTGCCGCGCGATGTCGAGGCCGCCGCCTCGACCCTCGGCGCCGGCCGCATCCGCACTTTCTTCATGGTCACCCTGCCGCTGACCGCATCCGGCATCCTCGCCGGATCGATCCTGGTCTTCGTGCTGACCATCAGCGCCCTGGTCACGCCGCGCATGCTGGGCGGCGCCACCTATCGGGTGCTGGCGACCGTGATCTATGACGAATACATGCAGCTTCTGAACTGGCCGGGCGGTGCCGCCCTCGCCTTCGCGCTGACGCTGGCCGCGCTGGTCATCGTCTGGGCGTCGGGCCGGCTGGCGAAGCGCTGGGGAGGCATGGCATGACCCTGGCACCCGGACGGATCGTGGCGATCATCGCGGTTCTGGTGGTGATCTTCCTTCAGGTGCCGGTGATCGTCACCATGCTGGCCGCGGTCAGCACCACCTCGTATCTCACCATCCCGCCGCAGGGCCTGACCCTGCACTGGTTCGCCGAGGTGTTGAGCGATCCTGAATACCTGAAGGCGATCCGGCTCAGTCTGATCCTGGCGGTGTCGTCGACCACGCTGTCGCTGGTGCTGGGCGTCGCCGCCGCCTGGGCGATCCATTCCCGCGCCCTGCCGGGGTCCGAGGCGATCGCCTCGTTCCTGATGGCGCCGCTGGTGTTCCCGTCGGTGGTGATCGGTGTCGCCCTGCTTCAGTATGTCAGCCTGCTGCGGCTCTATGGCGGCACCGGCGTGCTGATCGCGGCCCATGTGGTGATCACCGTGCCCTATATCGTGCGCGCCGCCCTCTCAAGCCTGGGCGGTGTCGACCGGTCGCTCGAAGAGGCGGCGCGGGTGCTTGGCGCCACCGGCCTCCAGGCCTTCCGCCTGGTGACCCTGCCGCTGATCCGCCCCGGCCTGGTCGCCGGCGCCCTGTTCGCGCTGGTCACCTCGCTCGACAACGTGCCGGTCACGATCTTCCTGCTCGCCCCCGGCCAGCAGACCCTGCCGGTGCTGATCTTCTCGTCGGTCGAACACGGGGTCGACCCCGGCGTCGCCGCCATCTCGACGATCATGATCATCCTCACCGGCCTGATCCTGCTGATCGCGGAACGCCGCACCGGTTTCCACCGCTTCGTCTGATCGCCTGAATCATCCTGTGTTGCCCGGCCCTTTCCTGACGGAATCCGATCCCATGTCCTGTCATCCCGATGGCTTTCCGCTGTTCCTGACCTTCGACCTCGACGCCGAGACCATGTGGACGGCGCGCGATCCCAACAACGCCAACCGGCCGATCCTGATGTCGCAGGGCGCCTATGGCTGGAAGGTCGGCATCTGGCGGATCCTCGACCTGCTCGACCGCTATGGCATCAAATCGACCTTCTTCGTGCCCGGGCTGGTGATGGAACAGCGCCCGCATGTGGTGGAGGCTCTGCTGGAACGCGGCCACGAGATCGCCCATCACAGTTGGAGCCATGCCTGGATCGTCAACCTCACGCCCGAGCAGGAGCGCGAGGAAATGGAACGCGGCATCGAAATCATCAAGCGGATGACCGGCCGGGCACCGCGTGGCTGGCGGTCCCCCGCCGCCGAGTTCAGCGCCATCACCATGGATCTGCTGGTCGACTACGGCTTCGACTATTCGTCGAACTTCTTCGATGACGACAGCCCCTATCTGCACAGCCACAAGGGCCGGCCCACCAAACTGGTGGAACTGCCCTTTCGCTGGGTTCTGGATGACGCGCCGTTCTTCCAGTATTCGATCGTCCTGCCCGGCCGCACGCTTCAGGCGCCATCGGCGGCGCTGGAGGCCTGGACGCTGGAATTCGACACGCTCTATGCCGAGAAGCGGATGATGATGCTGGGCATGCATCCGCAACTGATCGGTCAGCCATCCCGCCTGACGCTTCTGGACGGCATCATCAAGCACGCATTGGCGCATAGCCGCGTGATGATCGGCCGCTGTGACGAGCTGGTCGACGCCATGCGGCCGGGGCTTGAGGCCGCGCGGTCATGACGGCCGCACAGATGACCCTGTTGCCAGAAACCACGATGACCGGGCGCCGGGTGCTGGTGACCGGCGGCGCCAGCGGCATCGGCCTTGCCTGCGCCGCCATGCTGGCCGCGCGCGGCGCGCGGGTCGCCGTGCTCGACCGCGACGCGGCGGCGCTGGCAGCCCTTGCCCTCGACCGCGTCACCGGCCATCAGGCGGATGTGGCCGACAGTGCCATGGTTCAGGCGGCGGTCGACGGGGCGGCCCTGGCCATGGGCGGCATCGACGGTGTGATCTGCGCCGCCGGCATCGATCATGAACAGCCGCTGGACCAGATCGACGATGCCGGCTGGGCGCGATCGATCGGCGTCAATCTGACCGGGCCGATGCTGACCGCCCGCGCGAGCCTGCCGCATCTGCGCGCCGCCGGCGGTGGCGCCATGGTGTTCGTGTCCTCGGCCGCCGGCCTGATGCCGATCGCCGGCCGGGCGGCTTATTGCGCGGCCAAGGCCGGGCTGGTGATGCTGGGCAAGTCGCTGGCCATGGAACTGGCCGCCGATGGCATCCGGGTCAACAGCATCTGCCCCGGCGCCATCGACACCCCCCTGTTCCGCACATCCTGGGAGCCACGGCCCGATCCGCAGGCGGCGCTGGAGCATATTCGCGCCCGTTATGCCCTGGGCCGGATCGGCACGCCCGACGAGATCGCCGGCGCGGTGCTGTGGCTGCTGGGGCCCGAAGCCGGCTATGTCACCGGTATAGCACTCGCCGTCGATGGCGGCCGCAGCTTTCACTGATCGCGAAAGGCTTGAAGGCGATGCAGCGGTTTTCCGACAGGCTGGTGATCGTCACCGGTGCCGCCAACGGCATCGGTGCCGCGACCGTGCGCCGCTTTCTGGCGGAAGGCGCCCGGGTGGTGGGTGTCGATCTGGATGGCGAGGGACTGGCCGGCGTGTTCGCCGGTGCCGGTGACCGGGGGCTGGCGGTGGCCGGCGACTGCACCGATCCGGCCGTGCTGGGCCGGGCCTATATCATGGCCACCGACCGCTTCGGGCCGGTCGACGTGCTGTTCAACAATGTCGGCCAGAGTGCGCGCGAGCGTGCCGGACCGTTTCATGCCTCGGAAGAAGGCGTCTGGCGCTTCGTGCTGGAGGTCAGCCTGATCACCACCCTGCGCATGACCCGGCTGGTGCTGCCGGCGATGCGCGAGCGGGGGTATGGCCGGATCGTCAACATGTCGAGCGATGGCGCACTCGCGGGCGATGCCGGCATTGCCGATTATGCCGCGGCCAAGATGGGGGTGATCGGCTTCACCCGCGCGGTCGCGCGCGAGAACGCGGCATGCGGGATCACGGTCAATGCCGTGGCGCCGGGCGCCATCGCCACCCGCGCCCATGACCGGCTGACCCCGGCCGTGGTGGAGCGCATCAAGGCCGCGACCCCGGCCGGCTATGTCGGCACGCCCGACGACGTGGCCGGCGTGGTCGCCTTCCTCGCCAGCGACGATGCCCGCTACGTCACCGGCCAGACGCTGCTGATCGATGGCGGCCGCTGGATGCTCTGAATATGACGTGCCGCCCCCGATACGACAGGACCAGAGACAGGGACAGGACATGACCACCACCGACATCACCGCCATGACCGCCCGCGATCTGGCCGCAGCCATCCGCAGCCGCGCGGTGTCGCCGGTCGAGGTGACCGAGGCGGTGCTGGCGCGGATCGAGGCCCGGGCCGATCTGAACGCCTTCATCACCGTCACCGCCCAAGAGGCACGGGCCGAGGCGCGCGCCGCCGAGGCGATGGTGATGGCGGCCGACGACCCGGCATCGCTGCCGCCGCTGCTGGGCGTGCCCTATTCGGTGAAGGATCTGACCGCCACCCGCGGCGTGCGCACCACCATGGGATCGGCGATCTTTGCCGACAATCTGCCGGCTGAGGATGCGGTGGCGGTGGCCCGCGCCCGCGCCGCCGGCGCGATCCTGATCGGCAAGACCACCACGCCGGAATTCGGCCACAAGCAGGCGGCGGATGCGCCGATCTTCGGCCGGACGCTGAACCCGATCGATCCCACCGTCACCTGTGGTGCCTCCAGTTCCGGTGCCGCCGTGGCGGTGGCCGCCGGCATGGGGCCGATCGCGCTGGGCACCGATGGCGGCGGCTCGATCCGGATTCCGGCCGCCTGCTGCGGCATCGTCGGGCTGAAGGCAACGCTGGGCCGCATTCCGCATCTGGCGCTGCCCGACCTGTTCTCGGCCAATTCCTTCGTCGGCCCCATGGCCCGCGACGTGGCCGACACGCGGCTGCTGTTCGATGCCATATCCGGGCTGGACGCCCGCGATCCCTGGGGCCAGGGCGCCCTGCCGGCCGAGCGGCGGGTCACCACTCTGGAGGGGCTCAAGGTCGCCTATCTGCCGCGCTGCGGCACACGGGTGGACCCGCGGGTTCTGGCGGCAACCGATGCGGTGGTCGCCCGCATGGCCCAGGCCGGCGCCCATGTCCACGAGATCGAGATCGATTTCGCCGCCGAGGAACGGCATTTCCTGGTCGTGCTGCAAAGCGGGCTCGCCGCGCGCATCGGGCCGCATCTGGCCCGGTTCCGCGACCGCATGGACCCGTCGCTGGTGATGACGATCGAAAAGGGGATGGCCCATTCGGCCGTCGATCTTCAGGCCGCCGCCGCCGCCCGCACCGCCATCTTCACCCGCATCCAGGCCGAATTGTCACGCGCCGACGTGATCATCTCGCCCACACTCACCGCGCCGCCGCTGCCGGTCGATCAGGATCCGAACGGCATCGTCACCATTGCCGGCGAGCCGGTCGGCACCATCCGCGGCGCCTGGTATCCTTACACCTTCCCGCTGAACCTGACCGGCCATCCGGCCCTGTCGATGCCCGGCGGTACGACCCCAGACGATCACCTGCCGATCGGCTTGCAGATCATCGGCCGCTGGCATGACGACCGCTTCATCCTGGATGTGGCCGGGCTGGTGGAGACGCTGAACGGTGGAGACGCCGGCTGACCATCGCCGCGACGTCAGCGCCGTTTCGGAATGCCGCCACGGGCGAGCGCGTCGGCGCGCTCGTTCTCAGGATGGCCGTCATGGCCGCGCACCCATTGCCAGTCCACCTTGTGCCCGCGCGCCAGTTCGTCGAGCTGCTGCCACAGATCGGCGTTCTTCACCGGCGCCTTGGCGGCGGTCTTCCAGCCATTGCGCTTCCAGCCATGGATCCATTTGGTGATGCCGTCGCGGACATAGGTGCTGTCGGTCCAGATCCGGATCGTGGTCGGGCGCTTCAGCGCGCGCAGGGCCTCGATCGCGGCCATCAGCTCCATGCGGTTGTTGGTGGTCTCGGCCTCGCCGCCGTTCATCTCGCGCTCAAGCTCGCCCCAGCGCAGCACCACGCCCCAGCCGCCGGGGCCGGGATTGCCGGAACAGGCGCCGTCGGTGAAGGCTTCCACGATCCGCTTCGGCGGCAGCGTGTCTCCGGCGGTGGTGGCGTCAGTCAAGGCCATAGGCTCCGGGACCGGTGACGCCGCGGTGGAAGCGCAGCTTGTGGAGATATTCCAGCGGATCCTTGGGCTTCACGAGCGCCCCCTCGACACGGTTGAGCCAGTCATGGGCGCGGGTGAGCAGAAACCGCATCGCCGCCCCTTCCGCCAGCAGCGGCAGGCTGGCGAGTTCCGCGTCTGAGAACGGCCGCACCGCGCGATAGGCGCCCAGCATCAGCCGCGCCTTGGTGATGTTGAACTGCCCGTCGGGCTCGAAGCACCAGGCATTGATGCAGATCGCGATTTCATAGGCGAAGGCATCGGAACAGGCGAAATAGAAATCGATGATCCCCGAGACCCGGTCGGCGCGTTCATAGAACACGTTGTCGGGAAACAGATCGGCATGGATGGTGCCGGAGGGCAGATCATGCGGCCAATCGGCCGCCAGTGTCGCCATGCTGGCCGCGATCTCACGCGACAGGCCCGGCGCGATCTCGTCGGCGCGGGCCCCGATGCCGCCAGCCAGGCTCTGCCAGCCGGCCAGCGCCAGGGTGTTCGGCCGGTGCATCGGGAAATCGGCGGTCGCCAGATGCAGTTCCGCCAGCGCCGTGCCCAGCGCCCGGCAATGGGCGGGCACGATCCGGGTGGGGCCACGGCCGGGCAGGAAGGTGAAGATCGCCGCCGGCTTGCCGGCCAGTTCGGCCAGCGCCCGGCCCTGGCGATCCTGCACCGGCTGCGGACAGCGGATGCCGCGATGGGTCAGGTGATCCATCAGCCCCAGAAAATACGGCAGATCCGCCGGATCGACGCGTTTTTCATAGACGGTCAGGATATAGCGCCGGCCACCGGCGGCCAGAATCCAGTTGGAATTCTCCACCCCCTGCTGAATCCCGGCCAGTCCCTGGAACGGCCCGATGTCATAGCCGGCCAGCAGCGCCCGCATCTCGTCGTCGGCGACCGCCGTGTAAACCGCCATCTCAGGCCCCCTGCATCATCGTGTCACGCGTCCCGGCCGCAGGCGTCACCGGTTCAGGTCCGGCGGCAGCTTGAACACCACGCTCTCTTCGGCCGTGGTCACCCGCTCGATCACCACCGGGCCGCGGGCGCGGAAGGCCGCGATCACCTGCTCGACCAGAATTTCGGGCGCCGAGGCGCCGGCCGAAATGCCGATGCGGGTGGCACCGGCCAGCCGGTCCCAGTCGATCTCGTCCGCGGTCTGGATCAGCCGGGCATTGGCGCAGCCCGCAGACGCCGCGGTTTCCACCAGCCGGCGCGAATTCGACGAATTGGGCGCGCCGATCACCAGCACCGCCTGAACGCTGGCCGCGATCTGCGCCACCGCTTCCTGGCGGTTGGTGGTGGCATAGCAGATATCCTCGCGCTTCGGCCCGGCGATATCGGGAAAGCGCCGGCGCAGCACCGCGACGATGCCGGCGGTGTCGGCCACCGACAATGTGGTCTGGGTGGCATAGGCCAGCGGCAACCCGCCTGTGGCCGGCGCATAGGCCTCGGCATCGTCCACGGTTTCGATCAGCTCGACCGCGCCATCGGGCAACTGGCCCATGGTGCCGATCACCTCCGGATGGCCGCGATGGCCGATCAGCAGCACATGGCGGCCTTCACCATGATGGCGTTCCGCCTCGCGGTGGACCTTCGAGACCAGCGGACAGGTGGCGTCGATCGCCAGCAGCTTGCGGCGGGCGGCCTCAAGCGGCACCGCCTTTGGCACGCCATGGGCCGAGAAGATCACCGGCACGTCGTCGGGCACCTCGTCCAGTTCCTCGACGAACACCGCGCCCTTGGCCACCAGATCCTGCACCACGGTCTTGTTGTGGACGATTTCATGGCGGACATAGACCGGGGCGCCAAACCGCTCGATGGCCCGCTCGACGATCTGGATCGCCCGGTCGACGCCGGCGCAGAAGCCGCGCGGCTCGGCCAGGACCAGGGTGACGGAGGCCACCTCAGGGGTAGCGCTCGGGGAGGCGGGGTTGACCACCTGGGTCATCGCATCGACGCTCCGGATCAGGATGGGGCCGGACCTTGGCGGCCGGTCGCTCATGACGGGCGCAACATGCCGGTCGGGCGGTTCCGGTCGGGCGCGTCACGGGCTCAAGGGTGCGGTATGGCATGCCGGGCCTTGAAGTTCAACACCATGCGCCCGCAGCGGCGCCCGGTCGGGCGCATCGACGGAGGCTTGCCGCAGCCTTGCCACGGCCGTTACACTTATGCGTGCCTACTGACCCTATATCACAACCTTTGCGCGCCACATCACGTCAGGCGGCTTTCTGCGGGGGTGACAGCTTTATGCGGGCGTGACATGGGGTCGTAGCAACATCGAATGATCGCCGGCCCACCGGCGACGACATCGTGTGAACCGGGCGACCGCACGGGCCAGGCACGGGCCAGGCCCTGGCGGCGCCCAATGGGGATGACTGACCAGATGACGACCGAACCGATCATGGAACCGGTGGTGGCCCAGGCCGAGCCCTATGAGGTGGCGGTGACTGCGGGCCGCACCTATTGGTGGTGCTCCTGCGGGCTCAGCAAGAAGCAGCCCTTCTGCGACGGCACCCACAAGGGCACCGGCCTGTCGCCGATGGCCTGGAAGGCCGAAGAGGACGGAACCGCCTGGTTCTGCGGCTGCAAGAAGACCGGCGGCCATCCGATGTGCGACGGCAGCCATAACGGTCTGTGACCGTCATCATCGCAATCGTGACCGGATCTGAGTCATGAGACGAGGCAGACACGCGCGGGCGGCGGCATTGCGCGCCCGCGCGGCGTCGCTATACAGTGGCGCATATCTGCACGCCCATGCGGCAACGATCACGGAGCGCTTCGTCGTGGCACAGCCCAATTCCGCGTCCGGTCCCGGGACCACCCTGAAGACCGGCGGCCGCGGCCGCCGCCGCCTGCTGGGCGCCGCCGCGATCGCGCTGGCGGCCACCACCGCCGGTTGCGGCGCCTTCAGTCGCGCCGAGCCGCCGGTCTGCCCGCGGGTGGTGGTGCTGCGCGAAACGTCGCAGGCGGTTCAGATCGTGCCCGGCGCCACCGACGTCACCGGCGTGCGTTTCCTGGGCCGCATCGCCGATGCGCAATGGAACTGCGACGCCGATACCGATGACGGCCGGCGCTATATCGATGTGGCACTGACCCTGGTGATCGATGTCGAGCGCGGCCCCGCCGCCCCCGGCGACACCGGCACCGCCTTCGACTATTACGTCGCGGTGACCGATCGCGACCAGACGATCCTGAACAAGCAGGTCTTCCGCTCGGACCTGCCGCTGCCGGCCGACCGGCTGAAGGCCGCGGCACAAGAGGAACTCAGCATCCGCGTGCCGCTGACGGCCGGCACCTCGGGCGCCGATTACGCGCTGATGGTCGGCTTCCAGCTCAGCCCCGAACAACTGGAGTTCCAGCGCGGCCACACGCGCGCGGTGCGCTGACGACCACACGCCTCGTCTGCTGGCCGGGACATGCCAGGGCTCCGAATCCAGGTTAACGGAGAGGTAACCCGAGGATGGAAGCGAGGTATTTGACATCCCAGCCTGCGAGCTTGCGCCTGAGTTTCAGGCTCTTTTTGTCTGCGACCGCGCGGA
>NZ_JBBKTV010000011.1:0-166145 GCF_039630945.1 Tistrella arctica
TGGTGACCGGTCGTATCGAGCGCGGCATCGTGAAGGTCGGCGAGGAAGTGTCGATCGTCGGTCTGCGTGACACCACGAAGACGACGGTGACCGGCGTCGAGATGTTCCGCAAGCTGCTGGATCAGGGCGAGGCCGGCGACAATGTCGGCGTGCTGCTGCGCGGCACGAAGCGTGAGGATGTGGAGCGCGGCCAGGTTCTGGCCAAGCCGAACACGATCACCCCGCACACCGAGTTCGCGGCGGAAGCCTATATCCTGACCAAGGAAGAAGGCGGGCGTCACACCCCGTTCTTCACCAACTACCGTCCGCAGTTCTACTTCCGGACCACGGACGTGACCGGCGTGATCACGCTGCCGGAAGGCACCGAGATGGTCATGCCCGGCGACAACGTGTCGGTCATGGTCAAGCTGATCTCGCCGATCGCCATGGATGAGGGCCTGCGCTTCGCGATCCGCGAAGGTGGCCGCACCGTCGGCGCCGGCGTCGTCGCCAAGGTCATCGCCTGATCAACAGCGAGATGTGCAGCCGGTACAGCCGTGGCGGTATGTAGGCCGCGATGGCGCACCGGCTGCCAGTTCCCTGACGCCACGAGCGCCCGGCCGGTCCGCCCGGCGGGCCGGTCTCTTGTAAGGACGCGCGGCGCTGCGGCACCCCGGACTCATCCGGCAGGTCGCACCGCCGAGGCCAAGGTAAGAAGCCCATGATGGAAGGCCAGAACATTCGCATCCGCCTGAAGGCGTTCGATCATCGCGTGCTCGATCAGTCGACCCGCGAGATCGTGAACACCGCCAAGCGGACCGGCGCGAGCGTGCGGGGCCCGATCCCGCTGCCCACCGAGATCGAGCGCTTCACGGTTCTCCGTTCGCCGCACATCGACAAGAAGTCGCGCGAGCAGTTCGAGATCCGGACGCACAAGCGCCTGCTCGACATTGTCGAGCCGACCCCGCAGACCGTCGATGCTTTGATGAAGCTCGACCTTGCGGCCGGCGTCGACGTCGAGATCAAGCTCTGAGGGGGTAACGCCAGATGCGTACTGGAGTCATCGCCCGCAAGCTCGGGATGACGCGCGTTTTCGACCAGGCCGGCATTCACATTCCCGTGACCGTTCTGAAGCTCGACAACGTCCAGGTCGTCGCACACCGCACCGAGGCAACTGACGGCTACAACGCCGTTCAGGTCGGTTACGGTGCGGCGAAGGTCAAGAACGTTTCCAAGCCGCAGCGCGGCCATTTCGCCAAGGCGAAGGTCGAGCCCAAGCTGAAGCTCGCCGAATTCCGGGTCACGGGCGACGCCCTGCCGGATGTCGGCGCCGAAATCGGTGCCAATCACTTCGTTCCCGGCCAGTTCGTGGACGCGGTCGGCACCTCGGTCGGTAAGGGCTTCGCCGGCGCCATGAAGCGTCACAATTTCGGCGGTCTTCGCGCCACCCACGGCGTGTCGGTCTCGCACCGCTCGCATGGTTCGACCGGTAACCGTCAGGATCCGGGCCGTACCTTCAAGGGCAAGAAGATGGCCGGCCATATGGGCGCGCGCCGCGTGACCGTGCAGAATCTGCGCGTCACCGTCGTCGACGCCAACCGGGGCCTGGTGCTGGTTGAAGGCGCCATCCCGGGTTCGGCCGGTTCCTATGTGCTGCTGCGCGACGCCGTCAAGAAGGCGCTGCCCGAGAGTGCGCCGTTCCCGGCGGGCCTGAAGGTTGCGTCTCCGGTGGCCGAGGCGGCTGCCGAGACCACGGAAGGCTGAGGGCCGAGCGATGGATGTGAAGGTCATTACCCTCGATAACGAGGACGCCGGCACGATCGCGCTGGCAGACGAGGTGTTCGGTCTCCCGGCCCGCGTCGATATCCTGCACCGGATGGTGCGCTACCAGCTCGCCAAGCGGCGCGCCGGTACGCATCAGGTGAAGACGATTTCCGATATCGCCGGGTCGACGGCGAAGATCTATCGCCAGAAGGGCACCGGCCGCGCGCGGCACGGCGCCAAGCGGGCGAATATCTTCCGCGGCGGTGCGACGGTTCACGGTCCTGTGAATCGCAGCCACGCCCACGACCTGCCGAAGAAGGTGCGTCGCCTGGCGCTGAAGACCGCGCTGTCGGTGAAGGCCATGGGTGGCAAGCTGGTGGTGGTCGACGACCTGAAGGCCGACGACGCCAAGACCAAGGCCCTGGTGGCACGCCTCGAGAAGGCCGGTCTCGGTCACTCGACGCTGTTCATCGGCGGCACCGAGGTCGACCAGGGCTTCCGCCTTGCGGCCCGCAACCTGATCGGCATCGACGTGCTGCCGAGCCAGGGTGCGAATGTTTACGACATCCTGCGCCGCGACACCCTGGTGCTGTCGCGCGCCGCGGTCGAGAGCCTGGAGGCGCGGCTGAAATGAACCCGGAGCGGATGTACGACATCATCCTGAGCCCGGTCGTCACCGAGAAGTCGACCATGGGTTCAGAGCATGATCAGGTGACGTTCCGCGTCACCCTGGATGCGACCAAGCCCGAGATCAAGCAGGCCGTCGAACACCTGTTCAATGTCAAGGTGAAGGCGGTCAACACCCTGGTTCAGGCTGGCAAGGCCAAGCGGTTTCGCGGCCGTCCGGGGCGTCGCTCGGATTTCAAGAAGGCGATCGTCACCCTGGTCGAAGGCCAGCAGATCGATCTGACGGCGGGGATCTGAACCGATGGCTTTGAAGGCATACAAGCCGACTTCGCCCGGCCGGCGTCAGCTGGTTCTGGTCGATCGCTCGGAACTCTGGAAGGGCAAGCCGGTCAAGGCATTGACCGAAGGCCTGACCAAGTCGGGCGGCCGTAACAACACCGGTCGCATCACCTCGTTCCAGGTCGGCGGCGGTCACAAGCGCCGCTATCGTCTGGTCGACTTCAAGCGTCGCAAATGGGACGTCGAGGCGACCGTCACGCGCCTGGAATATGACCCGAACCGGACGGCGTTCATCGCGCTGGTCGAGTACACCGACGGCGAGCAGGCCTATATCCTGGCCCCGCAGCGCCTGAAGGTGGGCGACAAGGTCGTCGCCGGCTCGAAGGTCGATGTGCGCCCCGGCAATGCGATGCCGCTGTCGTCGATCCCGGTCGGCACGATCGTCCACAATGTCGAGCTGAAGCCCGGCAAGGGTGGCCAGATCGCGCGCTCGGCCGGCACCTATGTGCAGGTCGTCGGCAAGGACGGCAGCTACGTCATGCTGCGCATGGCGTCGGGCGAGCAGCGCATGGTTCGCGCCGAATGCATGGCCACCATCGGTGCCGTGTCGAACCCCGACCATCAGAACATCAGCCTGGGTAAGGCTGGCCGTTCCCGGTGGCTGGGTCGTCGTCCGGTCGTCCGTGGCGTGGCGATGAACCCGGTTGATCATCCCCATGGTGGCGGCGAAGGCCGCACCTCGGGTGGTCGTCATCCGGTCACCCCGTGGGGCAAGCCGACCAAGGGCAAGCGCACCCGCAATAACAAGGCGACGGACAAGTTTATCGTCCGCCGTCGTAAGCCTTAAGGTCTGGAGGAGTACGACTGTGCCCCGTTCGGTTTGGAAAGGCCCGTTTGTCGACGGGTACCTGCTGAAGAAGGCCGACACGCTGCACACCTCCGGCCGCAAGGAGGTGATTCGCATCTGGTCGCGCCGCTCGACCGTCCTGCCCCAGTTTGTGGGCTTGACCTTTGGGGTCTATAACGGGCACAAGTTCCTGCCCGTGCTTGTCTCCGAGGACATGGTCGGTCATAAGTTCGGCGAGTTCGCGCCCACCCGCACGTTCTACGGCCACGCCGCGGACAAGAAGGCCAAGAGGAAGTAACCATGGGCAAGCCAAGTGCCGAGCGTCGGGTGTCCGACAACGAGGCGCGCGCGGTGTCGGCGATGCTGCGCGTGAGCCCGCGCAAGCTCAACACCGTTGCCGAGCTGATCCGTGGTCGGAGCGTCGAGTCGGCGCTGGCTGCGCTGACCTTCTCGCGCCGCCGGATCTCGAACGACGTGATGAAGACCCTGCAGTCGGCCGTCGCCAACGCGGAAAACAATCACGAGCTGGACGTCGACCGTCTGTTCATCGCCGAAGCCTTCGTTGGCAAGGCGCTGGTCATGAAGCGTTTCAGCGCCCGCGCCCGCGGTCGTGTGGGCCGGGTCGAGAAGCCTTTCAGCCAGCTGACCGTGGTGGTCCGTGAGCGCGAGGAGCAGGACTAATGGGTCATAAGGTCAATCCCATCGGGCTCCGGCTCGGGATCATCCGTACCTGGGATAGCCGCTGGTACGCTGATGACAATTATGCGGATCTGCTTCAGGAAGACCTGCGCCTGCGCAAGTACCTGAAGAACCGCCTGAAGAACGCCGGCGTGTCGGGCATCGTGATCGAGCGTGCTGCGCAGAAGGTGCGCATCACCCTCAACAGCGCGCGGCCCGGCGTGATCATCGGCAAGAAGGGCGCCGATATCGACAAGCTGAAGGCCGATGTCGGCAAGCTGGTCAAAGGCGAGGTTCATCTGAACATCGCCGAGGTCCGCAAGCCCGAACTCGACGCCACCCTGGTGGCGGAGAACATCGCCCAGCAGCTGGAACGCCGCGTGGCGTTCCGCCGGGCAATGAAGCGTGCCGTGCAGTCGGCGATGCGTCTGGGTGCCGAAGGCATCCGCATCACCTGCAGCGGCCGCCTGGGCGGCGCAGAGATTGCCCGCACGGAATGGTACCGCGAAGGTCGGGTGCCGCTGCACACGCTGCGCGCCGACATCGATTATGGCCAGGCGACCGCCTTCACCACCTATGGCACATGCGGTGTCAAGGTCTGGGTGTTCAAGGGCGAAGTGCTGAGCCGCGATCCGCTGGCGGCGGAAGCCGAGCGTCGTGAGACGCGGGCTTCGCGCTGATCCGGCGGCGATCAGCTTAGTGAGAAAGGCTGGAACTTATGCTGAGTCCGAAGCGGACGAAATATCGCAAGGCGCATAAGGGCCGCATCCACGGTGACGCCAAGGGCGGTACGGCGCTGAATTTCGGCGCCTATGGCCTGAAGGCGATGGAGCCCGGTCGGTTGACGGCGCGGCAGATCGAGGCGACCCGTCGCGCGATCACCCGCCACATCCGCCGTGTCGGTCGCGTGTGGGTGCGTGTGTTCCCCGACGTGCCGGTTTCGAAGAAGCCGGCCGAGGTGCGCATGGGTAAGGGTAAGGGCGCTCCGGAATTCTGGATGGCCCGTGTCAAGCCTGGTCGCGTGATGTTCGAACTGGACGGTGTCCCCGCCGAGCTGGCCCGTGAGGCCTTCGAGCGTGGTGCCGCGAAGCTGCCGATCCGCACCCGCGTGATCCAGCGCATCGGTGTGGAGGGCTGAGGCCATGAAGGCTGAGGAACTGCGCGTGAAGTCGGGCACCGAGCTTTCGACCATGCTGCTGCAGCTGAAGAAGGAGCAGTTCAATCTGCGCTTTCAGCAGGCGGGCGGTCAGCTCGACAACACCGCCCGGGTGCGCGAGGTCCGTCGCGACATCGCCCGGATCAAGACCGTGATCGGCCAGCAGGCCGCATCTGCGGCGAAGGAGTGATCAGATGCCCAAGCGTATCCTCCAGGGCGTCGTGGTAAGCGACAAGGGCGACAAGACGATCATCGTCAAGGTCGAGCGTCGCTTCCAGCACCCGATCTACAAGAAGTTCATCCGCCGCAGCAAGAAGTACGCCGCGCATGATGAGGACAACCGGTTCAAGGCCGGCGACAACGTCCGCATCATCGAGTCGGCGCCGATCTCCAAGCGGAAGCGCTGGACGGTCGTCGTCGAAGGCGAATGAGCCCGGCCCCTGCTGATTAAGGAACGGTCCTGTGATCCAGACCGAAACCAATCTGGAAGTGGCGGACAACAGCGGCGCCCGGCGTGTGCAGTGCATCCGCGTGCTCGGCGGTTCCCGCCGCCGCGTTGCCCGTGTCGGCGACGTGATCGTCGTCTCCGTGAAGGAGGCGATTCCGCGTGGTAAGGTGAAGAAGGGCGACGTCCACCGTGCGGTGGTCGTTCGTACCGCCAAGGAGCTTCGTCGTCCGGACGGCACCGCCATCCGCTTCGACCGCAATGCCGCCGTGCTGATCAACAAGCATGGCGAGCCGATCGGGACCCGTATCTTCGGCCCGGTCACCCGCGAGCTCCGCGGCAAGAAGTTCATGAAGATCATCTCTCTGGCCCCCGAGGTCCTCTAATGGCAGCCAAGATCAAGAAAGGCGACAACGTCGTCGTTTTGACCGGGCGCGACAAGGGCAAGGCCGGGACGGTGACGCAGGTTCTCCCCAAGGAGGACCGCGTCTATGTCCAGGGCGTGAACCTCGTCAAGCGGCACACCGCTCCGAAGCCGGGTAGCCCCGGCGGTATTCTGGAGAAGGAAGCCGCGCTGCACCTGTCGAACGTCGCGATCGCCGACCCCAAGGACGGCAAGCCGACCCGCGTCGGTTTTTCCACGCTCGAAGATGGACGCAAGGTGCGAGTCGCCAAGCGTTCCGGCGAGCAGATCGATCGTTGACGGCGGAGCAGCCCACCATGGCACGCTTGTACGAGTATTATGTGAATGAGGTTCGCGGCCAGCTGCGTGAGCAGTTCGCCTACGCGAACATCATGGAAATCCCCCGTCTCGAGAAGATCGTCCTGAATGTGGGCGTCGGCGAGGCGGTGTCGGATCAGAAGAAGATCGCCGGCGTCGTGACCGACCTGACCAAGATCACGGGTCAGCGGCCGGTCGTGACCCGCGCGAAGAAGTCGATCGCCGGCTTCAAGCTGCGCGAGGACATGGCGGTTGGCGTGAAGGTCACCCTTCGCCGCGACCGCATGTACGAGTTTCTTGATCGTCTCGTCACCATCGCTCTGCCGCGCGTCCGCGACTTCCGCGGGCTGAACGGCAAGTCGTTCGACGGGCGTGGCAACTATGCCATGGGCCTCAAAGAGCAGATCGTCTTCCCGGAAATCGAGTACGACAAGGTCGATACCGTCCGGGGTATGGACATCGTCTTCGCGACGACGGCCAAGACGGATGCCGAGGCGAAGGCGCTTCTTGCCGCCTTCCAGATGCCCTTCGTGAACTGAGCAACGGCAAGCGAGGCGATTATGGCCAAGACCAGTGCCGTCCAGAAGAACAAGCACCGCGAGCAGCTGACCAAGCGCTTTGCCGCAAAGCGCGCCGCTCTCAAGTCGGTGGTTGATGACCGCAGCCTGTCTCCCGAGGAGCGGTTTGCTGCTACCCTGAAGCTGGCGGAAATGCCGCGCAACAGCTCCAAGACCCGTATCCGGAACCGGTGCGCGTTGACGGGCCGTCCGCGCGCCGTGTACCGCAAGCTCAAGCTGTGCCGTGTGGCGCTCCGCGACCTGGCGTCGTCCGGGCAGATCCCCGGCATGACCAAGTCGAGCTGGTAAGAGAGGAGGACCGGAAATGTCCATGACCGATCCCCTCGGCGATATGATCACCCGTATCCGCAACGCCCAGATGGCGCGCAAGGGCACGACCCTTTGCCCGGCGTCGAAGCTGCGCGGCTGGGTTCTCGACGTGCTGACCCGTGAGGGCTATATCCGCGGTTACGAGCGGAATGAGCCTGCGGAAGGAAAGCCGGTGTTCGAGATCGCGCTGAAGTATGTGGACGGCGAGCCCGCCATCCGCGAAATCGGCCGCGTCTCCCGTCCGGGCCGTCGTGTGTATTCGTCGATCAAGGCACTGCCGAAGCATTACAATGGCCTCGGCATCCAGATCCTCTCGACCCCGCGCGGCGTCATGTCCGATGCAGAGGCCCGCACCGCCAATGTCGGCGGTGAAGTGCTCTGCAAGGTGTTCTGAGGAGACGTCCTATGTCGCGTATCGGTAAGAATCCGGTGGCGGTGCCGCAGGGCGTCGAGGTTGCAGTGGACGGGAACACCGTTCGCGTCAAGGGCAAGCTCGGCGCTCTTGAACGCACGCTGCCGTCGGATGTGAATGTTACGCTGAACGACGGTCAGATCGTCGTTCAGCCCGCCAATGACGACCGTCGCGCCCTGTCGATGTGGGGTTTGTCGCGCACGCTGGTGGCCAACATGGTCCAGGGCGTGTCGGTGGGCTTCACCGTGAAGCTGGAGATCAACGGCGTGGGTTACCGCGCCGCTGTCGACGGCAAGCTGCTCACCTTGCAGCTCGGCTTCAGCCACGACATCAAATACGCCGTTCCGGCGGATATCGACATCAAGGCCGAGAAGCCGACTGCGCTTGCGATCTCTGGGATCGACAAGCAGCGGGTCGGTCAGATCGCGGCCGAGATCCGGTCCTTCCGCGGCCCCGAGCCCTATAAGGGCAAGGGTGTCAAGTACGAGGGCGAGGTTATCGTCCGCAAGGAAGGCAAGAAGAAGTAAGGAGCCGCACGGGCATGAACGCGAATCTGCTCTTCGAGCGGCGCAAGCGGCGCGTGCGTACGCAGCTGCGCAAAAAGTCGCACGGCCGTCCGCGGCTGAGCGTCTACCGCTCCAATCTGAACATTTATGCTCAGATCATCGACGATGTTGGCGGGCAGACGCTCGCCCAGGCATCGACCCTCGACACGGATCTGAAGGGCCAGCTCAAGAACGGCGCTGGCGTGGAAGCCGCCAAGCTGGTCGGCCAGCTGATCGCTGCGCGCGCACTTGAGCACGGCGTGACCGAGGTCGTCTTCGACCGCGGGGGCTACATTTATCATGGCCGCGTGAAGGCGCTGGCCGACGCCGCCCGTGAGGGCGGATTGTCGTTCTGATGGGGGCCGCACGCATGGCACGCACGGACAACGAGCGCAAGCCTCGCGAGGAAGAAGGCGAGTTCATCGACAAGCTCGTTACCATCAATCGCGTCGCGAAGGTGGTTAAGGGTGGTCGCCGGTTCGGTTTTGCCGCGCTGGTGGTTGTTGGTGACGGCCGCGGCCGGGTCGGCTTCGGTCAGGGCAAGGCCCGCGAGGTTCCCGAAGCGATCCGCAAGGCCACCGAGAAGGCGAAGCGCGGCATGATCCGCGTTCCGCTGCGCGAGGGCCGCACGCTGCATCATGATATCGACGGGCATTTCGGTGCCGGCCGGATCCTGATGCGCGCCGCCCCTCCGGGTACCGGCATCATCGCCGGCGGCCCGATGCGCGCGGTGCTGGAGAGCCTGGGTGTCGCCGACGTCGTGGCGAAGAGCCACGGCACGTCGAACCCGTACAACCTGATCAAGGCGACCTTCGACGGCCTCAAGGCCGTTCAGTCGCCGCGTGAGGTTGCGCGGCGCCGGGGTCGCAAGGTCAGCGACATCATCGGCCGCCGCGACGGCCAGGCGGCCGCCGCCGCCGCTGGCAAGGAGTGATCCTGATGTCGGAGGCGAAGAAGCAGGTGAAGGTCACCCAGCTGGGCAGCCCGATCGGGCGTCCCGACTATCAGCGTCAGACGCTGATCGGCCTGGGTCTCAACAAGCGGCATCGCAGCCGCGTGCTTGAGGATACCCCGTCGGTCCGTGGCATGATTGCCAGGGTGGCTCATCTCGTGGTCGTGGAGGAGGTGGCCTGAGGGTAACCCCGGGCCTCCTGCACCAAACACACGAACGCAAGGAACAGCGGTGTCATGAAGCTCAATGAGCTCAGGGACAATCCTGGTGCGACCAAGGCGCGCAAGCGCATTGGTCGCGGCCCCGGCTCGGGGACCGGCAAGACCGCCGGCAAGGGCCATAAGGGTGCCAAGGCGCGTGCAGGCGTGGCGATCAAGGGCTTCGAGGGCGGTCAGATGCCGCTGCATCGTCGCCTTCCGCGCCGTGGTTTCACCAACGCGCCCTTCCGTAACGATTTCGTTCATGTCAATCTGGGTCGCATCCAGAAAGCGATCGATGCCGGCAAGCTCGGCACCGACATCACCGAGGCGACCCTGGTTGAAGCCGGCCTGCTGCGTCGCGTTCGCGACGGCGTGCGCCTGCTTGCCAAGGGCGAGATCACCACGGCCGTGACCATCCACGTCTCCGGCGCCTCTGAGGCGGCGGTTGCGGCGGTTGAGAAGGCCGGTGGCAAGGTCGAGTTGCCGGCGGTGCCGGCAGCGGACGAGGCCCAGGCCTGATCTCTGGCCTGAGCTTGCGTCGTGCAGGCTTTGACGGGCGACCGTCCGCCGGTTCAGACCGGGGGATGGTTGCCCGCGCTCGCATTGCCGAAGCCGTCGGGGTATGTCCCGGACCGGTGAGGGCGACGTTGAGTGCCGGGCCCGCCCCGACGACGACAGACTGATCCAGGTGTTCTGGCCGGCCCCGCCGGCTCAGGACATGCCTTCGAGATCCCCCTCTTCAAGCCGGGAGCGCATCCGCGATGGCGTCCTCCGCCGATCAACTTGCGGGCAGCCTGAATTTCGGGGCCTTCGGCAAGGCCACCGAACTGAAGAAGCGGCTCTGGTTCACCCTGGGCGCGCTGCTGGTCTATCGACTTGGCACCTATATCCCGGTGCCGGGGATCAATCCTGCCGTGCTTGCCGAGGTGTTCAATCAGAATGCCGGCGGCATTCTGGGTATGTTCAACGTGTTCGCCGGCGGTGCGCTGGGGCGCATGACCATCTTTGCGCTGACCGTGATGCCCTACATCTCGGCCTCGATCATCGTGCAGCTGCTGACCGCAGTGCTGCCGAGCTTCGCGGCCTTGAAGAAGGAGGGCGAGAGCGGGCGCAAGCTGCTGAACCAGTACACCCGCTTCGGCACGGTGGGCCTGGCGATCGTTCAGGCCTATGGCATCTCGGTGGGGCTTGAGGGGCTGCAGGCGGGCGGTGTGTCGGCCGTGGCGGACCCAGGGCTATATTTCCGGGCGGCCACCGTGATCACGCTGGTCGGCGGCACGATGTTCCTGATGTGGCTGGGCGAGCAGATCACCGCCCGTGGCGTCGGCAACGGCATCTCGCTGATCATCTTCACCGGCATCGTCGCCGGCCTGCCGGGCGCTCTGGCCCGGATGCTGGAACTGGGGCGGACCGGCGCCTTGTCCACGGGCCTGATCCTGTTCCTGCTGATCATGTCGGTGGCGGTGATCGCCTTCATCGTGTTCATGGAACGGGCCCAGCGCCGCATCGTGGTTCAGTACCCGAAGCGTCAGGTCGGCAACCGGATCTATGGCGGTGAAAGCTCGCATCTGCCGCTGAAGCTGAACACGGCCGGCGTTATCCCGCCGATCTTCGCAAGCTCGATCCTGCTGCTGCCGACGACCATCGCCAGCTTCAATGCCGCCGGCGGTCCGGCCTGGATGACCTGGCTGACGGCAAATCTTGCGCATGGTCAGCCTCTGTATCTGGGCCTGTACATCGCGGCCATCCTGTTCTTCTGCTTTTTCTATACCGCGATTGTGTTCAATCCGGAGGAGACGGCGGACAATCTGCGCAAACATGGCGGGTTCATTCCCGGCATCCGGCCCGGCGCGAAGACCGCTGAGTATCTGGATTATGTGCTGACCCGGCTGACGGCGATCGGCGCGATCTATATCGCTGCGGTCTGCGCCCTGCCAGAACTCCTGATCAGCGAGTATGCGGTCCCGTTCTACTTTGGTGGCACCAGCCTGCTGATCGTGGTCAACGTCACCATCGATACCGTGGCCCAGATCCAGTCCCACCTGCTGGCGCACCAGTATGAGGGGCTGATCAAGAAGGCCCGACTCAAAGGACGGCGGTCGTGATCCTGATCCTTCTCGGACCTCCCGGTGCCGGCAAAGGCACACAGTCGCAGCGCCTGGTCGACGCCTACGGCATCGTGCAGCTGTCCACAGGGGACATGCTCCGTGCCGAGGTGAAATCGGGCAGCGAGCTTGGTAATCGCGTCAAGGCGATCATGGACAGCGGAAAGCTGGTGCCGGATCAGGCGATCATCGATATGATCGCCGGCCGCATCGGTCAGGATGACTGCCGCAACGGCTTCATCCTCGACGGCTTTCCCCGCACCGTGGCCCAGGCCGAGGCGCTGGACGGCATGCTGGCCTCCCGCGGGCTTCATCTGGATCATGTGATCGAGATGAAGGTCGATGATGCGGCACTGGTCGAGCGGATCACCGGACGTTTCGCCTGCGCCAAATGCGGCGCCGGCTATCATGACACTTTCCAGAAGCCCAAGGTTGCGGGCGTCTGTGATGTGTGCGGGTCGACTGAGTTCACCCGCCGCAAGGACGACAATGCCGAGACGGTGACGAGCCGGCTCGAAGCCTACCATGCGCAGACCGCGCCGCTGCTGCCCTACTATGAGACGAAGGGCCTTTTGCGGACGGTGGACGGCATGGCCGACATCGATGATGTGACCCGGGCGTTGAAAGCCATCCTCGGCAGCGGGTCGTAACTTCTGAGTGGTTGACTTGAGCGACGGTCATCCTATAATCGCGCCCCTCCGCGCCGAGTGGGCGCGTGCGGGCGCAGACCGTCGGTCGACGAAGGAGAATCAAGCGTGGCGCGTATTGCAGGTGTGAATATCCCGACCGCGAAGCGAGTCGAGATCGCGCTGACCTACATTCACGGCATTGGCCGGTCGAAGTCGCAGGAAATCTGCGGCAAGGTGGGAATCCCGACCGAGCGGCGCGTGAACGAACTGTCGGATGCCGAAGTGATTCGCATCCGTGAAGTGATCGACAGCGATTATGCGGTCGAGGGTGACCTCCGCCGCGAAGTCGCGATGAACATCAAGCGCCTGATGGACCTCGGCTGCTACCGCGGCCTTCGGCATCGTCGTGGCCTGCCGGTGCGCGGTCAGCGCACCCACACAAATGCGCGGACCCGCAAGGGCCCGGCGAAGCCGATTGCGGGCAAGAAGAAGTAAGGACGCACCATGGCCAAGGATACGGGTGCTCGTCTGCGCCGCCGCGACAGGAAGAATATCACTTCCGGTGTCGCGCACGTGAACGCGAGCTTCAACAACACCATGATCACCATCACCGACGTGCAGGGGAACACCATCTCCTGGTCGTCCTCGGGGACCATGGGCTTCAAGGGTTCGCGCAAGTCTACCCCTTACGCGGCGCAGGTCGCTGCCGAAGACGCCGGCCGCAAGGCCGCCGAACACGGCATGCGTACCCTGGACGTCGAGGTCAAGGGTCCGGGCTCGGGCCGGGAATCGGCTCTGCGTGCCCTGCAGGCGGCGGGTTTCGCGATCACCTCGATCCGCGACGTGACCCCGATCCCGCATAACGGCTGCCGCCCGCCCAAGCGGCGCCGCGTCTGACGTCAAGGACCGCACGCGCCCCCGCCGGTCGGACGCGATAGCCCGGGAGGGCGCCGCGCCGGCCGGCTTCAGCCTGTCCGGTTCCGCGTCGCCGGCGCGGCGGGCAAGAGCGCCCGCCGGATCCCCGCAACGACCGGCACCCCATCGCGGCGCGAGCAACGAGAGGTCGTTCACGTGATCCATAAGAATTGGCAGGACCTGATTAAGCCGACCAAGCTCGAGATCGAGCCGGGGGCCAATCCGGCCCGGCAGGCGACCGTCGTCGCCGAGCCGCTCGAACGCGGCTTCGGCATGACGCTCGGCAATGCCCTGCGCCGGGTGCTGCTGTCGTCGCTTCAAGGCGCCGCAGTTACGGCGATCAAGATCGACGGCGTTCTTCACGAGTTTTCATCCGTCCCCGGTGTGCGCGAGGACGTGACGGACATCGTGCTGAACGTGAAGACCATGTCGCTGACCATGCATGCCGAAGGCCCCAAGCGCATGGCGCTGAAGGCCACCGGCCCCTGCGAGGTCAAGGCATCGATGATCCAGACCGGTCCCGATATCGGGATTCTGGATCCGGACCTGGTTCTGTGCACGCTGGATGACGGCGCGGTGCTGAACATGGAATTCGTGGTGAACACCGGCAAGGGCTATGTCCCGGCCTCGGCGAACCGCCCCGAAGACGCGCCGATCGGCCTGATCCCGGTCGACGCCCTGTACAGCCCGATCAAGAAGGTCTCGTACAAGGTCGAGAACAGCCGTGTCGGTTCCTATACCGATTTCGACCGGCTCTCGCTCCACGTCGAAACCAACGGTGCCATCACCCCGGAAGATTCGATCGCGCTTGCCGCCCGCATCCTCCAGGACCAGTTCCAGCTCTTCATCAACTTCGAAGAGCCGGAGATGCCGACCGAACGTGAAGAGCATGACGAGTTGCCCTTCAACCCGAACCTCCTCCGCAAGGTCGAGGAACTGGAGCTGTCGGTGCGTTCGGCGAACTGCCTGAAGAACGACAACATCGTGTATATCGGCGATCTGGTCCAGAAGACCGAGGCCGAGATGCTGCGGACGCCGAACTTCGGTCGCAAGTCGCTGAACGAGATCAAGGAGGTTCTGTCCTCCATGGGTCTGAAGCTCGGCATGCAGATCAGCAATTGGCCGCCGGAGAATATCGAAGAGCTGGCCAAGAAGCTGGAAGAGCCCTATTGATCGGCCGGCGGGGCAGCCGAAAGGCCATGCCCCGCGCCGCCGATATCGGGTTCCTGTAACCGCCCGCGTCATGCGGGCGACTACCTCACGGGGCGGATTGTGCCTGCGCACGTCGGCCCCTTTGAAAATCGCATCGCGGCGCGCGACAGGGATAACAACGCCCGAGCGCGCGCCACAGTGCCCGGATACCGGGCACGAATGATGCCCGAGCAGGAGTAAACTGTCGTGCGCCATGGAATGAGCGGTCGCAAGCTGAACCGCACCAGCGCCCATCGCAAGGCGATGTTCGCCAATATGGCCGTGGCTCTGCTGAAGCATGAGCAGATCAAGACCACCCTGCCGAAGGCGAAGGAACTGCGCCCGGTCGTGGAGCGCCTGATCACGCTGGGCAAGCGCGGTGATCTGCATGCCCGCCGTCAGGCCGCGTCGCGGCTGCCGGACGACGTGATCGTCCGCAAGCTGTTCGCCGAACTGGCCGAGCGCTATCAGGGCCGCGCCGGTGGCTATACCCGCGTGCTGAAGGCGGGCTTCCGCTATGGCGACAATGCGCCGATGGCGATCATCGAGCTGGTCGACCGCAACCCCGCCGCCAAGGGCCAGGATTCGGGCCCCAAGCAGGTTGTCGAGGACGACGCCGAGGATTGATCGCCCGTTCCGGCTGTGAACGCCCCTTGCCTGTCGGCGCGGACAGGCCGGGGGATCGTGGCCTCGGAACACGGTGCATCGGTGACGAGGACGGGCAGCACGCCGCATGGTGTGCTGCCCGTTTTCCGTTGCGGCCCGGTTTCGGGTGGTGGCGGGCTGTGCTCACGCGGCGGACGGCGATGCTTGTCGGCTGAGACGCCGGCGCTATGCTGTGAGCCGGCGGCGACGGGGCGCCCAAGGATCAGGACCGGGGATCGCGACCGGCCGGGAAGATGAAGGTGTGCGGGATGTCGAAGCGGGTGATCGATCGGGACAGATGCGCCGCCGCCCTGACGGCAGGGTGGCTGCATGTGCGAGGGCTGGCGGTGGCATGGACGATCGCGGTCGTCGTGCTGGCAGGTGCGGCGCCGGTGATGGCGGCTGATGACGCGACGGCCAAGCGTGTGCCGGATAGCCGGACCGAGATGCAGTTGTCATTCGCGCCGGTGGTGCGGGCGGCGGCACCGGCGGTGGTGAACATCTACACCCGCCGGACCGTGGTGGTGCAGCAGCGCTCGCCCTTCTTCGACGATCCGTTCTTCCGCCGGTTCTTTGGCGACCGTATGGGGCTGGGGCGGCCATCGGAGCGGGTGCAGAACTCGCTGGGCTCCGGGGTGATCGTCGACGGCCGCGGCTTCGTCGTCACTAACAACCATGTTATCGACGGCGCCGAGCAGATCACGGTGGTGCTGAACGACCGGCGCGAGTTCCCGGCCGAGGTGGTGCGTCTCGATGCCCAGACCGATCTGGCGGTGCTGAAGATCGATCCTGAGGGGGCTGAACTGCCGGCGCTGACCTTCGGCGACAGCGACGCGGTCGAGGTGGGGGATCTGGTGCTGGCGATCGGCAACCCGTTCGGCGTGGGCCAGACCGTGACCAGCGGCATCGTGTCGGCATTGGCCCGGACCATGGTCGGCGTGTCGGATTTCCAGTCGTTCATCCAGACCGACGCCGCGATCAACCCCGGCAATTCCGGTGGCGCGCTGGTGACGCTGGATGGCCGGGTGGTGGGCATCAACACCGCGATCTTCAGCCGGTCGGGCGGATCGAACGGCATCGGCTTCGCGATCCCGGCAACCCTGGTGCGCACCGTGGTGCAGGCGGCGATCGAGGGCCGGCCGGTGGCGCGGCCCTGGCTTGGCGCGCGCGGCCAGCCGGTGACGGCGGATATCGCCGAAAGCCTGGGCCTGCCGCGGCCATCGGGCGTGGTGGTCAGCCATGTTCATCCGGAAGGGCCGGCGGCCGGGGTGCTGAAGCGCGGCGATGTGATCCTGGAAATCGGCGGTCGGGTCGTCGATGATCCGCGGGCGTTGCGTTTCCGGCTGGCGGCGGCCGGCATCGGCGGCGATACCGAGGTGACGATCTGGCGCGACGGACGCCGGCAGACCGTGTCGCTGCCGCTGGTGGCGGCGCCTGAGACGGTGGCGCGCGATGAACGCGAGATCAGCGGCGCCAACCCGCTGGCGGGCGCGAAGATCGCCAATCTGTCGCCGGCGCTGGCCGAGGAACTGGGCCTGGACGGGTTCGAGGAAGGGGTGATCGTGATCGACATCGCCCGCGGGTCGCCGGCAGCGGCGATCGGCCTGCGCCCCGGCGACATGATTGTGGCGATCAACGGCGCGAAACTGAACCGCGCGGCGGATGTGGTCTCCAGGCTTGCGGCCGTTCAGGGTGAGCGGCGCTGGCGGTTGACCTTGCGCCGAGAGGGTCGCGAACTCACCTTGGAGCTTGTGCGCTGAACCGGGTCGGGCCGGCGCCTTCAGACCGGGAGGCTGCGTAAACCCCATGGCGACGCTGTTCGATGCCGCAGCCCCACGCCCCCTGGCCGATCGGCTGCGGCCGGCGCGGATCGAGGATATCGTGGGCCAGGACCATCTGTTCGGCCCCGACGGGCCGGTGACGCGCATGGTTCAGGCGCGGCGCCTGGCATCGCTGGTGCTGTGGGGGCCGCCGGGGACCGGCAAGACGACGCTGGCGCGTCTGCTGGCCGAGGCCACGGGCATGCGGTTCGCGGCGCTCTCGGCGGTGTTCTCAAGCGTCGGCGACCTGCGCAAGGCCTTTGCCGAGGCGGCGGCGCTGCGCGATACCGGCCGCCAGACGCTGCTGTTCGTGGACGAGATCCACCGCTTCAACCGCGCGCAACAGGACAGCTTTCTGCCCTATGTCGAAGATGGCACCGTCACGCTGATCGGCGCCACCACCGAGAACCCGTCCTTCGAGCTGAACGGTGCGTTGTTGTCGCGCACTCAGGTGCTGGTGCTGCGACGGCTGGACGAGGCGGCCCTGACCGAGCTTCTGATCCGCGCCGAGGCCGCCGAGGCGCGGCCGCTGCCGGTGGATGGCGCGGCGCGGGAGGCCCTGGTGGCCATGGCCGATGGCGATGGCCGCTTTCTGCTGAACATGGCCGACATGCTGTATGCGCTGCCCGAGGGCGAGGTGCTGGACACGAGCCGTCTGGGCCAGTTGCTCCAACGCCGGATGCCGCTTTACGACAAGGCGCAGGAAGGCCATTACAACCTGATCAGCGCGCTGCACAAATCGCTGCGCGGATCGGATGTCGACGCGGCGCTTTATTGGTTCGCGCGGATGCTGGAGGGCGGCGAGGATCCGCTTTATGTCATCCGCCGGCTGATCCGCTTCGCGGTCGAGGATATCGGCATGGCCGATCCGCGGGCCCTGGAACAGGCGCAGGCGGCCCATGCGGCCTTCGAGACGCTGGGCAGCCCCGAAGGCGAACTCGCCATCGCCCAGGCCGTGGTCTATCTTGCGACCGCGCCCAAATCAAACGGCGTGTATATGGCCTATAAGGCCGCCCGGCGGCTGGCGAAGGAAACCGGGTCGCTAATGCCGCCGATGCATATCCTGAACGCACCGACGAAGATGATGAAACAGCTTGGCTATGGCCATGGCTATGACTACGACCATGACGCGCCGGACGCGTTTTCGGGCCGCGATTACTGGCCGGAGGCGATGGGCGCACGGGTGATTTACGAGCCACGTCCGCGCGGGTTCGAGCGGGACATCGCCAAGCGGCTGGAGTATTGGTCGAAGCTGCGTGCCGAGCGTCAGGCGGAGATGCGCGCGGCCGAACGGGCAGGCAAGGCGAGGGACGGGAAGGGCGAGACGTCATGACCGCATTCGCACCGGTGACGCTGGTGGTGATCGCCGCCGGCGGTGCGGCAGGGGCGCTGGCGCGTCACAGCGTCAACAGCTGGGCGGCGGCGGCGTTCGGCCTGGGCTTTCCCTGGGGCACGGTGATCGTGAACATCGCCGGATCGTTCCTGATGGGGCTGCTGGCGGGCGCCGCGGCGCACGGATTGCCGATGTTCCCCCATGCCCGCACATTGATCGCCACCGGGTTTCTTGGCGCCTTCACCACATTCTCGACCTTTTCGCTGGATGCGGTGAGCCTGTGGCAGCGGGGCGAGACGGTGGTCGCGGCGTTGTATGTGGGCGGATCGGTGGCGATGGGAATTCTGGGCCTGCTGGGCGGGCTGATGGTGGCAAGGATGGTGGCCGGATGACCGGTTCCGCGCAAGGGACAGGCGGTGGCCACGAGCCGCTGCATCTGGATGTGAGCGATGACGAGGACGGCCAGCGCCTGGACCGCTGGCTGCGCCGGCGGCTGCCGGGGCTGGGCTTCGCCGAGGCGCAGCGCTGGAGCCGCACCGGTCAGGTGCGGGTGGACGGCAAGCGCGCCAAACCCGATCTGCGGCTGACGGCCGGTGCCACGGTCCGCCTGCCGCCGCTGGCTCTGCCGATGCTGGAGGCGGCGGCGGAAGGCCGGGTGGCGCAACGCGCGACCGGCGCCGAGGATGCGGCCTTCCTGCGAAGCCGGGTGCTGGTCGAGACCGACGATCTGATCCTGATCGACAAGCCGTCGGGGCTGGCGGTGCAGGGCGGCAGCGGCACCGACCGGCATCTGGACGGCATGCTCGACGGCCTGGCGCGGCCGGGTGACGCAGAGCGGCCACGGCTGGTGCATCGCCTGGACCGCGACACCTCGGGCGTGCTGCTGCTGGCCCGCAATGCCCGCGCCGCCGCCTGGGCGACCCGGGCGTTCCGCGAGCGGACCACCACCAAGATCTACTGGGCGGTCACCCTGGGCGTGCCGTCGCCACAGCGCGGCGTGATCGACCTGCCATTGGCCAAGCGCCAGGTGGAGCGCGGCGGCGAACGGATGGTGGCGGTCGATGCGGGCGATGATGGCCAGACCGCGATCACCGAATATGAGGTGATGGCGACCGGCGGCCCCTGCGCGCTGGTGGCGTTGAAGCCGCTGACCGGCCGCACCCATCAGCTCCGCGCCCATCTGGCGGCGATCGGCACGCCGATCGTTGGCGACCTGAAATATGGGGGGGCGGCGGTGGATCTGCGGCGGATCGGCCTGCCGAAGCGGCTGCATCTGCATGCCCGCCGCCTGAGCCTGACCGGGCCGGATGGCCGGCGGATTTCGGCGGCGGCCCCCCTGCCGCCCCATATGGCCGCCAGCTTCGCGCGGCTTGGTCTGGACTTGGGAATGGGCCTCGACCCGGAGATCGACGGATGATGGCAGAGGAGACGGGCGTCGGGCTGGTGGTGTTCGATTGCGACGGCACCCTGGTCGACAGTGCCGGGCATATCACCGACACCATGGGCGACTGCTTCGTCGCGGCCGGGCTGGCGGCGCCGGCGCCGGCCGATGTGTCGCGGATCATCGGCCTGTCGCTGCCGGTCGCGATCGGCCGGCTGCTGCCGGATCTGGGCGAGGCCGACTGCATGATGCTGGCCGATGGCTATCGCACCGCCTATCGCCGCCGGCTGGCCGCCGGGCAGATGGGCGACGAACGGCTGTTCGATGGCGTGGACGCGGTTCTGCGCCGGCTGGACGGCGCCGGCTATCTGCTGGGCATGGCCACCGGCAAGTCGATCCGTGGCGTGGAGCGCACCATGGCCCAGTTCGGCTTCGAGCGGATGTTCGTGACCATTCAGACCGCCGACACCCATCCGAGCAAACCACATCCGGCGATGATGCTGGCGGCGATGGCCGAGACCGGCGCCGCACCACGGCGCAGCGTGCTGATCGGCGACACCAGCTATGACATGGAGATGGCCCGGGCCGCGGGCGCGCGGGCGATCGGCGTCGCCTGGGGCTGCCACGCGCCGGACGAGCTGATCGCCGCCGGCGCCGAGCATGTGGTGGAGAGCGCGGCGGCGCTGGACGCGGCGATCCTGGCACTGATCGGCGCGCCGCCGGCCATGGTCATCGGGGATATCGAACGGAGGATCGGGGCATGAGCGATGCACCGAAGGGCGCCGGCCGTGCCGGGCCAGATCTGCGCAAGCGATTCTACAAGGCGGCCGACATCATCCCGGCCGAGGGCGGCGGCTGGTCGGTGGTGCTGGACGCGCGGCCCCTGCGCACGCCGGCCAAGGCGCCACTGGTTGTGCCGCACCAGGCCCTGGCCCGGCTGATCGCCGATGAATGGGGTGCCCAGGGCGCGCGCATCGACCCCGAGACCATGCCGGCGACCAGGCTTGCCAATGTGGTGGTCGACCGGGTGGTGCCGCATCAGGCGCTGATCGCCGCGGAACTGGCGGGCTATATCGGCACCGACTTGGTGTGCTATCGCGCCGAAACCCCGGCCGGGTTGGTGGCGGTTCAGTGCGAACACTGGGATCCGATGATCGACTGGGCGCGGCGGCGCTTCGATATCCATCTGGTCACCACCACCGGCCTGCTGGCGGTGGACCAGCCGCCCGAGACGGTGGAGAGGCTGACCCGCGCGATCGAGGCCGTCGACCCCTGGCGGCTGTCGGTGCTGCACGGCGCCGTGACCACCGCCGGATCGGTGATCATCGGCCTGGCGCTGTTCGAGGGCGCGATCGATGCAGAGACGGCGTGGGCAGCCTCGCAGGCCGACGAGCATTACCAGATCAGCCGCTGGGGCGAGGATGCCGAGCAGACCGAGCGGATGACTTTTCTGAAACGCGATCTGGCCGATCTGGCCCGCATCCGCGACGCCATCAACGCGGGGTAGCGGGGGACGTGCAGGTTACCCGTGGGTCGGTTTGCGCAATCTTGCGCAGCCGGCCGTGCGATCACGCACAGCTTTCGCAAGCCCCCTCATAAACTGCCAATACCTTGCGGATCTTCAGGCTTTCGCGGCAAAGGGTGTGGCGCGACCGGGTTCGTCATGCTATCAGCACAGGCGAACAAGGGATACGCCGTGTAGGGCGCCTTGCGCGCCGTCGCAGCCGGGATCGGCCGCGGCAGGCCGGCGCCAGACCATTCGAGGAAGAAGAAGACCGGAGATGCAGGCGATACTCGAAGAGCTTGAGAAGCGTCGTCAGGCTGCCCGGATGGGTGGCGGCGAGCGCCGGATCGATGCCCAGCATGCCAAGGGCAAGTTGACCGCACGCGAGCGGATCGAGCTGCTGCTCGATGCCGGGTCGTTCGAAGAATACGACATGTTCGTCGAACACCGCTGCACGGAATTCGGGATGGAGAACACCCGGGTGCCCGGCGACGGCGTGGTCACCGGCCGCGGCACGATCAACGGCCGGCTGGTCTTCGTGTTCAGCCAGGATTTCACGGTGTTCGGCGGCGCTTTGTCGGAAGCGCATGCCGAGAAGATCTGCAAGGTCATGGACCAGGCGGTGCAGGTCGGCGCCCCGGTGATCGGCCTGAACGATTCGGGCGGCGCCCGCATCCAGGAAGGTGTCGCCTCGCTCGCCGGCTATGCCGATGTGTTTCTGCGCAATGTGGAAGCCTCGGGCGTCGTGCCGCAGATCTCGATGATCATGGGCCCCTGCGCCGGCGGTGCGGTGTACTCCCCGGCGATGACCGACTTCATCTTCATGGTGAAGGACACGTCATACATGTTCGTCACCGGCCCCGATGTGGTCAAGACCGTGACCCACGAGGTGGTGACGGCCGAGGATCTGGGCGGCGCCGTCACCCACACCACCAAATCCTCGGTGGCGGATGTGGCGTTCGAGGATGATGTCGACGCGCTGTTGCAGATGCGCCGGTTCTTCGACTTCCTGCCGCTGTCGAACCGCGAACCGGCCCCGATCCGCGAGACCCACGACCCGGTCGCGCGCATGGAGCCGTCGCTCGACACCCTGGTGCCGCCGAACCCGAACAAGCCCTATGACATGAAGGAGCTGATCGAGAAGGTGGTCGACGAGGGCGACTTCTTCGAGATCCAGCCCGAATTCGCGAAGAACATCCTGACCGGCTTTGCCCGCATGGATGGCCAGACCGTGGGCATCGTCGCCAACCAGCCGATGGTGCTGGCGGGTTGCCTGGACATCGACAGCTCCCGCAAGGCCGCCCGCTTCGTGCGGTTCTGCGACTGCTTCAACATCCCGATCGTCACCTTCGTCGACGTGCCGGGCTTTCTGCCGGGCACCAGCCAGGAATTCGGCGGCATCATCAAGCACGGCGCCAAGCTGCTGTATGCCTATGCCGAGGCGACGGTGCCGAAAGTGACGCTGATCACCCGCAAGGCCTATGGCGGCGCCTATGACGTCATGAGCTCGAAGCATCTACGCGGCGACATGAACTATGCCTGGCCGTCCGCCGAGATCGCGGTGATGGGGCCGAAGGGCGCTGTGGAGATCATCTTCCGCCAGGATATCGGCGACGCGGACAAGATCGCGGCGCGGACCGAGGAATATCGCGGCCGCTTCGCCAACCCGTTCGTTGCCGCCTCTCGCGGCTTCATCGACGACGTCGTCCGGCCGCGCAACACCCGCGCCCGCATCTGCGGCGCGCTGGACATGCTGCGCAGCAAGCGTCGCGAGAAGCCGTGGAAGAAGCACGGCAACATTCCGCTCTGACGCGGATATGCCCGTGACCCCCGATGACCCCGAAGCCGGCATGGCCGGACCGGGAGATGATACCGGAGAGGCGGCGCAGGCGCGCCGCGCCCGCCGCCTGACCGGTTTCTACCTCCATGGTTTCGGCTTCGCCGCCGGGAACGGCCTGATCGCCCTGCTGACCGCGCTGCTCGATGTCGATGACCCGGAAGGTCGCATCGGCTTCGCCCTGGCGCTCTGGGCCGGTCTGGTGGTTCTGCACGGGTTATGGGCTTACGGCATCCTGGCCAGGCTGGGGGGCGCCAGAGACGGCGGCTCCGGGCCGCGCCCGCCGCATCCGCCGTCTTCTGCTTCCTGATTTGCTGAGTTGAGAACGCGCCCCATGTTCGAGAAGATCCTGATCGCCAATCGCGGTGAGATCGCCTGCCGGGTGATCCGCACCGCCCGCCGTATGGGCATCAAGACGGTGGCCGTCTATTCGGACGCCGATGCCGATGCGCTGCATGTCCGCATGGCCGACGAGGCCGTGCATATCGGCGCCAGCCCCAGCAATCAGAGCTATCTGATCGCCGAGCGGATCATCGCCGCCTGCAAGGCAACCGGCGCCCAGGCCGTGCATCCGGGCTATGGCTTCCTGTCGGAAAACCAGAGCTTCGCCAAGGCGCTGGACGCGGCCGGCATCGCCTTCATCGGCCCGAATGTCGAGGCCATCTATGCGATGGGCGACAAGATCGAGTCGAAGAAGCTGGCCAAGAAGGCCGGTGTCTCGACCGTGCCGGGCTATGTGGGCGAGATCGGGGACGCCGACGAGGCGGTGAAGATCGCCGATGAGATCGGCTATCCGGTGATGATCAAGGCATCGGCCGGCGGCGGCGGCAAGGGCATGCGGCTGGCCCACGACGCCAAGGAGGCCCGCGAGGGTTTCCGTTCGGCGACATCGGAAGCCAGATCGAGCTTCGGCGACGACCGGGTGTTCATCGAGAAGTTCATCGAGCAGCCGCGCCATATCGAGATCCAGATCATCGCCGACGGCCATGGCAATATCTGCTATCTCGGCGAGCGCGAATGCTCGATCCAGCGCCGGCACCAGAAGGTGATCGAGGAGGCGCCGAGCCCGTTCCTGGACGAGGCGACCCGCAAGGCGATGGGCGAGCAGGCCGTGGCGTTGTCGCGGGCGGTGAACTACCGCTCGGCCGGCACGGTGGAATTCATCGTCGGCCCCGATCGCAGCTTCTACTTCCTTGAGATGAACACCCGGCTTCAGGTCGAGCATCCGGTGACCGAGCTGATCACCGGTTTCGATCTGGTGGAGCTGATGATCCGGGTGGCCGCGGGCGAACACCTGCCGTTCACCCAGGATCAGGTGACGCTGACCGGCTGGGCGATGGAAGCCCGGGTCTATGCCGAGGATCCCTATCGCGGTTTCCTGCCCTCGATCGGGCGCCTCGCGCGCTATATCGAGCCCACCGGCACCGGCGTGCGGGTCGACAGCGGCGTCTATGAGGGCGCCGAGATCAGCATGTTCTATGACCCGATGGTCGCGAAGCTCGTGACCTATGGCGATGACCGCCTGCAGGCGGCGGAGCGGATGAGCGACGCGCTGGATGCCTATTACATCCGCGGCATCACCCACAACATCCCGTTCCTGACCGCGCTGATCAGGCATCCGCGCTTCCTGGAAGGCCGGCTGTCGACCGGCTTCATCGCCGAGGAATATCCCGACGGCTTCCACGGCGCGCCGCTGGACGCCGAGGCCCGCCGGGCGCTGGCCGCGATCGCGGTCATGGCCGATCTGGCCGACCGGGCGCGCCAGGGCAACATCACCGGCCAGATGCGCGGCTATGTCCATCATGTCCCCGACGAGCTGGTGGTGATGCTGGATGACGAGCGGGTCGAGGTGAAGGTGGTGCAGCACGCGCCGGCCCTGGTGCTCGACATGGGCGGCAAGCCGGTGACGCTGGATTGCACCTGGCGGCTGGGCGACCGGCTGCTGACCGCGACCGTCGACGACCGCACCCGCGTGGTCCAGATCGAGCGGGCATCCTCGGGCTGGCGGCTCACCCATGGCGGATCGGCGCTGCTGGCGCGGGTCTATACCCGTCGCGGTGCTGAATATGCGGCGATGATGCCGGTGAAGCAGGCGCCGGATATGAGCCGCTTCCTGCTGTCGCCGATGCCGGGTCTGGTGCTGTCGGTGGCGGTCGAGGTTGGCCAGGAGGTCAAGGCCGGCGAGGAACTGGCGGTGATCGAGGCCATGAAGATGGAGAACGTGCTGCGCGCCGAACGCGACTGCACGGTCAAGGAGATCAAGGCCGGCGCCGGTTCCAGCGTCGCCGCCGATCAGGTGATCATCGAATTCGAATGAGCGCCGCCTGACGCGCGCCAGGGCGGCCCGCCGGATCCATGATCCGGCGGGCCGCTGGCGTTTGCGGTGCCGTTATCGCGCGATCCCTGCATGGCAGACCCGCCGCTTCGCCGGTTGCCGGCCGGCGCGGCGCGCGACAGACTCGGGACAGACCAGACATCCGAAGCCGCCCGGAGTGCCGCATGTTCGCTCGCCCGCCTTCCGCTGCCGAACTCGATCGCCATCTGGACGCGCTTCAGGGGCTGGTCGATGCCGCCGGGCTGCTCACCGACCCGGCCGACATGCCGCGCTATGAACGCGACTGGATGGGTAAGTTCCATGGCCGCGCGCTGGGTGTGATCCGCCCCCGCGACACCGCGGCGGTGGCCCGGGTGCTGGCCTATCTGAACGCCCATCGCCTGCCGGTGGTGCCGCAGGCCGGCAATACCGGCCTGGTCGGCGGCTCGGTGCCCGATGCGGCCGGCGCCTTCGTGCTGTCGGTGGAACGCATGACCCGCATCCGCGCGGTCGATGCCGTGGGCGCCAGCATCACCCTGGATGCGGGCGTGGTGCTTGAGTCCGCGCAGGAAGCGGCCCGGCGCGCCGGGCTGATGCTGGCGCTGGACCTTGGCTCGAAGGGATCCTGCCGGATCGGCGGCAATATCTCGACCAATGCCGGCGGCCTGAAGGTGCTGCGTTACGGCCATATCCGTGAACAGGTTCTGGGGCTGGAAGTGGTGCTGGCCGATGGCACGGTGCTGGACGGATTGTCGAGCCTGCGCAAGAACAACACCGGCTATGATCTGAAGCAGATGTTCATCGGCGCCGAGGGCACGCTGGGCGTGGTGACGGCTGCCACCCTGAAGCTGTTTCCGGCCGAGGCGGGGCGCGCGGTCGCCATGGTCGCGGTCGACCGGTTCGACGATGCGCTGGCGGTGCTGGCGGCGGTGCGCCGCGGCTTTCCCGGCCGGCTGAATTCGGTGGAACTGATCGGCGCCGACGCGGTGGCCCTGGTTGCGGGTACTTTGCCCGGCGCGCGCAGCCCGTTCGCCCTGGCCCATACCTATGCGGTGCTGATCGAGGTGGGATCGGACGACGCCGATGCCGTGGCCGAACGCGGCCGGCTGGAAGAGGCGATCGGCGCGCTGATCGAGGCCGGCCGGGTGGCGGACGCCGCGATCGCCCAGAGCGATGCCCAGGCCGAGGGCTTGTGGCGGCTGCGCGAAGGCGTGCCCGAGGCGGTCGCCCATACCGCCCCCGTGCACAAATATGACCTGACCTTCGCGGTCGGCGATATCGGCCGGTTCATCGCCGATTGCGATCTGGCGCTGGCGCGGGTGGCCAAGGGCCTGCGCCCGGTCTATTTCGGTCATGTCGCCGACGGCAATGTGCATGTCAACGTCATGGCGCCGCCGGGCATGCAGGCCAGCGGCTATCAGGCCCTGCAGGGGCCGATCGACGATGCGATCTTCGATCTGGTGGCGCAGTATCGCGGATCGATTTCGGCGGAACATGGCATCGGGCAGGTCAAGCGCGCCTATCTGGACCGCAACCGCTCGACCGCCGAGATCGCGACCATGCGGGCGCTGAAGGCGATGCTGGACCCGAACGGCGTTCTCAACCCCCACCGGCTGCTGCCTTGAAGTCCGGCTGCCGCCTTGAACGCCCGGCTACTGCCTTGAACCATCGGCTGCACGCCCGACATCTTTTCGGGCGCCGATCCATCGGCTAGGCTTGACCGGCAGATACATAGCCGGTTCCCCTCACGTCCAGCCACAGGCCCGATGTCCGACCAGCCACCAGAAGACGATCCCACGCCCGATGCGGCGCCGGCGCCGGCCGCGCGGCTGACCGTTCGCCTGTCGATCCGCGGCCGGGTGCAGGGGGTCGGCTATCGCTGGTGGTTCGAAGGCCAGGCCCGGCGGTACGGCCTGGAGGGCTGGGTCCGCAATCGCCGCGACGGCACGGTGGAAGCGCTGATCGCCGGTACTGCGACGGCGGTGGAGACGGTGATCCGCCGCGCCCATACCGGTCCGCCGGCCGCATGGGTGGACGCGGTCGAGGTGACGACATCCGCCGACTGGCCTCAGGGTTTCCCGCCCGCCGACCTGAAGCCGGGTCCGGGCTTCCGCCGCAAGCCGACCGCGTGACCCGGCCGATCCCGGCCGCGTTCCTCGTCTGCGCATAAGGATGGATGCATGCTGATGGGCCGCTGGCTCCTCGGACGGATCGACCGGCTGCTGGGCAGCATCTGCGCGCTGGTGCTGGGGCTGGGGGCGGCACAGGCCCAGGGCTTCGCCCTGGCCTATCTGCAGCGGATCGGCGGCCATCTGGACGAGGCGACCCGTCTGCTGGGCCAGATCCGCGCCGGCGTGGCGCCCTATGATCAGGTGGCGCCGGTGGCGCGCGCGGCGCTGGAGGCGGCGGCCGCCGCCCGCGCCCAGACGCTGGCCGCCGCCCGCGACGCCATTGCCGCCGCCGACCCGTTTCTGCGGCCGCTGGAGGCGTTGCGCCACGCCGACCCCGAGATTGCCCGCGCGACCTGGACGGATTATGTGGTGAGCCTGCCGGTGGAGCCGGCCAGCCTGGCCTATGGGCTGACCGGCATGGTGCTGGCGTGGCTGGTTTACGATGGGCTGATGGCCTTGCTGCGCTGGCCATTTCGCCGGCACATACGGTATGGCTGACAGAGACCCGACTTGCGCGTGCCGGGTGATTGACCCGGCATCATTTATGCCGGATAAGAGATTGCGGCAGGCGATGGTGCCAGGGGATCGGATGCGGAGGGTCCAGCGATATGTCGGGACGCGATCTGATCAACATCCTGATCTTCACCGCCCTCACCATCGGGCTGGGCCTGTTTCCGCCGGTCGACGTGCCGCTGATCGGCGTGCCGATCACCGCCCAGACCCTTGGGGTGATGCTGTCGGGGCTGGTGCTGGGCTCGTGGCGCGGCGCGCTGTCGCAGATGCTGATGGTGGGGCTGGTGATGGCGGGCGCGCCGCTGCTGGCCGGCGGCCGGGGCGGGTTCGATATCCTGCTCAGCCCCACCGGCGGCTTTCTGCTGGGCTGGATCCCCGGCGCCTTCGTGGCCGGCTGGCTGACGGAACATCGCCCGTCCGGCTGGATGCGGCATCTGTCGGCCGCGGTGGTGGGCGGGGTGGGGCTGGTCTATCTGATCGGTGTGCCCTGGATGGTGATGGTCAGCGGCGTGCCGGCCCAGACCGCCATCAGCGGCTCGGCCACCTTCATTCCCGGCGATCTGATCAAGGCGGTGATGGCGGCGGCGCTGGCGTTGACCGTGGTGCATGCCCGGCCACGATGCCTGGTGACCGGGCGCTCGTGACAGGCAGGCCGCTTCAGGCCACCGCCTCGGCGACGTCGACGGTGGGGCCGAAGATCTCCTCGAAGGCGGCCCGCAACGCCATGTCGGCCTCGACCATGCCGACCGGGCGGCCCTGATCGACCAGCGAGGTCACGCCATGGCCGCGCACGCCGCAGGGAATGATGCCGGCATAATGGCCGAGGTCGGGCTCGACATTGATCGAGATGCCATGAAAGCTGACCCAGCGCCGCACCCGCACGCCGATGGCGGCGATCTTGTCGTCATGGCCGTCGCCACGATCGATCCACACGCCGACCCGGCCATCACGGCGCAGGCCCTTCAGGTTGAACTGGTCGAGCGTGTCGATCACCCAGTCTTCCATGGCGTGCACGAAGGCGCGGATGTCGCTGCCGCGCGGCTTGAGGTCCAGCATCACATAGGCCACCCGCTGGCCGGGCCCGTGATAGGTGATCTGACCGCCGCGGCCGGTCTTGTAGACGGGAAAGCGGCCGGGCGCGATCAGGTCGCGGTCCTGAGCGCTGGTGCCGGCGGTATAGATCGGCGGATGTTCGACCAGCCAGACCTGTTCGCCGGCGGTGCCGTCGCGGATCGCCGCCGCCCGGGCTTCCATCCGCGCCACCGCCGCCGGATAATCGGTCAGCCCCGGCGTCACCAGCCATTCGACCGGCGCCAGTGTCGTGGTGCCACGGATATCGGCCATTCTCAGCGTCCTCACTGTCTGTCCGGTCGGCCCGGTGGTGGGGCCGTAGGTTGGACCGGTTGCCGATAATCTAGCGGCGCCGGCGGCGGTTCGCCAGCCATGCGGCGGATTGTCGCCCATGCGGCGCATGCAACACCGCCCCGCGCATCCGGCCGGCGCTGCCGGTGGCCTTTCCGGTCTTGGCGGCTATACTGTGCGCGCCAACCGATCGGGACCATTGGCACCAAGCTGCCCGATCCTGACAACAGGCAGCGCGAAACTCGGGGGAGACGACCGCGAATGTCGAAGGAATTGCGCGACGGCGCGCTCGAATATCATCGCCTGCCGCGGCCCGGCAAGTTCAGCATCGAGCCGACCAAGCCGCTTGCCAATCAGCGCGACCTGGCGCTGGCCTATTCGCCCGGTGTCGCCTATGCCTGCGAAGAGATCGTCGCCGACCCGCTGAACGCCTCGCTCTATACCGGCCGTGGCAACATGGTCGCGGTGGTCACCAACGGCACCGCCGTGCTGGGCCTTGGCGCCATCGGTCCGCTGGCCGCCAAGCCGGTGATGGAAGGCAAGGTGGTGCTGTTCAAGAAGTTCGCCGGCATCGATGCGATCGACATCGAGATCGACGAGCGCGACCCCGACAAGCTGGTCGAGATCATCGCCAGTCTGGAGCCGTCCTTCGGCGCGATCAATCTTGAGGACATCAAGGCGCCGGAATGCTTCGAGATCGAAGAGCGCCTGAAAAGCCGCATGAAGATCCCGGTGTTCCATGACGACCAGCATGGCACCGCCATCGTGGTGGCGGCGGCGATGCTGAATGCGCTGCGCGTGGTGTCGAAGCCGCTGGATCAGGTGAAGCTGGTGGCGTCGGGCGCCGGCGCCGCGGCGCTGGCCTGCCTGGACCTGCTGGTCGAACTGGGCCTGCCCCGCCGCAACATCACCGTCTGCGACATCGTCGGCGTGGTCTGGAAGGGCCGCAACGAGCTGATGGACCCGCGCAAGGAGACCTATGCGGTCGAAACCGACGCCCGCACGCTGGGTGAGGTGATCGACGGCGCCGATATTTTCCTGGGGCTTTCGGCTCCCCGGGTGCTGACGGCCGAGATGGTCAAGCGCATGGGCCCGAGCCCGATCATCATGGCGCTGGCCAACCCGACCCCTGAGATTCTGCCTGAAGAAGCCCGCCGGGTGCGGCCCGATGCGATTATCGCCACCGGCCGGTCGGACTTCCCCAATCAGGTCAACAACGTCCTGTGCTTCCCCTTCGTGTTCCGCGGTGCGCTGGATGTCGGCGCCACCACGATCAACATCGAGATGAAGAAGGCGGCCGCCCAGGCGATCGCCGATCTGGCGATGGCCGAGCCGTCATCGGAAGTGGCCCAGGCCTATAGCGGCCAGGATCTGCGCTTCGGCCCCGATTACCTGATCCCCAAGCCGTTCGACCCGCGTCTCGTGGTGGAAGTGTCGTCGGCGGTGGCGCGCGCCGCCATGGACAGCGGTGTCGCCACCCGTCCGATCGAGGATTTCGCCGCCTACCGTCAGGTGCTGTCGTCGTATTTCTTCCGCTCCGGTCTGGTGATGAAGACCGTGTTCGAGCGGGCGAAGGCCCAGCCCAAGCGCGTGGTCTATGCCGATGGTGAGGATGAGCGCGTGCTGCGCGCCGCCCAGATCGTGGTGGATGAAGGCTTCGCCACCCCGATCCTGATCGGACGGCGCGCCGTGGTGCTGCGCCGGATCGAGCGGCTGGGCCTGCGGCTGAAGCTCGACAAGGACGTCGAACTCTGCGACCCCGAGGATGATCCGCGCTACAACACCTATTGGTCGGAATATCACCGGCTGATGGCGCGGCGTGGTGTGACGCCCGAAAGCGCCCGCACCGTGGTGCGCACCCGGGCCACGGTCATCGGCGCGCTGATGGTGCATATCGGCGAGGCGGATGCCCTGATCTGCGGCCCGGTCAGCCGGTTCGTGAAGAACCTGCGGCATCTGAAGGAGATTCTGGGCCTGCGTGCCGGCGTCAGCGAGGCCTGCGCCATGCAGGCGCTGATCCTGCCCAACGCCACCGTCTTCGTGGCCGATACCCAGGTCGAGCATCAGCGCAGCGCCGCCCAGATCGCCGAGATGACGATCCTGTGCGCGGAGGAGGTCCGGCGCTTCGGCATCACGCCCAAGGTGGCGCTGCTGTCGTCGTCGAGCTTCGGCACCGGCGAGACGCCCGGCGCGCTGATGATGCGGGATGCCTTCGATCTGGTCCGCCGCCAGGCACCGGAGCTTGAGGTGGACGGCGAGATGCAGGCCGACGCCGCGTTGTCGGAGGATGTCCGCCACCGGGTGTTCCCGGGCTCGATCCTCACCGGTCAGGCCAATCTGCTGATCACCCCCGATCTTGATTCCGGCAATATCGCGTTTAATCTCGCGAAAGCGCTGACCAACGGCACCTCGGTCGGACCGGTGATGATCGGCTTCAATCATCCGGCCCATATCCTGACGCCGGCGGTGTCGGTGCGCGGTATCGTCAATCTGTCGGCGCTGGTGGTGGTGGACGCGATCGAGAAGTCGCGGACCAACCCGTGGTGCCCCTTGCCGGCGGAGCCCGCCTGATCGGATCATGAGCCGGTATCCGCGGATGAACCGGCTTCCGCGGACCGGTTTCCGGCCGCACCCCTGACCCCTGGAGGCCCGGCCCTTGCGCGACGAAGACGATATCCGCGCCCCCGAGGCGGATCGCCAGGACGCATCCGGGCGTCAGGATGCAGGCCGCGCCGAGGGTGGGGCCGTGCCCTCGCTCTATGGTGTATCCGACGATCTGGTGCGCCGCGCCGCCGGCGCGCTGGATGAAGGCGACGCCCCGGCGGTGCGCGGGCTGGTGGCCGAGCTGCACGCCGCCGACATCGCCGACCTGCTGGAACGATTGTCGGGGGATGAGCGGCGGTCGCTGGTCGAATTGCTGCGCGACGGCTTCGACCCGGAAATCCTGCCGCATCTGGCGGGCAATGTCCGCGATCAGGTGATCGCCCAGCTTGGGCCCCGGGCGCTGGCCGAGGCGCTGTCGGTTCTGGACAGCGACGATGCGATCTATCTGATCGAGGATCTGGACGACGACATCCAGGCGGCGCTGCTGGCGGCGGTGCCGCCGGCCACCCGGCGGGCGCTGGAGGAAAGCCTCGCCTATCCGGAATATTCCGCCGGCCGCCTGATGCAGCGCGACCTGATCGCGATGCCGGCCTTCTGGACCGTGGGCCGCGCGATCGACTTCCTGCGCGAGACCCCGGATCTGCCGGAAGAATTCTACGAGATCTTCGTGGTCGACCCGCGCCACAAGCCGATCGGGGCGGTGCCGCTGGCCCGGATGCTGCGCCATCCGCGCAAGGTGCTGCTGCGCGACATCATGGACCGCGATGTCGACGCGATTTCGGCCTCGGTCGACCAGGAAGAGGTGGCGCGGCTGTTCCGGCATTATTCGCTGGCATCGGCGCCGGTGGTCGATGATCAGGGCCGGCTGATCGGTGTGATCACCTTCGACGACGTGGTCGACGTCATCCAGGAAGAGGCCGAAGAAGACATGGCCCTGATGGCCGGCGTCGGGTCGGAGGTCGACGTCAATGCCGGGCTGGTCAGGGCGGTGCGCCAGCGCATGGCCTGGCTTGGGGTCAATCTGGGCACCGCGCTGATGGTGAGTTCGGTTATCGCCCTGTTCGAGGCCACGATCGAACAGATCGTGGCCCTGGCGGTGCTGATGCCGATCGTGGCGTCGATGGGCGGCAATGCCGGCACCCAGACCCTGACGGTGGCGGTGCGCGCCCTGGCGCTGAAGGAACTGACGCCGTCGAACGCCATGCGGATCGTGATGCGTGAAACCGGCATCGGCGCGATCAACGGCCTGGTCTTCGGCATCGCCGTGGGCGTGGCCGCGGGCCTGATCTTCGACCCGTTCATCGGTGCGGTGCTGTTCTGCGCGCTGTTCGCCAATATGCTGACCGCCGGCCTGTCGGGCATGCTGATCCCGCTGGCGCTGGACCGGCTGAAGGTCGACCCGGCGGTATCGGCCGGCGTGTTCCTGACCGCGGTCACCGATATCGTCGGCTTCTTCGCCTTTCTGGGGCTGGCTCAACTGGTTCTGCTCTGACCGGCGGCAGGACGCTTTTTCAGATGCTGGCGCAGGCGCCGGTTCAACGGCGCCTCGATCGCCCGGTAGAGGCCGATCGAGACCACGGCCACGACCGCATAGGTGACGATACCGCCGGTGATCGCGACCAGCGGTGACGTCAGCCCCGCCATCGCCAGTGATTTCGCTGTCAGATGGATCACATAGGCATGGACCAGATACATCGCATAGGACGCATCGCCGAGCGTCGCTCCGATGCGTGACAGCCGGTTGTCGGGCACGCGCAGGGCCAGGGTGCCGGCAACGATGCACAGCGCCGGCAGGCCATAGGCGAGTTCGCGCGGCAACCTGACGCCCTTCATGGCGCCGACGGTGGCCAGCAGAACCATGCCCAGGGGCAGCAAGGGCCAGATCCGTGGCAGCCAGCCGGGTGCCGTGCGCCAGATCAGGCACAACACCATGCCATAGATGAACTCGATGACGATGCCACGGGTATAGAACTGGATGGCGGCGGTGTCGAAGTCCCGTCCGTTCGCCGCCGCGACCCAGCCGGCCATCGCCAGGGCCGCCAGAACCACCGACACTCTGAGCACGCTGCGCGCCGTCGAGGTGGTCATGCAGGCGGCAAAGACGAGGTAGAACAGCATCTCGTAGTTCAACGTCCAGCCGACCGGGATCAGCGGAAAGATGCCACCGGCCTCCCGCGCGAAGGGAATGAACAGCAGCGACTGGATCATGCCCGGCAGGCTGGTGCGGGTGGTGTTGAGCAGATGGGGTGCCGCTTCGCCGATCGCGAAGATCGCCAGGGTGAGCAGCCAGTAGATCGGCACGATCCGGACCAGCCGCTTGGCCAGGAACCCGCTCCGATCGGTATCGCCGGCGGTGTGCGCGACGATGAAGCCCGAGATGACGAAGAAAATGTCGACGCCCGACGCGCCGACATGGAACCAGCGCGCCGGACTGAGGCCATAGGTCGTGAAGATGTCGAACAGGTGATAGACCAGCACCATCGAGGCCGCCACCGCCCGCAGGATCTGGATGGAGATCAGCCGCTGCCGGGGGGCCGGGTCGGGACGGGAAGCGGCCGCTCGGGACATCGGTCGGGAGCTCCGTTCGGTGTGTGGGGTGGAGGCGGGATTGCGCCGGCGGGACTCTGCCTGATGACCGCCCGGCCTGCAAATGCCGAAACCGCGTCGTGATGCCGTCGGGATGTCTTGTGCGGCCGGCGCCGGATGTCATAGCGTGGCACCGCTATCCCGACTTCAATCCTTACCGATGCCGGAGACGTTGATCATGCGCATGGTCTGGCGCAGCCTGGGGGCTGCTGTGTGTCTTGCCATCCTTGCCTCCACCACGGCCCCGGCTGTGGCGGCCGAGCTGATGGATGCCGGCCGCCCGGAAGACATCGTCAATCTGGCGCGCGGTTATGGATCGGCCGCGCTGGACAAGGCGGATAGCGGTGATCCGATGATCCGGGGCCGGATCGACGGCACCGCCTATGTGATCTTCTTCAACGACTGCACCGACAATCGCGATTGCCTGACGCTGGGCTTCTATGCCGCCTGGACCGACACCGATGTGTCCGCGCGCCAGATCGCCGACTGGAACCGCGACAAGCGCTTCAGCCGCGCCTATATCGACGCGGATGGCGACCCGGTGATCGAATTCGACGTCAACCTGCGCTTCGGTGTCAGCCGGTCGAACCTGGATGACACGATCGACTGGTGGAAGACGGTGATGCTGGACTTCCGCAACGAGGTGGTGGCCGCCGCCGAATGATCAGACCGGCCCCGGCGATGGCATCACCGGGGCCGGCATGCATCCCGTCAGAAATGGACCGTGGCCTTGACCAGCACCGACCGGCCCGGTTCATAGAGCGGCACGACATTGCCGAATTCCTGGCCATAGGTGGCGCGGTCGGCATAGGTCTCGTCGAGCAGGTTGTTGCCCTCAATGCGCAGGGTCAGGAAATCGGCCATCGGCGGCTGGTATTCGGCATAGAGCCCCACCGCCTGATAGGAGCCCAGAGGCAGGGTTTCCGCACCCGCCGTGTCCTTGTTCTTGAAGGCCGCATCGATGGTGCCGCCGATGGCAAGCCCGATCGCGTCGAAGCGGTGACCGGCCTCGACCGCCACCACCCGGCCGATCGGCGTGCCCAGATACTGGCCGGTATCCGAATCGCCCGCCTTGTCGCCGATGGTGAATTCGGTATCGGTGAAGCTGAGCCGCACGAAGCCCGGCCCCCAGCTATAGCCGGCCGAGAGGCTGTAGCCCTCGGTCTCGAAATCGGTGGTCAGATCGGGACCAAGTTGATTGTTCTCGTTGCGGGCATCCTTGAACCGGCTGCGGAACACGCCAGCCCCGAAGGTGAAGCCGTCCTGGTGGAATTCGGCACCCAGCGTGACATTGTTCGACCGGATCGCCTTGATGCCGCCGGCATAGATCCAGTCCTTGTTCATGATGAAATTCTCGGCCAGCGCCACACCGCCGAAGACGTTCGAATAGCCGGCCTTGAGGGTGACGGTTTCGATGACGTCATAGGCCACGGCGACATTGCCGCTGAGCCCGGCATGGTCGATCTCGGTGCCGTCGGTGCCCTCGAACCACTGCTTGTCGCCGCGCAGACCGGCCGAGAGCCGCAGCGCCTCGACCGGCGTCAGCCGGGCCTGGGCATAGATGCCGATATTGGTCGCCTGCTCGGCGATATCGGTGCTGAGATCCTTATAGGAGGCCTCGTCGTCATAGAAATCGGCGCCGACGGTCAGGCTGTCGCCAGGGCTGAAGATGAAGCTGTTCTCGGCCTTGCCCGACAGGCTGGTGGTCTCACCGGTGCTGTAGACGACGTCGGCGAGATCGTTCGGCACGCCAAGCTCGGTGCTGTTATAGCCCAGCACCAGCTTCGGGTTCCACATGCCCTCATTATGGGTGGTGGCATAATTGAACACCAGATTCTGGCGCTTCATGTCATAGGGCCGGTCGGTATTGGCCCGGTTGGTCAGCTTGCCGATATTGGCGCGGAACGGTCGGATGGTGTCGTCATGGACCTGTTCGCCCGACAGCTCGAAACGATGACCGCCGGTGCTCTCATAGGCGAGCTTGCCAAGGATGCTCTGAAGGTCAGCGCCGGTGCCGATCACGTCATTGCCGTTGCCGGCCTCGTAATTGTCGCCATCGGCCTGTTTGAAGAAGCCCAGCGCCTCGAAACCGGTATCGGTGCGGCCATAGACCGCGCCGCCCTTGGTGAAGGTGCCGCCATTGCTGTCATAGCTGCTGGTCAGATAGCCGCCGATCGACCGGCCCGGCGCCAGAACGTCGTCGACATCGACGGTCTCATAGACGATCGCGCCGCCAAGGGCGCCGGGGCCGGCATCGGCCGGCGCCACGCCCGGATCGACCCGCACCGCCTTCAGCAGCGCCGGATCGATCAGATTGGTGCCGGTGTGGTGGAAGACCTTGTTGTTCTGCCGCGCGCCATCGATGCTGACCGCCAGATTGGTTTCCTCGACCCCCTGAACATAGACCTTCTGGCTGAGCGGCTGGCCGCCGCCGACCGATACCGTGGCCTCACCGGCGAAGACATCTTTCAAGGTGGTGGGGTTGCGGCGTGCCAAAGTCTCGGGGCCGATGGTGATGGAACTGGCCCGATCGGCGGCGCCGGCGCGGATATCGCGCGTTGCCGCCTCCTGAACCAGCATCGGGTCGAGCACGGTGGCGGCGGCGGCACCGTCGGCGGCGTCCACGATGACCGCCGTGCCGCCATCCGGCCGGAAGCCCAGCCCGGTGCCGGCCAGAAGCTGGCGCAGGGCCGCATCGGGGCTCATGCTGCCGCTGACGCCGCCGGTGCGCGCCTGACGGACCAGATCGCCATGGGCTGAAATCTGAAGCCCGGCCTGACGGCCGAATTGCGGCAGGGCATCGGGCAGCGGCTGGGCCGGGATGTCGAAGCTGCGCAGGGCCGGCGCGGTCGTGGCCTGCTGGGCCACGGCGCCGGTTGAGAGGCCGAGCGTTGTACCAAGCGCGGTCGACACGGCCAGTGCCGCCAGTCTGCGGCGGGTCTTGCGGTGATGGGTGGTGCTGCCGGCCATCCTGTCATGCCCCTGTCTGCGATGTGGTGCGTGTCGCGTCGTCTTTATGCGACTACGACGCAATTGCATGTTTCGCAGAAGCGACGATGGCCGGGGGGCGGGTGTTCAGGTTTTTTTGAGATGGCGAGCGTTTTTCCGGATCAATCCTTCGACATCACCACGATCCAGGGGGTGATCTGGCGAATATGCGCGTGTTGCGCGCTGGCGATGGCGCGCAAGGCCGCCAGCGGGTCGGTGAGGTTGTAGACGCCGGTGAGCGGCTGGCGCGCCAGATCGTCGCCCCGCACCAGCACCAGCCCGGTGAGATAGGGCCGCAACTCGTCGATCACCTCGGCCACCGGCCGGTCGCGGGCGATCACCTGCCCCTCGGTCCAGACGGCGATGTCGCGGGCGGCGCGATGGCCAAGGCGCGGGGCACCGGTATCGCCGAGTGTCGCCCAGTCGCCGGCCTGAAGGACGGCGTCTGCCGGCGAGCTGCCGCCATGCCGCGCCACCCGCACACGGCCCTCGCGCACGGCGATGCGGGCCTCGTCGTCGCTGCGCCGCACCTCGAAGGCGGTGCCGAGAACGGTGGCGCCGACATCGCCGGCGGTGACCTGGAAGGGGCGGGCCGGATCGGGCGTCACCTCGAAGAAGGCCCGGCCCTCGATCAGGGCGACCCGCCGCCCGGTGCCGGTGAGGTCGACCCGGATGGCGCTGTCGGGCGCCAGCCGGACCCGGCTGCCGTCGGGCAAGGTCACCTGCGCGGTTTCGGCGTGGCCGGTGACGTGGTCGGCGGTCCAGCGGGCGAGTTGTGCCGGCAGGATGGCGACGGCAACACAGGCCGCCATCGCCATGGCGACCAGGGCCGCCGCGCGCCGGCGCGGGCGTTTGGCGGGGGGGCGGTTGGCGGACGGGCGATCGAGGGGGGCGGGGGGCGCGTGAACAGGGGGCGGGGGCGCGTGAACAGGGGGCAGCGGCCGCGGGCCCGCGCCGCTGGCATCGCGCCAGGCCGCTTCATGCACCGGCATGGCCATGCCCATCACCTGATAGGTCCGCGCCAGTGCCGCCCAGTCGTCGGCATGGCGCGGATCGGCCGCATGCCAGCGCGCGAAGGCCGCCGCCAACCCGGCATCATCGGGGGCGTCGAGCAGCACCACCAGCCAGTCGGCGGCGGTTTGCGGTGGCAGCGGGCCGGTCATGATGCGGGCTGATCTCCCGGACGGGCGGCATGAAGGCGTGGCGCTATCGGCCGTATGATCCATAGACGTCGGCTGCCCCGCCAGCGTTCAGTCATGATTGCCGTCCCGGTGCAGATTGCCGTCCCGGTGCAGTCTCTGGCGGCAATGCTCCAGCCCCTGGACCACCAGCGCATGGGCGAGCCCGGTCGAGATGTTCAGGTGGCGGGCGATCTCGCGGATCGAACAGCCGCCGAACCGGTGCATTTCCAGGGCGATCCGGGTGCGTTCGGGCAGTTCCGCCATGGCCTCGGTGACCCGTTGCAGCGCGCGGCGGGCGCCGATCTCCGCTTCGGGCGAGGGGCGGTCCTCGGCCATTCCGGCCAGCACGCCGGTATCCTCGGCCACCAGCCGCAGCCGGTCGCGCCCCAGCCTGCGGCGCAGGTCGAGCGAGAGATTGCGCACGATGCGATAGAGATAGGCCAGCGGCTCATCGACCGGCCGATCGTCGGCAACGCCCTCGAAGCGCAGATAGGCGTCCTGGACGACATCCTCGGCATCGGCGCGATCGCCGACGATGCGGTTGGCGTAATTCACCAGCCGGCCGCGATGGGTCATGAACATGTCGAGCTTGTCGGGATTGTGGGCCAAGCTGTCGGGGATCCCGGATCGAACGGCGCCTGCCGTTCACATAGCATGACCGATATCGATATTGCGACTGATTCTCAAAATGAAATCGGGCCGGAATCAGGCGCGCGGAATTCAGGCGCGTGGGATCAGGCGCAGACAGGCAAGGCTGGCAAGGGCGCAGGCGGTCAGCGCCAGGCCGAGGGCGGCCGCATCGTCATGCGGCAGCAGGGCGGCGGTGGTGGCGATGATGGCTGAACCGCCGAGCTGAAACAGGCCCAGCAGCGACGAGGCGGTGCCGGCAAGCGACGGTTCAAGCTGTACCGCCCGGGTCATGATATTGGGCACCTGCATGCCAAGCCCGATGCCGAACAGCGCCATCGGCAGCATCAGCCCCCAGGCGGACAGCGCGGTGGTGAGCGCCGTTGCGGTCATCGCGATCCCGGCCAGCAGCAGAATGACGGTGCCCGCCACGATCAGCCGGCGCCCGCCCAGCCGGCGGCCGAAGCGGCGGACCACGCGGGTGCCGATCAGGAAGCCCGAGGACGGCAGCAGCGACCAGAAACCATAGGCATCGGCGCGGATGCCCAGCGTGTCGATCAGCAGCACCGGCGCCGTGCTCACGAAGATGAACAGGCCGCCGAAGGTGAAGGTGAGCATCAGCCCATAGCCCCAGAACACCGGCATGCGGATGAACACCCGATAGCCTTCGATCACCCCGGTCAGGCGGGCCTGGGCGCGGTCGGCATCGCCCAGGGTTTCGGGCAGGCGCCGCCAGACCAGCAGAGCGACCGCCAGCGCCGAGGCCAGCAGCAGGGCGAAGCTCCACCGCCAGGACAGCAGGTTCTCGATTACTCCGCCGATCACCGGTGCGCTGCCCGGCGCCAATGCCAGCGCCAGGCCCAGCGACGACATCGCCAGCACCAGCCGGTCGGGCGGCACGGCATCGCGCAGCACGCCGCGCCCGACAACGGGGCCTGCGGCAGCGCCCAGCCCCTGAACGAACCGGAAGATCATCAGCGTGGTGACGTCGCCTGCGACCATGGCGCCGGCCGAGCCCACCGATAGCAGGCCGAGCCCGATCAACAGCGCCGGCCGGCGCCCGGCCCGGTCGGCCAGCGGACCATAGAACAACTGGCCCGCGCCATTGCCGATCAGGCAGATCGACAGGGTGAGCTGCGCCATCCGGGGGTCCGTGTCCAGATCGCGGGCCAGGGCCGCCAGCGACGGCAGATAGATCGTGCCGGCGGCCTGCCCGACGATGATGGCGGTGATCACGATCCAGAACGCCCAGGCGGCGGTGCGGTCGGTCTTGGCGGCCATGGGCGAGGGGCACTCCGGCGGGTTGGCTTTGGCCGTCGCACCGAAACCGGCGCGCAAGCAGCCGCCGACCATAGCCGGCCCTCGCGGGGTTCGCCAAGCCCGGGCCGTGGCCGCCGGTGCCGCCGCCCGAGGATCAGCCGGCGGCGAACCGGGCGGCAGCCGCTTCGGCCAGGGCACGCCTGCGGGCGATGCGGTCGGCGAAGGCGGTGGTGACGGCATTCAGCACCGCCGGCGGCGCCATGTCGGGTCGGCCGGCGCCCATCGGCGGTTCGGGGGCGTATTCGATGGCAAGTTCGATGCCGGCGGCGACATCGGGGCCGGCGATGCGGGCGGCGAGTGCCACCGCGATATCGATGCCGGCGGTGACCCCGCCGCCGCTGGCGATGCGGCCATCGACCACCACCCGGTCGGCGACCGGGATCGCGCCGAAGATCGCCAGCAGATCATGGGATGCCCAATGGGTGGTGGCGCGCGTTCCGCGCAGCAGCCCGGCCGCACCCAGCAGCAATGCGCCGGTGCAGACCGACGCGATGCCATGGGCGGTGCTGGCCGCCTGGGCGCGGACGAAATCGAGCACCGCGTCATCGGCGAGCAGCGCGTCGATGCCACCACCACCGGGGATCAGCAACAGGTCGAGCGGCGGGCAGTCGGCGATGGTGGCGTGCGGGGTCAGCATCAGCCCGCCATCGGCCGCGACCGGCTGGTCGTCGAGCCCGATCAGCAGCGGCGCCCAGCCGGGGATGCGCAGGAACACCTCCCAGGGGCCGACCATGTCGAGGGCGGTGATGCCGGGAAAGATCAGCAGGCCGGCGCGGCTGGGGGCAGGGATGTCGGTCATCATGGGCCTCCGGGGTGGGTGATGGGTGGTGGGGCTGATCACATGCTGATCCGGATGAGTGTCTGCCGAAAGGTCATCCAGCCCTCCTTTTCGGCAGGGCGCTCGCCATGGTGATCATGCCGCGCTAGGCTTGACGGTGTCGGTTCGTCGTGACGGGGGCATGGCCATGCGGGAGATCGTGTTTCTAGGGTTCGCCAATGCCCAGCTTCTGGACGTGACCGGGCCGTTCCAGGTCTTTGCCACCGCCAACGACCTGCTGATCGCCGGCGGCAGGGCGCCGGTCTATGGCTTGCGCTATCTGGCCGGCGATGGCGGGCCGGTCGCGACCACGGCCGGGCTGATGCTGATGGCCGAACCCGCGGCGGTGCTCGACAGGCTGCAGCCGCACACGCTGATGGTGGCGGGCGGCGAGGGGGTGAATGCCGCCATCTGCGACCGGGATCTGCTCGACCGGTTGCAGCGCGGTGCCGCGCGCGCGGTCCGGGTGGCATCGGTCTGCTCCGGCGCGCTGGTGCTGGCGGCGGCGGGGCTGCTCGACGGCCGCCGCGCCACCACCCATTGGTGCCGCACCGACGAATTCCGGCGGCGGTTTCCGCGCGTGACCCTGGATCCGGACCAGATCTGGGTGCAGGACGGGCCGGTCTGGACCTCGGCCGGCATCACCGCCGGCATCGATCTGGCCCTGGCGCTGGTGGAAGCGGATGAAGGCCCGGCGCTCGCACGGGCGGTGGCCCGGCAACTGGTGGTGTTTCTGCGCCGCCCCGGCGGCCAGTCGCAGTTCAGCCCGCTGCTGCCGAAGCCGGCCACGGCCGCGGAAGATGACTTCCTGGCGCTGCGCATCCAGGCGACCGCCGATCCGGCCGCCGATCTGACCGTGCCGGCGCTGGCCGCCCGCGCCGGCATGGGGGTGCGCGCCTTCGCCCGCGCATTTCGCGCCGCCACCGGCGAGACCCCGGCGCGCTGGGTTGAGGCGATGCGGATCGATGCCGCCTGCCGGGCGCTGGAATCCGGTGCCGGCTCGATCAAATCGGTGGCCGTGACGGCGGGCTTCGGCGATGACGAACGCATGCGCCGCGCCTTCCTGCGCCGGTTGGGCGTGGCGCCGGATATTTATCGATCCCGGTTCGGCAGCGCAGCCTGATCGGCCGAATGCTGCACTGCATCTTGCCATGGATCGGGCCGTCAAGACGCGGACAAGACGGTGATCGCCTGCCGATGTGTTCAATACAGGGCATGATGAAGACGGCTTGCATGATCATTTACGGCGTGATACTTGGCAAATATCGGCGGCGCCTGTCGATCAATACAGATCGCGCCGATCATTTAAAAAGGATCGGACCCATGAAGAAAAGCGTGCTGGGCGCCGTGGCCATGCTGGTCGCCGCCGGCTGGGGCAGCGCCGCCCTGGCGAATAATTTCGCCCTGACCATCGAGAATCGGACCAAATCGGTGGTCGAGTCCTTCTACGCCTCTCCCGTCGGCGAAGACGACTGGGAAGAGGACATGTTCGAGAACAAGGTGTTGGCTCCGGGCAAGAGCCTCACGGTCCGCTTCTCGGACGACCGCCAGGTCTGCAAATACGACATCCGCTTCGAATTCCAGGGCGATCGTCTGGACCCGCTGGAAGACACCCAGAACCTCTGCGATCTCGGCACCTATACCATTACCGAGTGAGGCGCAGGGCCGAGTGACGGCGCCGAACGGCCATCCGTCACCGCATCCACGCCGCCGCTGTCTGCGGGGGTGTGGATGCGGTGCCGCCGTGCCAGTCATGTGAGGCGGCGAAGGCGCGGAACAGGGTGGTGGTTTCCGTGGGCGCGCCGCGCCAGGACAGGCCGATCAGGCGGGTGGGCTCATAGTCGGTGATCGGGATCATGGCGATGCCGGGGCGTTCGAAGCTCTGCGGCATCAGCGCCAGGCCCAGATCGGCCGCGACCAGCGCCACCGTCCATTCATCCTGGGTGGAGCGGTGGACGATGCGCGGCCGGGCGCCGGCCGCCAGGAAATTGCGCCGGACATCGCCCATCACCTCGCAATGCCGCCTGAGGATGAAGGGCAGGCCGTCGAGTTCCGCCAGACGGATCTGGCTGCGGCGGGCCAGCGGGTTGCGTTCCGACACCGCGATGCGATAGCGGTCGCGGAACAGGGGGGCCGCCTCGGCGCGGTCGGCATCGTCGGCGATCCGGGTGATGGCGGTGTCGATGCGCCCGGCGGTCAGCGCCTCGTCGATCTCGGCCGCCGTGCCCTCGAACAGATCGACATCGACGCCGCGCTGGCCGTTGGCGAACTGGATCAGCAGGGCCGAAATCCGCTCGACCGGCTGGGTCTTGAGCACGCCCAGCCGCAGCCCCTGGCGATCGGTGCCCCGGCGCACCACCTGTTCGGCGATGGCCGCTTCCTGAAGGATCACCCGGGCATGGCCCTGGAAACGCCGCCCGGCATCGGTGAGGTCCACCCGCCGCGCCCGGCGCGTGAACAGGGCCGTGCCCAGCCCGTCTTCCAGCTTGCGGATGCCGGCCGACAGGGTCGGCTGGGTCACGAACACCCGCTCGGCCGCCTTGGTGAAGCTGCCGGTCTCGGCAACCGCCAGAAAATAGCGGATCTGGTAGAGGTCCAAGGCAATGGTCTCCGGTGGCGGCAATGGGCGCGGGATGCGGGCGCGGGATGCGGGCGGAATGGCGAATCTGCCATAGACGCTGTCGATGCGTCGTATGAAAAGATACAATTTCATCTATGGGCTGGCGACCGCTATAGTTCGGCCCGTACCGGATACGCGCCACGCCAGAGGGCGCGACCGGTCTTCCTGACATCGCCTGCCATGCCGGAACACACACGCCGCGGATGATCGTTCGTGGCGGGCATCAGGGGATCGTTCAAGGGAAGACCAAGGGAGATGACCGCCATGGATGCAAGCCTGACGGAACGGCTTCTGCCGGCGCATGACCTGCCCGAATACCGTGTGCAGGATCCGGATTTCGAGCCACGGGTGCGCGCAAGCTTCGGGGCACAGGCGATCATGCGCGCGATCGGCGCGGTGATGACGGTGTGCGCGCCGGGCATCTGCCAGATCGAACTGCCCTGGTCCGAGATGGTGACCCAGCAGGACGGGTTCTATCATGGTGGGATCGTGGGCGCCGTGGCCGACAGCGCCTGCGGCTATGCCTGCCACACATTGATGCGGCCACGCACCCGCGTGCTGACCGTGGAATACAAGCTGAACCTGATGGCGCCGGCGGTGGGGGCGAAGCTGATTGCACGCGCCCGCGTGCTGAGATCGGGCCGCACCCTGTCGATCGCGCAATGCGACGTGTTCGGCGACCGCGATGGCCGGCCGGTGTTCTGCGCCGCCTCGCAATCGACCCTGATCGAAGTTGCCGAAAGCTGAGCTGCTGAAAGCCGACTGGCCCCCCGGCGCCTGCCGCGCGCCGGCTGAACCGGTGTCGGGCCAGACCAAACTTGGGAGAAGACACGATGCTGTCGAATTACCCGACGCTGAATTTCGACCTGGGCGAAACCGCCGATATGCTGCGCCAGACGGTGGTGAGCTTCACCGCGCAGGAGATCGCGCCGCGCGCGGCCGATATCGACCGCGAGAACGATTTTCCGGCCGATCTGTGGGAGAAGATGGGCGATATCGGCGTGCTGGGCATGACGGTGTCGGAAGATTACGGCGGAACCGGCCTCGGCTATCTGGAACATGTCGTGGCGATGGAAGAGATCAGCCGCGGCTCGGCCTCGGTGGGCCTGTCCTATGGCGCGCACAGCAATCTGTGCGTCAACCAGATCCACCGCAACGGCACCCAGGAACAGAAGCTGCACTATCTGCCCAAGCTGTGCAGCGGCGAGCATGTCGGCGCGCTCGCGATGAGCGAGCCGGGTGCGGGTTCCGACGTGGTGTCGATGCGCCTGAAGGCCGAGAAGAAGGGCGACCGCTATGTCCTGAACGGCTCCAAGATGTGGATCACCAACGGCCCCGATGCCGATACCCTGGTGGTCTATGCCAAGACCGATATGGAGGCCGGCCCGCGCGGCATCACCGCCTTCATCATCGAGAAGGGCATGAAGGGCTTCTCGGTGGCGCAGAAGCTCGACAAGCTGGGCATGCGCGGATCGAACACCGGCGAGCTGGTGTTCGAGGATTGCGAGGTGCCTGAGGAAAACGTGCTGGGTGGCCTCAACAAGGGCGTCCACGTGCTGATGAGCGGGCTCGATTACGAGCGCGCGGTGCTCTCGGCCGGCCCGCTCGGCATCATGCAGGCCTGCATGGATGCGGTGCTGCCCTATATCCACGAACGCAAGCAGTTCGGTCGCCCGATCGGCGAGTTCCAGCTCATGCAGGGCAAGATGGCCGACATGTATGTGACGCTGAGCGCCACCCGCGCCTATGTCTATGCGGTGGCCAAAGCCTGCGACCGTGGTGAGACCACCCGCAAGGATGCCGCCGGCGCGATCCTCTATGCGGCCGAAAAGGCGACCTGGATGGCGCTTGAGGCCATTCAGACGCTGGGCGGGAATGGTTATATCAACGATTATCCGACGGGGCGCCTGCTGCGCGACGCCAAGCTCTATGAGATCGGCGCCGGCACGTCCGAGATCCGCCGCATGCTGATCGGCCGGGAGCTGTTCGGCGAGACGGCGTGACCGACAGGCCGCCCGCCGACAGTTTGTTCCAGGAGAGATCAGAGCCATGACCACCGCATCCGATCCGATCGTCATCACCGGTGCCGCCCGCACGCCCATGGGCGGCTTTCAGGGCGACTTCAAGGATCTGACCGCATCCGAACTGGGTGCCGCCGCGATCCGTGCGGCACTGGAGCGTGCCGGCGTGCCGGCCGCCGATGTCGAGGAAGTCGTGATGGGCTGCGTGCTGCCGGCGGGCCAGGGCCAGGCCCCGGCGCGCCAGGCCTCGATCGGCGCCGGGCTGCCGCTCGATGCCGGCTGCACCACCGTCAACAAGATGTGCGGCTCGGGCATGAAGGCGGCGATGTTCGCCCATGACCAGCTTCTCGCCGGTTCCAACAGCGTGATGGTGGCCGGCGGCATGGAGAGCATGACCAACGCGCCCTATCTGCTCGACAAGGCGCGCGGCGGCTATCGCATGGGCCATGGCCGGGTGATGGACCACATGTTCCTCGACGGCCTGGAAGACGCCTATGACAAGGGCCGGCTGATGGGCACCTTCGCCGAGGAAACGGCGAAGCATTATCAGTTCACCCGCGAGGCTCAGGACGATTTCGCGATCACCTCGCTGAAGCGTGCCCAGGCGGCCGACCAGGATGGCAGCGCCGCCGCCGAGATCGTGGCGGTGACGGTGAAGACCCGCGGCGGCAGCGTCGAGATCGGCATCGACGAGCAGCCGCGCAAGGCCAATCTGGACAAGATCCCGACCCTGCGCCCGGCCTTCGCCAAGGACGGCACGGTGACCGCGGCCAATTCGTCGTCGATTTCCGATGGCGCTGCGGCCCTGGTGCTGATGCGCGCCTCGGAAGCGGAACGCCGCGGGCTGACGCCGCTGGCGAAGATCGTGGGCCATTCGACCCACGCCCAGGAACCGGCCTGGTTCACCACGGCACCGATCGGCGCGCTGAACAAGCTGTTCGCCAAGACCGGCTGGACCGCGAAGGATGTCGACCTCTACGAGATCAACGAGGCCTTCGCCGTGGTCACCATGGCGGCGATGAAGGAACTCGACCTCGATCACGAACGGGTGAACATCTATGGCGGCGCCTGCGCGCTGGGCCACCCGATCGGCGCCTCGGGCGCGCGCATTCTGGTGACTCTGCTGAACGGCCTGAAGCGCAACGGCATGAAGCGCGGCATCGCCAGCCTGTGCATCGGCGGCGGCGAGGCGACGGCCCTTGGCGTCGAACTGATGAACTGATCCTGGCCGGCGCGTCCCCGCGCGCCACCAGACCCGACGACGGTGGCCGGCCCCTTCCACCCCCTCAAGGGTGCCGGCCGCCGTTGGTGCCGCCGCCGCACGCGCCAGGTCCGTCCCCCGGTCCTCAAGCCATGCGGTGGCGGTGCCGTCCCCCCGCGCGGTCAGCCGCTCGCGGGCGATGTTGTCAGACGATCCTGGTCCGTCCCGGCAGTGCCGGGGCGCGACCGACAGTGCCGGAGCCGGACCGATGATCCTGACCGAAGAGCAGCAGATGACCCGCGACATGGCGCGGGCTTTTGCCGAAGGCGAGTTGAAGCCCTATGCGGCCGACTGGAGCCGCGAGCACACCTTCCCGCGGGAGGCGCTGGGCAAGATGGGCGCGCTCGGCCTGCTGGGCATGATCGTGCCCGAGGAATGGGGCGGCGCCGGCACCGACAATGTGTCCTATGCGCTGGCCATCGAAGAAATCGCCGCCGGCGACGGCGCGGTTTCCACCATCATGAGCGTGCATACCTCGGTCGGTTGCATGCCGATCCTGAAATTCGGCACGGATGACCAGAAGCAGCGCTTTCTGCCGGCGATGGCCCGTGGCGAGAAGATCGGCGCCTTCTGCCTGACCGAGCCGCAGGCCGGATCGGATGCGAGCGCGCTGAAGACCCGGGCGTCTTATGAAAACGGCATGTGGACGCTGAACGGCACCAAGCAGTTCATCACCTCGGGCGCCAATGCCGATGTGGCGATCGTGTTCGCGGTCACCGATCCGGCCGCGGGCAAAAAGGGTATCTCGGCCTTCATCGTCCCCACCGACACCCCCGGCTACAAGGTCGGCCGGGTGGAGGAGAAGCTGGGCCAGCATGCCTCCGACACCTGCCAGATCATCTTCGACGACCTGAAACTGACCCCCGATCTGATGCTGGGCCAGCCGGGCGAGGGTTATAAGATCGCGCTGTCGAACCTGGAAGGCGGACGCATCGGCATCGCCTCGCAGTCTGTCGGCATGGCGCGCGCGGCCCTGGACTATGCGGTGCAGTATGCGCTGGAGCGCGAGAGCTTCGGCGTGAAGATCTTCCAGCATCAGGCGGTGTCGTTCCGCCTGGCCGACATGGCGACCCAGGTCGAGGCGGCCCGGCTGATGGTGGTGCGGGCGGCGCAGATGCGCGATGCCGGCATGCCCTGCCTGAAGGAAGCATCGATGGCCAAGCTGTTCGCGTCGGAAATGGCCGAGAAGGTGTGCTCGGCGGCGATCCAGACCCTCGGCGGCTATGGCTATCTGGCCGAGTATCCGGTGGAGCGGATTTACCGCGACGTCCGGGTCTGCCAGATTTACGAGGGCACCAGCGACATTCAGCGTCTGGTGATCGCCCGGTCGCTGGCGGGCTGACGGGCGCATCCGACAAGACGCGCCGGCAGCACTGCCGGCCCATCCATCAGACCATCGAGGCGGAGACGGGCGGGCAAGACCCGTCCCGCCGGTGCGGAGGAAACGCCCAGATCATGGCCGAGCCGATCGACTTCTATTTCGACTTCACCTCGCCCTATGGTTACATCGCCGCCCATCAGATCGATCAGATCGGCGACCGCCACGGCCGCGCGGTGCGCTGGCATCCGTTTCTGCTGGGGGCGGTGTTCAAGCTGACCAACATGCAGCCGCCGATCGCCGATCCGATGAAGGGCCCGTATGCGCTGCGCGATTTCGCCCGCTCGGCGCGGCTGGCCGGGCTGCCCTTCCGGATGCCGGCGAGCTTTCCCTTCCATCCGGTGGCGGCCGCGCGCGGCTTCTACTGGGCCGACGCGGTCGATCCGGAGCGGGCCAAGCGGCTGGCGCTGGCGATCTATGCCCGGCTGTTCGCACAGGGCCCCGAGATCCACGATGCCGGCCCGACCACCCCAGAGATGGTGGCCGATCTGGCGGCGGATGTGGGCTTCGACCGCGATGCCTGCCTGGCCGGTATCGGCGCCGACGACACCAAGGCGCGGCTGCGGGCCGCCGGCGAGCAGGTGGTTGCGCGCGGCGTGTTCGGCAGCCCGTTCTTCCTGATCGACGGCGAACCCTTCTTCGGCGCCGACCGGCTGGGTCAGGTCGACCGCTGGCTTGAAACCGGCGGCTGGTGACAGACCGCCTGCCGGTGGCGGCCTTGGCCCGCCGCTCTCTTCTCCTTCTCCGCTCCTAGACGTCCGGGAACCTGCTTGGCCATGCGACAGATCAGAAGTGCGATCAACACCCGCTCAGACGAGTTCCGCGACAATGCCGCCCATATGCGCGCCCAGGTCGATGACCTGCGCGACAAGGTGGCCGCGATCGCCGAAGGCGGCGGCGAGGTCGCCCGCAAGCGCCATGTCTCGCGCGGCAAGCTTCTGCCCCGCGACCGGGTGCGGGCGCTGCTCGACCCGGGCTCGCCGTTTCTGGAGCTGTCGCAGTTCGCGGCCTTCGGCATGTATGGCGAGAACATCCCCGGCGCCGGCATCATCACCGGCATCGGCCGGGTGGCGGGCGTGGAATGCGTGATCGTCGCCAATGACGCGACGGTGAAGGGCGGCACCTATTATCCGGCGACGGTGAAGAAGCATCTGCGCGCCCAGGAAGTGGCGATGCAGAACCGGCTGCCCTGCATCTATCTGGTCGACAGCGGCGGCGCCAATCTGCCGCAGCAGGACGAGGTGTTCCCCGACCGCGACCATTTCGGCCGGATCTTCTTCAATCAGGCCAATATGTCGGCGATGGGCATTCCGCAGATCGCGGTGGTGATGGGGTCGTGCACCGCCGGCGGCGCCTATGTGCCGGCGATGTCGGACGAAACCATCATCGTGCGCAACCAGGGCACCATCTTCCTGGGCGGCCCGCCGCTGGTGAAGGCGGCGACCGGTGAAATCGTCACCGCCGAGGACCTGGGCGGCGCCGACGTGCATTCGCGGGTCTCGGGCGTCACCGACCATTACGCCCAGAACGATGCCCATGCCTTGCAGATCGCGCGGCGGATCGTCGGCAGCCTGAACTGGCGCAAGCCCGCCGCGCTGGCGCTGGCCGCCCCGCGCGACCCGGCCTATGACCCGTCGGAACTGGCCGGCATCATCCCGCGCGACCCGCGCCGGCCGTATGATGTGCGCGAGGTGATCGCGCGGGTGGTCGACGGCTCGGAATTCGACGAGTTCAAGGCGCTCTATGGCACGACGCTGGTCACCGGCTTTGCCCATCTCTATGGCTATCCGGTCGGCATTATCGCCAATAACGGCATCCTGTTCTCGGAATCGGCCCAGAAGGGCGCCCATTTCATCGAGCTGTGCGCCCAGCGGGGGATTCCGCTGATCTTCCTGCAGAACATCACCGGCTTCATGGTCGGGCGGAAATATGAAAGCGGCGGCATCGCCAAGGACGGCGCCAAGATGGTGACGGCGGTGGCGACGGCGCAGGTGCCGAAATTCACCATGCTGATCGGCGGCAGCTTCGGCGCCGGCAATTACGGCATGTGCGGCCGCGCCTACAGCCCGCGCTTCCTGTGGATGTGGCCCAATGCCCGCATCTCGGTGATGGGCGGCGAGCAGGCGGCCAGCGTGCTGGCGCAGGTGAAGCGCGATGCGATGGAGAAGCGCGGCGAAAGCTGGGCGGCCGACGACGAGGCCGCGTTCAAGGCGCCGATCCGCGACCAGTATGAAGTGCAGGGCCATCCCTATTATTCCTCGGCGCGGCTGTGGGATGACGGCATCGTCGATCCGGCCGATACCCGCCGGGTGCTGGGGCTGGGCCTGTCGGCATCGCTGAACGCGCCGATCGGGCCGACCCGCTTCGGCGTGTTCCGGATGTGATGCGCCGCCGTGCCGTCATCGTCTCTGTTCAGTGCTTTCTGAGGATGCCCGTGTGATGACCGAAACCTCCCCCGTTGCCGTGGTGGTTGCGACCGATGACCGGGGCGTCGCGCGCGTCACCATGGCGCGGCCAGACCTGCACAACGCCTTCGACGACAAGCTGATCGTGGAACTGACCCGGATCTTCCGGGGGCTCGATGCCGACCCGGCGGTGCGGGTGGTGGTGCTGGCGGCCGAGGGCAAGAGCTTTTCGGCCGGCGCCGACCTGAACTGGATGCGGCGCATGGCCGGATACAGCCGGGACGAGAACCTGACCGATGCCGGCGCGCTCGGCGCCATGGTCCGGGCGCTGAACGATCTGTCGAAGCCGACTTTGGCGCTGGTTCAGGGTGCTGCCTATGGCGGTGGCGTGGGGCTGGTGGCGGCCTGCGATATCGCGATCGCCACGCCGCGGGCCAAATTCGCGCTGACCGAGGTGAAGCTGGGCATCATCCCGGCGGTGATCAGCCCTTATGTGATCAATGCCATCGGCCTGCGCTGGGCCCGGCGGCTGTTTCTGACCGCCGAGGCGATCGATGCCGACCGCGCCGCCGAGATCGGCCTGATCCATGAAGTGGTGGCGGCCGAAGACCTGGAAGCGGCCGGCGAGCGGCTGGTGAAACTGCTGCTGGCCAATGGCCCGGAGGCGATGGCCGCGGCCAAGGATCTGGCCTTCGCCGTGGCCGGCCGGCCGGTGGATGACGCGCTGGTGGCCGACACCGCCGCCCGCATCGCCGACCGCCGGGCATCGGATGAGGGCCGCGAGGGCCTGGGCGCGTTCCTGGAAAAGCGCCCGCCATCCTGGCGCGGCTGATCCCGCCGCACCGCTATCCGCACTGTCCTGTTGCACAGGGGTGGCACGCCCACCACCACCTTCAGAAAAATCGGGGACCGTAACGCATGTTCGGCAAAGTCCTGATCGCCAATCGCGGCGAGATCGCCTGCCGCGTGATCCGCACCTGCCGCCGGCTCGGCATCGCCACGGTCGCGGTCTATTCCGAGGCCGACCGCGACGCGGCCCATGTCGAGATGGCCGACGAGGCCGTGCTGATCGGCCCGGCGCCGGCGCGCGAGAGCTATCTGAAGGCCGACCGGATCCTTGAGGCGGCGAAGGCCACCGGCGCCGAGGCGGTGCATCCCGGCTATGGCTTCCTGTCCGAGAATGACGGCTTCGCCGAGGCCTGCGCCGATGCCGGCATCGTGTTCATCGGCCCGCCCGCCGATGCGATCCGCGCCATGGGATCGAAGAGCGCCGCCAAGCGGATCATGGAGAAAGCCGGGGTGCCGCTGGTGCCCGGCTATCATGGCGAGGATCAGGACGAGGCGCTGCTGCTGGCGGAAGCCCGCCGCATCGGCTGGCCGGTGCTGATCAAGGCCACCGCCGGCGGCGGCGGCAAGGGCATGCGCGCGGTGATGTCGGAGGCGGAATTCGCGGGCGCGCTGGCCGGCGCCAAGCGCGAGGCGGCATCCAGCTTCGGCGACGACCGGGTGTTGATCGAGAAGTATCTGCTGACCCCGCGCCATATCGAGATCCAGGTCTTCGCCGATCAGAGCGGCGACGCCGTGTATCTGTTCGAACGCGACTGCTCGATCCAGCGTCGCCATCAGAAGGTGGTGGAAGAGGCGCCGGCGCCGGGCATGGCCCCTGAGACCCGTGCCGCCATGGGCGATGCGGCGGTGAAGGCGGCCCAGGCGATCGGCTATGTCGGCGCCGGCACCGTGGAATTCATCGTCGACGCCTCGGCCGAGGGCGCGGGCGCGTTCTATTTCATGGAGATGAACACCCGGCTTCAGGTCGAGCATCCGGTGACCGAGGCGATCACCGGCCAGGATCTGGTGGAATGGCAGTTGAAGGTGGCCGATGGCGAGCCCCTGCCGCTCGCTCAGGACCAGCTTGCCATCGACGGCCATGCCATCGAGGTGCGGCTGTATGCGGAAGACCCGGATGGCGACTTCCTGCCGGCGACCGGGCGCCTGGCGCATCTGGTGCCGCCGGAAGGCGAGGGTGTGCGGGTCGACAGCGGCGTGCGCGACGGCGACGAGGTGTCGATCCATTACGACCCGATGATCGCCAAGCTGATCGTTCATGCGCCCGATCGCGGCCAGGCGATCGTGAAGCTGCGCCATGCGCTGGCGGCTTATGAGGTGGCGGGGCTGAAGACCAATCTGGCGTTCCTGCGCCGGGTGGCGGCGCATCCGGCCTTCGCCGCGGCCGAGCTCGACACCCGCTTCATCGAGCGCCATCGCGCCGACCTGCTGCCCGGGCCGCAGCCGGTGTCGGACCGGGTGCTGATCACCGCGGCACTGCACCGGCTGCTGGTGCTGGGAACCGAGGTGACCCGCCGGGCCGCGGCGTCGACCGATCCGCACAGCCCCTGGGCCGCGGCCGATGGCTGGCGGATGAACGCCGTCAGCCATGTCGACGACCATTTCCGCGACGGCGAGCGTGAGATCGAGGTGCGGGTGCATTTCCGGGGCGGCGATTATGCCGTGGCGGTGGGTGACGGGCCGTCGCTGCCGGTGCGCGCCACCCTGGGCGATGGCGGACGGATGACGCTGGATGTCGACGGTCACCGCTTCACGGCACGGGTGGCCGGGATCGGCGCCAGGGTTCATGTCTGGGCCGCCGACGAGCATGCGATGGTGGAACGCTTCGACCCCTTCGCCTTCACCGGCGACGAGGCGGCCGGCGGCGGCCGGCTGGTGGCGCCGATGCCGGGCAAGGTGGTGCAGGTGCTGGTGGCCGCTGGCGATGTGGTGGAGAAGGGCACGCCGCTGATCGTGCTTGAAGCCATGAAGATGGAGCACACCATCGCGGCCCCGGTCGACGGCACGGTGGATGCGGTTCATTATGCCGCCGGTGATCTGGTCGAGGATGGCGCCGAACTGCTGGCCTTCAAGCCGACAGAGTGATCCGCGCGCGCCTTTGACCGAACAGTGAGGAGACAGACAACCATGGCCCTTCCGTCGGATGTCCGCATCGTCGAGGTCGGCGCACGCGACGGCCTTCAGAACGAGAAGGCCGTGGTGCCGACCGCCGTCAAGATCGCGCTGATCGAGCAACTGGCCGCGGCCGGCCTGCCGGCGGTGGAGGCCACCGCCTTCGTCAGCCCGAAATGGGTGCCGCAGATGGCGGATCATGCCGAGGTGATGGCCGGGCTGACCCGCCGCCCCGGCACCCGCTATCCCGTGCTGACCCCGAATATCAAGGGGCTGGAGGCGGCGCTGGCGGCCGGCGCCGACGAGGTGGCGGTGTTTGGTGCGGCGTCGGAAGCGTTCAGCAAGCGCAACATCAACTGCACCATCGCCGAAAGCCTCGACCGGTTCCAGCCGGTGGTGGATGCGGCGCGCGCCGCCGGCGCCGAGGTGCGCGGCTATGTGTCCTGCGTGCTGGGCTGCCCCTATGAGGGCGAGATCGCGCCCGCGAAGGTGGCCGAGGTCTCGAAGGCCCTGCTGGATATGGGCTGCTATGAGGTGTCGCTGGGCGACACGATCGGCGTCGGCACGGCCGGCCGGGTGCACAGGCTGATCGAGACCGTGTCGGCGGTGGTGCCGCGCGACCGGCTGGCGGTGCATTTCCACGACACCTATGGTCAGGCCCTGGCCAATATTCTGGCGGCGCTGGAAGAGGGCATCGCCGTGGTCGACAGTTCCGTGGCCGGCCTGGGCGGCTGCCCCTATGCCAAGGGTGCCACCGGCAATGTCGCGACCGAGGATGTGCTGTACATGCTGCACGGCATGGGGATCAACACCGGCGTCGATCTGGATGCGGTGCTGGAGGCGGGCTGGTTCATTTCCGACCAGCTTGGCCGGCCGCCGGTGGGCCGGGTGTCGCGGGCGATGCGCGCCCGGCGCGATGCCGCCTGACCGCCACCACCCATGACCCGACCCCATCGATGACCCGCCCGACCATAGGAACAGCCCTGCCGCCGATGATATCGGCGGCAGGGCTTCTGCTTGCGGTGACGGCACCGCTGTTTGCCGGCGATGCCGCCACCGCCGTGCAGGCCGGCGGGCTGGCGCTGGCGATGCTGGTGCTGGTGGCGACCGGTGCCACGCCCGAGGCCTATGCGGCGGTGCTGTTTTTCGCCGGCGCCGCCCTGCTTGGCACCGCGCCGCCCGACACGGTGTTCTCGGGCTTTCATTCCGGCGCCTTCTGGCTGGTGCTCTCGGGCCTGGTCTTCGGGGCGGCGGCGCGCCATGCGGGGCTGGCCGACCGGCTGGCGCGCGGGGCGGCCGGCGCCTTCGGGCGGTCCTATCCGGCCCTGATCGCAGGTCTGGTGGCGGCGGGCGTGGCGCTGGCGTTTCTGGTGCCGGCGGCGGTGGGGCGGGTGGCGCTGCTGGTGCCGATCGCCCTGGCGCTGGCCGATCGCGCCGGCTATCCGACCGGGCATCCCGGCCGCACCGGGCTGGTGCTGGCGGCGGCGCTGGGCACGTTCTTTCCGCCCTTCGGCATCCTGCCGGCCAATGTGCCGAACATGATCCTGACCGGTGCGGCAGACACCCTGTACGATCATCATTTCGGCTATGGCGACTGGCTGCTGCTGCATTTCCCGGTGCTGGGCATGGTGAAGGCGGCGCTGCTGGTGGGGTTGCTGGTGCGCCTGTTTCCGGCACCGCCGCCGGTTGCGGCCGATGCCATGGCGCAGACGGCACCGGCCGATCCACGCGCGCTGACCCGGCTGGCGGTGATCCTGGGCGCGACCCTGGCCCTGTGGGCGACCGACTGGCTGCATGGGTTGAAGCCGGCCTGGATCGGTCTGGCCGCGGCAGCCCTGATCCTGACCCCGCGCCTGCGTCTGGTGCCGGCGGATTTCATCCGCACCGGCCTGCCGGTCGGGACCCTGCTGTTCATCGCGGCCATGCTGTCGCTGGGCGCCGTCATCGCCGCCAGCGGCCTGGGCGATGCCATGGGGGCGGTGATGATCGCCATTGCCGGCTTCGAGCCTGGCGCCGATGCCGCCAATGTCTACAAGCTGGGGTTGATCTCGACCGTCGTCGGGTTGCTGGGGTCACTGCACGGCACCCCGGCGATCCTGGCCCCGCTTGCCGAGCGGATGGTGGCGGCAACCGGCCTGCCGCTTGATACCGTGCTGATGACCCAGGTGCTGGGCTTTTCCACAGCGCTTCTGCCCTATCAGTCGCCGCCTGTGATCGTGGCGCTGGGGCTGTCGGGCATCGGCCAGCGCGCGGCGGCGCGCGCCATGCTGGCGCTGGGGCTGATCACTCCGCTGTTGATCTGGCCGCTGGATCTGGTGTGGTGGACCCTGCTGGGCCGGATCTGACGGATGGTGGCCGCCGGCCGGATACCGCGCACAAGTTGCATATTCTGTTCTCTGCCGCTATCTCCGGAAACATTCCTCATGCTATCGTCATAACGTGAGACGGCATTGGCTTTGGAATGGATGAACCTATGGTGTCTATCGACGGAAAGCGGCTTCCGCCGGAGGCACGCCCGGCCGCAGAGGTTTATGAGCGGGCGGCAGCGGGCGACGACTTCGCCCTGACCGACAGCATCGGTTATCTGGTGCGCGACGCCCACCGGGTGTTCCTGCGCGCCATGCAGATGCGGGTTTCGGATACCGAAATCACCATGGGCATGTGGTTCTTTCTGCGCATTCTGTGGCAGGAAGAGGGGATCAGTCAGCGCGACCTGAGCCGGCGCATCCGCATGATGGAGCCGACCACGGTGACGGCGCTGCGCCTGATGGAACGGCGCGGCCTGGTCTATCGGGAGCGTGACACCAGCGACCGGCGGCGCAGCCTGGTCTATCTGACCGATCGGGGCCGGGCGCTGCGTGCGGAACTGCTGCCGCTTGCCGCTGAAACCAACCTGGTGGCCATCGCCGGCCTGAACAGCGGCGAGATTCTGAACCTGCGCCGGATGCTGACCGCCGTGATCGCCAATCTGGACCGCGACGTTGCCAGCCGCGGGGCCGACCCTGGATTGGTCGAGGACGACATCGCCGATCACGACCCCTGATCGTGGCCGCCGGACAGGCGGACCACGGCGGGCGGACCATCGATCAACCTGTCGCGTAATTTTATTACCGGCCGATGCGGTGTCTTTCGGACAGAAAATGCCCACGAAGTCAGGCTTCGTAAGATTCCCTCTATTTTAAACCGCGTCCCGCACAGTGATTGAATCGCAGGCGGTGCGGTGACAGATTATTTTTCAGCAGACCAAGATCAATCAGAAAAATCCGATGTATTGAATTCGGCCACAGTCAAATGGTGGCCGCAAGGGGGGAACCATGTCCGTTTTTTCTTCGACGGCCTTTGATGGTCATGAACAGGTTGTGTTCGGACATGATCCGGACACCGGCCTAAAAGCGGTCATTGCCATTCATTCAACCGTGCTTGGCCCCGGTGTCGGCGGCTGCCGGATGTGGGCCTATGGCGACGAGGCGGCGGCGGTGACCGATGCGCTGCGCCTGTCGCGGGGCATGACCTACAAGAACGCGATGGCCGGGCTGGCCTTCGGTGGCGCCAAGGCGGTGATCCTGGGCGATGCCCGCCGCGACAAGACGCCGGCGATGATGCGGGCCTTCGGCCGGGTGGTCGACCGGCTGGCCGGCCGCTATATCACCGCCGAGGATGTCGGCATCGGCACCGAGGATATGGCACAGGTCCGGCGCCAGACCACCCATGTTCTGGGCCTGGCCGACACCAGCGGCGATCCGTCGCCCTTCACCGCGCTCGGCGTGTTTCTGGGCATCAAGGCGGCGCTGGCCCATGGTGCCGGCGCATCATTGGGCGCAGATGACGGTCTTGCCGGTGTCACCGTGGCGGTGCAGGGGTTGGGTCATGTCGGCGCCGATCTGGCGCGCCGGCTGCACGAGGCCGGCGCCAAGCTGGTTGTGGCCGACATCCATCAGGATGCGGCGGCGCGGGTGGCGCGGCTGACCGGCGCGCGTATCGCCGACCCGGCCACCATCCATGCCGAGCCGGTGGACGTCTATGCCCCATGCGCGCTGGGCGGGGTGCTGAACGACCGCACCATCCCCGAGATCAGGGCCCGGATCGTCGCCGGCGCCGCCAACAACCAGCTTGCGGAACCGCGCCATGCCCGGGTGCTGGCCGATCGCGGCATTCTGTATGCGCCGGATTACGTGATCAATGCCGGTGGCGTGATCAACATCGCGGTCGAGCATGACGCGGCAGGCTATGATGCCGGCCGGGCCACCGCGCGCGTGCAGGGCATTTCCGAAACCATGGCGCGGATCTTCGCCGAGGCGGCGGCAAGCGGCCGCACCACCGCCGAGGTCGCCGACGCGATGGCCGAGGCCCGGATCGCCGCCCATGCCGCGTCGCGCGACGCCAGCGCCGCCTGACTGCCAGCCTGCTGCCCGACCACCAGCCATCCGGCGCAGATCCCGATCAGGCCAGCATGTCCTGGATCAGACCGCGCAGCCACAGCGTCGCCGGGTCGCTGTCGAGCCGCAGCGGCCAGACCATCCGCACCGGCGGGAAGTGCAGATCGAGCGGCACCGGGCTGACGACCAGCCCCAGCCCGGGCGCGTATTTCCGCGCGACCCGGCTGGAGATGGTGGCGATCACCGGGGCCTCGGCCGCGGTCGCCAGCACGGTGAGGAAGTCGGGCGCCGCGGTGACCACGTCGAGATCGGCATCGATGCGCTCCAGCGCCTCGTGCACGCAGCCGCGCAGATCGTCGCTCTGCGACACCACGGCATGGCGGGCGGCGAGATAATCGGCGGTCGACACCGGCACCGGCAGGGGCAGCAGCGCCGGATTGAAGCAGCAGGATACCGCGCCCGGAAACAGCACCGCCTGTAGGGGGGGATTACCTTCTGGACTCGGGGATGTGGGCGCTCGCGTGGCCTTAGGCTCTTGAAAAGAGGCGGAAAAATGCCCCTGTAACGGGCTGGGGCGATGCGCGGGCCGTGCAAAGTGGGGCCTAAATCCGGGCCTGGGCATGGCGGCTGGGTATCATCTGATTGCAAATGGGCCTCAATCGGCCTGCATTGGCTATCAGCCCACGATCATTCAGAAAACCGCGCCTGGGACCGCTGACGCGAGGGCCTCGACAGTGGCGGTGATGAAGCGTGGTCGAGGCCGAACTCCGAAATCGGTTCGGAGTTCGGAGTTCGGCGATTTTCGATCGGAAATATATTAAAAATCAGTCGGTTATATTAATTTCACCGGTCCCGGCAGCGGTTCTGGAACTCCGAATCGCGTATCGTAAAAATTCGGGCTGAGAACCGCTTCTCAGCCCGAATTTTTAACGGTCTATCACCGCCCACGGCGCGAGCCGGTCGTCGGTGAGCATGGTGATATGCGTCAGACAGGCGGCGGTCATGACCGGTGTTCCTTTGTGCGTACCGCCTCGACAACAGCGGTCACTTCAGCCAATCGGCGCTCTGCGACCTCGGCCAAGGCGCGCTCGACCTGCGCCGAAACGGTCGCCTCTCCTGTCACGATGCGGGTGACCGTGCGCCGGCTCACGCCCGACGCCTCGACGAATGCCGTCTGCCATGCGGTGCCGAAAAGCACGCGGGCATACGCGACGAAGTCCTCATTTGTCATCGGCTATCCTCGCCGCCGAGAAGTCGCTTCCGGCGAATGCCCGGCTGCACTCGTCACGATGGTCATGTGTTGCCTCCATTTTCTATTTATGGCGCATTTTTGCGCCATAAATAGCTGTACGTCAACGACGAAATGGCGCATATTTGAGCCATAGAAAGACAGCGAGGTACGCCATGAAGATCATGATCACAACGAGAAATGGAACGAAGGTCGATTACGCCCATGTGCTTAAGCACATGGACAACAGCCTACGTGAGAAACTTCACAAGGCAATCATACCGATTGGTCAATATACCCATCAAGATTTCTACAACTGTTATATCGGCATGCATCGAACGGTGCATGGAACAGAATTTGAGATCGAGACCCTGACGGCTCCACCCGCACCCTGAACGACCAACGGCCCCGCTCACACGGGGCCGTTTTCGTTTCTGACGCCTCGCATCCCGAGTGTCAGTTGTCGCCGCGGATCAGCGCGGCGAGGTCCAGGGCCTCGCGCCGCACTGATGGCGCGGCGCGCATCGGGTCGCGGTGTTCCGCGGCCGCGGCGAGCGACAGGCGTTCGAGCGCCAGAACATGCCAGCGCCGGACGGCGCTCGCCCCTGCCTCGATGTCGACGATGGTGCGGCGGCCCATGCCTAGGGCGTCGGCCAGCTGCGCCTGTGTCAGCCCCAGGGTCTTGCGGGCGGCCGTGAAGTCCGAAGCGGTCATGGTCATCTTGAAGCTGCCCCCGGATCGTGGGATTATGCCGGGAGGCGCCGCCGAGCTGGTACCTCGGCGGCGCCCCTCCGGGGCTTACCGGCTGATGGAGATCTTGATCTTGATCATCCATCCGCCGACCCGGACCTTGAGGCGGAGCATGAAGCTCATGGTGTCCCTCTTGGTCCTGAGTGTCAGGCACCATTACCTGACCACTTCATAATGCGCAAATCCCGCACTTTTTTCAACAGAAAAGTGCGGGATTTGCGTTTTATCTGCAAATTATCGGGTGATGATCAGTTCTCCACGCTGTCCGCCCGCCTCGCTGATCCGGCTGACCGTATAGGTCGTGCTGACGGGGATGACGTCGAAGGCCGCGAAGATCTGACGGACCTCGGGGCGGTCGTTGATCGACAACACGAAGCGTCCCTGGATGCCGGCAAGGACATCGGCGAGGCGCTGGAAGTCGGCGCGGGCGAACATCTGACGGCCGTAATAATCCTCGCAGCCCCAGTACGGCGGGTCGACATAGAACAGCGTGCCGGGCGCGTCATAGCGGGGGATGAAGTCGCTCCAGTCCAGGCACTCGATCACCACACCGGCCAGCCGGCTGTGCAGATCCTCAAGCATCGGCTCCAAAGTCGTCAAATTGAAGCGGCTCGGCTTGTCTTTGCTGACGCCGAAGGTCCGGCCATTGACCTTGCCGCTGAACGCGGTGCGCTGGAGATAGAGGAAGCGGGCGGCGCGCTCCAGGTCCGTCAGGGTGTCGGGATCGACGGCCACCAGGCGCTGAAACTCCGCGCGGGTGGTGAGCTGGAAGCGCAGCACGTCAAGGAACTGGATGTAGTGCCGCTGCAAGATCCTGAACAGGGTCGCGACGTCGCGCGAGCGGTCGTTGATCACCTCGGCGCGCGGCCGGCTTGACCGCCGCAAGAACACCCCGCCCATGCCGATGAACGGCTCGGCATAGGTGGTATGCGGGATCGCCTCCAGCATGAGGCAGATGCGTTTGGCGAGATTCCGTTTGCCGCCCACCCATGGCGCTATGGGTGGGACTGGGTCTACCGGGGAGAGTGGCGTGATCATTGTTGTCCTCATGGTTAAAATGAGAACCTAACATGAACATCGGCGCCAAAGGTATCGTCAGGAACGCCCGGGTTACGGCACCCGACAGAAATACACCACGCGGCCGACCACGCGCAGATGCTCAAGGTCTGCCGGCCGAAGTGCCTCAACGGGATAGATTGGATTGTCAGACACGAGTTCGACGAAGCTGTCCAGGCGACGTCGCAGCCGTTTGACAAGCAGATCCCCGCCGAGATTGACGACATAGATGCACCCGTGAACCAGCTCGATCTGGCTGTGGTCGATCACCAGGATCGATCCGTCCGGGATGGTGGGAACCATGCTGTCTCCGCGCGCCCAGATCACGGAGCAGTGATCCGGGGCGGCGCCAAGGTCGCGAAGAAAGCCGCGCTCGAAAGCGATGATGTCTGTCACCAGTTCGCTTGTCACATTGATGCCCGCGCCGGCCGATGCCTGCACGTCATAACGCGGCAATCGGACGAAATCTGGTCCCGCCTCAACAGTTCGGTGTAGTGCGAGTGCTCGGGATCCGAACGCTATCTCGTCCAGCGTGACACCCGCTGCGCTGGCGATTTTTGCAGCATTCGCAAATGACGCAGTAGAAGACTGTGCCACGTATTTGCTCAGTGTTCCGAGCGGTATACCGGTCTTGTCCACCATGGCACTGACGCCACCGCCCACGGCTATTGCATCCGCCACGCGTGACCGCAGCGCCTGCTCTGAACCCATATTTGGATGCATCATGGGCTTAACGTCCTTATTTGGGTTGATGTCATCCATATTTGGATGTACTTTCAAAACAGCGTCGCGCGATGGCGTTCCGCGAACGCGTACAGCGCAAAACAGGATGACTGAGGTGTGCCCATGGCGGCGAAGTCCTGGTCGAAGGAAGAGATCAAGTGCGCCATCCACAAGAAAGGGATGACGCTTTCCGGCTTGGGCGAACTCCATGGCGTCCATCCGGGCAACATGCGTGCCGTCTGGTCCAGGCCGGTTCGCGCGGCCGAGAAGGCCATCGCAGAGTTCCTCAACGTCCCCGTTAAGGATTTGTGGCCGGACCGGTATCCGATCCGGAAGGCGAGCATTCTTTCTAACGAAAATGCACAGCTGATCGCGAGTCGAAAAGCAGCGCGTGCTGACTGATCGCAGCGGTAGCGCCAGCGCCAGTTGTGGCGCGTCAGGATAGGCACTGACTTATGGATGCACTCATGACCACCCCGACCATCATCGACATCTGCCTAACCGACATCGATGTGCCCGCCGATCGGGCGCGCGATTTCTCGGAGGCGGGTGCCGAGGCTCTCGCGCACATCATCGCGGCTCAAGGGTTGCAGCACCCGATCCGCGTTCGGGCTTCGGGCGATCGCTACACGCTGATTGCGGGTCTTCATCGTCTGCGCGCCTTCGAGCGCCTGGGGCAGGAGACCATCCCCGCGATCCTGTCCGGGGCCGGAACTGAAGATGAAGCACGGCTTGAAGAAGTCCTCGAGAACCTGGGGCGGAATGAGCTGGCGGCGCTCGATCGGTGTCATCACCTCTACGAACTGAAACAGGTCTACGAGCGGATGTATCCGCAGTCGGGGCACGGCGGCGATCGCAAGAGCATCAAGAGGCAAACTTTGCATCTTGATCCGCAGGCCGGATCGTCCGCGGAAATCTTCGGGTTTGCGCGGGCCACGGCCGAGAAAATTGGCCTGTCTGAACGGGCGATCAAGCTGGCAGTGACGATCTGGACCCGGCTGTCGGCCCGGTCGCGGCTCAAGCTGGCCGGCACGCATCTCGCGGAAAAACAGACGGAGTTGCAGAAGCTCTCCGAACAGACGGCAACGGTGCAGGACAAGATCCTGAACCTCGTCCTGAGCGACGAGCATCCGGACATCCAGAACGTTGCCGCCGCCCTTGCCCACCTTGAGGGCGGGGTGACGCCCACGCGGATTGAGAAGGACTTTGTCCGGCTGCGGGATAGCTTCGTGAAACTCCCGGATACGACCCTGGACCGGCTGATCATTGAGGTCGAGGACCGCGTGATCGCATCGCTCAAGCGGCGGGGGCGGATCTGATGGCCGACAAAACCTTGATCGAATGGGCCGACGCGACAGCCAACGCCATCAACGGCTGCTCGGTTATCTCGCCGGGCTGCAAGAACTGCTATGCGATGCGGCTGGCAGGGACGCGGCTCCGCGATCACCCATCCCGCGCCGGCCTGACGGTCGACAGCGTGTCGGGGCCGGTCTGGACCGGCGAGATTTCGTGGCGGAAGGACGTTCTGCTCCAGGTCATCGGCTGGAAACGGCCGAGGCGCGTCTTCTGGAACGCGCACGGCGACATGTTCCACGACAACGTCGATCCCGAGATGGTGTGGAACGTGTTCGGGGCCTGCGCACTGTCGCCACAGCACACGCACATCATCCTGACTAAGCGCCCCGAGCGCATGGCGATGATGATGGGAAACCGCGGCTCCACCATTGCCGTCCGTGAAAAAGGGGGCAACCGGCCGGTTATCGAGCGTCCCTGGCCACTGCCGAATGTCTGGATCGGGGTTTCGGTTGAGGATCAGCGCCGCGCCGACGAACGGGTGCCGGTGTTGATAGAGACCCCGGCAGCCTATCGTTTCGTGAGCGCGGAGCCGCTGTTGGCTGCCTTGAACCTCGAAAAGTGGCTGCGCCGCTGCCGTGCGGGTCGCGATGGCGACTGCATCGACGCACGGTGCCCTCAGACGAGGGATGACGAACCTCACAAGACCGGTCGCCACTGCCCCATCGACACGGCGAGCTATGACGACCGGCCATCACTGCCGCTGCTAGATCTGGTGATCGCCGGCGGCGAGAGCGGTCCGAGCTCCCGGTCCATGCCGATCGAGGCGATACGCAGTCTGCGTGATCAGTGTCAGGCCGCAGGCGTGCCGTTCCATTTCAAGCAGTGGGGTGATTGGGCGCCGAACGAGAACGGCGTCATGGTCAAGGTCGGGAAGAAGGTGGCCGGCCGCGTGCTGGACGGCCGCACCTGGGATGAGGTGCCGTCATGCCTCTGAGCAATGAAATCCGCAGCGTCGTCGCCGAGCTGGACGCGGCCGCGGCCGGCCATCCCCGGGGTGTCATCCCCGGGTACCGCTGGGAAGGCGCGGCGGCCGTGCTGTTGGCGATCGCCACCAACCTCCGCGAGCAGGAACTAGCGGAGGAGGTTCGGGAGCCGGCGCCGACGCAGCAGACATCCAATGTCATCCCGCTGGTGAGGTTCTGACCGATGGCCGATCACCAGCCCACTGACCGCCTGACCGACATCGAACGCCGCCTCGCGGCTCTCGAAGCCGTCAGCGCCCCGCCGGCGCTGTCACAGGTCGACATCGTGATGGCGGCCGAGAGGCGGGTGGTGGAGCTGGTCGTGGCGCAGGTGGGGCGCGCGTGGATGCCGCCGGTGCTGCGGGCGGCCGTGGAATTACTGGAAAATCTGAGAGGCACCCATGAGTGACAGTCCGGACGACGACTATCAGTGGCTGCAATCTGAGTTCACCACGGCCTTGCAGGTGGCCCGTGCCAATGATGCCAGCTTGATCATTGCCGTCATTGGCACCGCAGGGCGTCACCACGTCCGGTCGCGTGCCACATCGGACGGGATGATGCGATGTGCACGTGAAGTGGCGTTGAGCGCCGCAGAGCACTTCGAAGCCGACCCGGCCTATGCCGGGGTCGCCGACGAATTGCGGGAAGCGGATGCGGCCTTGACCCGTGCCATTGCGCTGCTCGCAGCCGTCGACCGGCTGCGGGATGCCAAGGCGGACATGACGGACGATAACCGTCCGGCCATGGTGCACTAAAGGAAACCATGGCCATGCAGGAATGGTGGTCCGCGAAAGAGCTGGCAACGCTGGCGAAGGACCGGGGGATCAACGCCTTCCCCGGGTCCGAGCGCGGTGTCCAGCTGCATGCGAGCCGCGAGGGTTGGGCGGAGCTTGGCCCAAGCCGCTGCCGGCGCCGCGCCGGGCGTGGTGGCGGGCTCGAATATCACTACCTGCTGCTGCCGGACCCGATGCGTGCCGCGATCGAGCTGCGGGACACCCGGGCGCAGTTGGCCGTGCGCCACGAGGCCGAGGTGGCGCGAGATGATCGGCGGGTGGCGGCACTGCGGGCCTCGGCCCTGCCGGCCCGGGAGCGGGCGGTGATGGAGGCGCGGGCCGAGGTGCTGCGGTCGATCGAGGGCTATGCGATCGCCCAGGGGCAGACGCGGGCCTGGGCGATCGCGCAGTTTCTGGAGGCGGTGGCAGATGCCCTGCTGCGTCAGGATCTTGAGAGCCGGCGGGATGACGGCCTGCCGTTGACTGAGCGCGAGGTGACGAGCCTGGGCCGGCCGCTGGTGTTGACGGCGGTGGACGGCTTCGACCTGTCCGTCCGGCGCTTGATCGATGCCAATGACCGCCGGGGCACGGCGTCGATTTCGCGGGCCACGCTCTATACCTGGTTCAAGGACCGGGACGAGGGAGGTGTGCCGGCCTTGGCGCCGGCGACGACGAAGAAGGCGCAGCCGGTTCCGGCGTGCTTCGCGACCTTCCTCAAGTTCTACGCGATGCCGAACAAGCCGACGGTCAGCGACGCCTTGGATCAGTACAAGGCCGCTCATCCAGAGCCGGAGATGCAGCTCACCATCGATCAAGTGCGCTACATCCTGCGCACAAGAATGAACAACATCGAACGCCATGTGGGTCGAGAAGGGCTGCTGACGCTACGGGCGCGTCTGCCCTATGTGACGCGGACAACCGAGGACATGTGGCCAACGACCGTCTATACGGCGGATGGCAAGACTTTCGGTGCCGAGGTTCTGGATCCGGTCTCGAACCGTCCGATCCGGCCCGAAATTACGACCGTGCTTGATGTCGTGACGCGTAAGGGCGTCGGTATCGCAGTATCTCGCAAAGAGAACGTGATCGCGGTCACGGAGGCACTGAGAAAGGCCTGTGCCCAGTATGGAATACCGGCGATTTTTTACGCCGACCGGGGGCCGGGCTACAAGAACAAGACGTTCGATGCTGACGTTTCGGGCCTGATGGGCCGTCTCGGCATCACCAAAATGCATGCCAGAGCCTATAACTCGCAAGCGAAGGGCCTGATCGAACGCCCGAACAGCACGATCTGGGACGTTCTCGCCAAGCGCATGCCGTCCTATATCGGCGACGATGCCGACAAGGAGGCGAAGAAGAAGGCGCATCAGCAGTCGCGCCGTGATCTGCGCACGATCGGCAGCACAAGAACCATGCCGACCTGGGACGAATTCCTGAGCATCTGCGAGGCCTGGATCGAGCGCTACAATGACCAGCCCCATCGTGGACTGCCTCGCATCGAAGACCCGGAAACCGGCAAGCGCCGTCACATGTCCCCCAACGAGGCGTGGGAAGCGCATGCCCGCAATGGCTTCGAGCCGATCACGATCTCGGCTGATGAGGCCGATGACCTTTTCCGGCCGTACGAAGTCAAAACCGCTCTGCGCGGTTACGTCTCATGGAACAACAACAAGTATTTCGATCACGCATTGGCGCCGCTGCACGGCACGCGGGTCATGGTCGGCTACGACTATGCCCAGGCTGACCGGGTTTGGGTCCGCGAATACGACGTGGAGAGCGGGCAGCCGGGCCGGCTGATCTGTGTGGCGCGCTTCGAAGCCAATTCGGCGCGCTATGTCCCTCTCACCTATGAGAGGGCGGCGCTGGAGAAGCGCGCGAAGACCCGGATCGGCCGACTGGATAAGCATCGGGCCGCCGCGATCGCCGAACTGCGCGCGCCACTGCTGGAGGCGCCCGTGCAGGCGCCGATGCCGATCATCGAGAGCGTGCCAGCGGCTGAGCCTGTGCCAGTGACGTCGATCGCGCCGGCGGCGGCAGCCACCCGGCGACGGGTATTCGCATCTGACGAGGATTTGGCGGCCTGGGCACTGTTGCACCCGGGCGAGGTCACGGCCGGTCAGGCAAGGGTGTTGAGGCGATGCCTCATGACCGAGACGGGCCGAGATCTGCTGAGAGTGTCAGGCGTCGACACGGATGCGCTGCGAGACGTCCTCCGAGCCGTCGCCTGACACGTGTTCAGTGACCAACCGAACAAGGAGACGATAAATGAAATCCGGATATGTCGAAACTGAGAATTACAGGCGTTTCCTTGCCGCCCTGCACAGCCTGGATGAACGGGGCGCCGAAGAGAGCTGCATCGTCATCATCGACGGGCAGCCTGGGCTCGGAAAATCAACCATGCTCTCGCGCTGGGTGGTCCAGACCAGTTCCGTGTACATCCGCACCACTCAGGGGTGGGACTATTCGTGGATGATCAAGGATCTGCTGGCGGAGCTGGGGGTGGACCCGGAGCTGATCCGCACGACGCGAGGGCGGTTCCAGAGGCTGCTTCAGGAGCTTCAGATCCGCCAAGAGCGCGCGGCGCTGGCCGGGCGTCCGTTTGGCCTGGTCGTTGACGAGTGCGATCAGGTGGCGGGCCGCCGCGAGATTATCGAGGGGCTGCGCGACATCAGCGACCTGCTCTACCTGCCGACGATCCTGGTGGGCATGGGCACGCTGCGCGATTCACTGAGACGCTACCTCCAGGTCGGCAGCCGGGCCCCGAACCGGGTCACTTTCGCGCCCCTGGCGGTCGACGACGTCAAAAAGCTGATCGCCGGCAAGTGCCAGGTGCCTGTCGCAGATGATCTCTGCGAGTTCGTGTGGCGGGCCTCCCGAGGATATTCACGCGAGATCCTCGACGCGATCAGGTCGATTGAGACCTTCGGTGAGCGCCTTGTTGATGACCTGGGAGGCGGGGTGACACTGGCCGATATGGCCGGCCAGCCCCTCATGATCGACCGGGCGAGCGGTAGCTCGGTTTATGTCCCGCGAGGTGCGTGATGGAGGCGTCAACACACGTTCTCGACATGCTGCGGGACGGCCGGTACCACACGCTGGACGAGATCGCAGCCGGCGTTGGCGGCGAGCGCCTGCACGCCATGACCGTGGTCAAGCACTTATGCAGGGCGGGATATCTGGCCAGGGACGAGGCGGGATACCGCCTGACGACGGCTGGAGAACAGGCGTCCGACGCCGGTCCGGCACTCAAGCCCGGCCCGCGCGGACGGCGCGGCGAGGCGCTGTGCCATCGGCTGTGGCAGTCGATGCGCATCCGTAAGCGTTTCACCATCGACGGCCTGCTGGACGATGCCCTGCGGCCTTCCGACCACAAGCCGGCGCGGCTGGCCATGACCTACATCCGGCCGCTGGTGCGCGCAGGATATCTGGTCGAAATGCCACGCCCACCGACCGGCGGCGACCGGATTTGGCGCCTGATCCGGGACACCGGGCCATTGGCCCCGACGGTGCGCACCAAGGTGCGTATCGTGCATGACAACAACACCGGGGAGGATTTCCCGTGCTGACAAACATCAAAGACCGCATTGACGATCGGGTGGGCGCGCTGTGCCAGCGCGTCGCCGACCGTCTGCCGGCCCGGGTGATCCGCTGTGCGGACGGCCGTCCGTATCTCGTGCGGCACCTGATCTGCCGCCTGCCGGGCGGGCGGCGGCTGTATCTGCACAAGTTCGTGGGTTCAGACGATGCCAACGTCGTGCACGACCATCCGTGCCGGTTCGTCTCGCTGATCCTGGCGGGCTGCTATTCAGAGCAGCGGATGACGCACCTGCCCGATATCAACGGGCCGGTGCTCCGTGACCACTGCCATAGCCGCGGCAGCATCAATTGCATCCCGGCCGAGCGGTGGCACCGACTGGTGCTGGTGACGCCCAGCGTGTGGTCGCTGGTCTATCGCGGCCGGACGCGCCGGCAATGGAGCCTGCGTCGGATCATCTGGGCCAGCGCGGCCGAGGGTCGGTGGCCCTATCGCGACAGGCCGATGCCGCCGGCGACGGATGCGGATTGGGTGGGTGGGCCGGATGGCCGGATGGTCCGCCGGGACCTGGAAGGGGAGATGAGCAATGGCTGACTATAATGCGGCCTATGAGGCGTGGGTCGAGACGCTAGTGGTCGAGTCCACAGCCAAAGTGAAAATGCTCAAGGCGCGGCGGGTCGCGGCCCGTGCGGATGCAGCCTGGGACAAGGCCTGCAAGATTGAGCAGGCAGCCAGAGAACGCATGATTGCGGCGCGGGAGTCGACCAATGCCGGTTGACGCCCCGCTCATCACCACGCCGGATCCCGACCGGAGATTAACAATGGATGACGATCTTAAGAAGCTGCGCGAGGCGAGGGCCATGACTGCGCGCATGAAGTCCCGGATGCTCAAAGCGCAACAGGTCGCGGAATATAGCAAAAGGATGTTCTACAAGGCGCTGGATGAGGAGGATAAGACCTTCCACCGCGTGATAGATGCCAAGCTTAACGGGGGCCGCAATGCCGACTGAGCGGCCCCTGATCCCGGCCGACGAGCCGGAATGGATCGCGATCCTCAAGCAAGAGGTCGCGAAACCCGGGCGGACGATCACCTCGATTGCCGCCGAGATCGACATGTCACGGCCGGCGCTGTCGATGCTGCTCAGCGGGTCCTATCCCGCCAGGCTCGACAAGATCAGCCGGCGGTACAGCGGCACTGTTCTTGGCCTGTATCGCGGACAGGTCGCCTGCCCGCATCTGCGCCGGGGGATCACCCAGGCGGAGTGTCAGCGCCACGCCGGCGCGCCCATGAGCACCAGCAATCCCGACAAGCTCAGGCAGTGGCGCGCGTGTCAGCGCTGCCCGCTGTCGCCGTTCAACACCGCCGAGGAGGCCGCCGGCCTCCAGGCATCGACTGGAGCATGACGACGATGACCGAGACCAGGACCACCAGCTTCACGCCGGTCCCCGTACCTGACGGCCGGGTGACCTTCGAAGGCCGGGAATACCTCCGAGACGGAAAGGGCGGCATGCGGGCGATTGAGGTGATCCGGCCGCAGGATCTTCTGCAGGACCAGCTCGTGCGCAGCGAGTTCGGTTGGGCACTCGCCCTGGCCGAGCAGGTCAAAAGGTTCAAGGGCCACGCCTATGAGCAGCTCGGCGCATTTGACGCCCTGCTGGCCGAGAAATACGGGGTGGCAAAGGGAGGGACCAAGGGTAATCGCAGCTACGCGACCTATGATGGGCTGATGCAGATTGAGGTTCGGGTTCACGACCGGATCGTGTTCGGTCCCGAAATGCAGATTGCCAAGGCGCTCATGGACGAGTGCCTGAACGAGTGGGCAGCCGATACCAGGGCCGAGTTGCGGTCTTTGGTGACACGCGCTTTCGAGACCGACAAGGAGGGCTCGATCAACCGGAGCCATGTCTTCAGCCTGCTCCAGATCGAGAGTGATGATCCCCGGTTCCAGCGGGGTCAGCAGGCAATCCGGGACGCCATCCGCGTGGTGGGTGCCCGGCAGTACATCCGCTATCTGATGCGCGACAATGCAGATGCGCCATGGACGGCGGTCACCATAGACCTCGCTAAGGCGTGAGGTTGCGCCATGGACATCATCGCCGTGATCAACATAGCCAAGGCGCAGCTCGGCATAGAGGAGGCCGATTATCGGGCGATGCTCGTCCAGGTGACGGGCAAGACGTCGCTGCGGACGATGACGCCGGTCGAGCACAAGCTCGTATTCGACCGGATGAAGGCGCTCGGCTTCAGGCTGCGCGTCGGGAAGAAGAGGCTGCCGAAAGTGGCCAAACCGCAGGTGCGGCGGATCTATGCGCTGTGGTACTCGTGCCATCGGCTCGGTGTGATCGAGAGCCGTACCAACGAGGCCCTGCGCGCTTTCTGCAAACGGCTGATCGCGCGGGATCAGGACAGCGTCATTGTCGACCCTGACCTGCTCAGCACCACACAGGCCTCGACAGTTATCGAGGCCCTGAAGGCGATGGAAGCCCGCGGCCTCGCCGCCCAGAGGGCTGCCGGGTGACCCGCCGCCCGCCCGTCTCCCCCGAGAGCCTCCCCGCGTCGCTGGTCGACGTGGCGGAGGCTCTTGGTGTTGATGTGGCGCTGGCACTCATGGACCTCTATGGTGGTCAGGACATCCAGATCCCCCGCCGGCCGCGCGCCGACCACCCGGTGATCAAGGCGCTGGGTGCCGAAGTGGGGTATGCTCTGTGCCATTACCTCGGCGGCGGCCGCATTTATGTGCCGCACGGCCGTCAGCGTCGGTCAGCCCGCCGTGATGTTCTGACGCTTCAGGCGGCGGGTCGCACCCGTCGCGAAATTGCCATTCTTCTGGGATTTTCAGAGCGCCACATTCGGCGCATGGCCAATCAGGCCGCCAGCGCCGATCCGGCGCAGCTCCCGTTGTGGGGCACCGGCGAGGACTGATCTCCGCACCGGACGTCAGGTCCGGGGGATAAAAAGCCGCGCACAGGGCACCTTCAGATCGTGCTTATCACGATCGGATGCGCCCGTCATGTCTCAGCCCATCGCCCACATTCAGTCCGCGCTCCGCGACCTCGGCTACGATCCGGGGCCGGTCGACAACGTGTTCGGCCCGCGCACGGAGGCCGCCGCCGATGCGTGGCTGGACGCGCGCGGTGCGCCTGCGGTTGCCAGCGCTTCCCCGCCCACTGCCACGGCTCCTGGCCCGACGATCATCCAGGGTAATGGCCACGCCGTGCGGGAGATCATCATCCACTGCAGCGCCACGAGGCGCGACTGGATGGCGAACGCCTCCCCAGCCAAGAAAATGGCGGAGATCCGCCGCTGGCATGTCGAGGGCAACCGCTGGTCCGACATCGGCTATCACTGGGTAGTCGATCGAGACGGAACCCTCATGCGTGGCCGACCGGAGACTGTCGTCGGCGCACACACCGAGGGTCGCAACACCGGGTCGATTGGCATTTGCCTGATTGGCGGTTTCGGGTCCAGCGCCGACGACGGCTTTCGCACCCACTTCACGTTGGCGCAGGACACGACTTTGCGCCAACAGATCCAGGCGATCGGCATGCGCACGCCGATCGAGCGTGTGTCCGGCCACAATGAACATGCGGCCAAAGCCTGCCCGGGCTTCCGGGTGGGCCCCTGGTTGATGAAGAAAGGGGCCTGACATGGCCGAGACGAAGACCCCCTCACCGCTGCCGCCGCTGCCGGTGTGGCAGGCGCGGAGCACCTGGGCTCAGGCCCTGCTCGTGGCATCGGTCGTTGCAAATGCAGCCGGCATCGACCTGTTCGGCGCGCTGGCCGAGATCGGCCTGGGCACCAGCCCTGACCAGGTCGTCGAGACGGGTGTCACCATCTGGCAGACGGTGGCGCCGGTGGCATTTGGCCTGTGGGCATGGCTGGAGCGGAGGGCGCCGTCTTACCAGCTCGTCTGGCCGTGGACCTCGGATAGCGGTCACACCTGACCGTCAGCCATCTGGGCTTTCAGGCCCTCTCACCAGATGCCCGACGGAGAGGGCCCGTGACCGAGATCATCTCGCACACCATCACCCGCATGGACGAGGCGCATAAGCGCCTCGACGTGCATGAGCAGCGCATCGGACGGCTCGAAACCCATATGGCGGTCGAGACCGAACGGAGCCGCCATATCCAGGCCAGCCTGGATGATATCCGCTCGTCCATCAGCTGGGTGATCCGGCTCGTGCTCGGCGGCATCATCGCCGCCGCCATGGCCTTCGTGATCGGTGGAGGCCTCAATGGCGTCCACTGAGGAGAAGAAGCGCAAGGCGAGGGCCGACTACATCTATCGGCGGATGACGCTTAAGACGATCGCCCTGGCTCAGGGGGTGAGCGGGGCCACCCTCACCCGCTGGAAAAAGGCAGCAGCAGGCGCTGGCGATGACTGGGACAAGGCACGTGCCGCCTCCGTCATCGCCGGAGAGGGCATTGAAACCGTCGTCTCGAGCGTGGTGGAGGATTTCGTCCTTCAGGCGCAGGCGCTTCTGGAAGAAATCCGGGCCTCGCCCGAGATGCCCGTGAAAGAGAAGGTTGACCATCTGGTCGCCCTCGCCGACGCAATGACGAAGATGACGTCATCGGCGCGGAAATTGGCTCCGCGCATTTCCGAACTTGGGGTGGCTCAGGACGTTATGGGGCGCTTGCTCGATTTCGTGCGACGCTATTTCCCGCAACATGCCGCGGCGATCCTTGAGATCATCCAGCCGTTCGGCGAGCAGCTTTCGGGGATGTACGCCTCGTGAGCAAGCGGCCGCAGCTCAAAGCCCGACTGAGTCGGACCGCATTCCGCGACGCCATCGCGGACATGGCCGCCGAATTCGGCCAGTGGATTGAGCTGTCGGTTGACGCCTTCGATCCGGACCCTGCGGCCCGTCAGGCGCGGCTTGACCTGGTTGCAGATCCGGGCGACGGCTTCCGCTTTTTCATGGAGACCTATCTGCCGCACTATATTCGCGGCGAGGCCAGCCTGTTCCACGAGGCGATTTTCGCCCGGGTGCCGCAGATCATGGCCTCGGACAAGGGCGTCCGCGACATCTTCGTCGCGCCGCGCGGGTCGTCGAAATCCACCCATATCAGCCTCGGCATGGTGCTGTACCGCATCGTCATGCGGCACGCACGGTTCGTCGTCGAGGTCTGCGACGTCGCCGCGCAAGCGGCGCTGTTGATCGAGGCCATTAAGGCCGAGCTGACCAACAACCCGCGGCTTCGGTCGGATTTCCCGGATGCGTGCGGCAAGGGGCGGGTCTGGCGCGAAGGCCAGATTATTACCCGTACCAACGTAATGATCCTGGGCCTCGGCGCCGGCCAGAAGGTGCGCGGCTTGCGACACGGTCCATACCGACCCGACCTTCTGATCTTCGACGACCTGGAGAACGACGAAGCTGTCCGCGTGCCGGATCAGCGGGACAAATTGGAGCGCTGGATCTATCGAGCAGCACTCAAGCTCGGCCCAGCGGACGGATCAATGCACGTTGTGTGGGTCGGAACGATCCTGCATCACGACGCGGTGCTCGTCCGCGCGTGCAGGAAGAGCGGATGGCGGGTCACAAAATTTCAGGCGATCGTCAAGTTCCCCGATCGGATGGATCTGTGGGAACGTTTCGAGGAGGCCTACCACGCTGACGGTGAAGAGAGCGCACTGGATTACTACACGGCGAACAAGACTGAGATGGACCTCGGCGCAGTCGTGAACTGGCAGGCCGTGCAGCCGCTCGTGCAGCTGATGCTTGAGCGTGCGATCTCGCACGATGCCTTCATGACGGAATACCAGAACAGCCCGATCGCGGCCGGTAACCCGTTCGGCAAGATCTCGTTCTGGGTCGAGACGCGCCGGGATCTCGTCTATTTCGGGGCGATCGATCCGTCGCTCGGAAAGCGGAACAAGAGCCGTGACCCATCCGCCATCCTGATCGGTGGGATGGACCGGCTGACCGGCAAGATGGACGTGGTCGAGGCATCAATCCGCCGCCGTCTGCCGGACATGATCATCGCGGATACCATCGCGCTTCAGCGAGAGTATCGGTGTCTCTTGTGGTTCGTGGAAAGCATCCAGTTCCAGGAATTCCTGAGGACCACAATGATGCGGGATGCGGCCAAGCAAGGCGTCGGGATCTCGGCAGTGCCTGTGATGCCGACGGCAGACAAGACATTGCGGATCGAGCGCCTCCAGCCGCCGATCGCAGCCGGGCTGATCCGGCTGCACCCGACACAAACCACGCTGATCGAGCAGCTCCAGCAGTGGCCGGATGCCGACCATGACGATGGACCAGACTGTCTCGACATGCTCTGGCAACACGCCCTGCGCTATTCGGGCGGTGTCGGATCGATCACCGGGATGATGGTTGGGGGCGGTCGTGGCGCTGGCGGACGCCTATTCGGGGATTACAGATTATGAGCCGGAAACGTCAGCCCCGAGCCTCGTCCTTCGCAGCGACTGTGCCGGCGCCCGTCCCGGCCGGCGAGCGGCGCAACCTGCCGGCCAGTGCCCGGCATCTGATTGCCAATGCGCGGAATGACATCACGATCCCGTATTACTCGGGCGCGATGCGGCCGCAGGACGAGACATTGGCCGCACGTGGTGGCGGCAAGGGACTGAAGATCTATGAGGAAATCGAGCGCGATGGCCGAGCGTTCGCGGCCCTCGAAAAGCGCAAGAAGCACCTCATCGCCCGCGAATGGGAGGTACGAGCGGCGTCGACGTCGGCACGGGATGTCGCCGCGGCTGACCTGGTGCGGGAGATCCTGGGCGGCATGCCGTTCGATCGCCTGTGTGATGATCTTCTTGACGCCACATTGATGGGCTATGCCGTTTCTGAGATCGTTTGGGATCGACGCGATAGCCGCATTGTTCCGTCGGCTGTGGTCAAGCACGATCAACGGCGCTTTGTCTTTGACGCGGACTGGCGGCTGCGGATGCGGACGCCGGCCGCAATGAACGATGGTATAGAGCTGCCTGACAGGAAGTTCATCGTCCACCGCTTCGGGACCAAGGGTGGCGACCCATACGGCCGCGGATTGGGGACACGGCTGTTCTGGTACGTGCTGTTCAAGCGCGAGGGCGTCGCGTTCTGGCTGCACTTCCTGGATAAGTTTGCCGGCCCGACCTTGGTGGCGGGCGTGCCATACGGCACGCTATCCGAAGAACAGCGGCTGCTGATGCAGATGCTGGAAGAGGCTCGTACGTCGTCCGTTCTGACCGTCCCCATTGGGGTTGATGTCAAATTCCTGGAAGCCAGCCGGGGCGGATCTGTCAGCTATCGCGAATTTCTCGATTACTGGGATCGCGAGATCGCGATAACGGTTACCGGTGAAACCTTAACGACCGATATCGGCAATGTCGGATCGAAGGCGGCGGCGGACACCCATCACGAGATCCTGGAGCTGCTGGTTGATTCGGATGGCGATCTGCTGTCCATCACCATCGTCTCGACGATCATTCAGTGGATCATCGATTACAACCTGCCTGGGGCGTCACCGCCGACGGTCTACCGCGTGCGGCGGAAGAACGAGGCCGCAGAAGCGGATCTCCGGCGGAAGAAGGCCGAGGCGGCCCTGGCGGAGAACCAGACCCTCCGTGCCGTGATGCAGGTTTCCGCTCTGATCCCTGACGATGCGGCGGCGCGCGCCTATGTCGTCGCGACTGGTGTGGTCGACGACATGTCTGACGACGTGATCGATACGCTGGTCAGCATCCGTGCGCAGATTGCCGGGCTCAGCGGCAGCGGCAGCCGCACACCGGACCAGACGCCCGGGGAGACGCCGGTGGAGCTGCCATGATCGGGTGTCGGCACTGCGGCGCGGCATTCGCGGCGGGGTCCGATCACCCGGTAGCCCGAGTGACCGATCAGCTGATGGAGGCCACCCAGCCGCATATCCGCCGACGGCTCGCGGCGGCGCGGCGGATACTGGAAGCCGTCGACGGTTACGAAGCGGCCGGCCGCGGGCTGCTGGAGCTGGCAAGCCGCTGGACGCCGGATGCCCTGGCCGGGCTGCTGCGGCCGGCGATGGATGTCGCGGCCTATGAGGGCCGTGAGGCCGTATTCGTCGACTTTGACGATGAGGGGCTGTCGCTCGGCGAGGATGGATCTGCCGCCTTCGCCGAGCCTGAGATCCGGCGAGCGTTCACCGAACAGGTGGCCTTCCTTGCTCAAAAAAGGGTGTCGCCGACCCGGAGCTGGCGCGACGCGCTGCAGGGCGATCACGACAGGGCTTTCGTGGTCGCAGGGGCGACCGACGTCTCGATGCTGGAGGAGATCCACGCCGCCGTGATCGAGGCGGCGGAGACCTATGACTATTCCGCGTTCAAGTCGCGCTTGACCGAGGTCATCGAGCGCTACGACTGGCAGCACAGCGGCCAGAGAGAGCGCCGCATCCGGACGATCTACGAGACCAATATCCGCAGCGCGTACATGGCCGGCCGGCTCCGGCAGATGACCGATCCCGATGTCTTACGGCTGATGCCCTATTGGCAGTATCTGCACGCGGAGACCCGGGTGCCGGCGGACCCGCGGCCGCAGCATCTGGCCTGGGATGGCGTTACCCTGCTGTGGGATAATACATGGTGGATAACCCATTTCCCCCCGAACGGCTGGTTCTGTTCGTGCGGCATTCGAGCCCTGTCCGAACGCCGAGCGAAGAAGCAGCCGCGCTGGGGCGAGGATGCACCCGCGGACGTCATGCGCAAGGTCTGGGATCCGGCGCGGGGCGCCGAGATCGAGGTGCCGCAAGGCGTCGACGTCGGCTGGGACTATCAGCCCGGCGCGCTCTGGAGCAAGGGCCTGACGCCGTCCGCGCTGATCGACCCGGCGGATGGCATGCTGGAGGTCACCGGCCGTCATGTGGTGGAGGTTGATACGCCGGCGCCACTGGACGATCTGCTGGCGGCGAGCAAGCCGTTCACTGCCGATGCACTCGGCGACGATCTGGACCCCGAAGACTATGTCCGCGGGTTCCTTGCGCCCTTCGGGGCGGATATAGGTGCACCCGCGCTCTGGGAGGACCAGACGGGCGAGAAGTTGCCGATTTCGGAAGAGTTCTTCCAAACAAGAACCGGGGAATGGAAGATCGGGAACCGTGACCGGGCGACCATGACGCCGCTGCTGGCTGAGACGCTCCTAGATCCCGACGAGATCTGGCTGGGCGTCGCGGCCAAGATAAATCCGGCCAATCCGACACATGTCGATCTCGTCATGGATCGGCGCTATGTCCGGACGGATGGCAAGCGCGGCCTGATCGTCGTGATGGAGGTCGGTCGCCGGTGGTGGCAGGCCGTCACCGCATTTCCGACGGTCGGCAAAAAGGGCCGACCGGACCTGCGGGCGCTGAACAAGCGCCGTGGCGGGAAATTGCTGTGGAAAAGAAATGACCGGTCGGGGTGATCCGACCGGTCTGCCGATGGCCTACCAGGACCCATCACCAGTCTCGTCCTCTCGGCACCTGATATGTAGCCTCTGACCGCGGAGATTTCCAGATGACCGGGCACGGCACTGTGTTTTCAGTCGATGTAGACGACCGCGAGGCCCAGGCCTATCTCCGTGAGATGATGCGACGTATGGATCATCGGCGCGGGTTTTATGAGGGCGTGCGCGAGACCCTTCACGTACGCACCCAGGACAGCTTCCGGGCCGAGACCGCCCCGGACGGCACGCCCTGGGCGCCCCTGAAGCCTGCGACAATCCGTGCGAGGGAGCGGCAGGGGCATACGCCGATCACGATCCTCCGCCGCAATAAGAGTACTGCGAGCCTTGCCGGCTCAATCAACTTCGACGCCACCGACGACCGCGTCAGCGGCCATACGACGACGGTCTATGGCGGTGTCCATCAGACCGGCGCCACCATTCAGATCCCGGCTCGGTCAGGAAAGGTTTACAGCCACTATGACCCCGCGAAGTCCGAGCAGGACTGGCGCTTCACGACGAAGAAAAAAGCGACGCTGGAAAGGGACGTGCAGATCCCGGCCCATGCTATTACGATCCCGGCCCGGCCGTACCTCGGTGTGTCGAAGGCCGATGAAGACTATATCGTCGACCTCGCGACAGATTGGATCGGCTTGGAGTGACCGCTCAGGCGCCCGGTGGGGTGCCGACCCGGTCGAGCGGGCCGGATGGACCATAACGGGCGACATGGCCCGTTAAGATGCCGTTAGGATGGCGTGTCAGCCCGCTTCCGCCGGTGTCGGGGCATGGCGGCCGGGGATCTCACCAGAGCGACCAGATATCCCCCGGACGTTGCGTCCGGGTGAACGGCACCCGCCGATCGGGCACGATCCGCCTGTGATCAACAGGCAGGCACCCGATGACCGGCACCCAGACCCCCACGATCGAAGTTTTCCGCTCGGGCACCTTCACGAGCATGGAGGGGCGCCGGATCACCTATACGCCGGCCCAGCTGCGGGCGATCGCGGATGCCTATGACCCCGCCACCGCACCGGCGCCGGCCGTGGTCGGCCACCCCGATCACACGGCGCCGGCGCTGGCATGGGTGCGCAGCTTTGCCTACGACGCTCAGGCGGATCGGCTGCGCGCCACCCTTGAGGATGTGCAGCCCGAGCTGGCTGAGGCCGTGGCCGCCAAGACCTATCGGCGGGTCAGCCTGTCGATGTTCGATCCCGATCATCCGGCCAATCCACGCCCCGGCACGTGGTACCCGCGCCATGTTGGTTTCCTCGGCGGGGCGGCGCCGGCCGTGACGGGCCTGCGTCTCGTCGAATTCGCCCTGCCGAGCTCGGAGGCGACGACGATCGAGGGTGACCTCGCCTCGTTCGGCGATGGGAGTGCGGCGGCGACCGCCAGCATCGTCCGCCGCCTGCGCGACTGGATGATCGAGCAGTTCGGCCTTGATACGGCTGACCGCGTGCTCCCGGGCTACGAGATCCAGTGGCTGTCCGATATCGGCAGTCAGCCGGCCACGCCGGGCTTCGCATCCCCGCCCCTTCCCGATCCCGTTCCCGATCCGACACCCACGGAGGACAATCCCGTGACCACCACGCCCACACCCGCCCCGGCCCCGTCGCCGGATGCGGCCGACCTCGCGCGCCGCGAGGCCGCGCTGGCCCAGGCACAGGCCGCACTGGCCGCAGAGCGGGCGGTCAGCTTTGCGGAGCGGCTGGTCGCCGACGGCCGCCTGATCCCGGCATCGCGCGATCAGGTGGCGGCCCTGCTAACGGCGTTGTCCGGCCCGGAGGCCGGCACGGCGACTGTCTCGTTCGCGGCCGGAGCGCCGGCCATCGCGCCGGCGGATGCGCTGCGGCGCATTCTGGAGGCGCAGCCGCGTGTCGTCAGCTATGGCGCCTATGCGATGCCGGCCGATACCGAGACCGGCGCGGTGGCCTCGTTTGCTGCCGGCGACGGTCGACCGGTCGACCGAGACCGCATGGAATTGCATCACCAGGCGCTGGCCTTCCAGCGCCAGCATCCCGGCACGTCCTACGCGGACGCCGTCCGGGCCGTTTCGTGAGGTCGCATGACGATGCAGCTCTACTACGACGTCCTCTCGTTCCCGGTGGTTGCCTCTGGCCTGTTCAGCGACGGCGCCCTCGTCAACTTCGCGGGCGCGCAGGTCCTGGCCGATGACGCTCCCGTGGCCGGTATCGCAATGCATCCGGCCACCGAGGTGGGGATGCCCATAACGGCCATGGGCCTCGGCATCGCCACGCTGACGGCGTCCGGCGTCGTTGGCGCCGGCAATCGCGTCGTGTCTGCGGCAGCCGGAGGCGTGAAGGCGGCTGGCGCCGACCCCGCCAACGTGCTCGGCTTCGCGCTCACCCCAGCCGCGGATGGCCTGGGCGTAAAAGTGTTGTTCATGCCCCGCTGATCCGGGCCAGACTTAAGGAGTGCTCGGCATGACCGGCATCAACATCCGGACGGCAGGCGTCGTCGACCCCGTCCTTTCCACGCATGCCCGCGGCTATCGCAACCAGGCTCACGTCGCCAGTGCGCTGTGTCCCCGTGTTCCTGTCCCGTCGCGGTCGGACAAGGTGATCCGGTACGACAAGAGCGACTTCCGGGCGATCTCGGCGCGGCGGGCGCCCGGTGGCCCCACGCTTCGACTGCAGTTGGGGCACGCCTCCGACACCGTCACTCTGGACCAGGACTCTGTCGAGATCGTGGTGCCGAAGGAGCACCTGCAGGAGGCCCAGAGGCAGCCCTCGCTGGTGCGAGCGATGACCAACACGTCGAGGGTTATGAAGCGCTTGGATCTGGGGCTTGAGATCCAGGTCGCCACGATGGCGCGCGCACCGGCCACCTACAGCGCCAACAACAAAATCACGCTGACCGGCAACGATCGGTGGACCAGCGGCGACAGCGATCCGCTGGATGACGTCCTGGCTGGTCAGAACGCCATCAGCCGCAGCATCGGGCAGAAGGGCAACGTCCTTCTTGTTGGACCCACCGTCCTGCAGGCGCTGCAAAAGAATTCTGCCATTCAGAGCCGGTTCACGTACACGACTCCCGGACTGATCACGACCACCATGCTGTCGACCTATTTCGGGGTCCGCGTCGTTGAAGGCGGCGCGGTCTACCTGCCCGAGGGCGCACTCGACACTGATCCGGCTCTGCCCGTGTGGGGGGACGACGCGATCCTGGCCTATGTGCCGGAGGTACCGGAGGCAGAACAGGACATGGGCGAACCGGCCTACGGCTACATCTATGAGCTGGAGGGGTATCCCACGGTCGAGACGCCTTATTACGACGACAACAGGAAGTCCTGGATGTATCCGATGACCGTCGAACGGCGCCCTTACATCGTCGGCGCCGAGGGTGGCTTCTTGTTCGCGGGCGCGGGAGCACCGGCGGCATGACCACCATGCAGGAAATGACCATCACCCTGACGGGCCCGGCCAAGATCGGCGGCACGCGCTATCGCGAGGGCGCGAAGGTTACGGTGTCCGCGGGCATGGTCAAACAGCTCCGGCGCGACGGTCTGGTGCGCGACACTGTCGTTGACGTCGCCGAAATGGTCCGTGAGGGCGTGGACCGCGCCCGGCTCCGCGAGCTTGAGGCGGAGAACGCCGACCTCAAGCGCCAGCTGGCCGAGGCTCGGGCCTCTGCGGAAGCCCCGCCCGCGCAGCCGCCCACCGAGCCCGATCCGGATCCCGGTGCCAGCTTGGACGATGATCCTGCCCAGACCCCCGCGCCGACGAAGCGCCCCCGCACCAAGGCCGGATGATCAACGATGCCCCACTACGCCACTCTCGACGACCTGACGGCCGCGGCCGGTGCTGTCGAGATACTCGACGTCGCGGACCGCGATCAGGACGGCGTGCCGGACCCGGACGTCGTCGAGAGTGCGCTGGCTCATTCCGATAATGTCATCAACGGGTACTTGAGCGCCCGGTATCAACTGCCGTTCGGCACGATCCCCGATCTCGTCCGGACGTGGGCCGTCGCGATCGCGCGATACAAGCTGCATCGCCATGAGCCGGAGGAGCGCGTCCGGACGGATTATGAGGACGCTCTCCGCGCGCTCAAGGATGCTGCCCGCGGCTTGATCAACATCCCGGTCGAGGACGGTAGCCTGCCGACCGTCGCGGGCGGCGGCTCGGTGATGGCGGTGCATCCGCCACGTCCCCGCTTCACCCTGGAGGGGTGGTGATGCTCGAGGCGATCGAGCAGCGGCTGCTGACCGGTGTGCCGGACCTTTTTCGGCGAGTGACGGTCGTGGAGAGCGTCACCGCAATGTGGCGCGGTCCGGCCTTCGAAACCGGAGACCTCATCCTGGCGCCCCACCGGGAAGAGGCCAACCTCAACGAATTGGCCACGGGCGGCTTCCGGCAGCTCTGTGAGGTCGAGTTCGTCACGGCGATCATCATCCGGCAAGCCGACGATCCGCGCGGCAGCAGTCGTGCGCGGCGCTTTGATGCCTACAAGACCGGGCTCCAGCGACTGTTGCTCGGGTGGACTCACGAGACGATGGATCAGCCGATGTCGCTCATCGGTGGCGTCTCCAACGAGGTGCCGAGCAAGGGCATCTCGATCTGGGTGCAGACCTGGCTCACCGCCTACTTCCTTTATGGAGACCAGTCATGACCACCAATCCGCGCGCCCGCCCCGCCACCGGCGGCAGCTGGGTGCGCGACCCCATCACCGGCGCGCTCTCGCGGGCCGGTGCAGCCAATCCGCCCGAGCCGGCGCCGGTGCCGGCGGACGTGCCGGCACCGAAAACTGAACCGGTCGATGTCAAGAAACGGGGGGGCGCGCGATGAAGCGCTGGACCAAGCTCGCGGTGCTCCACAAGGTGGAGACGACCGAGCAGACCGACGCCACGCCGGCGGTGGCGGATGCCATCATCGGCAAGAACGTCAGCTTCACGGCCTTGCAAGCCGACCGGAAGTCGCGAGACCTGATCCTGCCCTATCTCGGAAATCAGGGCGTTCTGCTATCCAATGCCTACGGGCGTTTGGAAATGGACGTCGAGCTCGCCGGCTCCGGTACGGCAGGGACCGCGCCGCGCTGGGGCTCTCTCATGCGGGTGTGCGGCTTCGCCGAAACGGCCACCGCCGGCACCGACGTGACCTACACGCTGGCCGAGGACGGTGCTGAGACCGGCAGCCTGTACTTTGTCATGGATCGGCAGCGGCACGTGCTGCTCGGTGGGCGGGCGACCGCGACGTGGACCCTGTCCCGCAACGATATCCCGACGATCCGGGTGACCTACACCGGCATCCTCGGCACGATCACTGACATCGCCAGCATGCCGGCCGTTTCGGCTTCAGCGTGGACGGTACCGGCGGTGGTCGAGAAGACGCAGACGACGCTGTCGCTCCATTCGGTCGCGCAGGTCGCCGAAAGTGCGACCATCCAGCTCGGCAACGCCATCACTTATCGGGACATGATTGGCGACGAGCGCGTTCTGATCACGTCCCGGTCCACCACCGGCACGGTGGTGGTGCAGGCGCCCGATCTGGGTGATCTCGACGTCTTCGGGTTGTCGCGGTCCCGGGCGCGAGGGCCGCTCGCCATCCAGCATGGCACCGCTGCCGGCAATATCATCGAGATCGATGCGCCGGCGGTGGAGATCGGGGCGCCGACCATCGGGCAGACCGACAACATCGTCAACTACAGTCTTGAGCTCGATGTCTGCCCGGTCGACGGGCTGGACGATCTCACCATTACTGTGCGCTGAGGGACATCATGCAGTTCGTGCTCAATTCCGATCCGACATTCTGGTGGCCCGTCCGCGTCAAAGTTCCGGCGCCGGATCCCGATGCGGCGGGTACATATGTCGAGCAAGAGCTCGACCTCCAAATGTCGCCGATGTCACGTGACGAGGCGCTGGCCGATCAGGAGGCCTATGTCGCGCTCACGACCGATCGGGCGCGTATCGAACATGAGACCTGCCGCTACAAGCGTCTTATCCGTGGCTGGCGTCGCGTCCAGGACACCGAAGGCCGCGACGTGCATTTTAGCCCCGAGCTACTTGGCTTGGCACTGTCGTTCCCATGGTTTCGGAGTGCCGTCTCGCTCGCGCTTGCGGAGGTCATCGCTGGGATCGAGCCGCAACGGGGAAACTGATCGCGGCTGCCCGTGCCTGGGCCCTGTCGACGACCGGGCGCGCGGACAGCCGCCGGCCGATCGAGATGGACGAGGAGCTGGCGGCGGACTTCGGGGCGATGGGTGCGGAGATCGCACCATCATCCGCATCTGCCGCCGCCGATCGGGACGTCTACGAGGTCTGGCCCTGCAACTGGGAGGCTTTGCGGGTGTTCATTGGGTGTCAAACGCAATGGCGCATGCTGGCCACGCCTGCCGGCCTCTACCACCTCGGCCTCGACTATCCTGCCATCGATGTCGTCATGCGCCGTCTTCGAGTGTCAGATCCTGACGGTCACGTGTTCGACCAGATCCAGGATATGGAGGCCGCCGCCCTGTCCGCCTTCGCAGAGGGTCGTCAATGACCGCGTCCAGATCATTTTCGGTGGAGCTGCTGTTCAAGGCGGATACGTCGGCTCTGTCGACTGCCGTCTCGCAGATCACCACCGATCTGGGACATCTGGGCACCCAGTCCGGGGCGGCAGCCGCCGCGGCCGTCCAGCTGGAAGCTGCCACCACGCGCGAGGCGCGGGCGACCGCGCAGGCCACCGCTGCCGTCAAAGATCGGGTCACGGCTCAGCAGCAGCTCCGCGCCACGGCCGGGGCGCCGGCCGGCCAGACGGCCGACATACCAGTTCCCGACACCGGCCCGACGCAGGCAGCGCTCGATGATCTGCGTGCCGCCTATGTGCCGGTCTATGCGGCTCAGCGGGCCTATGAGGCTCAGATCGAGCGCATCAAGGCGGCTGAGGGTCAGGGCGCGATCAGCACCGAGGAGAGCGCGGCGGCGCAGGCGCGGCTCCAACGGGCCTATGATCAGACGATGGACCGCCTCCAGCGTGCGGACGGTGCTGTGGTCGCACAGACCCGCAGCCTCGACGAGCTGCGCGCCGCCCATGTTCCGCTCTATGCGGCCGAGCGCCGTCACGAGGCGGCCCTCGCTGACATCCGGGCCGCGCAGGAAGCCGGCGCCCTGTCGGCGGATGAGGCGGCGGCAGCGATCCAACGCCAGCAGCGCGCTCACGATCAGACGGTGGCGCGGCTTCAGGCAGCTGATCAGGCGACCCAGCAGCAGGTGCGCAGCCTGGACGAGATGCGTGCCGCGCACGATCCGCTCTATGCGGCCGAGCGGCGCCATGAGGCGGTGCTGGCTGACATCCGCACCGCGCAGGCAGCCGGCGCCCTGTCGGCCGATCAGGCGACGGCCGCCATCCAGCGCCAACAGCGCGCGTATGATCAATCTGTGGAGCGGATCCGCCGGGCGGACGCGGCGCTGCTCGCATCCGCCGACACGCTCGACGACCTTCGGGCCGCCTATGTGCCGACGATCGCCGCGCAGCGGGACTACGAGGCGCAGGTCAAGCGCATTCAGGATGCGGAGGCGGCTGGAGCACTAACCCGGGACGAGGCGGCGGCCGCCCAGACACGGGTGCGCTATGCCTATGACGAGACGATCGAGCGCATCCAGCGTTCTGACGCCGTGATGATAGGTCACGCGTCGTCGATGAAACTGACGGGCCACGAGGCCCGGAACTTGACCTATCAGCTCAACGATGTCTTCCAGAGCTTGGCGCTCGGCATGTCGCCAACGCAGGTCCTGCTTCAGCAGGGGCCGCAGATCGTCCAGATCTACGGATCGGTCGGCGCCACCATGCAGGCTCTGACGTCCGCTCTGACGCTGACCCGGGTCGCCGTCGGTGGCGTGACCGCCGTGGTCGGCGGCGGGCTGCTGGCCTGGAGGTCGTACCTCACATCGACCAAGGAGGTCGCGACCGCCGCGCGCGGCCTGGGCGCCGCGGTCGCAGGATCCGCCGGCGAGATGGAGGCGGCAGCCCGGGCCGGGGCCGATGCGGCCGGGATCAGCATCGCCGCAGCCCGGAGCATGGAGGCCGCCTTCCTTCGCTCGGGGCAGATCGGCAGCGAGGTCATCGCGGGCCTGATCGGCGTGTCGAAGGACTTCGCCGCCACGATCGGTATCGACGCGGCCAGTGCGGGCGACGCACTGGCCGAACTGTTCAGCGACCCGGCCGCGGCCGCCGAGAAATTGTGGCGGCAGTACGGGTTGATCGACGGGGCGACTGCGCGCTATGCGACGCAGCTCGCCAGTCAAAATCGGCTCGTTGACGCGCAGTCAGTGCTCCTCGCCGCGCTCCCGAAGCGGCTGGCGGATGCTGCGGAGGCGACGACGGCCTGGGGGCGTGCCTGGGGTGCCGTGAGCCGTGGTGCTTCGGACGCCTGGCAGTGGGTCGGCGAGACGATCGACCGGGCGATCTATGGCCCGTCCGATCTGGAAGAGCGCATCAGTCGTATCCAGGGGCAGCTGGATAAGTGGCAGCCGCGCCAGAGCCAGTCGGCGCGGCAGGCGCTTCAAACGGAGCTCGACGGCCTGCTCGCGGAGCAGGCCCGGCGCGATGAAGCGCAGCGGCAGGCGCGCCTCGGCCGCCTGGGCACGGCCGCGTCCGGGATCGCCGACCAGTCACCGGCGACGGCGCGCCGCCGGCAGGCGGAGGGACTGCGCAACGACATCACGGCCCTGCAGGCAGGGCTCGTCGATACCGGGCTCGACGCGACGCAGGTGGCGGATATTAACCGGGCGATCGAGGCCAAGAGCAACGCGCTCGCCGGCCTCGAAACCCGTCAAGCCCGTCTGGTGGAGCTGGATCAGCTCGATGTCCGGATCGCGGCCGAGCGCAACCCATTGCTCCGCGCTGAGCTGGAGGCGCGGCGGACCCGCCTCCAGATGGCAGACCAGGAAGTCTCGACCGCCGAGGCGGAGACCTCGGCAGCGCGCGCCCGGGCCAAGGTGATCGCCGAGACCCTGGCGACGGCCGGCGCCCAGGCCGAAGACCTCCGCGCCGAAGCTGACCTCCGTGCCGGACTGACGGCCCAGGTCGCGGCCGGGACCATGACCCAGGACGAGGCCAACACTCGCCTGCAGGCCGAGCTGGCGCTGCGGCCGCTGGTGGCCGCGGCCGTGATCGCGGAAGGCCGCGACCGCGAGGGGCTGCTGGCTGTCATCGAGCGCACCCGGGCCGCCTACGCCGGAATGGCGTCGGCCGAGCGCATGATGTCCGCGGTCGGCAATCTGGCCGATCTGAGTGCGGAGACTGAAGTTCGGGCGCGCCTGAATGCCGAGGTGGCGGCCGGGGCTAGCACCCAGGACGAGGCCAACCGCCGCCTGCGCGAAGAGATCGAGCTGCGGCCGCTGGTGATCGCTGCCGCTGCCGCCGAAGGCGCTCAGCGCGAGGTGCTGCTGCGGATCATCGAGCGCACCCGGGCCGCTTCCGCTGCCGCAGCGCGGGCCCAGCAGATCGGCACGGCAACCGGCCAGCTGGTCGACCTGCGCACCGAGACCCAGATCCGGGAGCGGCTGGCGCGGCAAGTCGAAGCCGGGGCTGTGCGGGCCGAGGACGTCACCCGCTTACTGCAGGAGGAGGTGACCCTGCGGGCGCTGGCGACGGCGGCGGCCGCCGCCGAAGGGGACCAGCAGGCGACGCTGCTGCGGCTGATCGCCGAGACCAGGTCCGCTTATGAGGGCCGGGCCATTGCTGAGCGCGAGGCGACCCGGTCGACCGGGTGGCAGGATTACATTCGGGCCCACGCCGAGGCGCTGGAACAGCTGCGGGTCGAGCGCGCCCTCATCGGGGCGAGCAACGAGGACCGCGAGCGTGGCATCGCGCTCCTCGAAGCCGAGCGCGAGATCCGGCGGCAGCGCATCGACCCGCGCTCGGATCGGGCGGACCAGATCCGAGCGGAAACCCGCGCGTTGGCTGAGCAGCGGCGCGAGGTCGAGCGGCAATCGGAGGCATGGTCGGATTTTCGAGGCGCTGCGGAAGACGCCATCGATGGGGCGGTTGAGGCGCTGCGCAAGGGCGATCTCGGCGGGCTGGGTGACAGCTTTGCCCAGGATCTGACGTCTTCGCTCTTTAAGCAGGGGATTTCGAACCCGATCAAAAACGCCGTCCTGGGCACGGACTACGCGACTGTCGGCGATATCGGCGGGCTGTCCAGCATCTGGGATCGCCTGACCGGCGGAAGCGGCGCAGTCGATGCCGCCGCAGCCATCGACCCGCAGCTGTCCACTGCCGCGGCCGCGATGTCGACCGCCGCCATGACCGTCACGGCCGGCACGGTGACCGTCACCGGCGCCGGGGTGGTCGGGGCGGCCGGGCCGTCGCTGGTGGGTGGCGCGGCCAACGACGTCGTCGACGAGGCCTCGGCCAAGGCGGCCGAGGCCATGGGCGATCTGGGCGCCGCGGCCAAAGAGAGCTCGTCGGGGCTCGGCCTTTTCGGCCAGGGGCTCGATTGGCTGGGGTCGAGCCTGAGCAGCCTGTTCAGCGGCGGCGGCGGCGGCGGGCTGATCGGGTCGCTGATCGGGTCGATACCGGGCTTCGCATCGGGCGGCCATCACTCGGGCGGCCTTCGCCTGGTGGGCGAACAGGGGCCCGAGATCGAATACACGGGGCCGTCGACGATTGTGCCGGCCGATCTCACCCGTCAGATCCTGACAGCGCGGACGCAGCTGACGGTGATCAACGCGGCCGCCGCGGCAACGACCGGTCAGCAGCAGGCGCAGCAGCCCGTTTCGATCTCGGTCCACAACTACAGCGGGGCGTCCGTGGAAACGCGCGAGCGCACGGACGCGCGGGGACAACGTCAGATCGACTTCGTGATCGGCGAGCGGGTCGGCAAGGCGGTGTCTCAGCCCGGCGCCGGTGCCCAGCGGGCCATGGCGCAGACCTATGGCCTCAAGCCTCTGGGGGTCGATCGCGGATGATCATGATCTGGCCCGTCACCCTCCCGCGCCCGGATCGATCGGGCTGGCAGTACCGGCCGCAGGACCCGCGGCAGGCCCGGCAGGCCGATGCCGGCCCGACCGGCTACAGCCGGCGGTACAGCGCCGTCGCGACCGATGTCACGATGTCGCTGACGCTCACCCGTCAGCAGCAGGGCGTGTTTTGGGAGTTCTGGCGGGACCGTTGCCGGCACGGATCACTGATGTTCGAGATGCCGGACCCGACCTCGGACGGATGGCCACTGCGCTCCGCCGACGGGGCCCCCCTGCTGACCGGCGTCGGCTCGCCGCTGCTGATGGCGCGCATCTGGACCTGCCTGTGGGGCCGTGATGTCCCGTCCGAGGCCATCAATGGCAATGAGTTCGTGATCTCCTTCGGCGTGCAGGTGCTGCCATGAGACGAGTATCGCTCAATGTGAGGGCCTCTCAGGAGGCGCTGACCGACGATCAGGTGCAGGTGGTGCTGATCGAGATCCGGCACCCGCTGCTGACTGGCGACCCGGTTTTCGGGGACGCAATCCGGCTCAGCACTGACAATGCCGACGAAATTCAGCGCGATCCTCACGTGCGAGGAACCCGCTCCAGTTGGCGCGGGGCCAATCCAATCACCCAGCCCTTCATCTGGGTGATGGCGTCGGCGCTCGTGCCGTCGGATATCGACGACCAGCCGGCACAGGCGCGGCTGGTCCTGGAAACAATCGATCCGGCGATGATCGACATCTGCAGGTCCTTCAGGACACCGGCGACCGTGACGATGGGAGTGGGCTTCGCCTCCACGCCTGACGCCATGGAGCAGGAGTGGACCCAGCTGCAGTTAACGACGGCCGACGCGTCGGCCGGCGAAATCGTCCTCTCGATGTCTCGCGAGCATATCGAGCTTGAGAGGTACCCGTCGGGCCGGATGTCGAGAAGCCGGTTTCCGGGGCTGTATCTATGAGTCAGGCGATGTGGAGCAATGGATATGTCGGCCTGCCGCATTTGGATCACGGCCGAACCCGCGACGGTCTCGACTGCTGGGGCCTGGCCTGTCTCATCTATCGCGAGCAGCTCGCGATCGAGCTGCCAGCATACCAAGGGTATGCGTCGACTGATGAGCTTGTGGAGGTTCAGGCGGTGATCGCGGGTGCGACGTCGTCGCCGCTCTGGGTCGCCGTGGACGTGCCGCAGCCATTCGACATCGCGGTGTTCCGCCGCGGCCGACTGGAGACCCATCTTGGTGTCATGGTCCGCGCGGGTCTCATGATTCACGTCGCCGCGGGCACTGCCTCGGTTCATGAGCGCTACGACCAGGCGCCCTGGCGGGCGCGCCTCGCCGGGCACTATCGGCACTCGGCCCTGGTGTCGAGGGCCGAGGCATGACCAAGACCCTCACAGTCTCACAGTTTGATCCGGGCAGCCGCCGCATCGTGTTGGACCTGCCGGAGGGTCTGACGGTCGCCGAGATCGTCTCGGCCGCTGTCCCGCACCTGCCCCCCGCGGTCGCTCAGCAGCAGTGCCGAGTCGCTTTGGTCAGCGATCAGGCGTCTGACATCCTGCTGCCGGAGCTGTGGCACCGGGTTCGGCCACGGCCCGGTGCGCGGGTGATCATCCGGGTGATCGCCGACAAGCTCGACTTGCGCACCATCCTGACGGTGGTGGTCGCGATTGCGGCCGTCGCGGCGGGCCAGTACTGGGCCGGGACGGTTCTCGGTCTCGAAAGTGGGACGGTAGGCTACGCGGTGGCGGCCGCCTCCGCCGCTGTCGCGGTGACGGCCATCGGCACACTGCTGATCAACGCGCTCATCCCGCCGGCGACGCCGGAACGTCAGGAGACGCGGAACACGTATCAGATAAGTGGGTGGCGCAACGAATTGCGTGAAAACGGGTCGGTCCCGGTGGTGCTCGGCACCATGCGCTACGCGCCGCCGTTCGGGGCGCTGCCCTATACGGAGATCGTCGGCGACGACCAGTACGTCCGCGGTCTGTTTATCGTCGGTGAAGGGCAGGTGTTGATCTCCGATGTCCGCATCGGCGAGACCTCGATCGCCGATTATCGACACATCGAGATCGGGATCCGCGAGGGGCTGTCGACCGATGCCCCCTTCGCCCTCGTCCGAGATCAGGCCGCGGAGGCTCGGGTCGGCGTGGAGCTGACGAGGCCGCTGCCGCGCGACGACCGAGGCGACGTGATCTCAGGTGAGCCGGCGATCGAGACGCCGGTCGTGCGCAACGCCGGCGCCGACGCGGCCGGCGCACGGCTGATCTTCGGATGGCCGAGCGGCCTGTTTCGGTACAACGACAAGGGTGGGCGGCAATCGGAGACCGTATCCATCCGGATCGACCAGCGGCCGGTCACTGCGGAGGAGTGGCAGCTTGTCGTGACGCTTGAGGTGGCCGCCTCGAAGTCGTGGACCTTCTATCGGTCCTACGAGTGGCGCTTCCCCACGCGCGGCCGCTGGCAGGTCCGGTGTACCCTGCTGACCCCAGAGAGCACTGACAGCAAGATACAGCGCCGCGTGTCCTGGGCGATCCTCCAAACGCTCCGGCCTGAATACCCGATCGCCTATGACCGGCCGCTCGCGGGCTGGGATATGCGGGTCATGGCGAGCTATCAGCTGTCCGGGCAGCTCGACAACGTCTCCGGCTTGTGCAGCCGTATCTGCTGGGACTGGGATCACGTCAGTCAGAGCTGGGTCTGGCGGGCGACCCGCAATCCGGCCAGCCTCTATCGGCATGTGCTTCAGAGCGGCCATAAGCCGGTGCCCGACAGCGAGATCGACCTCGATCAGCTTCGGCGCTGGCACGACTTCTGCCGGGTGCGGTCTCTGACCTATGACTCGGTCGCTGAGAGTGACAGCACCACCGTCAGCGACATCCTCAGGGAGATCGCGGCGGCCGGTCGGGCACTACCGCGGCATGACGGCGCTCGCTGGACGGTCACGATCGACGAGCCGCAGGAGCTGATCGTCGATCATTTGACGCCGCGATCCTGCTGGGATGTCCGCGTCACGAGGACCTATGTCGAGCCGCCGCACGCATTCAGGGTCCGCTTCCGGGATGCCTCGGCGGACTATCAATGGGCCGAGCGGATCGTCCGCTGGCCGGGCTATGACGGCCCGATCGAGCTGACCGAGGCCCTGTCTCTGCCCGGCCTCACCGACCCGGCGATCGTCTGGCGTGAGGCCCGGCGCCGGCAGTATGAAGTGATCCACCGCCCCGACATCTATACCGCCACTCAGCAGGGGGCGCTGCGGGTGGCGACCCGCGGAGACAAGGTCCTGCTCGCGCACCACCTTTTTGGGGCGGCGCAAAGGGACGCCCGCGTCAAGTCGGTCGTCGGCTCGCTGATCGAGCTCGACGAGACCGTCACGATGGAGGCAGGGCAGCATTACGGGCTGCGGTATCGCGTGTTCGAGAGCGACGAGGACACTGTCGGGACATCGGTCCTTCGGATCGTTACCACCCAGCCGGGGGAGACCAAGGTCATCGTCTTCGCCGGACCAGGGCCGGACCCGCGCCCCGGGTCCATCGTGCTCTTCGGTTCGACCACGGAGGGCGTCTATCCCGTCATCGTCACCCGCGTCGAGGCGACAGAGGACGGCGACAGTATCTTGAGCATGGTGGACGAGGCGCCCCAGATCGACCAGCTGCTCGACGCCGACGAAATCCCCGAATGGACCGGCCGGGTCGGCGCCGAGATCCCGGCCGAGGAGATCCCGCCCAGCACCCCGCGCTTCACAGCTGTCGCGAGCGGGGTCGTCGGCACCGGCACGTCGACCCAGATCGACTATCTGATCGAGGCGGGCACCGGCGCAGTGCCCACTGCCAGCTTCGAAATCGACCATCGCCTCGCGGGCGGGGCGACCTGGACCACCGTCACGATCCCGGTCGCCAATGGCGGCGGCAGCCTGACCAGCTATGCAGCCGGCCAGGCCGTGGAACTGCGGGCCCGCGGCCTCTCGGTGCTCGGGATCGCCAGCCCCTACACCCCCGTCATCACCGTCACGATCGGCGAGGACGATGCGGCTATTCCGGCGGCCCTCGACCCCGACGCGATCGAGGTGACGGCCGTGCTCGGCGGGGCGGTGATCACGCTGGCGGCGACGGACCCTGCCACGACGCAGGTGCAGGTCTACCGGTCGACAACCCCTGTGCTAAATCGCGATACGGACGCGGTCGGTGCCCCCTACGCCGCGCCAGCCGGTCAGACGGTGACGGCCAGTATCGGCGACACGACCCGCGTGCCGCTGGTCTCTGGGACCTTCACTTCCTCCGACTGGACGGCCGGTGCCGGCTGGTCGATCAGCGGCGGTGCTGCAGTTCACAGCGCCGGGACGGCTGATGCCGTCGCGCGCGCGGTCGCGGGCCTCGAAGCCGGGAAATGGTATCGCATCGCCTATCGCATGACTGGACGCACCGCAGGCAGCGTCACCCCGCGCCTGACCGGCGGCTATCCCCGGCCGGCGGCTACCGTGTCGGCGGATGGGCTTCAGGTCGATCGCATCCAGGCGGTCACCGGCAACGACGCCGTCGAGTGGCTCGCCGATGCCGACTTCGACGGCACCGTCTCGGAGCCTGTGCTCTACCTCGAGACCACCGCCTGCCTGGCGCAGGGCACGCACTATGTCTGGATTGAGCCGCTCAATGCCGACGACGTTCCTGGGCCGGTCGCCGGCCCCTATGCACTCACTATTATATAGAGGAGGCGGCTATGACCGGCGTCACCACGACCACCGTTCCCACCACATCAATCTCCGATGAGGTCCTGGTCAATCGCTTCGGCTCGACCGCGCGTCAGCCGATCGCGTGGCTTAGTACGCAGATGGCGGCGGACGGACCGATCGCAGCGCAGCTGGCATCTCTGGGGTCGTCAGTTCAGGCACTCACCGGGGCGGCATTCCCCGGCGTTGAGGCGGTTGCGAATGCCTATCTGGGCTTCGATGAGGCCTCGGCCCTTGTCGCAAAAGACATTCCGGCGCTCGACGAGGTCGGGCGGTCCCTCCGTGCAGCGCCGGCTGGGATTGGCGCTGCGCGCGTGCCTCTGATCGCCGACCGCGGCGATCTGCGGCGACACCTGCTGTGGGCAGCGCGCGCCGAGGCAGGGTATCTGCCGACCGCATTGGGATTTGAGGTCGATGACGCCCTTCGGATGGAGGTCAGCCGCGCGGCTTATGCCAGCCCCTTCATGTGGCGCGGCGGCGACGGCCGCGTCTTCATGGGGTACGACCCTGCGATCCGAGAGATGGTGTGGTACGGCGCCGTCGCTCGGCAGCCCGAGGCAGCCCCGCGGCCAGCACCTCTGATTTCAAGCGGCGCAGGACTTCGCTCCTGGCGGGAGAGGCGGGCTCAGATGGCAGTCATCGGCACAGGCGTTGCGCGCGTGATCATCACCGGCGACAGTCACACAGAGCGGTATTTCGTGCCCGGCGAGATTAGGTCGGCTCTGGTCGATGCCTGGGGCGAGGGCGGCTCCGGATGGATCGGCATGAACGCCGACCTCTCTGCGCTGCAGGCCCCCCTTGGCGGGGTGACCTTCGCGAAGTCAGGGTGGACGCTGTCAGACATGGATGGCGCCGCCGCGGCCATCGACGGTTTCGCGCTCTCCTCCACCGGGACATTCAGCACCATCGCGATCACAGGTCTCCGGTGTATAGAGATCTGGCACTGGTATCGCGACACGATCGGGCGGCACACGATCACCGTCGACAGTGGCGCGCCGGTGGTGATCGACGGGGCGGGTACAGGCGCTGTGCTGCGACACGTGATCAGCGGGCTGGATGGCGGCTCGCCACATTCTCTGACGGTCGACACCCTCGGCAACGCAGGGACCGTAGAGCTTCACGGCTTCTATGCTGCCGGCGGTGCGGGCATGGAGGTCTCCAAGGCGGGTAACGGCGGCAGCACTGCCTCCGACTTCCAGTCGTGCTGGGGGGCAGTGGCGGCTGCCCAGATCGCGGCCATTGAGCCTGAGATCGTGATCTACTCCATCGGCACCAACGACCGCAGTGCCGGCGATCCAGGCGCGGACTTCGAAGCGTCGGTCCGCGCCTGGATCGCTGCCGTTCATGCGGCTGTCCCGCGCTGCTGTGTGATTCTCGTGCCGCCGCCCCGCAACGGCGAGTCAGCGTCACCGGAGCTGTCGGTGTATCGCGATGCGATGGCGGCGATCGCCGCCGACACCAACCACGTCGAGTTCATCAATGCGCACGATCTGATCGACGATTACCCGGCCGCAGCTGCGGCCGGGCTCTGGTACGACAGCCGGCACCCGTCCAGTGTCGCCGGGCACATCTATGCGATGGCCGTCCGCGGCCTGATGGAGGTCTGACATGAGCTACAACGGCGCAATCCTGACCGTGATGGGTGCGGACCTATCTGGAGGCGACTACCCGACCGACGCGGATTTTACCTATCCGGTGCCGACGACGGGTCTCGTCGACGTCTGGACCGCGGACCACGGCCTCACCCTCGACGGGTCGACGGTCTTGTCCTGGCGCAGCCGCGGCCGTCGCCGGCTCGCGATGGCCCCTTCATCCGCGGCCCGACCGACGTGGTCAGCGACGGCCGCGGATGGCGCACCGGGCGTGATATTCGACGGAGCCGATGATGTGCTGATCGCGCCTGTGCTTCCGTCAACCAGCGGCTACGTCGCAGTTGCTGGGCGTATGCCAGTACCCCTGATCCTCGGTACTGCGCAGACATATCTCGGGTCGGAGACCACATCGACCACCCGCCTGCGCCTCGGCTGGGCCGGGTCTGCTGGCGTGGCGGCTATCGGCAATCTGACCTATTCGGATCTCACAACCGGTGGGGGGCTCGGCGCTGGGGCCGCGTTCGTGCTCGGGCTACGATACGGCGGCGGAGCGGCCTATTTGCGGCGTGCGAGTGCAGAAGTCGACAGCGGTGCCTATACCGGCGGCGTCGGGACCGCCCCATTCGCAATCGGCGGCAACAGTACGCTTTCGAGCTACTCGGCGGTCACGATCGCGGCCGTCGCGATCTACAGCGGCACCATTTCGGCCGAGGCTGCGACGGAGATCGATCTCGCGCTTGCCGCCCGTATGGGGGGCTGATAGCCCTCCCCCCACCGTCAAAAAATTTGAAGGCCGGCGCTTCCCAACGTCGGCCTTCAAATTTTTTTGTCCAGAAGGTGTTGCGCGGATGTCTAAAAGCTGGCGCCGCGCAACACCGCCCCGCGATGACGGCTGGCCGGTTCAATGGCGCAGCCGACGGCAAGGTCGATCACGCCGGTATCGATCATCGCCTCGACCTGATGGGTCGGGGCCATCCGGGCATGCAGGCGGATGCCCGGCGCCCGGGTGCTGAGCCGGGCGGTGAGCGCCGGCAGCAGCAGAAGTTCAAGCTCGCTCGTCATGCCGAGCCGGAACACCCGGTGCTCGGTTTCAGGGTTGAAGCGGTCGCGGGTGGCCAGCGCCGCCTGAGCCTGGGCCAGCGCCGCGCGCACAGGGCCTGCCACCGCCAGCGCGCGGGCGGTGGGCTGCATCGCCTGGCCCACCCGCACGAACAGGTCGTCGTCGAGCAGCAGGCGCAGTGTCGACAGCGCATGGCTCATCGCCGGCTGGCCGATCTTCAGCCGCCGCGCCGCCGCGGTGACGCTGCCGGCCTCGACCAGCGCGTCGAAGGCGACCAGCAGATTGAGGTCGAAGCTGCGTAAATTGAAATGGTCGATGGATGTCATGAGCCGTATCGATTTGATTGCTGACCCAGCCATTGATACCTGACGCATCAGCCGCCGCAAGCCCTGCGGGGCGGATCGCTTCAGAAAGATCCTTGTCATGACACGCAGACCGATTGCCATCACGGCCCTGCTGGGCGTGTTCCTGGCCACGGCCCCGGCCATGGCGGATGACCTGCCGGCGCCCTATCGGCTGGATATCGGCCGCATCGCGGTGACGGCGCTGTCGGACGGCACTGTGCCGGTGCCGCTGACCGAAATTATGCATGGCGCGCCCAAAGCCGCGATCGAAGCGGCGCTTGATCGCGCGGGCCAAGCCTCACCCGTGCCGCTTGCGGTCAATGCCTATCTGATCGGGATGCCGGATGGCCGGCTGGTGCTGGTCGATACCGGTACCGGTGATCTGCTGGGGCCGCAACTGGGCCATCTGCCCGAGACATTGGCGGCAGCCGGTCATTCCGTGACCGAGATCGACGATGTGGTGCTGACCCATATCCACGCCGATCATTCCGGCGGCCTCGTCCGCGATGGCGAGGCGGTATTCCCGAACGCGCGCGTGCATGTGGCCAGACGTGACGCCGAATACTGGCTGAGTGCCGAGGCACGGTCCGCCGCACCCGAGGGCGCCCGGGCAAGCTTCGACGAGGCCCTGGCCGCGACGGCACCCTATCGCGCCGAAGGTCGCTTCCAGACCTTCGCCGATGGCGCCGAGCCGGTGCCGGGGCTGGGGTCGATCCTGCGCGCCGGCCATACCCCGGGTCATTCCTCGATCGTGGTCGCCGATGGCGGTGCGCGGCTGGTGATCTGGGGCGACATCACCCATGGCGAGGTGGTGCAGTTCGCCGACCCGGATGTCACGATCGACTTCGATGTCGACCAGCCGCAGGCGCGGACGACGCGGCGGGCGGCGCTGGCCGAGGCGGCGGAGCAGGGCTATCTGGTCGCCGGTGCCCATATCACCTGGCCGGGCATCGGCCGGGTCCGGGAGGGGGCCACGCCCGGCATCGCCTATCACTGGGAGCCGCTCGCCCGCTGACCGGCGCCATCGGCCATCAGCCATCGGCCGCAGACCTCGGCCGCGGCTGATGGCCGGCCTCAGGCCGGCCGGCGCCCGCGCGAGACCTGAAGCGCCAGCAATGCCAGAGCCGTGAAGATCAGCGATGCCACCGGCAGCATGCCCGGACCATAGCTGCCGTGAACCGCGACCCCGGCACTGGACCCGGCCGAGATGCCGACATAGAGCGCCGAGGCGTTGAGCGCCAGCGCCAGCCCGGCGCGGTCGCCGGCCAGATCGACCAGGCGCTTCTGCTGCGGGGCCATGAACGACATCGCGGTGACCGCCCAGACCCCCATCAGCACATAGAGCGGCCACAACCCGCCGGGTACCACCAGCGCCGCGGCAAAGCCGGCGCCAAGGGCGATCAGGGTGATGCGCAGGGTGGCGAAGGCGCCGACCCGGCGCTCGATCCAGGCGCCCAGCGCATTGCCGACCAGCCCGCCGGCGCCATAGATGAACATCGCGGTCGGCACGGCACTGGCCGGCAGGCTGCCATCGGCATTGCCGATGACCGCCGCCATCCATGGACCCAGAAGCGCATAGGTTGCGAACACCGCCGACATCTGCATCAACGGCACCAGCAGCGCCATGCCGAGCTTGCGGTCGGCCAGCATGCGCAACATCATCCGCGCGCCGGTGCGCACGCCACGGGCGGTGCGCGGCACGGTCGCCCAGGCGGCCAATGCCGTGGCCAGGGCGATGCCGCCGATCAGCCACATGACACCGCGCCAGCCCAGGCTGAGCCCCAGCACGCTGCACACCGGGACGCCCACGACCACGGCGGCGGTCATGCCGCCGAACACCAGGGCCAGGGCCGCGCTGCGTTCATGTTCCGACACCAGCGCCGCGCCGGTGGCCGAAACCGTGGGTCCGACCAGGCCGGCCCCCAGCGCCATCACGATCCGCCCCGCGACCAGCACGCCATAATCGGTCGACAGCGCGCAGACCGCACAGCCGGCGAAAACGATCACCAGGCCGGTCATGATCAGCCGCCGCCGGGCATGGGCGCCGAAGAAGATCTGCATCGCCGGCGCCGCCAGCGCATAGGTGATGGCGAAGGCGGTGACCAGCCCGCCCACGGCCGATGCCGGCATGCCAAGCTCCACCGTCAGCGGCACGCTGAGGCCGATCACCGACATCGAGGCGATACCGACCACGAAATAGCCGGCGGCAAGCGCCAGCAGGGTCGGCAGATGGGCGTTGCGGCGCATACGGATGTCCTTGTGAGCGGAAGCGCTGAGGATAGCGGCATTGAAGCTGCATCGCCTGCTGCCATAATTCCAATCGATAGTTCGTATATGAAAGATAACCTGAATGGATTTACCGCGACATGACCTGGGCCTGCTGCTGTCGCTGGATGTGCTGCTGGCCGAATTGAGCGTCACCCGTGCCGCGCGGCGGCTGGGGATCAGCCAGCCGGCGCTGTCGGCGCAACTGGCGCGGTTGCGGGATCTGTTCGACGATCCGCTGCTGGTGCGATCGGGGCGCGGGCTGGTGCCGACCAGCCGGGCCGAGGCGCTGCGCGCGCCGCTGAACCGGCTGCTGGAGGAATTGCAGTCGCTGGTCGCGGCCGAAATGCCCTTCGACCCCACGGCCGGGCCGGTGGCGGCGCGGGTGATCGCGACCGATTATGTCCATGCCACCGCGACCAGCCGGTTGGTGCGGAGCTTTCAGATCCAGGGGCTGGCCGCGCGGGTGGTGATGATGTCGCATGATGCCCAGCGCAGCCGCGGCGATCTGGAGGAGGGGCGCGCCGATCTGATGATTGCATCCGAGGCGCTGCTGCCGATGGGGCTGCGCCATGAGCCGCTGTTTCACGAGGGCTTCGTGGTGGTCCAGCGCAAGGGCCATCCGCGCGGCACGCTGCCCTTCGATCTCGACAGTTTCTGTGCCTGTGACCATGCGCTGGTGGCGCCGGTCGGCGGCACGCTGAAGGGGGTGACCGACGAGGTTCTGGCGGCGCTTGGCCGCAGCCGGCGCATTGCCGCCTTGCTGCCGAGCTTTCTGCAACTGCCGCCGCTGATCGTGATGACCGATCTGATCGCGGTGGCACCGCGCCGGCTGGCCATGGCCCGTGCCGATGACCTGGACATGTTCGCGCCACCGGTCGATCTGCCGGGCTTCACCATCCATCTGGCCTGGCATCCGCGTCGCGACCACGACCCGCGGGTGTCCTGGCTCCGCTCAAGGATGCGGGCGCTCGATTTATGAGCAAGGCGGGCACTGCCCGATCCGGCCCGCCATGGTATATCGGCCTGATCATGCAATGACCGCGGAAGACGACATGTCGCGCAAACACATGCTGCCCCATCTGATCGAGGAGGGTCTTCTGAGCGAGGCGGAGCGTCGGGCATTGTTCGATCTGGTGATGGCCGACCGGGCCGGGTTTGCGTCGGGCGACCTTCGCGGCGGCAAGCGGCACACCGTGAAGCGCGTGGCGCAGATCATGGCTGTGCCGCCACCGTTCCAATCCGTGCTCCGCGAGCGGCTGCTGGCCCGGGTGCCGGGCTGGGCTGCGGCCCTGGGCATGGGGCGGCTTGAGGTGGGCGAGATCGAGCTGCAATGCGCCGCCCATGGCGACGGGGCGTTCTACCGCCCCCATATCGACATCGAGACCGGGGACAAGAGCCGCCCCAGCCGGTGGCGGGCATTGAGCATCGTCTACTATGTCCACGGCCCCGAGTCGGGGTTCACCGGCGGTGCCCTGCGGTTCCATGGCTTCATGTCGGGCGGGGAACGGCCGTTCGTCGATATCGAGCCACGATCGGGGCGGATGGTGATCTTCCCGTCTTTCGCGCCCCATGAGGTGCGGCCGGTCAGTTGCCCCTCGGGCGATGCCGCAGACTGGCGGATGGCGATCAACTGCTGGGTGCAGAGGTGCTGTACCGGCGACGGGCAGGAGGCATGATGGCGAAGACAGGTGGATCGACGGCGCCGACATCGAAGACGACGGCATCGACCCGTGCCACGCAGGCGCTGGCAAAGGCCGGTATCGCCTTCCAGACCGTGAGCTATACCTATGATCCGGGGGCGGAGCGGATCGGGCTTCAGGCGGCCGAGGCGATCGGCGAGCCGCCGGCGCGGGTGCTGAAAACCCTGATGGCCATGGTCGACGGCCGGCCGGTCTGCGTGGTGGTGCCGTCGGATCGCGAGGTCAGCATGAAGAAGCTGGCGGCAACTTTTGGCGGCAAATCGGCGGCGATGATGCGGCCGGCCGATGCCGAGCGCCTGACCGGCTATCATGTCGGCGGGATCAGCCCCTTCGGGCAGAAGAAGCGGGTGCCGGTGGCCATGGAGCAGGCGGCGCTGGCGGAACCCCATGTCTATATCAATGGCGGCCAGCGCGGGCTTCAGGTCAGGCTCGATCCGGCCGACGCGGTCAGGGCGCTGGAGGCGCTGACCGCGTCGCTGACCGGTTGATCCGGCACCCGGTCAGGCGCCGGCAGGCCCCAGATGACGGGTCAGGAAGCGGCCGGCCTCGGCGGCGCCGGCCTGCGAGATGGTGTGAACCAGCCCCGGCTCAAGCCCGGCGGTGACGTCGGCGCCGGCCGCGTGCAGCCGGCGGGCCGCCTGGCGGGTTTCATCGGCCGGCACCACCGGATCGGCCTCGCCATGGATCAGCAGCAGGGGCGTGGGTCCGGGGGTGAGCGGATCGGGCGTCACCAGCCGGCCTGAGAAGGCGATGCCGGCCCCGACCGTCCAGCGCCCAGAGGCGATGGCGTCGAGCAGCATCATCGAGCCTTGCGAGAACCCGACCAGCGCCACCCGGTCGTGTCTGTCGGTGAAGCCATGATCGGCGATGATCGCGGTGATCAGCCGGTCGAAGCCGGCGCGTGCCGCGGCAAGCCGGCGCGCGCGGTCGTCGGGGCTGATCGCGCCGATGCTGAACCACTGGAAGGCCCGCGCGCCGGCGCCGGCCATGTCCGGCGGTATCTGGCCCGGCGGCACCTGATCGAAGGGCTCCGGCGCGTCGGGCGACACGAACACGGCCCCCGGCAGCACCGCCTGCCAGAACCGCCCCAGCGGTTCGAGATCGGCGCCGTTGCTGCCGACCCCATGCAGCATGATGACCAGGGCAGGCTGAGGCGCGTCAGGCACATCAGACACGTCAGGCACCGGGCACCCCCTTGGTGGTGGAGTATTCGAAATGCATCACCTCGCCGGGGCGGCAGATCTCGCGGGCGGCATGCACGGCCGAGGCGGCCTCGGCGAAACCCGACAGAATCAGCTTCAGCTTGTGGGGATAGCGGGCGATGTCGCCGATGGCGAACACGCCGGGCAGGCTGGTGGCCATGGTGGTGGGTTCGGCCGTGATGTGGTGCTGGTCCAGCGCCAGGCCCCATTCCAGGATCGGCCCGAGATTCATCGACAGGCCGAAGAAGGGCAGCAGAATATCGGCATCCAGCCGGCGGACATTGCCGTCCAGATCGGCGACGGTCACGACATCCAGCCGGCCGGCTGCCGGGTCGCCTTCCAGGCCGTGAAGCTGATAGGGCACCACCAGTTCGATCTTGCCCTGGGCCGCCAGCGCATGCAGCTTCGCGACGCTTTCCGGCGCGCCCCGGAATTTGGGCCGGCGATGGATGACCATGATCGCGGCGGCGATATCGGCCAGTTCGATCGCCCAGTCGAGCGCGCTGTCGCCGCCGCCCGCGATCACCACCCGCTTGCCGCGGAAGGCTTCCTTGCGCGCGACCCGATAGAACACCGAGCGCTCTTCATAGTTCTCGATGCCGGTCAGCGGCGGGCGATTGGGGCCGAAGGCGCCGACGCCGGCGCCGATCAGAACCGCTTTCGCCCGGATCTGCGTCGCCTTGTCGGTGCCGACCAGCCAGTCGCCGGTGTCGGTGTCGCGGGCCATCGACACCACCTGCTGGCCCAGATGCCAGACCGGATCGAAGGGGGCGGCCTGGCCCGCCAACTGGTCGATCAGGGCCTGAGCCTCGATCTTCGGCCAGGCGGGGATGTCGTAGATCGGCTTTTCAGGGTACATGGCGCTGCACTGGCCGCCGATATGGGGCAGGGCGTCGATGACATGCGCCTTCAGTTTCAGCATGCCGGCCTCGAACACCGAGAACAGCCCCACGGGCCCGGCGCCGATCACGGCGATATCGGTCTGGTGCTGCCCGCCGGGCGGGGTTGCCGCGATGTCGCCGGCAGCACCGGGGGTGATGCCATAGACGGCGGGATCGAAGGTGGTCGAGGTCGCGGTCATCGGAATCCGAGCATCCGTTTGAGAGTGGGCGGTGACAGAGGCGGTGACAGACAGCAAGTGCCGGCGCGGGCATCACCGGCCAGATGGGGGCGATCTTGGCGTCAGTCCATCCGGCTCGGCAACCAGAATACGCGCTCGTCATCGGTCGTCGGTTCCGGCAGCATGCCGCCCGCCGGGAGGTTTTTCACGTAAAAGTTGATGAATCTTGTCGATTATCTATCGTGACATGCAAATCAGCCCGCCGATGCCGTCATGTCCCCGCCCGGCCGCGGCGCCGATCGGCCGCCATCTGCCGGATATAGGTTTTGAAATCCACCTCCAGCGCATAGCGGGCGGTGTCGAGATAGCTGCGGCGCTGCCGGTTATGGTGGCGGGCGATCTCGCGCAATTGTGTGGCGCGGTCGGGCAGGCGGATGTCGCCGGCCAGCATGGCGGCCAGCCAGCGGGCCTGATGTTCGACCAGCGGAATGGTCGGGCCGATCGGCTGAACCAGCCCGGCGAAGATCAGCCCCGGATGGTCGGGCGACAGCATCCGGCGGTACAGGCTGATCGGCTGGTCGGGATCGAACAGGGTCTTGTCCAGGAACGGCATGGTGGTCTTGTAGCCGGTGGCATGGATGATGGCATCGATCCGCTGCCGGCTGCCATCGACGAAGCAGACGCCGTCGCCGTCGAGGCGGGCGATATCGGGGCGGGGCGTGATCCAGCCATGGCCGATATAGGGCAGCAGCTCCTGGCTGAGCGTGGCATGTTCCCGCCACATCGGGTGCGCCGGGCGCGGCAGGCCGAACCGGCGCTGGTCGCCCACCCCCAGCCGGATCAGCCGGGCCATGATCATCCGGGTGATGCGGGTGGGCAGGTGCAGGCGCCGGCTGATGGTGGCGGACCAGCGGTCGACCGGTATGCCCATCAGATATTTGGGCATGATCCAGGCGCTGCGTCGGGTGGAGATGGTGACGCTGCGGGCCCGTCGGCACAGATCGACCGCGATATCCACCGCCGAATTGCCCAGGCCCACCACCAGCACGTCCCGATCCTGGAACGGATCGGCGGTGCGATAATGATGGGCGTGGATCTGGGTGCCGTCGAACCGGCCCTGAAAATCCGGCCAGCGCGGATCCCACAGATGACCATTGGCGACGATGACGGTGGCATAGGCGGGGCTGCGGCCATCGGACAGGCGCACCTGCCACCGACCGCCGGCGGCCGGGGTCACGGCCTCGACACGGGTCCGGAAGGTGATGTGGCGGCGGATGTCGAAACGGTCGGCATAGTCTTCCAGATAGGCCAGGAACTGCGCATGCGACAGAAAGTCGGGCAGGTCGCGTGGGATCGGGACATCGGAATAGCCGAGATTGTCGCGGCTGGTGTCGATATGCAGGCTGGCATAGGCCGAGGACAGGCCGTTGTCGTTCTGATACCGCCACATGCCGCCGATATCCGAGCCCGCCTCGAAACAATCGAAGCCGATGCCGCGCTGTTTCAACGCCTTGGCCACCGCCACGCCCGATGATCCGCCGCCGATGATGCAGACCGGAGCCGTTGCCGGGTTGGTCATGACAATGTCTCCGCCAGGAAATCGGCGATGACCGCCTCGATATCGGCATCGGCGCCAAGGCCCAGCCGGCTGGCATCGGCCGAGACGAAGCCCATGGGCCAGCCACGGATGATCCGGTCGAGCGCCGGGTCGGGGGCGATGCTGATCCGGCCGGGGGCCTGAGCGGTGCCGTCGGCTGCGCTGTGCCGGCGGACGGCCGCGATCATCTGGCCGATGGTGACGGTGAGCGAGGGCAGGTTCATCGCCCGGCCCGGGGGCAGGACGGCTTCATCCAGATCATGCAAGGCGATGAGGGCGGCGGCGACCGCGCCGGCCGACGCCACCGGAATCGCGACATCGGCGGCCAGCGGCGCGACGACATCGCGGCCACAGAGCGGTTCACGCAGGATGGCGGCGATGCGATCTGACACAGCGGGGTTGGCGGAAACGGCAGGGCTGGCGGCGCCTGGCCGGGTCAGCACGATCGGCAGGCGCAGCGACCGGCCGTCGATCCGGCCCAGGCGGCTGTCATCGGCCAGCATCAGCTCGGCGATCGCCTTCAGGCTGCCATAGGTGGTGGCGGGACAGGGGCGGATGGTGTCGTCGACCACCGCCGGCAGTCTGCCGCCGAACACGGCGATCGAACTGGCGAACACGATCCGGGGGCGGTTCGGGGCCAGATCGATCAACCGGCGCAGCGGTGCCACATTGACCGCCCAGGCCGCCCGCGGGTCGCGTTCGGCATCCAGCGTCAGGCTGGCCGCCAGATGAAAGATGCTGTCGAAGCCCTGCCGACCCAGATCATCGGCCACCGCCGGATCGGCGATGTCGGCGGCGATGGTGTCGACAGGGCAGGTACCGGCCGCGGCATCGGGCATCGCCACGGCGACGCGGTCCATCAGGCACAGCCGGGTGATCGGCTGTGGCGCGCCGCCGCCGGATGGTTGCAGCCGGCCGGCGCGCAACAGCGCATCGGTGAGCCGTCGGCCCAGAAAGCCGCCGGCGCCGGTGATCAGAACGCTGACCATGGGATATCGATCTCCTCCCGAGAGGGCATTCCGCCATCTTTTCTATGTCGTTATGAAACATACTACCCAGTAGGATGTTTATCGGCAACAGGCATCGGGCGCTGGCATGGGTGCCGGCCATCGACTACCATGGCGCCGGCATGGTGCAGGGGAGCAGAGGTGTGGCGCGACAGAAATCCAGGGGCGAGGCGATGGACCCGCAGGCCCGCAAGGTGGAGATACTGAACAGTGCCGCCCGATGCTTCATGGAAAAGGGCTATCACGCCACCAGCATCGACGATGTCGCGCGGGCGCTGGGCTGCACCAAGGGCTTCATCTATCACTATTACGCCTCGAAGACCGATCTGTTCTTCGATGTTCATCGCGAGGGCATGGACCGGCTGTTCGCGGCGGTGATGCCGGCGACCCAGGCGGTCGGTGGGCCGCTGGCGGTGCTGATCGCGATGCTGACCGCCCATGCCCGGGCGATGATGGACCATCACGCCTTTGAAACCGTGGTCGCCCAGGGCGTGCAGATCCACCGTTTCGGCGCCACCACCCCCGACCAGCGCCGCACTCTGGACGAACTGATCGCCAGCCGCGACCGGTTCGAGGATCTGTTCAAGGACCAGGCGCATGCGGCCCGTGCCGTCGGCCAGATCGTGGCCGACGACATCTCGATCGCGGTCAAGATGATGCTGGGCGCCTTGCAGTGGTCGATCTTCTGGTATCGGCCGGAAGCGGATGACGGCCCGGATGCCCGCGACCGGCTGGCCGCACGGATGGTGACCACGATCATCGACGGGGTGCGGGCGCGGAACTGACCGGGCCGGTCACCCGGTGGCGGCGTCCAGGCCACGGATGAAGGCGTCGAGCGCGCGCGCCACCATCACGTCCGGGTCGCCTTGCAGCTCTGGATCGGGGCAGAGCTTGCCTTCCAGCATCAGGCTGGCATAGCCATGGGTGAGCGACCAGATGGTCGCGACCCGGAAGCTCAGCTCCTCGGGCGTTGCCGGACCCAGCGCGGTCACCGCCTGCACCAGCGTGTCATAGGCGCGGGTGCTGGCCACATCGAGCGCCGGGGTTGGATCGCTGAAGCTGTCGCGATCGAACATCAGCCGGAACATGGCGCGGTTCGCGGCGGCAAAGCGCAGATAGGCCCGGCCCATCGCCGACAGGGCGGCAGCGGGATCGGCCGCGCCGGCGCGGGCATCGTCCAGCGCCCGGGCGAACTCGTCGAAACCATCGGCGGCGCAATCGCCGAAGAAAGCGTGCAGCGAGGCGAAGTGATGGCCGGGGGCTGCATGCGAGACCCCGGCGCGGCGCGCGGCCGCGCGCAGGCTGATGGCGCGCGGGCCGCCTTCCTCCAGCAAGGCCCGGCCGGCGGCGATCAGGGCTGCCTTCAGATCACCATGATGATAGCGCGCGGGTATGTCTGCCATGCGTGTGATCCCTCAGTGACCGGCCTTGAACGGCCGGGACCATGCGGCGGCAAGGGTGGTCTTGTCATTGACAAGATGCAAGCCGCGGCACAATCTTGTCAGTGACAAGATAAACTGTGACGGGGCGTCACGGATGGGGGGAGAGTGAGGATGGCGATTGCGGATGTGATGCAGCCGGCGGTGCTGTTCGGCCATGCCGGCACGCTGGCGATGATCGGCTGGTTGAGCCTGATCGCCGGTATTGCCCTCCGGCGGCCCTGGCTGCGTGACCGGGTGGCGGGGCTTGGGGTGCCGGTGGCGCTGTCGCTGGTCTATACCGCGATCATCGCCGGCCATTGGGTCGGATCGGAAGGCGGCTTCGACAGCCTGGATCAGGTGGCGGCGCTGTTCCGGTCCGACTGGCTGCTGCTGGCGGGCTGGGTGCATTACCTGGCCTATGACCTGTTCATCGGTGCCTGGATCGCGCGGGATGCAGACCGGCGCGGGCTGCCCCGGCTGCTGCTGGTGCCGGTTCTGCCGCTGGCCTTCCTGTTCGGGCCGGGCGGGCTGGTGCTGTGGATGCTGATCCGTCTGTCGGCGCCGCAATGGCACGGCAATGTGGCGGCGCGGTCATGAGCGACATGATCATGGCCGGGCAGGGCGCGCCCCCGGCCATGGCATGGCCGCGGCGGCTGATGGCCACTGCCGCCGACGGCAATGCCGGTCTGGCCTGGCTGGGGCTGTTCATGGTGTTGGCGATGCTGCCGACGGCGCTGGCGGCGCTGGTCGACACCCGCCAGATCGACAGCATCGCCATCTGGATCAAGCCGCTGAAATTTCAGGCGTCGGTGGGGCTGCATCTGCTGTCGACAGCCTGGATGGCCTGTCTGTTGCCGCTGGCGGTGCGGCATGGGCGGCGCATGCGCGGGCTTGCCGGCATCATCATCGCGACCGCGCTGTTCGAGGTGGCCTGGATCGCGTTTCAGGCCGCGCGTGGCCGCGCCTCGCATTTCAACGCCGACAGCGCCCTGGAGGCTGTGATGTTCACGGCGATGGGCGTGGGCGCCCTGGCGCTGGTGGCGGCCAGCGCCGTGGTAGGGCTTCTGATCCTGCGCCATGGCGATGGCGGCCATAGCGATGGTCGCCGGCTGCTGGTGACCGGCGCCGGGCTGGGCCTGCTGCTGGGCGGGGTGCTGGCCGGGATCACCGGCATGGCGATCGCCGGCAATGGTGGCCATTGGGTGGGGGGCATGGCCGATGATGCCGGCGGCCTGCCGGTTTTCGGCTGGTCGCGGAGCGGCGGCGATCTGAGGGTGGCGCATTTCATCGGGCTGCATCTGACCCAGGCCCTGCCGCTGGCGGCGCTGGTTCTGGGGCGCCTGCTGTCGCCGCGCCCGGCGCGGGCGGTGCTGTATGGCGTGGCGGCGCTGGGCGTGCTGGCGACCGTGCTGGCGCTGATCCAGGCGCAGGCCGGATTGCCGCTCTGGCCGGCGGGGTGACCGGCGCAGGATCAGGTCAACAGACGCTTTTCATAGACCAGGCTGATCCGCCGCCCGTCCCAGACATAGCAGAGATGGGCGCCCTGGCGGACATTGCCCAGCACCGGCGGCCGGAACACCGCCGCGCATTCGCCGCCGGGGTGGCGGACACTGTCATAGGCGATGCCATCGGCACCCTGGCGGCGCAGCCCGGCGGCCAACGCCTGTCCGGCGCTGTAATCGCTGTGGTGATAGACGGCGGCATGGCTGTGGCCAAGACCGCGCAGATCGTGAAGCCTGCCCGCCAGATCGACCAGATAGACCCGCATGTCCAGCTCCATCGCCGGCTCGGCGGTGGCGGCCATGAAGCGGGCGCGGTGATGGCTGGTCTCGGCGATCGCGGTCTCAAGCGCGCGGGCGGCATAGAAGGCGCCGATGCTGCCATCGGCGAACCGGCTGCCCGCCGGGTTGGGATGGGTGAAGGCGGCCATGATCACGCTCGATCCCGGCCCGCTGACCCGGTCGGCCGGGGCGACCAGGGCGATGTCGCCGGCCTCGTCGCGCAGGCGCGGATTGGTCATCGCCTCGATCGCGAACACCGCCTCCAGATCGGCGGGGTCGGCGATGCGTTCGAACAGGTGTATCGGGGGAAACCGGCTGGGGATGATCCGATAGGCCGGCAGCCACGCCACCGCCACCACCGGCGGCGCTGCCGCATCGGTACCGCTCATGCCCAGCCGCCGCGCTGGGCATCCAGATACTGGCGCACCGCCAACAGGTCGGCGACATTGCCCGACAGCATCCGCGCCAGGGCCGGCCTGCCGCCGAACGGCGCCGCCTGATTTGGGCGCCGCACCCAGGTGTCGGCGGCGGTCGGGTCGGGCAGCAGGATCTGCAAGGCCTTGTAGATGCCCAGGATATAGCTGATCCGCTCGATCGTGTCGCGCGACAGCCGCACGCCCGCGCCCTGGGTCTGCCGCCACTTGAAATAGGTCGACCGCGCGGGCGCACCCAGCAGGATGATCTGCTCATCCGTGGTCAACTGCCACAGCCCGGCGATCCGGAAAAAGCTCCGCAAGGCCGGGCCGGACAGGTCGGCGGTGGTCCCGACCGGTTGAGGCTGGATGGATCGTGCGGTGGCGGTCATCGGCGGCGATCTCTCAAATCGGACATTTATAGAAATCTAGTCCGCATATGGACAATCTGCAAGGCCCCGCTGTGCGCGTCATTGATGCGCCCGCCCGCGCAGCAGCGCGACCATCTCGCGGCCGATCCGGGCGGGGGTTTTGTGGCCGGGGCCGGGGCGGTACCAGGTGCGGGCCCAGTTGAGCATGCCGAGCAGGCCCAGGCGGAGCATGCGGCGGTCGACATCCGGGGCCAGGGGCAGGGCGTCGACCAGGCCGGCAAATTTGCGTTCATAGGCGTCGCGCTGGGCGATCAGGCTGGCCGATGCCTGGGCGAGCTTGGTGGAATATTCAGGGGTGACCACCGAGGCGAAACCGCTATCGGCCAGCAGGGCTTCCATATGGCCGGCGGCGGCGGCTTCCAGCCGGTCCCACGGGTCGTCGATGCCGGCGATCGCCGCTTCGACCGCGTCGGTGATCTGGCGCATGCCTTCGTCATGCACCGCCACGAACAGGTCTTCCTTGGACGGGAAATGATAATAGACCGAGCCCGGCAGCATGCCGACGGCGCTGGCGATGTCGCGCATCGAGGTCGCCTCATAGCCCTGGCTTGCGAACAGATGCGCCGCCGCCTGCAACAGCTTGTCGCGCCGGTTGTTCTGCCGCTGGGCGTCGGCGGTGTCGGTATCGCTTGCCATGCCATCCCTCGCCACAGCCTTGGTCTCCTGATGGTTCGAACCGGTGTGCGGGTTCAAACACGGCTTGAACCTGTGCGGGCCTTCTGTATAGGGCGCCGGCCGCCACGGAGCAAGACGGCCGGCGGGCGGTGATCGCCCGATACTCCGGCCGGTCACGGCCTGATAGACTAGGGGGAAAGCCCATAGAGGAGATGCCCCCCGATGACAGCCGAAACCGCCACCGGCCCTGATGCCGGTTCCGTCACCGCCGCGGACGACGCGGGCCTGCCGCTGATCGAGATCGACCGGCCCGCGCGCGGCGTGGCATTGGTGCGGATCGATCCGGGGCCTGAGGGGCTGATGGATGCCGCCGCGGCCGATGCGCTGGCCGGTGCCGTCGCCGCCCTGGATGGCGATGCCGCCGTGCGGGCGGTGGTGCTGACCGGGGCGGTGGCCGGCATGTTCGTGCGCCATTACAGCCTGATCGAACTGGCCGCGACCGCCGGCAAGGTCGCGGCATCGGGCCGGCGGTTCAACGATCTGTCGCGGCCGGTGAAGCCCGCGCCGTTCAATGCCTGCCTCGATCGTATCCAGGCGAGTTCAAAGCCGTGGATCGCGGCGCTGAATGGCTGGGCGATGGGCGGCGGGTTCGAACTGGCGCTGGCCTGCGATCTGCGGATCGGCCTGGATGGCCCGTGGAAATTCGGCCTGCCGGAAGTCCGTGCCGGCCTGCTGCCCGGCGGTGGCGGCACCCAGCGCCTGACCCGGCTGCTGGGCGAGGCGCGCGCGCTCGATTTCGTGCTGCGTGGCCGCATCGTCTCTCCGGCCGAGGCCGAGCGGCTGGGCCTGCTGTCGGCGCTGGTGCCCGCGGGCGGCGATGTCGTGGCGGCGGCCGTGGCCCTGGCCGCAGATCTGGCCGCCCTGCCGGGCCTGGGTGTGGCCCATGCCAAACGGCTGGTGCGCACGGCGCTGGACGGCACGCTGGAGCAGGGGCTTGGCGCCGAGCGCACCTTGTTCGTCGACACGCTGACCGATGCCGACACCCGGGCCGTGATCGGCCGGATGGCGGCCGAAGCCGATGGCCGGATCGACGATGCGGCGCTGACCGCCGCTGCGGCCGACATCGACCTTGCGCCGCAATCGGCCGCCCCTGAAGGAGAGTGAGCCCATGCCCCGTATCGAGGTGACCGGCATCGGCCGGATCGAGGACGTCGTCAGGATCGCCGATGTCGACTACACCGCCGTGCCGGAGGCCGGCAAGGTGAGGCTGCGGCTGATCGCGGCGCCGATCAACCCGGCCGATCTGCTGACCATCGACGGCCGCTATGGCGTGATCCCGCCGCCGCCCTTCACCCCCGGATCCGAGGCCACCGCCCGCGTGGTGGCGGTGGGCGAGGGCGTCGACGGGCTGGCGGTGGGCGACGCGGTGCTGATCATGCCCGGTGGCGGCTTGTGGGCCGATCCGCTGGAACTGCCGGCCCGCCATGTGATCAGGCTGCCCGAGGGGGTCGATGCCGAACAGGCGGCGATGCTGAAGGGCACGCTGGCGACCGCCCGGCTGCTGGTTGAAGAGAGCGGCCTTGGCGCCGGCGACTGGCTGGTGCAGAACGCCGCCAATTCGGCCGTCGGCACGTCGGTCGCCCGGGTGGCGAAGCGGGCGGGCATCCGCACCCTGGGCATCGTGCGCGGCGAGGCGGCGGCCGAGGTGGCGCGCGCGGCCGGCCATGACGCGGTGCTGGTGCTGGCCAATGCCGGCGCCGATGCCGCCGGGCTGAAGGCGGCGGCCATGCCCATCCTGGGTGAGGCTGGCGCCCGGCACGCGCTGGATGCCGTGGGCGGCGGCGCCGGCGGCGCGTTGACCGGCCTGCTGGCGCCGGGCAGCCGGCTGGTGAATTACGGCCTGCTGTCGGGCAAGCCGCTGGAGGTACCGGCCGAGGCGCTGGTGTTCGGCGGGGTGACGGTGACCGGCTTCTGGCTGCTGACCTGGTTCCGGTCGCGCAGCCCGGCCGATGCCTTCGCCCTGTTCAACCGGCTGCTGAGCGATATGGCCGAGCATGGCCCGGTGCTCGATCTGGCGATCGAGGCGCGTTATCCGATCGCACAAGGGGTGGAGGCGCTGCTGCATGCGGCGCGCGAGGGCCGGTCGGGCAAGGTGCTGCTGACCGCGTGACGCTCTGATACCGGATGTCAGAGCGTCAGCTTGTAGCCGAGATGGCTGGCGGTGAAGCCCAGCCGGTCATAGAAACGATGGGCGTCCGTGCGGCTGCGGTCGGTGGTGAGCTGCACCAGCGCGCAGCCGCGGGCGCGGCAGGTCTCGATCGCCCAGCGGATCAGGGCCTCGCCCAGCCCGGTGCCGCGCGCCGATGCCGCCACGCGCACGCCCTCAACCTGGCCGCGCGTCTGGCCCATGCGCGACAGGCCGGGGATGATCGTGATCTGAAGCGTGCCGACCACGGTGCCGCCGCGTTCGGCCACGGCCTGGATCTGGTTGCCATCGGCCATCATCGCATCGAAGGCGCGGAGATAGGCTTTGGCCGGCGGCATGCCGGCATCCTCGCGCGCACGGCCCAGCACATCATCGGCCAGAAGCGCGATGATCGCCGGCAGGTCATCGGTGGTGGCGGGGCGGATGACGAAATCGGAGGACGGCATGGCGGCACCTGTGCGGGTTGGGGACGCTGACAGGCGATCCAAGCCCGGGTCTGCCCGGTGGCGCAAGCCGGAGATGCCGGTTCGTGATGAAAGAATCCGCGCAGAAAAAGCGGGGCAGCCCAAGGGGGACCGAAGGGCTGCCCCGTCAGATGGCCGCTGCTGCCAGGGACTGTGTGCGAGCGCGGCTGTAAAGCTGTGGACCTGTGGGCGATGGAGGCGGCGGCGGCTCAGGCGTCGGCGCGGGTGAGGATGGCAACCGCGCAGGCGGCTTCATCGAAACCCACCACACCGCCGCCGTTTTCGGCCAGGGCCACACGGGCATTCGCCACCTGCCGGTCGCCGGCTTCGTGGCGCAGTTGTGCCGCCAGTTCCGACACCATCGACAGGCCGGTGGCACCGACCGGATGACCCTTCGACACCAGACCGCCCGAGGTGTTGACCGGCAGCCGGCCACCCAGCCGGGTCTCGCCCGCCTCGATAAAGCGGCCGCTGGTGCCGGGTTCGCAGAAGCCCAGCATTTCCAGTTGATAAAGCTCGCAGAACGCGGTGGCGTCGTGCAGCTCCACCACATCGATATCGGCGGGGGTGAGGCCGGCGCGGGCATAGGCCTTCTGCGCCGCCACCGAACTCAGGCCCGGCTCGTCGAGGTCGCGATATTTGCCACCCGACATGGCGAGCCCGGCGATGCGGATGGCACGCGCCCGCACCGCTTCGGGCTGGCCGTCGAGATAATCTTTCGAGCAGACCAGCGCGCCGGCGGCGCCATCGCCGATCGGCGCGCACATCGACCGGGTGAGCGGGAAGCTGACCGGCCGGTCGGCCAGAACCTCGTCGGGCGACACCTCGAAACGGTACTGCGCCTTGGGGTTCATGCTGCCATGCCAATGGTTCTTCGACGCGGCGATCGCGATCTGCCGCTGCGTCGTGCCCCATCTGGCCATGTGATAGCAGGCCTGCATGGCATAGGTGTCCATGAACACCGTGCGGTCGGGGCCCATATCGAACGGCTTGTTGGCCTTCTGGCCGGCGGCGGCGTAATAGGCCTGCCATTCCTGCGGGTCGATCTGGTCGATGCCACCTTCAAAGATCTCGGCGGTGCGCGCGGCGTCGCCGGGCACGAAGGTCTTCTCGACCCCCATCGCCATGGAGAGGTCAACCTCGCCCGACGCCACGTCCTTGAAGGCGCCGGACAAGGCCATCATCGCCGAGGCGCAGCCGCCCTCGACATTGATCATCGGCACCCGTTCGGGGAACAGGCCATCCTGGACCAGCGGCGTGAAACACACCTGACCGCGGATATTGCGCTGGCCCCAACTGCCCATGCCGCAATTGCTGAACCAGCCGGTTTCGATCCCGGCGCCGGTCTCGAGCCCCGCATCGGCGAGCAGGCCCAGATAGGCTTCACGGGTGAGGCCCTTGAAGCTGGCATCGGGCTTCTTGCCGAAGGCGGTGGAGAAGGCGCCGATGATATAGACGTCGCGCATGACCGGCGGCTCCTGCGGGGGATGACGGCATGATGCCGTCTCGTTGGACAGTAACTTACCAATGGGTCATTTGTTGATCAAGCGTCGGAGCAGGGCCGGGGTGAAATGGATCGGATCGAGGAAGCCGGGGCGGCTGAGATCGTCGATCAGGCGATCGTCATCGACCGCCGCGCCAAGGTCGGTCAGGGCGACGGTGCCGCTGCGGGCAAGTCCGGACAGGTGATCGTGCCAGCGCCTGAATGCCGATCCATGGCCGGTGGCGGTGAGCGCGGCGCGTTGCACCGGATGAACCGGGGGCAGCAGCACGGCCACCGCGATGCCGCGCGCCCGTGCCACTGTCAGAACGGCATCCAGTGCAGCCATGTCCTCGGCATCCGGCAGCGCGGCGGCATCGGTCTGGCGCAGCCGTGCGGCCGGCGCCCCGGCCGCGTCCGTGCGGACGGCATCCCAGCCGCGCGCGGCGGCGGCGGCCGCGATCGACCGGCCGCGATCACCGCCCGAGCGGTTGCCGCGCGACAGGGCGCAGTCATCGGGCGAGACCAGGGCGTTGAGGCTGGCGAGGGTTGCATCTGGATGCAGCAACGCCCGCATCCAGATGGCGCCCGGCCCGGCGGGCGGTGTGGCGCCGGCGCGCCGGTCGATCCCGGCGAACATGGCATAATCCAGCCCCAGGATCAGCCGCTGCGGCGCATCGGCCCGATCGACCAGCGGGATCAGCCAGCGGGCGAGTTCGGCCATCCGCGCCCCGGCCAGACCGACGATGCGGGCCGTGCGGCCATCGGCGAGCTGGTCCAGCAGCGCCTGATCGATGCCGACCGCCACACGCGATGTGCCGGCCACCAGCACGGCCGGCGGATCCAGGCGGACCGGCAGGGTCGCGGCCACCCAGATATCGCCGCGCGGGCCTTCCGCACACAGGATCGGCGCATCCGGCCAGCGGGCATGCACGGCGCCGGTCGGATCGACCAGCGCGTTCAGGGCGGCGATGGCCACGGCCCCCGCCAGCGCGGTGGCGATGACGATACGCCAGAAACGCTGCCAGGCAGCCTCTGCTGGTCCGGACTCTGCCGCGGCCTGTTTGTCGGCGGATGACGGCAAGACCGGCCCCTTCTAGAACTGATAATAGATGAAGCGGCCGCCCTGACCGGCCAGCAGCAGACCGGCCAGCAGCAGCAGGCCGCCCGCCACGGCATGAAGCGGGGTCGGTGCCAGTTGCCAGCGCCGCGGCGCCGTCGCCGCCGGGCGCTTTGGTGCCCGGCCGCCACGCTGGTCGATCGCCCGCCAATGGCGCCCGATGATCTCGGCTGTCGACGGGCAGGCCCAGATGATCACACAGGTCGCGAGCAGGGCCAGCGCCCAGCCGGTGTTCAGCCGGTGCAGCCCGTCGAGCCCGCTGCCGTTCAATCCGATCATGCCGGCATAGACGGCCAAGGCCGCGTCGGTGTCGATGGCGCGGAACATCACGCCCATGCTGGCGGTGATGGCGAAGGTGGTCATCATCGCCGGCGCCGGCGGCAGGCGGCGGCTGCCCTTGCGGCCCCGCCACCAGTGCCCGGCCAGCATCAGCCAGGCCTGAAGCAGGCCCCAGACCAGGAAGGTCCAGCCCAGACCGTGCCACAGGCCGGACAGCAGCGTGGTCAAGGCCATGGCCAGCGGCAGCGGCAGGCGCCGCGCCAATGGCATGAACACATGCACCCGCATGAAGGACACGAACGAGATATGCCAGCGCCGATGCAGGTCGAAGCGGTCGACCGCCCGGAATGGCTTGTCGAAATTCAGCGGCAGGTCGATGCCGACCATGCGCGCGATGCCGACCGCCATATCGGCATAGCCCGAGAAATCGAAATAGAGCTGGAACTGGAAGCTGACTGCGGCTGTCCAGGCATCGAGCAGGCCGGGGGCCCGGCCGGCCGCGGCATCGGCGAAGATCGCGGTCGGCAGCGGGGCGATGCTGTCGGCCAGGATGGTCTTCTTGGCCAGACCGATGGCGAAGATCGCAAGCCCCACCGCCAGATCGGTGGCATTGAAGCCCAGAAACCGCCGGCCGCGGAACTGTGGCGCCAATTCGCGGTACTGGACGATCGGCCCCATCACCAGTTGCGGGAAGAACAGCAGGAACAGCAGGAAATCCAGCGGTCGCGGGGCCGTGAACCGCCGCCTGAGGCAATCGACCAGGAAGGCGATCAACTGGAAGGCCACGAAGGACAGGCCGAGCGGAATCAGGATCTGTGTGGCGGTGCTGAACGAGGCGGCGGAACCGTCGGCATCGGTGAACCACGGCGACAGCCGGGCCTTGTAGAAGATCAGCAGACCCAGAACGCCGGCGATCGCTGCGGCCAGGATCAGGTGTCGCCACAGTTTATGGCGGTCGTCGATCGTCAGCAGCAGCCGGCCCGCGCCATAGCTGCCGACCGCCGCCGCCAGCACCGGCACCAGATGCAGCGGGTTCCAACTGGCATAGAACAGGATCGATGCCGCCAGCAGCCACAGCATCGCCGGCACCGCGCCCAGCGGGCGGGCGATCAGATGAAAGCCCGCGACGGTCGCGGGCAGGAAGATCAGGATGAACAGCGGATCGGGAAAGATCATGCCGCCGGCGCGATCACGACGGCGTGGTCATGAGGGGCTGGTCATGGCACACCACCAGCCGGGTTGGCGGCTGGCCATGTCGGTGGCGCCGTCGCCGCCATAGCTGAGCCACCAGTCATGGGCACCCTGCATGACCGCGTCGGCGATCGCCGCCTGCCGCCGGTGGTCGCGGCCGGCAAGTCGCGCCATCAGGGCGACCGCCTGCCCGCCATGTTCCAGATCCGCCGCCAGATGGGCGGTGAAAAACACGATCCCGGCCTCATCATGGCCGCGCGCGCGCAGGCCATCGATGATCGGGCCGAAGGTGGCCGGTACCAGCGCTTCCTGCCCGACCATGAGATAGGCCATCGCCGCCAGCCAGTCGCCGGCGGCCAGATAGGCCGCGAAACGGGTGAGCCGCCGGTTGATGCCATCGGCCGATGCCATGGCCAGGGCATCGTCGACGGTCATGTCCAGGCTGTGGAGGAAGATTTCCGCCCAGCGCAGATGCACCGCCTGTGGCCGCAGGGCAAGGCCCTGGCCCGAGACGATGCGCAGGCCTTCCTCGTCGATCAGGTTCTCGATCAGCATCAGCCGGGCCTCGGGGGCGTCGGCCAGACGGATCAGCGCGGCGAGCTGGCCGGTGAAGGCGCGCGCGCCCACATAGGCGCTGACCGCCAGACGCCGTTCCAGCGCGCGCGGGCAGCGTGGCGACGCAAGCGCGCGCACCATCCGCGTCTGCCCCACCGGACAGGTTCCGACGATGTGCTGCAGCCGGGCCGCGAAGGCCGCTGTCGCATCGTCCAGGGGCTGCCTGTCGCATCCGGGGCTGTCGGCCGGATCAGTAGCGGTTCTCATTGGCCATCACATGTTCGAAGAACGGCTCGACAAACCCTTCGGGGGTGATGCGGCCGCGTTCCTCCGAGCCCAGATCCGGCCATTCCGTCAGTTGGAACTTGACGCCGTCGACGAAGAAGTCGAGATGGGAGCGGCCGCGCTCCATGCGCTGCCAGCTATCGCGGGGCCGGTCGAGTGCGGTTTCGGCAAGCCGGATCAACTCGTCCAGCCGGAAAGGGTCGGTTTCCATGAACCGGCCGATCTGGCCCACCGAGCGCAGATGGATCTCGCGCACCTGCGGGCGGCCGCGCAGATGGTTCATGAACACCGGCAGATGGCCGTCATTCACGCCCCGCACCAGGATCATGCCGGCGGTGACGAACAGGTTCTCGGCGCACATGTTGTCGAGGGCGGCAAGCTTCTTGGTGGCGCAGCGCAGATCGTCGACCGCTTCATAGAGGTCGTCGTCGAGCCCGCCATCGAAGGAGACATGCACGGTGCGCAGCCCCGACGCCTTCAGCCGCGCGACATAACGCCGGTCGGCCAGCTTCAGGGCGTTGGTCAGCAGGACCGGCAGATGACCGGTATCGCGCACCCGGGCGATCAGATCCGGCAGATCCCGGCGCATGGTCGGCTCGGCACCCACGATGCGCAGCCTGATCCGGCGCGGGAAGCGGGCGATCAGCGCGATCAACCAGTCCGCATCCAGATCGGGGACGTCGCGGTTCGGAATATAGCAATTGCGGCAGACCATGTTGCAGCGATGGGTGACATCGGCGATCACGGTCCGGAACGGGTTGTCTTCCGGGGCGAAGCGCAGGCCCGAACTCGCCAGTGCCAGTGCCGCGGCCGGATCCGACACCGTAGCAGTACCTCGGCGATGCGATGACGCCGCAGGCGCGAAGACGCGGGGCCGGGTCGCGGGGATGCCAGGGGCAGAAGCGCTCATGGGAAAGGATGCCTCATCGGCTGAACGAAGGATGCCACCGCGCGATGCGCAGACGGGGCGATACCGCAGTGCAGCGTATAGCGGATTTCACCATGGCCGGCCAGTTCCGATGCCGCCAGTGTCAGATGAGAGGCTTTTCCATGTCGCTCAGGGCCATCAATCCCTGGCCAAACCGCGCGACATGGTTATATCCAACGCGCTCTGGCCGATGCGGCCGGCGCTTCGTCCTCGACTGGCCACGGGATATCGCCGGATGCGCTGCCTGCTGATCGACAATCATGACAGCTTCACCGGCAATCTGGCCCGGCTGTGGTGGCAGGTCACCGGCGTTCTGCCGGTGATCGTGCCGCATGACGCGGCGCATTGGCGGGATCTGGCCGGCGATGGCTTCCGGGCGGTGCTGATTTCACCGGGGCCGGGGCGGCCCGATACGCCGGCCGATTTCCGGCTGGGGGCCGAGGTGCTGCGCGCGGCGCTGGTGCCCGGCAGCCGGCTTGCCGTGCTTGGCATCTGCCTGGGCCATCAGGGGCTGGCGATCGCCGCCGGTGGCGCCGTGATCCGCGCGGGCGAGCCGCGCCACGGCCGGCTGAGCCCGGTGGTTCATCACGGACACCGGCTGCTTTCAGGGCTGGCATCGCCCTTCATGGCGGTGCGCTATCATTCGCTGGTCGCGGCCGAACCGGTGCCCGATGATCTGCAGGTGCTGGCGCGGGCCGGCGATGACGGCGCGGTGATGGCGCTGGGCCACCGGACGGCGCCGGTGTTCGGCGTGCAGTTCCATCCGGAATCAATTCTGACCAATGATGGCGCGCGGCTGCTGGCGAATTTCGCCGGGATCGCGGCAGGGCACGGTGACCCGGTCTCCGCAGAGGCGGGGCAAGTCCTGCCCCCATCATCAGGCGGCGGCGTATCGTCGGCGCCGGAACACCGTGACTGGCCGGCGGGCATGCTGCCCGATCCGGGGCCGGCGGGCTGGCAGGTGCTGCGGCGGCGGGTGGGCGAGGCCGTGGATATCGAGGCGGTGGCCGATCTGGCGTGCCGCGAGGGCGGCTGGTCGCTGTGGCTGGATGCGGCCGATGGCGACCCGGCGGCGCGGCCGGTGATCCTGGCGGCCCAGGGCCCCGCCGCCCGGCGGCTGCGCTATCGGGTGGCCGCGCGGCGGCTGACCGTGGCCGATGGCGCCGGCCGCCTGCTGGGCCATGTCGACGGCCCGGTCTTCGACCTGCTGGACGACATGGCCCGCCGGATCGGCCGGGTGGCGCCGGTGGCGGGCGATGACGGCGCGCCGCTGCCCGGGCCGGGCTTCTATGGCTATCTGGGCTATGAACTGGCCGAGATCGCGACCGGCGTGCCGCATCATGCCAGCCGCCACGACGATCTGCGGCTGATTCTGGCCGACCGGCTGCTGGTGGCGGCGCCGGGGCCGGATGGCGGCCATGCGATCGAGGCGGTGATGCTGGTGCCGGCGGCCGACCCCGCCGCCATCGCTGCGGCACAGGCCTGGGCGGATGACTGGTTGGCGCGGCTGGCGGTGGCCCGCCCCCTGCCGGCTGTGGACATGACCCCGATCGCCCATCGGGTGACCGCCCGCCACGGCCCCGACAGCTATCGCCGCCGCATCCGCGCGGCGCAGCGGCTGATCCGGATGGGGCAGTCGTTCGAGATCTGCCTGACCAGACAGATGCATGTCGCCGGGCCGGTGGATGCCTGGACCAGCTATCGCCGGCTGCGGCGCATGGCGCGGGCGCCGCTGATGGCGTGGCTGGGCTTCGGCGATGTCAGCGTGCTGTCGGCCTCCCCCGAACTGTTTCTGGAGGTGGATATGAGCGGCGGCCGCGCGATCGCCCGGCCGATCAAGGGAACCATCGGCCGGGGCGCCGATCCGGCGGCCGATGCCGCGCAGATCGCCATGCTGGCCGGTAGTGAAAAGGAGCGGGCGGAAAACCTGATGATCGTGGATCTGATGCGCAACGATCTGGGCCGGATGGCACGGCCCGACGGGGTGGATGTGCCGGTGCTGTTCGGCATCGAGAGCTTTGCCACCCTGCATCAGATGGTGAGCACGGTGCGGGCCCGGCTGCGGCCCGACGCCACCGCGATCCAGGTGCTGGCGGCGTGTTTTCCCGGCGGATCGATGACCGGCGCACCCAAGCGTCGGACGCTGGAGATCATCGCCCGGCTGGAAGGCGGCCCCAGGGGGATCTATTCCGGCGCCATCGGCCGGATCGGCCTGGACGGATCGATGCGCCTGGCGATGGTGATCCGCACCGTGGTGGTGGATGAGGATGGCGCCAGCATCGGCGCCGGCGGCGCCATCACCCATCTGTCCGATCCGGACGGCGAGGTCATGGAAATGGCGCTGAAGGCAAGAGTGCCGGTGGCGGCGGTTTTTCCGCAGCGAAATGGGGTATCTTGATCCCGATCAAGGTTTCGGGCGACGCTCCGGCTAGACTTGAAACCAAGAGGACGGGCATTGCCGCTCGTCCCGGTGCGAGACGGGCCATCATGCCCGCCATCGCGGTCAGGTGCCCTCAGGAGATCCGGTCATGTCCTATAAGTCCCTGCTCGTTCATGTCGATGATCGTCCGTCGACCGAAGCCCGGCTCGACGTCGCGCGGATCCTGAAGGAGCGGTTCGACGCGCATCTGACCGCGGTGTACATGTCGGTCGACATCGTGATGCCCGGCTACATGATGGAACATGTGCCCTCCAGCGTGCTGGAGACGGCGGCGGCCGAGCGCAAGCGCCAGTCCAAGGCGCGTCTGGCCGAGATCGAGACCATGCTGAAGCGCCGCCACCTGACCGTGGAGATGCGCAGCGAAAGCGTGATCGCGACCGATTACATCGACCGCGTGGCCCTGCATGCCCGCTATGCCGACCTGACCATTCTGGGCCAGCCCGAGCCCGGCACCGACGATGCCGGCGACCTGCTGATCGAGGAGACCATGTTCGGCGCCGGTCGGCCGGTGCTGGTGGTGCCCTATATCGGCCTGCCCAAGGAGCGGACGGTGGGCGAGCATATTCTGGCCGCCTATGATGGCGGCCGCGAGGCCACCCGCGCCCTGGTCGACGCCCTGCCGATGCTGAAGGCGGCCAAGACCGTGCAGCTTCTGGTGATCAACCCCAAGCCCGGCCGCCATGGCGAGATGCCCGGCAGCGACATGGCCAGCTATCTGGCCCGCCACGGCGTGAAGGTCGAGGTGGTGGTCGAGAAGCTGTCGACCAGCGATGTCGGCATCGGCGACGCCGTGCTGAACCGGATCGCCGAGACCGGCATCGACCTGCTGGTGATGGGCGCCTATGGCCACAGCCGGCTGCGCGAACTGGTGCTGGGCGGCGTGACCCGCCACATCATGGGCCACATGACCGTGCCGGTGCTGATGTCGCACTGATCATCGGATAAGGGGCGCGCCACCCGCGCGCTGGATGTCTTGAGAGACGCAGATGGCCCGCCATGGGGAAACCCGTGGCGGGCCATCTGCGTCGATTGACGAGGCCGCCGGTCAGGTCGCCGCGACCTTGGCCGGGATCAGCGCCATGGCGCGTTCGGCCATCGCGGTGATGGTGAGCGACGGGTTGACACCGGGATTGGATGGCACGGCCGAGCCATCGACGACATAGAGCCCGTCATAGCCGAACAGGCGGTGGGCGGTGTCGATGACGCCCCGGCCGGCATCGGCGCCGATCACCGCGCCGCCCAGGATATGGGCCGTGGTCGGCTTGCCGGCCAGGGTTTCGGTGATCAGCGAGAAGGCGATGCCGTTGATCCGCCGCGCGAAGCGCCGGGCGAAGGCGCTGGCGGCCGGCACCACGGCGGTGGGCAGGGGGCCGGTGTCGGGCCGGCTGATCAGACGGCCCCGGGCGTCCAGATCCAGGCGCAGGCAGCCGCCCCCGGTCTGCATCGCCAGGATGGTGTTGCTGTGGGCGCTGCGGTCGCGGCGGAACAGGGCGCGGGCATGTGCGCGGGGGTGGCGGAGCATGCGGCCCAGAATGCCGCGCAGCCGCGCGCCGGCGGTGGCGCCTTCGCCATGGGGAAAGCTGACCGGGGCGAAGACGTTCGATCCCGGCGGATAGCGCACCAGCTCGATATGCGTGCCGTCGGCCAGGGTATAGCCGGCCGTGATCCCGATGCCGGTGGCATAGATGGTGTCGTCCAGCGACTGAACCTGGATGACCGCTTCGGAATTGGTCCGCACCGCATGCCCCAGCCTGTCGGACAAGGCCGGCAGGCTGCCCTGGCGTTTCAGACGCAGCAGCAGCGGCACGGTGCCGAGCACGCCGCCTGCAAACACCACCCGGCCGGCGGTCACCGTAGCCACCGGCAGTGGTGTCTTGCGGCCCCTGGTCGCGGTTTTCAACCCCGTGCCCGTCAGCGTGACGACATAGCCGCTGCCACCATCCCGGCTGGCGGGCAGGGGGCGGACATCGGTGACGGTGGTTTCCGCCCGGACCTCTGCACCCAGCCGCTCCGCCAGCCACAGATAGTTCCGGTCCAGCGTGTTCTTGGCCCCGTAGCGGCAGCCGAGCATGCAGGCGGCGCAGAACCGGCACGGCTGACGGTCGGGGCCGGCACCGTTGAAATACGGATCGGCGACCGCCGGCGCATCGGGGCCGGGCGGGCTGTCAGGGGCGGGCGGGCTGTCAGGTTGGGGCGGGCCGTCGCCGAAGAAGATGCCGACCTCGGTGGGGCCGGCATGATCGGCGCGGCCATCTTCCGCGGCCAGGTCATAAAGGGCGACATCGCCGGGTTCCAGGCGCGGCTGGGTGGCGACCCCCAGCATCCGGCGCGCCGTCTGGTAATGTGGTGCCAGTTCGGCCCGCCAGTCGGCGAGGCCCTGCCAGTCGCCGCCGTCATAGAAGCCGTCGCGCGGCACCGGCAGGGTGGCGCCATAGACCAGCGACCCGCCACCGACACCCACGCCCGACAGGATGGTCTGATGCTTCAGCAGGGTCATCCGGAACGGGCCGCGCCAGCCGCGCGACGGCGCCCACAGCCAGCGGCTGAGCTGGCGGTTGGTGGTGGGGAAATCGTCCGGCGCGAACCGCCGGCCCTGTTCGACCACCAGCACCCGATAGCCCTTCTCGGCCAGTCTGAGCGCCGAGACCGAGCCACCGAAGCCCGAGCCGACCACGACCACATCCCAGTCGGTCGTCATGGCTCCGGTCATTGCACCGTCAGCGGTTGTCATTGCGTCGTCCTATCCCGATCGATCTCCGGCGCCAGCGCCGGATCAACACGTGTCAGGACAGGTTATGGAGAAATAAATCGCGTGATAAGAGAATTCTGAGGGCGGCGCGGCCGTTCCGTTCGTGCCGGTTGCGCCAGGCATGGCGGCGACATGAAAACGCGCCGCAGCCGGGAATGCCCGGGCTGCGGCGCGTTTCTCATATGGCGTGCCCTGCAGGATTCGAACCTGCGACCGCCGGCTTAGAAGGCCGATGCTCTATCCGACTGAGCTAAGGGCACTTGAGGCATGGGGCCGGGGCCCGATCAGCGCACCCGGTCCCAGCGGAAACGGTCGGCATAGGCCTGGATCTTGGGCGCGCGCAGATGCGGCTCGAAGATCTCATAGGTCAGGCCCTTGCGTCTGGCGAAGGCGATGGCGGCCTCTTTGCTGTCGAAGCGCAGCACCACCTGCTGATCGGTGTCGGCCGAACTGGTCCAGCCCATCAGCGGATCGATGCGCTTCGCGGTTGCGGGTTCCATCTCCAGCACCCATTTACGGGTGTTGCCACGGCCGGACTGCATGGCGGTCTTCGCCGGCTGGTAGATGCGCGCGTCCATCGCCCTGCAAGATCCTTGATCGACCGGCCCGCGGGCGCGGGCCGTGTTGATGATCCGTGCCCGAAGAAAGATGGTCGGGGCGGCGTGATTCGAACACGCGACCCTCTGCTCCCAAAGCAGATGCGCTACCAGGCTGCGCTACGCCCCGCCCTGACGCCCCGGGGCCGGGGGCGTCACCTGTGCTTTCGGCTTTGACTTATACCACTCGGGCCCTGCTGCGCAAGCGTCGGGGCGGCGGATTGGGCGTCGTCAGCGATCACCGGGTGCGATCGCGGCCTTTTCCGGGGCCGACGGATCATGACCGGCGGCGCCGGGGGGCGCCGTGCCCCGCTCGGATTCGGCCAGCGCGAACAGGCGCAGCGCGCTCGACAGGTTCACCCGCTCCACCGCCCGCGCCGCATCGACCGCCGCGATCAGGCCGCCCAGCGACATGCCGCGGGCCCGCGCCGCCCGCTTCAGCACCTGCCAGAACGGCGTTTCCAGCGACACGCTGGTGCGGTGGCCGCGGATCGAGACCGACCGCTTTTCGACCGCCGCGTCCAGTGGCGGCAGCGCTGCCGGATTGCCGTCCGGGCCGATGCTCGTCATCCGAACAGACCTCCACCATGATCCCAGATCAGCAGCACGCCGAAGCCCATCAGGATGGCGCCGGTCAGCCGGTTGATCCAGCGTTGCACCACGGGCCGCGACAGTTGACGCCGGGCGGCTTCCGCCGCCAGCGCCACCGGCACCTGCCAGACGATGTTGATGGCCAGCAGGGCCAGGGCCAGCATCACCAGTTGCGGCGTGGCCGCGCGGGCGGGATCGACGAAACCGGGCATCAGCGCCAGAAACAGCAGGATGACCTTGGGGTTGAGCAGGTTGGTGAGCATCGCGTCGCGTAGCGCGGCCCCCGCGCCGACCGTGCGGCCGGCGGTATCGATGCGCATCAGCCCGCCGCGAAAGGATTGCAGGCCCAGCCAGCCCAGATAGCCGCCGCCGGCCAGTGCCACCAGACCGAACAGGCGTGGCGACGACGCAATCACCACCGACAGCCCCAGCGCCGCCAGCGCGGTGTGGCCCACCAGCCCCAACTGAACGCCGGCCACCGTGGCCATGCCGGTGCGGGTGCCGGAATTCAGGGTGTTGCGCAGGATCAGCAGCGTGTCCGGCCCGGGGGAGATCACGATCGCCAGGGCAACCGACAGAAAGGCCAGCAGCGTGGCCGGCGCGACGGGAAGGTCCATGATGGCCGTTCTGTGCGGGTGATGGGCGTGCGGGGGAGGCGTGCGCGGATTAGGGGCGTGCAACCAACTCAGCGGTCGGCGGCGATGGCGGCCGTGATGGCGCCGGCGATCCGCGCCAGATCGGTGGCGGTGGTCTGAAACACGGCATGCGGCGTGCCGGCGGCAGCCCAGACCGCGTCCAGCGCGAACAGCCCCTGGTCGATCACCGCAACCGGTGGCGTCGCGTGGCCGACCGGCGGCACGCCGCCGATGGCGAAGCCGGTATGGCGGCGGACGAAATCGGCATCGGCCCGCGCGACCCGGCCGCCCGCGGCCGTGGCCAGGCGGGTGGTATCGACCCGGTCGGCGCCGCCGATCAGCGCCAGCACCGGCACGTCATCATCGGCGCGGCGGAAGATCAGCGATTTCACGATCGCCTCAGGAGTGCAGCCGACAGCGGCGGCCGCCTCGGCGGCCGAGCGGGTGCTGTCGGGGAAAATGCGGATCAGCGCCGGATGGCCGGCCTGCGCCAACGCCGCCGCCACCCGGCGGCTGGCGGCGGGCAGGTCGTCTGGCATAGGGAAGGGCGCGGCGGCTTCGTGCTGGATCATCGGATCACGCTAAACCGGGGCGTGAGACAAGACAAGCCCGCACATCGGAATGCGCGGGCCTGTCTATGACGGAGAGACCGGATGTGGCGGTCAGCGCTTGCGGAAGCGGTCCAGCGCCACGACGTTGTCGCCGGCGTCGCCCTCGGCGGCGGCGGGCTTTGCCGCGGCGTCGTTGTCCTGAGCGCCGGGAAGGCGGTCTTCCAGCTCGAACAGATCGTCCTCGACATCCTCGCCGTCTTCGTCGAACACGTCGTCGGCGTCGTCGACCGCGTGGAATTGAAGGCCGAACTTGACGCTGGGGTCGGCGAAGCCGGTGATCGTGGCAAAGGGCACGACCAGCCGTTCATGACGCCCGCCAAAGGCCAGCGTCACCGCGAAGCCGTGGCTGTTGACGTCCAGGCCCCAGTACTGATGCTCGATGACGATGGTCATCTCGTCGGGATAGCGGGCGCGCAGATACTCCGGCACCTCGACACCCGGAGCCTGGGTCCGGAAGGTGAGGTAGAAATGATGACCGTCGCTGAGGCCATGTTCCGCGGCCTCTTCGAGTACCGTGCGGACCACCCCGCGCAAGGCGGTGTCGATGAGCTGGTCGTAAGCGATCTGCGGCATGCGGCGTCCGGTCTCGATGTCGGTTGCCCGGCCCGCCCCCCTGGCACTCAGGGCCCGACCCCGGGGATGGCCCCGACGACGGCAGCGGCCGGCGTATGAAGTGGGGGGCTTCTGTTGCCCGGTGCCCCCCGGACCGCGCTTACCGATTAGGCAGCGAGGGCAAAACGATTATCGTTCGCACCTGTTTTGTTGACCCGATAACGGCGGTATCATGCCGGGCGAAGACCAAACCTTTACCTCGCACGTCGATCCTGGCTCGCCCCCACAAAACACCGGCCCGGAAGCCGGTGGTCGTTCGCCGGCCCGAAGACCGGAGATCTGACCGCCGGCCCGAAAGCCGGTGGTCTGAAGCTGGTGGAGGCGCCGGGCACTGCCCCCGGGTCCGATACGATTATTCCGAGAGGCCCTGTATCGCCATAGCCGACCTTGCGGCCGGCACCTCATATATAGGCGGTCGATCGCCACATGCAAAGCCCAAGCTGCGGCAATGCGTCCTGATACCGCGCCCTACTTGCGCATCCGTGGCCCCGCGGGGTATCCAGTGGCCACCGTAGCAATGCCCCGAGGAGGCTGACCCCATGACCGTAACCCCTGAGCAGCAGGCGGAAATCGACGCTCTGCGCGCGGAGGCGGTGCCGACCCTGCGCGTGGTGGCGCCCGGCATGGAAAGCGTGCTGCACACGGCGTTTCCCGTGCTCGATCATGGCTTCATCCGCGTGGTCGATTATATGGGCGACGACGCGGCGGTGGTGCAGGCGGCGCGGGTTTCGTATGGCCGCGGCACCCGCCGGGTCAATGAAGATCGCGGGCTGATCAACTATCTGATGCGCCACCGCCACACCACACCGTTCGAGATGTGCGAGATCAAGCTGCATGTGAAGCTGCCGATCTTCGTGGCGCGGCAGTGGATCCGCCATCGCACGGCGAATGTGAATGAATATTCCGCCCGCTATTCGATCCTCGATCGGGAATTCTATGTCCCGGCGCCGGATCAGGTGGCGGCACAGTCGACCAGCAACCGCCAGGGCCGCGACCAGGTGCTGCCACCCGATCAGGCCGGTCAGGTGCTGGACATGCTGCGCGACGACGCCCGGCGGGTGTACGACAATTATCGCCACATGCTGAACGAGGCCGATGACGGCACGCCGGTGGACCCCGCCCGCGACGGGCTGGCGCGTGAACTGGCGCGGATGAACCTGACGCTGAATTACTACACGCAGTGGTACTGGAAGACCGATCTGCACAATCTGCTGCATTTCCTGTCGCTGCGCGCCGATCCGCATGCCCAGTACGAGATCCGGGTCTATGCCGATGCGATGATGGATGTTGTGCATCGCTGGGTGCCGCTGGTGGCGGCGGCCTTCGAGGAATATCGCCTGGGCGGGGCGCATCTGTCGCGTTCCGCACTGCATGTGGTGCGCCGGATGCTGGCGGGTGAGCGGCTTCTGCGCGAAGATAGCGGCATGAGCGCGCGAGAGTGGCGCGAGTTGATGGACCTGCTGGGCCGCGAGGCCTGAGCGGTCGACCACGAGGACATATCCGATGCAGTTTCTGGTCATCGCCCGTGACGGCACCGATGCCGAGGCCCTGAACCGCCGGATGGCCGCCCGGCCGGCGCATTTCGAGAATGCCCGCCGGATGAAGGCCTGCGGGCAACTGATCACCGGCGGCGCCATGCTCGACGCCGAGGGCCGGATGATCGGATCGATGATGCTGGCCGAGTTCCCCGATCAGGCGGCATTGGAGGCGGCGATCGCCGCCGACCCTTATGTCGAGGGTCAGGTGTGGCAGGATATCGAGATCAAGCCGTTCCGGGTCGCGCCGCTTTGAACTGGCGGCGATTGACGGGGGTTGTGGTGGTTGCCACCTCGCTTGGGGCCGCATCGACCGCATCTGTCGCCGCCGGCACGGCGGCGCCGGGGGGCGAGCCGCCGAGCGTGCGGTCACTGTGCCAGGTGCTGGCCGGGCGGATGGATGCGATCAACAAGGGCCAGGGCCCGGCCTTTCTGCGCAGTTGGGACAATGCGGCCGGCGAAGGCCCGCATGACGATCCGGCGCTGGCCGGCGCCGCCTTCGCCTATGACAACGCCCTGGCGGTGCAGGCTCTGATCGCCTGCGGCCGCCATGATGCCGCGGGCCGGATCGCGGCCGCCCTGGCCGATGCGGTGCTGACCGGCGCCCGCAGCCTGCCCGATGCCGATCGCAACCGGGTGCGCAACGCTTATCGCGCCGGCGCCCAGACCGAAAGCCCGCCACCGCCGAACGGCTGGTGGGATGGCAGCGCCGGCCGCTGGGTGGAAGATCCCTATCAGGTCGGCACGGCGACCGGCAATGCCGCCTGGGTGGCGCTGGCGCTGTTGAGCGTGGCCGAGCGTGGCGCCCGTGGCGCGAATGACAGCCCGCCGCCATTCAACGCCATGCTGCGCGACGAGGCCCGCAATGCCGCCCGGCTGATCGGCCGCTGGGTGATCAACGCCACGGCCGACGGCGATGATGACAACGGGCCGGGCGGCTATACCGGCGGCATCGCCGGCGCCGGCGAGGGCCGGCAGGCGATCGGCTGGAAATCGACCGAACATCACGCCGATCTGGCGGCGATGTTCACCCGGCTGGCCGCGATCGACCCCGACCAGCCCGACTGGCCGAAGGCCGCGGCGCGGGCACGGGCGTTTCTGGATGCGATGTGGGCGGCGGGCAAGGGGGATCATTTTCCCACCGGCACCCTGCCGGATGGCCGGACGGTCAACACCGCGACATCGGGGCTGGATGCCCAGCTATGGCCGTTGTTGCTGGCCGACGCGCCGGATGACTGGCGCGCGGCCTTCGCCTATGCCGAGGCAGCCCACGGCGTGGATGGCGGCTTCGATTTCAACGATGACCGCGACGGCATCTGGATCGAGGGCACGGCCCAGGCAGCCCTGGTGCTGCGGGTGCTGGACCGGCCCGACGAGGCGCGGGTGATGCTGGAGGGCCTGCTGGCCGATCAGTCGCCCGGCGGCTATCTGTTCGCGACCCGCGCGCCTTCCATCACCACCGGCCTGGCCATCGGCCCCGACAGCACAACCGATGATTTCAGGTATCACCGGTGGCCGCATCTGGGGGCGACCGCCTGGGCGGTGCTGGCGGGGCTGGGATTCAATCCGTTCATCGGGCGTTGATCGCCGTCCATGGTTGCGTGGGATCAGTCCTCGATCATGATGCGCGGCGGCTCGCGATGGGCCTTGGCGATGCTGTCGACCACGCCGGCGGCGATGGCGTGATAGGGGGCAGCCGCCTCACTGTCGGGGGCAACCGCGACCACGGGGCGACCTTCATCCGACATGATCCGCACCTCAAGGTCGAGTGGCACGGCGCCAAGGAACGGCAGGCCCAGCTTCAGCGCCTCGTCGCGGGCGCCGCCATGACCGAAGATGTCGGAGCGGCCACCGCAATGCGGGCAGGTGAACCAGCTCATATTCTCGACCAGCCCCAGGATCGGCACCTCGACCCGGCGGAACATGGCAAGGCCCTTGCGCGCATCCAGCAGGGCGATGTCCTGCGGCGTCGAGACGATCACGGCGCCGGCCAGCGGCACGCGCTGGGCGATGGAGAGTTGAACGTCGCCGGTGCCGGGCGGCATGTCGAGCACCAGGATATCGAGCGGCGCCCAGTCGGTTTCGCGCAGGAACTGGTCGAGCGCGCCCTGCACCATCGGCCCGCGCCAGATCAGCGGCGTATCCTCCTCGACCATCAGGCCGATCGACATGGCCTTCAGGCCCCAGCCGACCTTAGGGGTGATCCGCTTGCCGTCGGGGCTGTCGGGGCGCCCCGACAGGCCCAGCATCCGCGGGATCGACGGACCGTAGACATCGGCGTCCAGCAACCCCACCTTCAGGCCACGCGCCTGGAGCGCCAATGCCAGATTGACCGCCAGAGTCGACTTGCCGACACCGCCCTTGCCCGAGGCGACCGCGATGACCGCTTTCACGCCGGGCAGGGTGGGGGCCGCCGGGCGCGGCCGGCCGGCGGCTGGCCCGGGGGCGGCTGACGTGGGGGCGGCTGGCGGCCGCTGGGCGGGGCCGCGTTCGGCCGTCAGCACCGCCGAGGCGCGCTTCACGCCGCGCACGGATGCGGCGGCGGCTTCAACCGCCCGGCGCAGCGGTTCGGTGGCGCCGGCGCGTTCGGGCGTCGTCTCGACCATGATCCGCGCGACACCATCTTCGACGGCGACACCCGATATCCGGCCCGATGCGACCACGTCGCGACCACGTTCCGGATCGGCTATCCCGGCGAGCGCTGACAGAATCTGGTCGCGAACGGTCCGTGACATGGTTGAAAACTCCGGGTTCATTGCGATATAGCCCGAGGATCGGGCATTTGGACGACCGATGCCGGGCGGTCCGATATGGAGCGGCCGGCACCGGTGGACACCGCCGGGAAACCGGCGGGGCCGGCCGAAAGGCTGGCGGTGGCAGTGATATAAGCGCAACGTCGCGCCATGCACCATATGGACTTGCATCATATGGTGGGGGTGCGACGGTGTGGCACCATGTGGTGCCGGGCCCCGGCCGCGCAAGCGGCGGGCCGTGCCGATATCTCGACACCGGCCGATGATGGGGCTATGCGGCTGTGGTATCGCATGGCTCCGAGACGCCGGCGGCGGTGCGACCGATGGTCGCAAACAACCGTCCGTCGCGCGACGGGTTCGACCACGACACGAAGCGGGGATCAATCGAGCATGCCGTGGAACACGCCGGGCGGTGGACAGGGAGGCGGCCCTCAGGGGCCATGGGGGCGCGGGCCCAGCGGACCGCAGCCGCCAGACCTGGATGAACTGCTGCGCAAGAGCCAGGAACGCATGCGTCGCGTGCTGCCGGGCGGAGGTGGCGCCGGCAGCGGGCGCCTGATCGCCGTGGTGGCGGCTGTCGGTCTGGCCATCTGGCTGGGCACCGGGTTCTATCGCGTGCAGCCCGACGAGCAGGGCGTCGAACTGGTGTTCGGCCGCTGGGTCAACACCACGACGCCGGGCCTGCACTATAACTGGCCGACACCGATCGGCGAGGTCTACAAGCCCGCGGTCACCAAGGTGAACCGGGTGGAGATCGGCTATCGGTCGGGCACCGATTTCGGGCGCGCCGCCGGCGTGCGCGAGGTCAATGCCGAAAGCCTGATGCTGACCGGCGACGAGAACATCATCGATATCGACGTGACGGTGTTCTGGCGGATCAAGGATGCCGGCGCCTATCTGTTCGAGATTCAGCGCCCCGACACCACCATCAAATCGGTGGCGGAAAGTGCTATGCGCGAGACCGTGGGCCAGACGCCGTTGCAGTTCGTGCTGACCGAGGGCCGCGCGCGGATCGAGCAGCAGACCCGCGATCTGATGCAGTCGGTGCTGGACACGTATAAATCCGGCGTCGAGGTCACCCAGGTGCAGTTGCAGAAGGTCGATCCGCCGCAGCAGGTCATCGATGCCTTCCGCGATGTCCAGGCGGCCCGTGCCGACCAGGAGCGGGCGCAGAACGAGGCGGAAGCCTATCGTAACGGCATCCTGCCCCGCGCCCGTGGTGAAGCGGAACGGCTGGTCCAGGAAGCCCAGGCCTATCGCGAGCAGGTGGTTGCGGATGCCGAAGGCTCGGCCGATCGCTTCACCTCGATCCTGACCGCCTATAACAACGCCAAGGACATCACCGCCCGTCGTCTGTATCTGGAGACGATGGAGGATGTGCTGGGCGGGATGAGCAAGATCATCATCGAGCCGGGCGTGTCGGGCAATGGCGCGGGCGGCGGCCAGTCGGTCGTGCCGTACCTGCCGCTCGACCGACTGATCCGCGAGCCGCAGCCCGCGGCACGCGACGGGGCCGAGGCCGCAGGGACGTCGGGCTATTCCAGCCCGGCGGCGCCGGCATCGGCGCCGGTGCCCAACAGCAACCAGCCGCGTTGAGCGAGGAGACGACGAGATGAGAAAAGGTCTTCTCACCATCGCCGGCATCGCTGCGGTGGCCGTTGCCATCGTCGGCATCTCGGCGACCTATGTGGTCCACCAGACCGAACAGGCCCTGGTCCTGCAGCTTGGTGAGCCGCGCAAGGTGGTCAAGGAACCGGGGCTGCATTTCAAGCTGCCCTTCATCCAGAACGTGGTTTTCTATGACAATCGCGTGCTGGATTTCGACGCGGACGTGCAGGAACTGATCGCCTCCGACCAGAAGCGGCTGGTGGTCGACAGTTTCGCCCGCTTCCGCATCGTCGATCCGCTGCGCTTCTATCAGGCGGTGGGGTCGGAAGCGGTGGTGCGCGCCCGGCTGGACAGCATCGTGAACGCCAGCCTGCGTAACGTGCTGGGCTCGGTGCCGCTGGCAACCGTGCTGACCAGCCAGCGCGCCGAACTGATGGCCCAGACCGCCCAGATCGTGAATGGCGAGGCCAAGAGCTTCGGCATCGAGGTGCTGGACGTGCGCATGCGCCGCGTGGATCTGCCGGAAGCCAACAGCCAGGCGATCTTCAGCCGGATGCGCACCGAGCGTGAACGCGAGGCGACCGAGCTGCGTGCCCAGGGCGCCGAGCTTGCCCAGCGTATCCGGTCGCGGGCCGATCGCGAGCGGACCGTGCTTCTGGCCGAGGCCCGCCGGGAAGCGCAGATCGCCCGTGGTGAAGGCGATGCGACCGCCAGTAAGATCTTTGCCGACAGCTTCGGCCAGGATGCGGCGTTCTTCGACTTCTATCGCAGTCTGCAGGCCTATCGGGTGGCGTTGGGCAATTCCGACACCACCATGCTGCTGAGCCCGAATGGCGAGTTCTTCCGCTATTTCGGATCGGACGGCACGCTGAACCTGCCGGGTGGCAATGGCGCGGCGCCCGCGGCCCCGGCTCCCGCTCCGGCCGGCTGATCGCATCCGCCCGGATCACCATCGGTCCGGATCAATGGATAACGGCCGCCCGGGCAGACCGGGCGGCCGTTTCCATGTCCCGATGCCCCCCGTGGTGGAGCCGGTCAGATCACCGGGTTGGGCATCTCGCGGTGCACGGCATCGATCGCGTCGCGCAGATCGGCGGACAGATCGAGACCGGCGGCGGCCAGGATGGCATCCAACTGGTTATCGGCCGAGACCCCGGGCAGGGCCGAGGTGACGCCGGGCCGGCCGGCGGTCCAGGCAACCGCCATGGTGGTGGGGTCCAGACCGAAATCATGGGCCAGCGCCACATAACGGCCGGCGGCGGCGAGGGCGCGCGGGTGCAGATAGCGGCCGGCGAAGCGAGGCGGGAAGGTATAGAGCCGCGAGGCCGGTGGCGCGTCCTGGCCGGTGCCGTATTTTCCGGTCAGCAACCCCATGGCGAGCGGCGAGAAGGCGAGCATGCCGACGCCCTCGTTCCGGCAGACTTCCATCATGCCGTCGTCATAGACCCGCTTCAGCATGTGATAGACATTCTGGACCGACACGATCGGGGCTGTGCCCTGCGCCTCTGCCGTGGCGGCCAGCCGGGTCAGCCCCCATGGGGTTTCGTTGCTGACGCCCGCATAGCGGACCTTGCCGGCCTGAACCAGCCGGTCCAGCGCATCGAGCTGTTCGGCCATCGGCACCACCCGGTCGGGCCAGTGGGTCTGATAGAGATCGATGACGTCGGTGCCGAGCCGGCGGAGGCTGGCATCCACCGCCCGTTCGATGTGGAAGCGGTCGATGGCCGACAGGCCGCCGCGCATATGGGCGGTGATCCCCGAAAGCGGCCCCTCGCCCGGGCCGTTGACCTTGGTGGCGACGATCACCCGGTCGCGCGGCACGGTTTTGAGAAAGGCGCCGAGGATGCGCTCGCTGGCACCCTGGGTCTCGGGCGTCTGGGGGACGGCGTACATTTCGGCGGTGTCGAACAGATTGACCCCGGCGTCGTAGGCGCGGGACATGATCCGGACCGCCTCGGCTTCCGGCACCTGACCGCCGAAGGTCATGGTGCCAAGCGAGATTTCGGACACGAGCAGGCCGCTCCGGCCCAGTCGGCGGTAACGCATGGTGAGGCAGCCTCTCGACGTCTGAAGATGGGCATGGCCGGCCTGGCAGCAGGGCCGCCGCAGCGACGCCCCTGGCCAGCGCCGTTGCCGGGCGGGCGCAAGCTTGCTACAGGTGGTGGGGACTGTCCACCGCGCGTCCGCCGACCGGCTCCAACCGTCACGGCTGCCGTCTCCGTGGTCCTCAACCCGCCCGCATATCCGCCTTGAGGAGCCCGGCATGAACGACCTGCTGACCGCCATCGGCCTGGTGCTGGTGTTCGAAGGCGCGATCTATGCGTTGTTTCCGCGCGGCATGAAGCGGATGATCGTCGCCGTGCTGGCCGAACCGGAAGACCGCTTGCGGGTCGGCGGGGCGGTGATCGCCGCCATCGGCGTCGCCATCGTGTGGTGGCTGCGCAGTTGACCGTTCAAGAGCCTCAGCCATGCCAGTCCGGGGGGCACCCATGGGCCACCCCAGGGCGATCCGCGCTTGATCCGCGAGGGAGCGCCGACTACATCGACTTCCGTAGCATGCCGGCAACGTATCAGGGAGACAAACACGTGCCAGGTTCCCTTCCGCCCTCGGCGCGCATCCGGCGACCGGTCGCAGCCGTCGCGCGCGACCGTACCAGCGCCATGACCGATCCGGTCATGCGCCGCCTTTTCGCCGCGCTGATGGCCTTGACCCTTGCCGCATGTCTGGCACTGGCGGCCGGGCAGGCCCATGCCCGGCCCGCGCCCGAGAGCTTCGCCGACCTGGTCGAGAAGCTGACCCCGGCGGTGGTCAACATCTCGACCACGCAGAGCGTCGAGGTTCAGGGCCCGCAGATCCCGATGCCGCAATTCCCGCCCGGATCGCCGTTCGAAGACCTGTTCCGCGACTTCTTCGGCGATCGCGGCGGCCAGCCGGGCGCCACCCGCAAGGTTCAGGCGCTGGGGTCCGGCTTCATCATCAGTGCCGAAGGCCTGGTGGTGACCAACAATCACGTCATCAAGGATGCCGATGAAATCTCGGTGATCCTGACCGACAACACCACCCTGCCGGCCGAAGTGGTCGGGACCGACCCCAAGACCGATCTGGCGGTGCTGCGGGTGAAATCGACCAAGCCGCTGCCCTTCGTCTCGTGGGGCGACAGCGCCACCTCGCGGGTCGGCGACTGGGTGATCGCGGTCGGCAATCCGTTCGGTCTGGGCGGTTCGGTGACCGCCGGCATCATCTCGGCGCGCGCCCGCGACATCAATGTCGGGCCGTTCGACGACTTCCTGCAGACCGACGCCGCCATCAACCGCGGCAATTCCGGCGGCCCGATGTTCAACATGGCCGGCGAGGTGATCGGCATCAACACCGCGATCTTCTCGCCCACCGGCGGCTCGGTCGGCATCGGCTTTGCCGTGCCGTCGATGCTGGCGCGGCCGGTGATCGAGCAGCTTGTGGAATATGGCCGCACCCGTCGCGGCTGGCTGGGCGTGCAGATCCAGCCGGTCACCGACGACATCGCCGAAAGCCTGGGCCTGGATCGCGCCCATGGCGCGCTGGTCGCCAGGGTGATGCCCGACAGCCCCGCCGCCACCGCCGGTATCGAGGTGGGTGATGTGGTGCTGCGCTTCGACGGCAAGGATGTGGCCGAGATGCGCGAACTGCCCCGGATCGTGGCCGAAACCGAGATCAACCGCTCGGTGCCGGTGGAGATCTGGCGCGACAACCGCAAGGTCGACCTGAAGGTGACGGTCGGCGAGCTGGACGAGGCGGATGTCGCCGAGGCGGCACCCGATGCCGGCGGCGCGCCGCCCGAGCAGCAGGCCGGCACCAGCCTGGCGGGATTGGGCCTGACCGTGGCCCAGGCCGACGGCGCGATCCGTGACCGGTACGGGCTTGGCCCAGACGTCACCGGTGTCGTGATCACCGAGATCGACGCCAACGGACCCGCCGGCGACAAGCCGATCCGGGTTGGCGACGTGATCGTCGATGTCGGCCAGCGCAAGGTGGACCGGGTGGCGGATATCGAGACCGCGATCAAGGAAGCCCGTGACGCTGGCCGTAAATCGGTGCTGATGCTGGTACGGACCGGCGATGACAGCCGCTTCGTGGCCCTGCGCCTGAAGGACTGACCCGCCATTGGTCGGCCTGAACGACCAAACCCCGCACGGAGCGATCCGGGCGGGGTTTGTGTTTGATCCGGCGGCCGCGCGGCCAGTGCGGGGATGTCAGTCTTCGGCGGCGATGAAGGTGTCGCGGTGATAGCCCTGCAGATAGAGCAGGGCTGTGAGGTCGCCATGGTTGATCCGCACCGGTGCCGCCGTCGCGACCTTGGGCTTGGCGTGATAGGCGACGCCAAGCCCGGCCCTCAGGATCATCGGCAGATCGTTGGCGCCATCGCCCACCGCCAGCGCACCGCCGGTGCCGCCCGACCACAGCCCGGCATAATGGTCGAGCGCCGCGACCTTGGCATCGGCGCCCAGGATCGGTGGAATGACCTGGCCGGTCAGGCGGTGGCCCGCCACCTCCAGCCGGTTGGCGCGGTTGTCGTCGAAGCCGCACAGCGCCGCCACCCGGGCGGTGAAATAGGTGAAGCCGCCCGACACCAGAACCGCGCGCGCATCATGGGCGCGCATGGTGGCCACCAGCGTGCGCGCGCCCGGCATCAGCCGCACCCGCTCACTGAAGGCCCGCGCCAGAACGCCTTCGGGCAGGCCGGCGAGGGTGGCGACGCGGGCGATCAGCGCCGCGGCGAAATCGAGGTCGCCACGCATCGCCCGCTCGGTCACCGCGGCGACCTCGGCCTTGACCCCGGCATAATCGGCCAGCTCGTCGATGCATTCGCAGGTGATGATGGTGCTGTCCATATCGGATACCAGCAGCCGGCGGCGGCGGTCGGGACCATCCGGCTGGGCGGCCGCATCGACGGGGAGCCCGGCATCGGCCAGGGCCGCCTCGGCGGTATCGCGCACGCCCGCCACGTCGCTGCCGGCAACCGCGATATCGGCGGCGACGCCGTCCTGCAGGATGGTGACGTCGCCCACGGTGTGGCCTGCCGCATCGAGCGCCTGGCGCACCACATCGATCGCGCCCGCTCTGGTCACCGCCGCCGCGCCGTCAGCCTTGACCGGAGCACCGATCAGCGTCAACACCGTTCCCATGGATCGTCCCTTCATCCATCGACAAGCGACCCGCTGCATCGGGTCGGGTACATATATCGGGTCGGCCGCATTAAAAGCGCGAGATCGCGCGGGAGCAAGCATGGAGCCGGGCAAACCGATGCCGGGGATGCCACTGATCGTGATCACCGGCCCCACCGCCTCGGGCAAGTCGGCGCTGGCGCTGGCGCTGGCGCTGGCGCGCGACGGTGTGGTGATCAACGCCGATGCGATGCAGGTCTATGACGATCTGCGGATCGTGACCGCCCGGCCGACAGCGGCCGATGAAGCGGCGGCCCCCCACCGGCTGTATGGCGTGCGGCCGGCCGAGGCGGTGTGTTCCGCCGCCGCCTGGGCGGCACTCGCCCGCGCCGAGATTGCAGCCGCCCAGGCCGCCGGTCGGCTGCCGATCCTGACCGGCGGCACCGGCCTGTATATCCGGGCGCTGGTCGAGGGGCTGTCGGATCTGCCGGCGATCCCCGCAGACCTGCGTGACGCCGTGCGGACGATCGGCACCGAAGGCGGAGTGGCTGCGCTGAAGGCGGCCCTGCTGCCGCATGATCCGGCGGCGGCGGCGCGGCTGGCCGATCCGCAGCGCCTGGCGCGGGCCTTGGAGGTGGTGCGCGCCACCGGCAGGACACTGGCCGACTGGCAGCACGCCCATCCGCCGACGGGGGGGCATGACGGGCCGGTGTTCACCATCGCGCTGATGCCCGATCGCGCGGTGCTGGACCAGCGGATCGCCGGCCGCTTCCAGGCCATGCTGGCGGCAGGGGCGGCGGCGGAGGTGGAGGCATTGCTGGCACGCGTGCTGGACCCGGATGCCATACCGCTGATGAAGGCCGTGGGGGTGCCGGAAATCGCGCGGCTGGTGCGCGGGCAGGCGGGGCTGGCCCAGACGATTGAGCGCGGCCGCATCGCGACACGCCAATACGCCAAGCGCCAGATGACCTGGATACGTCACCAGGGCCTGATCAACCTGACCGTTTCAGAGCAATATTCGGAATGTTTGCATCCGAGAATCTTTTTGGAAATTGACGAGTTCCTGTTGACCGCGGGTCATTGAGCCGGTAGGGTCCACAAGCTCGGATCAAGAGACCGGATCGCGTCCGCCAATGCAAGGCGGATAACAACGCTTCGGGCCCCGCGAACCCGCGCCCCGCCTTCGCAGCCGCGATGGCGGGCAGGGGGCCAAGGGGCGGAACCCGCCGACGGAGTTGTCCGCCGGCGGTTCTTTTTCGGTGAGGCCTGCATGGCGCAGGCCCCGCGATCCGGGCGAAGGGCAGGGGCGCAGATGTAGCGCGGACACCCGAACCAGATACTCGCGGAGCGACCGAACGATGCAGTTCACCGGTGCGGAAATCCTGATGAAGGCCCTGGCAGACCAGGGTGTCGAGGTCATTTTCGGCTATCCCGGTGGCGCGGTACTTCCGATCTATGACGCGCTCTACAAGCAGAACCGGGTGCGTCATTACCTGGTCCGCCATGAACAGGCGGCGGTCCATGCGGCGGAGGGGTATGCGCGCTCGACCGGCAAGGTCGGCGTGGTGCTCGTAACCTCGGGCCCCGGCGCCACCAATGCGGTGACCGGCCTGACCGACGCGCTGATGGACAGCATCCCGATCGTCTGCCTGACCGGTCAGGTGCCGACGCATATGATCGGCAACGATGCCTTCCAGGAAGCCGATACCGTCGGCATCACCCGGCCATGCACCAAGCACAACTATCTGATCCGGGATGTCGAGGTGCTGGCGGGCAAGGTCCATGAGGCCTTCCATGTCGCGCGGTCGGGGCGTCCCGGCCCGGTGGTCATCGATCTGCCCAAGGACATCCTGAACACCCCGGGCACCTATCGCGCGCCCGAAGAGCTGCCACGCCCGACCTATCGCCCGCAGGTGACCCCCGAACAGAGCGGGATCGAGCGGGCGATCGAGTTGATGCTGAAGGCGGAGCGGCCGGTGTTCTATGTCGGCGGCGGCGTGATCAATGCCGGGCCCGAGGCCTGCGCCGGCCTGACCCGGCTGGTGCGTGCCACCGGTTTCCCCGTCACGATGACCCTGATGGGGCTTGGCGCCTATCCGGCCAGCGACCGCCAGTCGCTGGGGATGCTGGGCATGCATGGCACGCTGGAAGCCAATCTGGCGATGCATGACTGCGACCTGATGATCAATATCGGCGCGCGGTTCGACGACCGGGTGACCGGGCGGCTCGACGGCTTCTCGCCCGACAGCATCAAAATCCATGTCGATATCGATCCGTCCTCGATCAACAAGAACGTCCGCGTCGACCTGCCGATCATCGGCGATGCCGGATCGGCGATCGCGGCGCTGCTGGCGGCCTGGAGCCGGCGGCAGGGCGAGCACGATGCCGCGCGCATCGGCGCCTGGTGGGAGCGGGTCGCCGGCTGGCGGGCGCAGAACTCGCTGGGCTTCCAGAACAGCAGCCAGATCATCAAGCCCCAATACGCCATCCGGCGGCTGTGGGAGATGACCCATGAGCGCGAGCCCTATATCACCACCGAGGTCGGCCAGCACCAGATGTGGGCGGCCCAGCATTTCAACTTCGACACCCCCAATCACTGGATGACCTCGGGCGGGCTCGGCACCATGGGCTATGGTCTGCCGGCGGCGATGGGCGTGCAGGTGGCGCATCCCGACGCCCTGGTGATCGACATCGCGGGCGAGGCCTCGACGATGATGAACATCCAGGAGCTGTCGAGCCTGATGCAGCACCGGCTGCCGGTGAAGGTGTTCATCCTGAACAATGAATGGATGGGCATGGTCCGCCAGTGGCAGGAGCTGTTCCATGGCGGGCGCTATTCCGAAAGCTATTCGGCGGCGCTGCCCGATTTCGTGAAGCTGGCCGAAGCCTTCGGCGCCAAGGGTCTGCGCGCCCACACCCCCGACGATCTGGACGGGGTGATCCGCGAGATGCTGGCCTATGACGGCCCGGTGGTGGTGGATGTGCGCGTCGACAAGGGCGAGAACGTCTATCCGATGATCCCGGCCGGCGCCGCCCATCACGAGATCATCCTTGGCCCCGGCCAGGAACTCGATGCCTGCAAGAGCGAGGAAGGGATGGTACTGGTCTGACCCGCGCCGCCCGCGCGATCAGCCTGCCGCCCCCGGGCCGGCCCGGGCACCATGTCCCGCCGGCCCGTTCCCGACGTCTGCACCAAATCCGACGGCGAGTTTCCATGGTCATCCAGAACGAACAGATCACCCAGCACACCATGTCGGTGCTGGTCGACAATGAAAGCGGCGTGCTGGCCCGGGTCATCGGCCTGTTTTCCGGCCGCGGCTATAACATCGACAGCCTGACGGTCGCCGAGGTGGACGAGGGCCGCACCCGGTCGCGGATCACCATCGTCACCTCGGGCACGCCGATGATCATCGAGCAGATCAAGGCGCAGTTGACCCGGCTGGTGCCGATCCACACCGTCACCGACCTGACCCAGAGCGGGCCGTTCGTCGGTCGCGAACTGGCGCTGGTCAAGGTGGCCTCGACCGGCGAGCGGCGGGTCGAGTCGCTGCGCATCGCCGATATCTTCCGCGCCCGCGTGGTCGACAGCACCCATGAGAGCTTCATCTTCGAGATGACCGGTTCGACCGAGAAGATCGAGGCGTTCATCAACCTGATGCGGCCGCTGGGGCTGGTGGACGTTGCCCGCACCGGCATCGCCGCCCTGTCGCGCGGCGCCGAGCCGCTGTCGTCGGAACGGGGCAATTACGAGCCGGCCTGACGCATACGAGCCGGCCTGACGCGGCCGGCGCACCGCCTGGCGACCATCGGGTCTGCCCGCTGGTCCATATCACGACACCACTGGTCCATATGACGTCGCTTGCGGTCGATCTTCAGCGCGAGGCATGCGACGACAGGGTCAAGGGCGGCAGAGAACAGCTTGCGGACCGCCCGCGACATCAACAGAGGAAACAACAGAACCATGCGCGTCTACTACGATCGCGATGCCGACCTGAACCTGATCAAGACCAAGACGGTCGCGATCATCGGCTATGGCAGCCAGGGCCACGCCCATGCCGCTAACCTGCGTGACAGCGGCGTCAACGTGATCGTGGGCCTGCGTGCAGGGTCGGCGACCGTTGCCAAGGCCGAGGGCGCGGGCTTCACCGTCATGACCCCCGACAAGGCCGCCCAGACCGCCGATCTGGTCATGGTGCTGACCCCGGACGAGCTTCATGCCGATCTGTATGAGCAGGATCTGCGCGACAATCTGAAGGAAGGCGCCGCCCTGGCGGTCGCCCATGGCCTGTCGATCCATTTCGGGCTGATCGAGCCCCGCAAGGACATCGACGTGTTCATGATCGCGCCCAAGGGCCCCGGCCACACGGTGCGCAGCGAATACGTCAAGGGCGGCGGCGTGCCGAGCCTGGTGGCCGTGGCGCAGGACGTGTCGGGCAATGCGCTTGAAATCGCGCTGTCCTATGCCTGCGGCCTTGGTGCCGGCCGCGCCGGCATCATCGAGACCAGCTTCAAGGAAGAGTGCGAGACCGACCTGTTCGGCGAGCAGGCCGTGCTGTGCGGCGGCGTGACCCATCTGATCACCGCCGGCTTCGAAACCCTGGTCGAGGCGGGCTATGCCCCCGAGATGGCCTATTTCGAATGCCTGCACGAGATGAAGCTGATCGTCGACCTGATGTATGAGGGCGGCATCGCCAACATGCGCTACTCGATCTCGAACACCGCCGAATTCGGCGACTACGTGTCGGGCCCGCGGGTCATCACCCCCGAGGTGAAGGCCGAGATGAAGAAGATCCTTGAAGACATTCAGGGCGGCCGCTTCACCCGCGACTGGGTGCTTGAGAATGCCGCCCGCCAGTCGAGCTTCAAGGCCATGCGCCGTGGCCATGCCACCCATCAGATCGAAGAGGTCGGCGAGAAGCTGCGCGCGATGATGCCGTGGATCTCGGCCAACCGGCTGGTCGACAAGACCAAGAACTGATCTGCCGCCGCAATCGCGGCCGGTATCAGGGGCGGCGCTTCCCGAGAGGGGGGCGCCGCCCTTGATCGTTCGGGCGGGCGGATGCGGAACCAGCACTGCCGCCCTCATGTTGAGCCATCGGCCATGGCGCGACAGGAGAGCGGACCGGCAGGCATGACAGATGCAGACAGGCGACCCGAGCAGATCCCCGACGCCCGCCGGGCACCGAATGCGGGCCGGCTGCGGGATGAGGCCGAAACCCGGCTGGACCCGGATGGCAGCCCCACCGAACACGCGGCCCGCGGCCGGCAGGCGACCAGCCCGCTTCACATGCCGATCCGCGGCTGGAAGGACATCATCTGGCGCACCGCCCTGCAGGTGATCGACGATCGGGTGGAGGCGGTGGCGGCTGGTGTCGCCTTCTACACCCTGCTGGCGATCTTTCCCGGCATCACCGCGCTGATCTCGATCTATGGCCTGTTTTCGGACCCCTCGGCGGTGGTCGAGCATATCAGGGTGCTGGGCGGCATTCTGCCCGACAGCGCCGTGCAACTGATGGGCGACCAGATGCGGCGGGTGGCGGCACAGCCCCAGGACCGTCTGAGTTTCGGCCTCGCCTTCAGCCTGGGCTTCGCCCTGTGGAGCGCCAATCTGGGTATGAAGGCCATGTTCGGCGCGCTCGATGTCGCCTATGGCGAGCGCGAGGACCGGTCGTTCGTGGTGTTCACCCTGGTGACGCTGGGCTTCACGCTGGTGGCCATTCTGTTCACCGCCCTGATGCTGGCCGCGCTGGCGCTGCTGCCGGTGGCGCTGGATCTTCTCAATCTCGGCCTCGTCGCCGAACAGTTGATCAGCCTGGGGCGCTGGCCGCTGCTGATGGTGCTGGTGGCTCTGGGCACCAGCATTCTTTATCGCTATGCGCCGAGCCGTCGGTCGGCGAAATGGCGCTGGGTCACCCCCGGCGGCTGTCTGGCCACGCTGGTCTGGCTGGCGGGGTCGCTGGGATTTTCCTGGTATGTCAGCAACATCGCCGCCTATGACCGCACCTATGGCTCGCTGGGCGCGGTGGTGGTGTTCATGACCTGGATCTGGATTTCCGTGATGATCGTGCTGGTCGGCGCCGAACTGAACGCCGAGTTGGAACACCAGACCGCCTGCGACAGCACCGACGATCCGCAGAAGCCGATGGGCCGGCGCGATGCCTATGTCGCCGACACGCTGGGCCGGCTGCCCTGAACGGTGCCGTCACCGGCGGTGGCGGCCGCTCAGAACCCCGATCCGGGCTCGGTCAGGAAGCGGGCCTCGTCGGGGGTGGTATTGCGGCCCAGCACCGCGTTGCGATGCGGATAGCGGCCGAAGCGCCGCAGGATGTCGCGGTGCCTGTGTTCGAAATCCAGCGCGTTGGCGTCGCCCAGCGCTTCGTACAGCGCCACCGCCTGATCGTGGACCAGCAGACTTTCGGAATGCATGAACGGCAGATAGACGAACTGGCGGTGCAGGGGCGGCAGGCGCTGATCATGGCCGCGCGCCACGGCTTCCTGCGCCAGGGCCAGCGCCATCGGGTCGGCGGCGAAAGCCCGGGGTGTGCCACGGTGTATATGGCGCGAGAACTGGTCCAGCAGCAGAATCTCGGCCAGCCGGCCATAGGGCTCGACCCGCCAGCCGGCGCAGACCCCCCTGATGGCCCCGGCATGGACGCGGGCGAAGCGGTCATGGATCGTCTGATCCAGCGCATCGCCGGCGCCGAACCAGTTGTCGGGGCCAAGCTCGCCGAACCAGAAATCGACCACGCGGCCGGCGGCGCCGGGATCGGCGGCCGCGACGTCCTCGGCGTGCAGGGCGGCGGCAATGTCGGTGATCATGTCAGCTCTCCGGGTCGGCAGACGGGGCAGGGGGCTGGTGGGATAGGGATCTGCCATCCTGACGGGGTGACCGGGTGGAAATCCAGTGGACAATCGCGGGACATGCGCCTGATCCGGTGCCCGCCGCCCGAGGAATGCTCCCAAACAAGGACAAGAATATTGCCCTAACCGGGGCGGAAGTGATTGGAAAATGTCTCATATGCGGTTTTTGCACTGGACACTCCCCTGCCTTGTCTGTAATCGTTCCAATCACGGTGTTATCCATTCGGGTCGCATCGTGTGCCGGATACCCGGTCGACATGCGTGTCGATGTCGGCCATGATGTGGTGAGCGGACGAAGATGCCGCCACCGCATGCCATGCAGCCACTGGCAAATCCACCACGCCTGAACATCCAGAACCGGACATCATGTCTCACCAGCCGCACAGCACAGCCACCATCGCACGCCGCCGCGCATCTGCGCGGGCCGTGGATGTTGCGCGTGCCGAGGCTCTGCGGGCCGACATGATGGCCGCCGACATGATGGTTCTGGCCTCTGGCGGATTTGTTCTCATCCTTCTCGGCCTTGCGCTTTCGCTTCGACTTATCGGCCCCTGAGCGCCGTACCGTCAGCCGCGCGATCGATCGCCGGTGACACACGCTCAGGGGAGAAGAGACAGAACCACATGTCTGGCGACATGATCGCCATGCATGTACTGGCGTTCGGACCCGCTTGACCGGGTCCGCCTCTTATCCGAAGCAAGGCTCCTGCCATGACCACCCAGACCAATAGCCCCGCCCAGGCCGCCAGTCCCGACCGCCCTGGCGCCACCGCCCACCAGGCCGTGGACACCACCAATGCCGCCGCCGTCAATGCCGGTGACCGGGTGGTGATCTTCGACACCACGCTGCGCGACGGCGAGCAGTGCCCTGGCGCATCGATGACGCTGGACGAGAAGCTGCGCGTGGCCGAGATGCTGGAGCGGCTGGGTGTCGACGTGATCGAGGCCGGCTTCGCCATCGCATCGAACGGCGATTTCGAGTCGGTCTACAAGGTTGCCGAGCGGTCGCGTGAGGCGGTGATCTGCAGCCTGGCGCGCGCGAAACATGCCGATATCGAACGGGCGGCCGAGGCGCTGAAGCCCGCGCGCCGCAAGCGCATCCACACCTTCATCTCCACCAGCCCGCTGCATCGCAAGTTCAAGCTGAACATGGACGAGGCGCAGGTTCTGGAGGCGATCGCCGACAGCGTATCCTTCGCCCGCCGCTTCACCGACGATGTGGAATGGTCATGCGAGGACGGCACCCGCACCGAACCCGAATTTCTGTTCAAGGCGATCGATGTGGCGATCGCGAGCGGCGCCACCACGATCAACGTCCCCGACACGGTGGGCTATACCGTGCCTGAGGAATACATCGCGCTGATCCGGGCGATCCGCAACAACGTCGCCAATATCGACAAGGCGATCCTGTCGGCCCATTGCCACAACGATCTGGGCCTGGCGGTGGCGAATTCGCTGGCGGCGGTCGCGGCCGGTGCCCGGCAGGTGGAATGTACCGTCAACGGCATCGGCGAGCGCGCGGGCAACGCGGCGCTGGAAGAGATCGTGATGGCGCTGCGCACCCGCGCCGACATCATGGGCGTGCGCACCGGCATCGACACCAGCACCATCACCCAGGCGTCGCAGCTTGTGTCGGCGGTGACCGGCTTCCCGATCCAGTACAACAAGGCGATCGTGGGCCGGAACGCCTTCGCGCATGAAAGCGGCATCCATCAGGACGGGATGCTGAAGAATGCCCAGACCTACGAGATCATGACCCCTGAATCGGTGGGCGTGAACAAGTCGTCGCTGGTAATGGGCAAGCATTCCGGCCGTCATGCCTTCAAGACCAAACTGAAGGAGCTGGGCTTCGAACTGGGCGACAACGCGGTTGAAGATGCGTTCCGCCGGTTCAAGGATCTGGCCGACCGCAAGAAGACCGTGTTCGACGATGATCTGGTCGCCCTGGTCAGCGACGAGGTGGGCCATGAGGGCGAAAGCCTGAAGCTGGTCGCGCTGTCGGTCGCCTGCGGCATCGGCGTGGACCACACCGCCACCGTCACCATCGAGCAGCACGGCACATCCCATTCGGCGAGCGCCGGCGGCAACGGCCCGATCGATGCGGTGTTCGATGCCATCCGCAAGGCGATCCCGCACGAGGCGGTGCTGCAACTGTATCAGGTGCACGCGGTCACCGAGGGAACCGATGCCCAGGCGCGGGTGACCGTGCGCCTGAAGGCCCGCGGCCGCAGCCATGGCGGCACCGGGTCCGATCCCGATACCGTGGTCGCATCGGCCAGCGCCTATGTGAATGCCCTGGCCAAGCTGCTGGAGAAGGCGGCCGATGCGCCTGAAGAGGCGGCCGATCCGGCAATTCGCAGCGCCGCGATCTGACCGCCTGATCCGGCCTTCCCGTTTCGGCACCCCCGCCGGACGGACGGCGCCCGCGGACCGGCCCCCCGCCCGGTCCGCGGGCGCCGACGCGTTTGATGCCAAGACACTGAATTGGCGGTTTCAATGCGGGACAGAATGTGGCGTAATCTCGCCGCGTTCGCCCGCCCGCTCGTCAGACGAGTTGCGAGGGCGCCAGCTTCGACGCCGTCGGCCACGTCATCCGGTCGGACGACAGACAGACCAGATCCAGCGAGCAAAGCCAGCTACATGTTCTCGAGCCTCCTCGGCATCCTCTCGGCCGATATGGCCATCGACCTCGGCACTGCCAACACGCTCGTTTATGTGAAGGGCCGCGGCATCGTGCTCAATGAGCCGTCGGTGGTCGCCATCATGAACATCAAGGGCAAGAAGCAGGTTCTCGCCGTCGGCGAGGAGGCCAAGCTGATGCTTGGCCGCACGCCCGGCAATATCGAGGCGATCCGCCCGCTTCGCGACGGCGTCATCGCCGATTTCGAAGTTGCCGAAGAGATGATCAAGCACTTCATCCGCAAGGTGCACAACCGTCGCACCTTCGCGAGCCCGCAGATCATCGTCTGCGTCCCCTCCGGCTCGACCGCCGTCGAGCGCCGTGCGATCCAGGAATCGGCCGAAAGCGCCGGTGCCCGCCGGGTGTTCCTGATCGAGGAACCGATGGCGGCGGCGATCGGCGCCGGCCTGCCGGTGACCGAACCGACCGGGTCGATGGTCGTCGATATCGGCGGCGGCACCACCGAGGTGGCGGTGCTGTCGCTGGGCGGCATCGTCTATTCGCGGTCGGTGCGTGTGGGTGGCGACAAGATGGACGAGGCGATCATCGCCTATATCCGTCGCAACCATAACCTGCTGATCGGCGAGTCGAGCGCCGAGCGGATCAAGACCGAGATCGGGTCGGCCTGCCCGCCGGCCGACGGCGATGGCAAGGTGCTGCAGATCAAGGGTCGCGACCTGATGCACGGCGTGCCGCGCGAGATCGTGATCACCGAGCGCCAGATCGCCGAAAGCCTGACCGAGCCCGTGGGCGCGATCGTCGAGTCGGTGAAGGTGGCGCTGGAGCATACCGCCCCCGAACTGGCGGCCGACATCGTCGACAAGGGGATCGTGCTGACCGGTGGCGGCGCACTGCTGGGCAACCTGGACCTGGTGCTGCGCAACGCGACCGGCCTGCCGGTCTCGATCGCCGACGATCCGCTGTCCTGCGTGGCGCTGGGCACCGGCCGGGCGCTGGAAGAGATGAAAAAGCTGAAACACGTTCTGTACGAGCAGTACTGACCGCACAGAATGCTCACGCGGCCGGCCGGTGGTATATCGGCCGGTCTCGTGTCATGCTTGATAGCGAGACGAACCCCTGCTTTGGGGAGATCGGACCGTGAAGCCCTTCGGATATGGCCGCGCCGTGGCCCAGCCGCTTCGCCAGTTGGCGCACCGTTTTGCCTTCGGTGCGCTGATGATCGGGGCCGTGGGGTTGATGATCGCGACCCGTTTCGATGTCGTGCCGGCAACCCAGCTGCGCACCACGATCGCCGACGCCGCAGCCCCGGCGCTGGAGCTGTTCTCGCGCCCGGTGGCCAGCCTGACCGGCCTGACCGACCGCATCGACGACCTGACCAATCTGGCCGCCGAGAACACCCGGCTGATCGAGCAGAACGAACGCCTGCGCCATTGGGAGCAGGTTGCCCTGCGGCTGGCGGCCGAGAACACCGCGCTCCGGCGCCAGTTGGGTGTGGTGCCGGATCCGGAGCAGCGCTTCCTGTCGGCCCGCATTCTGGCCGATACCGGCGGCCCCTTCGTGCGCACCCTGCTGATTTCGGCCGGCGCCCGCGACGGCATGACCCGTGACGGTATCGCCGTCACCTCGGCCGGGCTGGTCGGGCGGGTGATCCAGGTGGGCGAAACCTCGTCGCGGCTGCTGCTGCTGTCGGACCTGAACAGCCGCGTGCCGGTGACGGTTGAAACCGCCGACGGCACCGGACAGCGGGCAATTCTGGCCGGCGACAATTCGTCGCGCCCGGCGCTGGCCTATCTGCCGGCCCATGCCCTGCCGCAGGTCGGCGCACGCGTCGTGACATCGGGCGAGGGCGGTGTGTTCCCGCCGGGACTGGCCGTCGGCCGGGTGATGGCTATCGATGACGGCATGGCCCGGGTCGAGCCGTTCGTGGATTGGCGGCGGCTCGATTTCGTGCGCATCCTGCTCGGCACCGAATTCGAGCCGGTGGGGGTTCCGGAACCGTCTCCGGCCCTGCCTGTGCCGCCCGCCCCGGCCCCGACCTCCGCGCGCTGAGGATGACGTGCCTGTGACTGTGCCAGCCTCGACGACTAAGATGGCCCCATGAAGGTGACGTCAGAGTGACCTTGTGCCTCGGTGGCGGTGATGCCGCAGAGACCGGCGGGCTCTGCCGCCGTGGCGGCATGGCGGGCGGGCGGCGATGAACGAGACCTTGCTTCAGAAACTCGACCACTGGGTGCGCGCGGCGGTGCCGTTTCTGGTCAGCCTGGCGCTGGTGCTGATGGCCGCCGCCCCCTGGTATCGGCTGGGCGGCACCGCGATGATGCCCTGGGCGGCCTTGATCGCGGTGACATATTGGAGCATCTATCGTCCTGACCGGCTGCCTTACTGGGCGGTGTTCATTCTGGGGCTGGTCGAGGACGCCATCGGCTGGGGTCCGCTTGGACAGACGGCGCTGGTGCTGCTGGTGGTGCGCGGCATGCTGGTCAGCCAGCGCAAGGTGTTCCGCGGCAAATCGTTCCTGCTGATCTGGGCGGCGTTTGCGGCGGTGGCCTTCGTTGCCTGCGGCCTCGTCTGGCTGACCACCATGATCTATGCCTGGACGGCGCTGTCGCCGGCCCCGGCGATCGCCCAGTGGGCGGCGAGCGTTGCGGCCTATCCGCCGGCAGCCTGGCTGCTGGGCCAGATCCACGCGCTGGCGCTGCGCCGGCGCTGATATCCCCTGACGTCGCCATGGCGTGCCGGCCTCCTGGGCCCGTGGCTTGTGATCCCGGCATGATGCGGAAGCCCCGATGCGCGAAGAACAGAACCGACACAGGCTGATCACCCGCCGCACCCTGCTTCTGGGCGGCGCGCAGGTGCTGCTGACCGGCGTGCTGGGTGCCCGCATGTGGTATCTGCAGGTGGCCGAGGCTGCCCGCTATCGCACGCTGGCCGACGATAACCGGATCAGCCTGCGCCTGCTGGCGCCGCCGCGCGGCCGGATCTTCGACCGCGACGGCCGGGTGCTGGCCCTGAACCGCGAGAATTACCGCCTGCTGGTGGTGCCCGAACAGGCGACCGATCTGCAACAGGTGCTGACCAGCCTGTCGGAACTGGTTGACCTGCCCGAGGAGATGCAGGCCCGGGTGCTTCGGGATGCCGAGCGCCGTCGCCGCTTTGCCGCCCTGCCGGTGCGCGACAATCTGACCTGGGACGAGGTCGCCAAGGTGGAGGTCAACGGTCCCGATCTGGCCGGCGTGATGATCGATGTCGGGCTGGCGCGCGAATACCCGATGGGGTCGACCATGGCCCATATCGTGGGCTATGTCGGCGCGCCGTCGGAGAAGGATCTCGATGGCGATCCGCTGCTGGAACTGCCCGATTTCCGGATCGGCAAATCGGGCGTCGAGCGGGCATCGGACCTGCGGCTGCGCGGCCGGGCGGGCAATATCCGGGTGGAGGTGAACGCCTTCGGCCGCGAGATCCGCGAGCTGGACCGTGGCGAGGGCGTGGCGGGCAACGATGTTCAACTGACGCTGGATGCCGATCTTCAGACCTTCACCACCGCACGGCTGGCGTTCGACAGCGCGGCGGCGGTGGTGATGGACATCCATTCCGGCGACATTCTGGCGCTGGCCTCGGTGCCGACATTCGATCCCACCCTGTTCGACCGCGGCATTTCGATCGCCCAATGGACCGAGTTGATCTCGAACCCGCGGGCACCGCTGATCAACAAGGCGATGGGCGGCCAGTATCCTCCCGGATCGACCTTCAAGATGGTGGTGGCGCTGGCGGCGCTGGAATCGGGCGTCATCTCGCGCGATCACACCGTGTTCTGCCCCGGCCATCTGGATATGGGCGACAACCGCTTTCATTGCTGGCGGCGTGGCGGCCATGGCGAGGTCGGGCTGGTTGAAGCCATCGCCCAGTCCTGTGACGTGTTCTTCTATGACATCGCACGCCGGGTGGGGATCGATGCGATCGCGGCCATGGGCCAGCGTTTCGGCATGGGCCACCGGTTGCAGATCGGCCTGCCGGGCGAACAGTCGGGCCTGATGCCGACCAAGGACTGGAAGCAGGCGGCGCGCGGGCGTGGCTGGACGCAGGGCGAGACCCTGATCGCCGGCATCGGCCAGGGTTATGTGTTGAGCACGCCGCTGCAACTGGCGGTGATGACGGCGCGCCTGGCCAATGGCGGCCGGGCGGTGGTGCCGCGGCTGTATCGCGAGATCGACGATGCCCGCGCGGCAGGGGCGAGCCTGTGGAACGCCGCAGTGCCGGTGGCTGATGACGGCGGCGTTGGCGATACGCCGCTGCCGATGCCCGAAAGCGGCTTGCAGATGGCGGATGCGATCGGCGTCGACCGCACCAATCTGGAACTGGTGCTGGAAGGCATGCGGCGGGTGATCAACCATCGCCGCGGCACGGCGCACAAGGCCCGGATCGAGGATCCGGCCTATGCCTTCGCCGGCAAGACCGGCACGGCACAGGTCCGCCGGATCACCCGGGCGGAGCGCGAGAGCGGCCGCTATAAATCCGAAGACGTGCCCTGGCTGGAACGCGACCACGCCCTGTTCGTGGGCTTCGCCCCGCTGCATGCGCCCCGTTATGCCTGTTCCTGCATCATCGAGCATGGCGGCAGCGGCAGCGGCGTGGCGGCGCCGGTGGTGGCCGATATCCTGCGCGCAACCATAGCGCTTGGCGCCGAGCGTGACCGGCGCCGCGGTGCCCCCGCCAATCCGCCCCCTGCCAATCCGCTACCATCCGGCCCGCCACTGTCCAGCCCGGGCGGCCGGGTGGCCGGCCGGGCGGATGGCGGCGGCCATGACGGAACCACGGGGGGAGACAGGACATGAGCCTGCATGACGCCACGGCGCCGGCCCGCCTGACATTGGTACAACGCATCCGGTCGTTCGGCTGGGGGTTGCTGGTGCTGCTGTCGCTGGTGGCCGGCACCGGCTTCCTGATCCTGTATTCGGCGGCGAATGGCAGCCTGAGCCCTTGGGCCAATGCTCAGATGATCCGCTTCGCGATCGGCGGCGTGCTGATGATCGTGATCGGGCTGACTGATCTGAAACTATGGCTGAAACTTGCCTATCCACTGTATGGCATGGCCTTCCTGCTGCTGCTGGCGGTGGAGATCATGGGCGATATCGGCATGGGCGCGCAGCGCTGGATCGACCTCGGCTTCTTCCAGATTCAGCCGTCGGAGGTGATGAAGATCGCCATCGTACTGGCGCTGGCCCGCTATTTTCACGGCCGCACCGCCGAGGATGTCGGCCGACCGGTGACCCTGCTGCCGCCGCTGGTGATGGTGCTGCTGCCAGCCCTGCTGGTGCTGCGCCAGCCCGACCTTGGAACCACCGGCATGCTTATCCTGGGGGCCGGCGCCATGTTCTTCGCGGCGGGGGTGCGGGCGTGGAAGTTCATCGTGGTGCTGGCGCTGTTCGGCGCAATGGTGCCGGTTGGCTGGACGATGCTGCATGAATATCAGCGCCAGCGCGTGCTGACCTTCATGGACCCGTCGCGCGACCCGCTGGGCGCCGGCTATCACATCACCCAGTCCAAGATCGCGCTGGGGTCGGGCGGGGTGACAGGCAAGGGCTTCATGCAGGGCACCCAGAGCCATCTGTCGTTCCTGCCCGAGAAGCAGACCGATTTCATCTTCACCATGTATGCCGAGGAGTTCGGCCTGATCGGCGGTATCGCCCTGCTGATCCTGTTCATTTCGGTGGTGATGTATGCGCTCAGCGTGTCGTTGCGGGCGCGCACCGTGTTCGGCCGGCTGGTCGCCGTGGGGGTGGGGTCGACCTTCTTCCTGTATTACTTCATCAACATCGCGATGGTGATGGGGCTGATCCCGGTGGTCGGGGTGCCGCTGCCGCTGGTGTCTTATGGCGGCACCGCCATGTTGACCCTGATGATCGCCTTCGGGCTGCTGGCCTGCGTGAACACCCATCGCGATGTCCAACTGCGCCGCCAGCCGGGGCTGGAAGGCTATTAGTCGCGGCAGATCAGGGTGTTGGATGGACAGGCCCAACGGCTTGTCAAAAAAACGTCGCAAGCTGCCACGAAAACCTCTTGGCAGCCCCGCCATCGCTTGCTATAAGCCGCCCACCGCAGCACTGCGGGCGCATAGCTCAGTTGGTAGAGCAGCTGACTCTTAATCAGCGGGTCCAAGGTTCGAGCCCTTGTGCGCCCACCAAATTAGAACAAGGGGTTACGCCAGATATGGCGTAACCCCTTTTCTGTGTTTTGCAGGCCGGGTCATCGGCGATTTGCAGATCCATGACGCCGGCCTTACCGCACCCGCCGGCGCCTCAGGCGGCGGGGCAGGTGCCAGTTGCGGAACAGGCCGCGTTTGTGCAGCGGCTCGAAGATCGCATCGGGGCCTTCCGGGTCCAGGATCTCGTTATCGGCCAGCCAGATCTCGGTGGCCGAAAGCTCAGGCAGTTCATAGGGCCGCAGGCTGCGGCCATCGCCGCGCAGATCCTCGATGGTGGCGATCATCGAGCCCAGGGCGTCGTGGCGCGCGGCGACCACCTCGGGCGTGGTGCCAAGATGCTCGGCCAGCAGGTCGTTGCGGATATCGGCGATGCTGGCCTGAAGCCCGGCATTGGCGGGAAGATCGGTGTCGATCACCACGTCGCATTCGGTATCCAGTCGCATCGACCGGTTGTTGAAGTTCGACGAGCCGATCCGCAGATAGTGGTTGTCGACGATGGTGATCTTGGCGTGGACATAGATAGGCGCGCCGCCCCGGGTGTGGGGATGATAGACCTTCAGCCGGCCATGCCGGTCGATCCGGCGCAGCGCCTCGATCAGCCGGGCGCGGGCGGTGTCCATCGCCACCGGTTCCAGCCAGCCATCGGCGGTGACCGGGTTGATGATGATGATTTCGGGCCCGTCATCCTCCACCAGCCGGGCAGCGATGGCGCGGGCCACGCGGCGTGAGGCGAAATACTGGCTTTCGGCATAGATCAGGTGCCGGGCCCGCGCGATCAGATCCAGATACAGCGCCTCGATCTCGTGCTGCGGCTCCACGCCCTCCATCTTCGGCCGGGTGCGGGCGATGGCGATGTCGACATTGCGGAAACCGGGCTGCATCGGGGCTGGCCAGCAGTCGACACCATCGCTGACCGGCTGCAGGATTTCGCCCGTGGCCGCCAGCCAGCGATCGCGCGCCAGTTCGGCCAGCGCCGCCGCAGCGGGACCGTCGAGCACGCTGGTGGCATCGTGCCAGGGGCCGCGCGGGCGGCCGTCGGGGCCCAGGCGGTTGGGATCGTGATCGTCATGGGCGCGCCGGTCCCAGCGATCGCCGGTCATGTCGATGCCGCCGCAGAACGCCAGGCGGTCGTCGATCACCACGATCTTCTGGTGATGGGAACTGGCGAAGGGATGCGCGCCATCCAGCTTCAGCGTGATGCGCGGATGGATCTTCCAGCGCAGCAGGCTGTAGATGGTGTCGCCCCGGAACAGCGCCTTGAACGCCCCGGTGTCCCAGCGCAGAAGCCGGATCTCCAGCCCGGGCGTGCGCCGGGCCAGCCACAGGATGAAATCGCCGAGCGTCACCGGGCCGTCGGTCGCGGTGGGGCCAAGCTTGATGCGGGCGTCGAAATCCCAGCCGATCAGCAGAATGCTGCGCCTGGCCGACATCATCGCCAGCCTGGCGGCGGTGAAATAGTCGTCGGCGTCGATGATCAGGGCGAAACGATCGGCACGCTCCACCCGCCAGCAATTGCGTCCGACGTCGAGCAGCGCCGTTTCCGGAGACGCATCCGCCATGTCGGCCATCTTGTGATTGTCCACCCCGTCCGAGATCGCTGTCATCCGCGCATCCCAGCAGATCGGCAGGCCGCGACCAAGTGATGACTGCGTGGCATGAATGGGCAGGGACCGGCGCCCGGATCAGTCGATCGGCGTGAGCCCCGCAAAGCAGCCGTCGTGATAGATCAGCGCGGTCGCGGCATCACGGGCCTTCACGTCGACCACGGCGCCGACCAGCAGCGTGTGGCTTTCAAAGCCCAGGCTGTCGACCAGCCGGCAATCCAGGCTGGCTGCGGCCGGCGCCAGCAACGGCGCGCCGGTCAGGCCGGTCGTCCACAAGCTGTCGTCGAACCGGGCCTCACCCATGCGCGACGGGTCGCCGCCGGCGAACAGCCGGGCAAGGTGGCCATGATCGGCCGCCAGCAGATTGATGGTGAAGCGGCGCTGACCCAGGATCAGGTCGTGGGCGCCGGCATTGCGGTTGATGGCGACCGCCAGCCGGGGCGGCTCGGCGGTCAGCGACATCACGGCGGTTGCCGTCAACCCGGCACGGGCGCCATGGCTGCCGGTGGCGATGATGGTCACGCCGCCCGCCAGGCGCCGCAGCCCGGCCCGGAACATGGCCGGCGCCACAGGGGCTGTCTGGGTGGCGTCATCCATGGCGGTAACCTTTCCGGGTGTCGGCTGGGCAGGGGGGGCGGGGGGCAGGGCGGCCGAGCCGGGCGAAGATCGCGCCTGCGCCGTGACCTTCCGCAAAGATAGGGTGCACCGGGCCGGCTGTCGACAGTGCCGGCGCTCGATGCCAGGCAGCCCCCGCCGCGCAGACCACTCTTCGGTTTGTTTCGCAATCAAAAGATGATTTGTCTTCGAGTTGATGCCGCAAGTTGCCGCATATCAACGCATGCGGCTTCGGTGTTCGGACGGCATGCTGGGGACACAAGGCGCCGTGTCGCAACCCGCGGTCAGGGCGGCCTTGATCGCCAATCAACCGGGACACACGCGATATGCCGGATTTTCTTCAGGGCCTGTGGTCGGGCATCCGGGAAACCGCCGACCTCATCGGCCTCACCGTTCTTGCCGCCTATCTGGGCCGGCTGCTCGTCCATGTGGGCGAGGTTCAGCGCGGCCGCCGGCGGTTTTTTTCCAAACATCTCTGGTGGGAACTGGTCGCCGCGGTCGCCATAGGGATGATCGCCGATGGCATGGCCCATCAACTGGGCCTGACCGGCCCGCCCCGCACCGCGGCCATCGTCACCATCGCCTATCTCGGGCCACGCGGCCTTGAGGAACTGATCGTGCGCCTGATCGCCACACGTCGTGGCGGATAGGGGAGGTGCGATCATGACCACAACCTCATTCGACTCCGGTGCCATCATTGGCGCCCCTGTGCCGGGGCGGCTGTTTCCGGCGGCACTCGGCATCGTGCTGGCCTGGGAAGGCGGCGGTCAGGTGACCGACGACCCGCTGGACCCGGGCGGCATCACCCGCTGGGGCATCAGCCTGGCGTTTCTGCGTCGGGTCGATCCGCAGGCGAACCCTGCCCAGATCCGCAAGCTGACCCGCGACGATGCGGCGGCGCTGTATGCCGCACAGTTCTGGCAGCCCTTGCGCGCCGACCTGCTGCCACCGGCGCTGGCGCTGTTTGCCTTCGACACGGCGGTCAATCTGGGCGTGCCCAGGGCCGCACGGCTGTTGCAGCAGGCGGTGGGCACCGCCCCCGACGGCGTGATCGGCCCACGCAGCCTGAGTGCCGCCGCCGCGGTGGCCGAACGACCGCAGCGTCTGATCGACGCTTTGGGCGACATGGCCGTGGGGCGCATGCAGATCTATGTCACCCGCCCGGGATTTCCGCGCTTTGGCCGCGGCTGGATGCGGCGGGTGTTCGACCTTCACGCCCGCGCGCTGGTCTTGACCGGCCCGCGCGGGGTTGAGCGGGAGGCGGTGTGATGACCTGCCGGAGATGGACGACCCTCGCCACCATGGCCATGGTGGCCGGGCTCTCGCCGTTTATGGCCGCATCGGCCATGGCGGCCACCAGTCTCGACCTGACCACTGCCGAGGCCACTGGTGTCGACATGCTGGTCACCGTGGCGGCCGGCCTGCTGGCCGATCGTCTGGGCGGTGCCGTCGGTGAACTTGCCGGTGCCGCGGTGATGGTGGCGGGCGCCTGGGCGCTGGGCCGGATTGCAAGCTGGGCGGGTGTCGCCCGCGACGACCGGGTGCGCGCCTATCTTGAGACGGCGCTGGAACGTGCGGTCGATCGGGCGCTGGGTCAGCCGGGCGTGATGCCGGGCGCAGGGCCGGCCGGGGGCGACATCGCGGACGCGGCGGCAACTTATCTGCGGGCGACGGTACCGGATGCCCTGCGCCGGCTGAAGATCGGCCCCGATGCCGTGGAGCGGATGGTCGAGGCGCGACTTGCGCGCCGCCTGACGGCCGGCGGTCAGCCGTCAGGCACGGCGGGTGCCGGCGATCAGCCGTAATCGCTGGCACCGACGATGCGATGCACGGTCAGCACACTGGCCAGATCGTGATCCAGATCGGCGCGCGGATTGAACTGGCGCAGGCACAGCCGCGACGCCGTGCGGCGAATGAACTGCTTGATCAGGCCGCGCGTCGGCATGTGCGGGTCGCCGGTGCGGATCTGAACCACCACGAAACAGCCGGTGGTGATGGGCCGGTTGGGGTTCACATGCACCAGTTCGCCGGCAAAATAGCGCGGTTCCATGCTCTCGCCCTGAACATAGACCGCATAGCCGTTGGCAACACCGGCCAGGATCGGGGGGCGGGCGACATATTCGTTGACGGCACCGTTGAAATCGAAGGCGCCGTCATCGCCGCCCACCGCCGCGCCGAACACCGGCAGGTCGCGTGGCGCGGCCCCGGTCAGGGTGACCGCATCGGCCGGCACATCATGGCCGGCGGCAGCGCGGCCGGCCCCCGATGCCGTATGGCCGGCGGCGGCATAGCCGGCGGGCGGCGCCAGGGGCGATGGCGGCGGCGGCGCTTCGCCAAGTTCCGCGGCCGATCCGGCCGGGTCAGGCATCAACAGGTCGGCGGGCGCACAATCCAGCGCCCGGGCAAGCCTGCCCATCCATTCGGCTGTCAACCGACGGTTGCCTTTTTCCAGCTTGTTGATCTGTGACGCCTCGGTGCCGACGCGCTGACCAAGCTCCGCCATGGTCAAGCCGCGGCGTTCACGCCACATGCGAATGCGGTTATCCATGGCCAGAAAGTGGTCGATGTGGCCGCAAATTGCAATGGCCAAAACGGACATATTTCGCTTGATCAGAGGGCTATCCGTGGTCAATCTGAAGCGACGCAACTGAAACGGGAGGCACTGTCCAATGACCCACAGCTTTGACACCAAGGGCACGATCCATGATATGGAGCGCGACGCCCGATACGCGCCTGGCGCGCAGGACCTGCTCGCGCCGGTCAAGGCGCTGTTCGATGAAGCCATTCACACGTTGCGCCGTCTGCCGCCGGCCGAGCGGCCGATGCGGGCGCGGGTGTCGTGGGATGACCTGGGGCTGGGGGTCGACCGGCCAGCCGGCAGGGGCGTGGCCGCCAGCCGGGGGCTGGTGCCGGGTGCCGCCGAGATATCGCGTCTGGACCTGGCGCTGGAGATCAGCCTGAAGCTGGACCCGCTGCATCGCCGGATCATCTGGGCCCGGGCCGAAGGCCGGCTGTGGAAGGTGATCGCGGGCGATCTGAACCTCGACCGCACGACATGCTGGCGTCACTGGCAGAGGGCACTGGCGCAGGCGGCTCTGGTCCATGCGCTGATCGTGGAGACCGGGCGTTCCGCCCGTATGTGACTGCCCGCATGTGAGCGGGATATATGGTGTGGCTTCCTGCCCTGGCGCCTGCCGCATGGCGCGGATACCGTTGCAGGCCGCATAAGCAAGCCGCATGCCAGGGCAGGAGGTCACATGGCGGCCGTCATCGTCAGTCTATGGCATCGTTCAGTATGTCGACGATGATGCCGGTCGCCGCGGCCAGAAGCACGATGTCAGAGCCGACCTGCCGCCATTCATAGCCATCGCGCTGCGGCAGCCGGCCAAGCAACGGCCCCGGCAACTGCTTCTTCGCAATGCCGGGCGGCAGCGGTTTGCCGCGGGCGTAATTGCGCGCGATCCCCGGTGGCAGCGGCGCGGGCCTGAACATTGCGTCGTGGCGATTGATATAGTCGTAAATGATCCGGCGCTCGTCGGTGGTGATGACGTTGAGTGTGATCAGCGAAGACGGGGCAGACGACCCGCCGCGGTCATGACCGTGGTCCTTGATGTCGGGGCCGCCCCGGCCGGCCTTGCCATTGCCGTGCGCCGCCGACTCCGGGCCGCCGGCCCCATGGCCGCCTTTCGCATGGCCGGGAGGCTGAGCGAGTGCAGCACTTGCGGCCAGAATGGCCATGGCGGCAATCATGGCCGCAAAAGACCGTGACCTGTGGTCAGTCATCATCATCATTCCCATCGAAGCGGTCGAACGGACGCGACAGGCGGTCGCCGTCGTCATCGTCGTCGTGATCGCCGTAATAGCGGTCGCGGTGGCCGTTCAACCGGCTGGGATGCCCGCTTGCGGCCGGAATGACCAGGCTGACCTCCAGTCCCGGGATTGCCGCAATCACCCGCCGGCCTGCCGGCTGATCGTGATCGTCATCGGCAAAGGCGGGGTTGCCACCCAGCATCGCCGCCAGCGCCGTGCCGGCTGCGGCGGTCACGATGATCCGCCGGCGCCGGGTCGGGTAACGCCCGGTCGCGCGGCTGTCGCGGGCTCGTGGGTGGTGAGGGTCGTCCATCTGTCTGTCCCGTTCCATCTAGCTCCGGCCGCAGATCTCGGATATGCGGCGTGATCCGATGATCATGCCGCATCCCCGCTACCGGCGGCTGTGTTCAGCCGATGAACAGGTTGTGACCTTGCCTCGTACAGAGGGTGTCGCACGGGCCGGGGGCGGACGGGGGCTGGGCGGATTCAGGGCGTTCAGCCGCCCGCCTTCGTCCAGCCGGCGGCCCGTGCATCGGCTTCGGTGCAGAACCAGCGTTCGCCATCGCTCTCGTTGATCCGGGTCTGCTCGTAAGACCGCCCACCGGGCAGGTGATACAGCTTGCGGCCATCGCTGGAGATGTTGCCCTTGATCTTGCAGCCGGCGGCGGACCCGGCCGCAGGGGTGGCGGGGGCGGGTGATGCCGGCTTGCGGCCGGGGGGTGCTGCCTGCCCGGCCGGTGGCGGCGACAGCTTCACGCCTTTGCGATGATCCCATGGCATGACGAACCGGCCGGACCACAACCCGCGCCGGGCTGTCCGCGCCTCGGCCTCGTCGGGCGCATAGTCGCGGCCATAGGCGGTGTAGGCGACGGCCAGCCCCTCGGCGACCATCCGCCGGTTCATATCCTCGCCACCCACGGCGCAGCGCGCGACCACGCGGCCATAGCGGTCGCGGTCGACCGTGGTGCAGGCGACGGTGCGGCCGGACAGCAGCCGGTCGAGCAGCAGGGCCGCGTCGCGCCCGCACCGCCAGGCGCGGTTGTCGGCATCGGCGCAGATCTGCGAACTTTCCGGCGCATCGATGGCATAGAGCCGGATGCGTTGTCCCTGAATCTCGATGGTGTCGCCATCGATCACGCTGGCGCGCCCGGTGATGTCGGCGGCCCGGGCCGGCCCCGACAGGGCAAGGGCAAGGACGCACAGGGTCAGGATGGTGCGGGTGGCTGAAAGAGCGGGACGGGCGGTCGAAACGGCGGCGGACACGATGGCGGGCTCCGGGTCGGGCTGCGGGAGGGGCAGCAACTGAACCGGGAGGTTATACGGATCACTGTACTTGTGGTAGCAACCGTCCCGCGAAAATTCAGCAGGAGCCATCGTTCCACGTGCAGACTTTGGTGTGTATTCGGAGTGAAGGCGCGTCCTGGCTGAGAAATGGTCGGCCTGTGGCCGCATGCGCAGCCTTGACCATGGCGGCGTGGCGCCACTATACCCTTTGGCGTTGGAAAGGCGCGTTCATGACCCAATCCGTGTCGTATGCGGGTGCGGCTGGCGCGTCTCGCGAAAGTGAGGACACCCCGATGGCGAATGACATCGCGCCGGACGTCTATGCCATGCGCCATTCCTGCGCGCATCTGATGGCAGCGGCGGTACGGGAATTATACCCGGAAGCCAAGTTCGGTGTGGGGCCGCCGACGACCACCGGCTTCTATTATGACATCGACCTGCCCGAGCCGCTGAAGCTTGAAGATCTGCAGAAGATCGAGCAGGCGATGCGTAAGCTGCGCAAGAAGAAGCTGCGCTTCGATCGCCGCGAACTGCCGATCGAGGATGCGATCGGCTTCATGCGCGAGCATCACCAGGACTACAAGGTCGAATTGCTGGAACTGCTGCGCGATCGCGGCACCACGGCGATCGCCAAGGAAACCGGCGACGACACCGCGGTCGATGGCGAGGCATCGGGCGTCGACAGCGTCTCGTTCTATACCACCGGCAATTTCGTCGATCTCTGCCGGGGACCGCATGTCGAGAACACCGGCCAGTGCGGCGAGTTCAAGCTGATCAACATCGCCGGCGCCTATTGGCGCGGCAACAGCGATGGCCCGCAGTTGCAGCGGATCTATGGTCTGTGCTTCCCGACCAAGGAAGAGCTGGAACACTGCATCTGGCAGATGGAACAGGCCAAGCTGCGCGATCATCGCAAGATCGGCCGCGAGTTGAAGCTGTACCGGTTCTCGCCCGAGGTCGGCGCCGGCCTGCCGCTATGGCTGCCGCGCGGCACGGCATTGCGTGACGAGCTGGAATTCCTGGCCCAGAAGGAAGAGCGGCGCGACGGCTACCTGCGGGTGGTGACGCCGCATATCACCAAGCAGGAGCTTTATTACCGCTCGCGACATCTGCCCTATTATGCGGAAGACATGTACAAGCCGTTCGAGATCGACGGTGAGCATTTCTATCTGCGGCCGATGAACTGCCCGCATCACCATCAGGTCTATCTGGCCGAGAAGCACAGCTATCGCGACCTGCCGGTCCGGCTGTCGGAATATGGCCAGGTCTATCGGTACGAGGCGAGCGGCGCTCTGTCGGGGCTGATGCGGGTGCGCGGCTTCTGCCAGAACGACGCCCATCTCTATTGCCGCTATGACCAGGCCAAGGACGAGTTCCTGAAAGTCATGCGGCTGCATGCGCGCTATTATGATCTGTTCGGGATCAAGGACTATTACATGCGGCTGTCGCTGCCGGATCTCGACAAGCTCGACAAATATGTCGACGAACCCGAGAAGTGGCTGGCGGCGCTGGAGATCATCCGCGAGGCGATGATCGAGTCGGGCTATCCGTACAAGGAAGTCGAAGGCGAGGCCGCGTTCTATGGCCCCAAGGTCGACTTCATGATCAAGTCGGTGATCGGCACGGAATACGCCATCTCGACCAATCAGCTCGATTTCCTGGCCACCCAGACCTTCGACCTGACCTATATTGGCGAGGATGGCAAGGAACACCCGGTCTATGTCATCCACCGGGCGCCGCTGGGCAGCCATGAGCGCTTCGTGGCCTTCCTGATCGAGCATTATGCCGGCAACTTCCCGACCTGGCTGGCGCCGGTGCAGGCGATGGTGGTGCCGATCGCGGATCGTCATAACGACTATGCCGCCGAGGTCCGCAGCCTGCTGTTCGATGCCGATGTGCCGACCGGCACCGGTGGGCTCCGGGTGGAGGTGGATACCAGCACCGAGCGGATGCAGAAGAAGATCCGCAACGCCCAGTTGGAAAAGATCCCCTACATCCTGGTGGTGGGTGACAAGGAAGCCGAGACCCGCACGGTCGCGGTGCGGCTGCGCAATGGCACCGACCTTGGCGCCATGCCGATCGCCGATGTCATTGCCCGTATCCGTGACGAGGTGATGAACCGCCGCGACATCGTCCCCACCGCCGATGAAGCGGTGGCGGCGCCGGAGGCACCGGTTCAGGTTCACTGACCGGGCGCCGGCAGGTACTATGCGACGCGGGAAAGGGCCGTCGGACAGTTTTGTCCGGCGGCCCTTTCCCGCGTTCGGCATTGGCACAGGGCCGAAGGTTCTCAGGCCTGTCCCGCCGGCAGGATCATGCAGGTCGCCGTGGCATGGGCGCAGAGCCGGCCCTCGTGGTCGGTCAGCCGGGCTTCGGTGGCGGCGATGCGCCGGCCCATATGGATCACCCGGCCCTCGGCGCTGACGGGCCCTGATGCGCTGGTCATGGCTCGCAGATAGGTCACCTTCAGGTCGACCGTGGTATAGCCGGTGCCGGCCGGCAGCAGGGTGTGCACCGCCAGCGCGATCGCACCGTCGAGCATGGTTGCGGCATAGCCGCCGTGAACGGTGCCCAGCGGATTGTAATGATCTTCGGTCGGGGAGCCTTGCAGCACCACCACGCCGGCATCGGCGCTGGTGCCGGTCAGGCCAAGCGTGCGTCCGATGCCGCGGGCGAAGCCGCCGGCGGCAAAGGCGGCGCGGACCGCCTCCAGGCCCGAGGCGGTGTCGCTGCCGCCGGGCTGCGGGCGGGGTGCCTGATCTGTCTGGTCGGTCATCGGTCGGTCGCTCCTGCGGTGCCGGCGCATGCCGCCGGCTTCAAGGCCGATGATCCGGCGCGTGCACTCTCAAGTCAATAAAATTGACCTGAAGGCATAATCAGGCAGTGGCAGACCGGACCGGTCAGGCATAGCGGCCCAGGGACGCCATGACCGCGGCCCAGGCATCGCGTGCCGCCGGACCGGCATCGGCAAAGGCCTGTTCCATTCGTCGTCGTTCATGCCCCGAGGCCTGATCTTCGACGGATTGCCCCATGACCGTCAGGTGCAGGCGCTTATAGCGATGATGGGCGGGGTCGCGGCTGGTGGTGATCAGCCCGCCATCCTGCAGGTGTTTCATTGGCCGGTGCAGTGCCTGCTTGGTGATCCGCAGCACGGCCAGCAGGTCGCTGACGGTCAGGCCGTCGCGGCGGGCGATGGTGTACAGGATCCGGTGGTGGACCCGCGACAGGCCCAGCGTCGCCAGATAGGCATCTGCCTCGCGGGTCATGCCGCGCCAGCCGTAATACATCAGCGCCAGCGCATCATCCAGCGGGTGCAGTGCCGTCAGATCGTCGAGGTCGACGGAGTGGGGGGGGCGGTCGGTGGTCATCGCGGACTCGCTTGCGGGGCAGTGCGGGACAGAGGATGGATATGGGGCAGTCCGTGGAGCAGGTACAGCGCCCCACCGCTGTCTGGCGGCTCCTCTGCGTTGTATGGCGATGCCAAGTGAACTGCAGCAGGTTGAATGTGGCCGGCAATTTCCACGCATGTCTGCATGTGATTGCATTTGGCATGTATGCGCGATACCGTCACGTCGGAATCAGGGACGCGGAGGCGGCATGTTCAGGGCCGGCCGTGACGCCGCGGGAACGACCGGGCGATTGAGGTCCGGTCGCCACATCATCAGGATTCGGTGCGTGAAGGATGCCATGAACATTCAGCGGAGCCGGCTGGTGCTGGCGGGGGTCGGCTTGGGCATTCTGGCCATGATGCCGGGATGTGCCACCCAGGGACAGAGCCGATACAGCCATCAGGAGGTCGGCCGGGCATCCCAGGTCGCGTTCGGCACGGTTCTGGCTGCACGCCAGGTCGATATCACCGGCGAGAATACGGGGGCCGGTGGTCTGGTCGGCGCCACCGCCGGTGGGCTTGCCATGTCCAATGTCGGGTCCGGCAACGGCAATATCGCTGCCATTCTCGGCGGCGTCGTCGTGGGGGCCGTGGCCGGCGCGGTGGCGGAGCAGGCATTGTCTGATCGCGTCGGGCTGGAATACGTCATCACCCTCGCCAATGGCAAGACGATCACCATCGTGCAGGAACAGGCGGCCACCGATCAGGTGTTCGGCCCGGGGGATGCGGTGATGGTGCAGACCAGCGGAACTTATCAGCGGGTGCTGTCGGCCACTCATCTGCCCGAGGAAATCACCCGCCCCAAGGAAGTGCGGATCGTCGATTGACGATGCCCCCGACATATGCCGACGCCCGCAGCCGGCACGACCTGCCGGCATGACCTGAAGGACATCACCGATGAAGAAACTGGTGTTGGCAGTGTTCGCGCTGCTGATAGTATCTGCCTGCGCCTTCACCGAGGACGCAGTGACCGTGCGCTATACGGCACCGGCCAATCTGGCGGTGGTGCCGGGGGCCGAGGCGGTATCGGTGGCGGTGACGCCTGTCGACGGGCGGGTCGCGAACCGGGACCGGGTGTCGAGCAAGAAGAATGGTTACGGCATGGAGACCGCCCGGATCGTCGCGACCAATGATGTGGTGGGTGAGGTCGCGGAGGCGATCAAGGCCGAACTGGCGTCGCTTGGCTTCACGATCGGTGATGGCGGGGTCGCCATCGTGGTCGAGACCCAGACTTTCTATAACGACTTCAAGCTGGGCTTCTGGAGCAGCGAGGCCGTCGCCGAAGTGGCCTTCATGCTCACCGCGCGCAAGCCCGATGGCACGCTGATCTACAGCCGGGCCTATCGGGCGGTGGGGATGAACAAGGAGATCATGTTGATGACCGGAGAGGCAGCCGAACCGGCCCTGGACGAGGCCTTGCGCAACGCGGTGCTGCAGGTGGCAAATGATACCGACCTGCAGACGGCTCTGATGGCAGCCCGCTGAATGCCGTGGCGCTGATATGAGCGGACGTCGGCGCCGATCAATCGGGTGCCTAAATATATTTCGTGAGGGATCAACGGCTTGGCCGCAGAATCCGGTGGGGCCGAAAAAACCGTCAAAAAAGGTGTTGCCAGTGTGTGCGGGGACCCTTATAAACCGCCCCACACCAGACGGCAGCGCGGTTGACGCGGCGCCGGACGGGGCCGAAAGGCCAGGAAATACAGGCTC
>NZ_JBBKTV010000012.1:0-149186 GCF_039630945.1 Tistrella arctica
CGCGACGTCTCTCCACGGGCCGGGCCAGTCAGCGGCATAGCAGTCCTCCAAATCAGGGTGATTCAGAGAATCACGGCACGAGCAAGCCGTAAACCGCGTTAACCCGAGTTCGGGGCCCTGGCGACGAGTGACCCCGCATTGACAGACAGGCGCTTTAGTGGTTCAGTTCGACGTCTACTTCGCGCAGGCGATAAAAAAAGATCGGGAACAAACGGCCGGATCATGAGCGGTGGTGCAATGGCATCGCCGCGGCATGATGACGGTCGTATCACCGGAGACATCCGGCTGGGGGAGGCCGCGGTGGATCGGGTGGGGCATGGGGTTCAGCGCGTGGCCTGGGGAGGCTTGCACATCCGGCGCAGGCGTACCGATCGTCAACCGTTTGCCAAGGCGGCGGATGACGCGGCATACGCCCGCGCATATATCGGTGTCGGAGACGTGACGGCTGCGGGCTACCCGCTTGATGCCGTTGCGGCCGTTGCGGCAGGTTTGTGCCTTGCGGTCGGTGTGGCAGGGCTGTTCGACCTTCTGGGCGTCGTCACCATTCCGCCGCCGGCGCTGGCGGGTGGTCTGGTTGTAGCCGGTCTGGTTTTCGGGGCGGTGCTGGTCGTGTGGCTGGTGGCGCTGCGGCGCAGTGCCGTCAGCCCGCGCAGCCTGATCGATGGCGTCGGATTGTTGTGGGACCGGATCAATGATGGCGTCGTGCTGCTGGACAGCAGCGCGCGGGTGGTGGGCTGGAATGGTGGTGCCGCCCGGATGACCGGCCTGGATGCCGGGCGCGTCGACGGCTTCACCATCGATCACGTGCTGGCGGGTGATGATCTGCAGGCACGGCTGGCGATGATCCGCCAGATGGTGCGGCAGACGGGAAGCTGGCGCGGCATGCTGGATTTCCGGCGCCCTGATGGCCGGATCGGACAGTGTGAGACCCTGGTGATGCAGTTGGCGGGGCCGCAGAGCGGTGGCGCACGGATGATGGCGATTGCCCGCGACATCACGGAGCGTGCCGAGGCCCAGCACGAGGTCACGCTGCGCGACCGGCGGTTGAAGGCCCTGATCGAAAACGTGCTGGATGTCGTGCTGATCCTGGATCGCCACGGCGGCGTCAGTTTTGCCAGCCCGAGCACCGGACGTGTTCTGGGGCTCGATCCGGCTCAGGTGGAGCAGATGGCCTTCGTTACGCTGGTTCATCCTGATGATCGCGCCCGTATCGCCGATGTCTACCGCACGGCGATCGACGATCCGCATCTGACGGCGGTGATCGAGTTCCGGGTCCGTCATCGCCTTGGCCACTGGTTGACGGTGGAGGCCATCGGCCGCAGCCGGTTCGAGGATGCGGCGGTCGGCGGCGTGGTGGTCAATCTGCGCGACGTGACCGGGCGCAAGCGGGTGGAGGTGGCGCTGCGCGCCGCGAAGGAGCAGGCCGAAACCGCCAATCAGATCAAGTCGCAGTTTCTGGCCAATATGAGCCACGAACTGCGGACGCCGTTGAATGCGGTGATCGGATTTTCCGAGGTTCTGACAGCCGGTTACGCCGGAGAATTGACGGCAAAGCAGCGGGAATATATCGGGGATATCCGGGTCTCGGGCCAGCATCTGCTATCGCTGATCAACGACATTCTGGATCTGTCGAAGGCCGAGGCGGGCAAGCTCGATCTGGTGGAAGAGGTCGTGCGTCTGCCGGCCGTGATTGCCCAGACCCAGGGCATGCTGCGGGAGCGGGCCGAGGCGGCGGGGGTCACCGTGGACATCGATCTTGTCGGGGATCTGCCGCCGATAATGGGCGACGGGCGCAAGATCAAGCAGATCGTGCTGAACCTGCTGTCGAATGCCATCAAATTCACGCCTTCAGGCGGACGGGTGGTCATGCGGGTCGAACGCGAGGCCGGCGGCGCGCTGGTGGTGACGATATCTGATTCAGGCATCGGCATGTCGGCCGATGAACTGTCGGTGGCTCTGGAAGCTTTCGGTCAGGTGGACAGCAATCTGAACCGCCGTTTCGACGGCACCGGGCTTGGTCTGCCACTGGCCCGTATGCTGGCGGAACTGCATGGCGGCACGCTCACCCTGACGAGCGAGAAGAATGTCGGCACCACGGCGACGTTGATGTTGCCGCCGACGCGCATCATCGCCGCTGGAGGGGACGCGAATGTCGTTTCGCTGCCGGTCGCCGGTGCTGCCGGGCTGCCGGGCGGGCTGCTCGCTGGGCATGACGGCATGGGTGCGGGCAATTTCGACCGCGCTGTGGCCGGCCCCTCCTGATCGCCGCCCCCTTCTGATCGCGATGCACGTCATGACGTCTGCCGGTGATCTCTGTCAGCCGGTGCGACGGCGATAGGTCCAGACCGATGCCGGCCACAGATTGAAGGGGACGAAGCGGGTCCGGCGACCATTGATGTCGGCGCGGTCGAAGGGGACCGGGCTGTCATACCAATAGGTGAACTGAACGAAGCAGCCGGCGGCCGGACGTGCCAGATCCAGCGTGTCCTGCAACAGCCGGCGGCGCAGCGCGTCGGGGCGGCCGCGCAGGGGCAGGCCGGAGACGACGCCACTGATGCGGGGCTCGATACCGCCGCCGATTTCGGTGGTGAGCAGCCGGCGCATATCGAAGGCGGACCCGGTCAGCACAGTGGCGCGTGGAAAGCTGCGCTGAACATGATCTGAGAAACTGGGGTTCAACTCGATCAGCACCAGCCGATGCTCGTCGATGCCGCGGTCCAGCAGGGCGCGGGTGATGACACCGGTGCCGGGGCCCAGTTCCACCACCGGGTCGGTGCCGTTGGAATCGATCTCGGCGGCCATGGCGGCGCCAAGGGCGCGGCTGGACGGTTGCTGGGCGCCGGTGCGCAAGGGTGCCCGCAGAAATTCACGCAGAAACAGACTATCGGCCATGTACAGATCATCCGTCAGTGGTCGCGGAGACCCGGTGTCAAATACCGGCGGCTCCGAACGCCAGTGGTCGAAGGCCTGCGGCTCTGCAGGCATGTCCAGACATCATCATAGCGACGGTTGATGATGGTGATCTATGACATATCTACGGCTTCGGCCGGTGACGGGTTAGTGCCAGGTGACGTGCTAATGCCAGGTGACGTGCTAATGAAAGTCGCGGGATCTGAGGCGCAGGGCTGGTGGCTCTGACGGCGCGGTCGGTTCTGCGGCAATGTTCAATGCCGCCAGATGGGCGGCCGTGGCGGCATCATCGGCCCGGCTGATGGCCGCGGTCAACGCCGGCTCCGCCGTATCCAGTACCTCGACCAGCAGATGGATGATCTGCCCGCTGCGCTCGACCCGGCCGCGGGCGACCAGGACGCGGCCGGTATGGACCAGCACCCGGTATCGGGCAACCATATCGGGCCGCACGATCAGGTTTGCATGGCCGGTCTCGTCCTCCAATGTGATGAAGATGATGCCCTTGGCGGTGCCCGGACGCTGGCGGGTGGTCACCAGCCCGGCCACGGCCGTGCGGCTGCCGCTTTTCGCATGGGCAAGGGACGCGACCGGCACCACACTCTGCGTGCCCAGTTCCGCCCGGATCAGGGTCATCGGGTGGCGGCGCAGGGTCAGGCCGGTTGCGGCATAATCCTCCACCATCGCCCGTGCCGGCGGGGTGGCGGGCAGGGGGGCCGCCGGCTCGGCCATGCGGCCGTCATCGCCCAGCCCCGCGAACAATGGCAGGGGATGTGTCTCCAACCGTCGCAATGCCCACAGCGCCTGCCGCCGGTCCAGATTCAAGCCGCGGAAGCCATCGGCTTCGGCAATCCGGATCAGGGCGGCAGGCGGCACAGCGGCCGCGCGCAGGGCATGGGCGGGTGAGGCATGACCCGTGGCCGGCCGCGTCGCCACCAGCCGGCGGCCATCGGCTTCGGCCAGACCCTTCACCAGCCGCAGCCCCAGACGCAGCGCCGGCTGCCCGACCTTCCCGACCTCTCCAGGCTCCAGCGTACAGTCCCAGGCACTGTGATTGATGTCCACCGGCCGGATCTCCACCCCATGGCTGGCTGCATCGCGGATCAGTTGTGCCGGTGCATAGAATCCCATCGGCTGGCTGTTGAGCAGCGCGCAGGTGAAGGCCGCGGGATGGTGGCATTTCATCCAGGCCGAGACATAGACGATCAGCGCGAAACTGGCGGCATGGCTCTCGGGAAAGCCATATTCGCCAAAGCCTTCCAGCTGCTTGAAGCAACGTTCCGCGAAGACCGGATCATAGCCGTTGGCGATCATGCCGCCGATCAGCTGGTCGTGGAAGCGGTGCATCGATCCACTGCGCCGGAAGGCAGCCATCGACCGGCGCAGGGCATCGGCATCGGCGCCGCTGAATCCGCCGGCGACCATGGCGATCCGCATCGCCTGTTCCTGGAACAACGGCACGCCCAGAGTTTTCTGAAGCACCATGCGCAGGGCCTCGGACGGGTATTCCACCGGCTCCAGCCCGGCGCGCCGGCGCAGATAGGGGTGGACCATGTCGCCCTGGATCGGGCCGGGACGAACGATTGCCACCTCGATCACCAGATCGTAATAGGCGCGCGGCCGCAGGCGGGGCAGCATGTTCAACTGGGCGCGGCTTTCCACCTGGAACACGCCCACCGCATCCGCCCGGCACAGCATGTCGTACACCGCCGGATCCTCGGGCGGCACCGTCGCCATGGTCCAGTGGCGGCCGGTGGTCTGGGCGATCAGGTCGAACCCCTTGCGCAGCGCGGTCAGCATGCCCAGCGCCAGAATGTCGATCTTCAGGATTCCCAGGGCATCCAGATCGTCCTTGTCCCATTCAACGAAGGTCCGGTCGGGCATCGCGGCATTGCCGATCGGCACGGTTTCCTCCAGCGGCCGCCGGGTCAGCACGAAGCCGCCGACATGCTGCGACAGATGCCGTGGAAAGCCGAGCAGGCTGGCGGCCAAGGTCAGCGTTGCCCGGATACGTGGCGCATCCGCATCGAGCCCGGCCTCGATCAACTGATCCCGCCCGATCGGATCATCCGACCGACCCCAGATCAGCCCTGAAAGCCGGCCGGTGGTGTCGTCGTCCAGGCCCAGTGCCCGACCGGCGTCACGCAGCGCGCTTTTGGGGCGATAGCTGATCACGGTGGCGGCCAGGGCCGCATGGGCGCGGCCATATTTCGTATAGATATGCTGGATCACCTCTTCGCGGCGCTCATGCTCGAAATCGACATCGATATCGGGCGGCTCGTCACGGGCCTCGCTGATGAAGCGTTCGAACAGCAGATCCACTTTCGACGGATCGGCCGCGGTGATCCCCAGCAGGAAACAGACCACCGAATTCGCCGCCGAACCACGGCCCTGCGCCAGAATGCCCTGATCGCGGGCGAAGCGGACGATCTGGTCGACGGTCAGGAAATAGGGCGCATAGCCCATACGGCCGATCAGATCGAGTTCGGTGCGGATACGGGCCTTTATCTCAGGCGGCGGACCATCGGGCCAGAGCCGCGCCGGATAGCGCCAGGCCAGCCCCTCGCGGCAGCGCCTTTCCAGCGCGCCTTGCGGGGTTTCCCCCTCAAGACCGCCTTCCAGGGGATAGTCATAGGACAGCTCGTCCAGCCGGAACAGCAGCCGGTCCGAAATCCTGCGGCTGGCGGCGATCGCATCGGGATAGCGGGCGAAGCGGCGCATCATCTCGGCGGGCGGTTTCAGATAACGGTCGGCATTGCGGGCCAGACGGTGCCCGGCCTGATCGATCGCCACATGCTCGCGGATGCAGACCAGCAGGTCGGCCAGCACCCGCCGTTCCGGGACATGCATCCGGACATCGCCGGTCGCCACCATGTCGATCCCCAGCCGGCCGGCCAGGGCATCGATCCGGCCGATGCGGATATCGTCGTCACCGCCCAGCAGATGGCGGGCCGCCAGATGCACCGCATCGGGAAAGGCGGCGGCCAGCCGGGCTGCGGTTGCGGCATGCAGATCCCAGTCGGGGTGAGGGCCGCCGGCCGGGCAGGACATCGGCGGCAGCAGCAGGATTTCATGATCCGGCACGGCGGCCAGAATATCGGCCAGACGCAGATCGCAGCCGCCCTTTGGCGCCCGCCGCTTGCCCAGGGTCAGCAACCGGCACAGCCGGCCATAAGCCGCCCGATCGCGCGGATAGACCAGCATGGGCGGCGCATCGGCGGGGTCCAGCCGGGCCCCCACATGCAGCACCATCCCCAGTTTGCGCGCCGCCACATAAGCGCGCACCACCCCGGCCAGGCTGGCGCGATCGGCGATCGCCAGCCGGTCGAAACCATGGGCCGCGGCCGTGGCCACTAGTTCCTCAGGATGCGATGCACCGCGCAGGAAGCTGTAATTGCTGGTGATCTCCAGTTCGACACATTCTGGTGCCTGCATGGGGATTAAGTCCTGATCTGAAGGAAAGGGGCCTGGAACGTCCAGGACCGTTTTGAAAGATCATGGAAAAATTCCATGGACGAACCAGCCGGGGACGAACCAGCCGGGGACGAACCAGCCGGGCTCCTCTGTTCCGGTCGGCGGGATATCGGCGCCGAGGCCCGGTGCGGTGCCGGCGCGGAAGACCCACAGGCGATCGCCGTCCCAGGTTTCGATGCGATAGTAATCGCGGGTCTCAGTCACCTGCCCCGGCACCTGCCCCGGCATCTGCCACCAGGGACCGTGCAGCCGTTCAGGGCCATCGGCCAGTCGCACACGGTGCAGCCGGCCGCGCCAGCGCAACTGGGCCGGCGGGTCATCGGGCAGGGCGGCGATCACGGTGACCGGTTCGGGTCGTGGCAGCAGCCGTGGCGGCCGGGGGGCGGTGGGCCGGTGCGGCCCGTCAAGCGCCGCGGGCGGGCGCGTGGGCGGCTTGTCCAGCCCGATGGCCTGTCCGGTGGCGGAAACCAGTCTGGCCACGGCTTCGGGCATGACGGCGGCATCGATCCGCACCGCCCGCACCCGGCCGCTGCCCAGCCGGGCATCGATGCGGTCGATCAGCGCGGCGATCGCCACCGGCTGGCCTGTCGGAACCGCCTGTCCGTGGCCGGCCAGCTCCGGCAGGGCGCAAGAGATCAGGCCCGGCAGGGCACGATCGGCCACGCCCAGCCGTTGCACACGGGGTGCCGACAGCACCATCACCTCTATCCCCAGGCCCGGATCGATCCGGTCCAGACGTTCGGCCAGCAGCCGCATCAGATGCACCGGGTCGCGGCTGGCCATGGCCAGCCCCAGCTCGGCCGACCGCACGGCACCATCGACGATATGGGCCGACAGCAGCAACTGCCGGGCCCCCAGACCGGCCGTGGCCAGATCGCCGGCCAGCCTGTCGATCAGAGAGGCGGTGGCGGCGGCGATGTCTTCCGACCGGCCGATCGGCTCGGCCCAGCTGATCCGCGCCTCCACCGCGGCCGGCGGCCGGCGCGGGTGCAGCGGATCGGCCATGCGGCCATACAACCGGTCGAGTGCCGCAATCACATCGGGTCCGAAACGTTCGGCAACCGATTGCCGGGGCAGGGCATTCAGCGCATCGATCCGGCGGATGCCCAGCCGCGCCAGCCCCTGCACGGCCTGTGGATGGTCTTCCACGATCGCTTCGATCGGCAGGGGGCCAACCGCATGGGCCAGGGCGGCGGCGGCATCGGCACCATCCGGCGTGATGATCAGCGATGGCTGCCTGTGGCGGGCCAGGACCGAGGCGGCAAGCGGCCCGGGGGCAATGGCGGTTCTGATCGTCAACCGCCCCTGCCGGCTCAACAGGCGCACGGCCCGCGCCGCCAAGGCCGCCTCGCCGCCGAACAGATGGGCGACGCCGGTGATGTCGAGCAGCAGCCCCCGGCCGCCATCCAGGGCGACGGCTGGTGAAAAGCGATCGGCCATATCGGCCAGCCGGGCCAGAAGATGGCGGTCTCCACGCGGATCGGCCGGCGCCAGGCGGATCGTGGCAAGCCGGGCCCGGGCCTCGGCCAGTGTCATGCCCGGCCGCACGCCCTGGTCGTGGGCGATCTGGCTGATTGCGGTCAGCACCGGTCCGCGTGGGCCGGGGGCATGACAGGCGGCCGGGCCATGGCGCCAGTCGCGCGCCGCCTGATCGTCCCCGGCCGCTGCGGCAAGGGCTGCCTGCCGGTCAAGGGCGAGGCTCGGCAGAGACAGGGCCAGCACGCGTCGGGGCAGGATCTGTCGCCGCCGGGCGGGAACGGGGATGTCTGGCATGGCGGGAACCGGATTGACGAACGGGGGGCGAGAAGCCGGCCGCCGGAGATCCGGTGACCATTCAGCCGGTGGCGCCGGGGCGGATGCCGTTCAGGCCGCCGCCGCGCCCAAGCCCGAACCAGCCGCGCCGGGGCAGGGCGTCACCGGCGGCCTGCGGTATCCTGGCCATGGCCGGTTGCGCCATGCCGGCCTCGGTCGATGCCATCGACAGCCGGCCGGGCTGGTCGGCAGACCAGCCGACCATCAGCCGGGCGGGCAGGCTGCCGCGCGCGCGCAACAGGTCCAGTTGCCAGTGCAGCCGGCCGATCGGCCGGGTCCGGTAACCGGCGGCGGCCGGCCAGGATGCCGCGGCGGCGGGCGCGGCGGTGACGGCCCAGCGGCTGGCGGCGGCGCTGGGTGGCAGGCGGGCGAGCAGGGCTGCCGGATCGTTGCCGTCATCCCGCCCGGCTGCATCGCGGGGGGCTGGCCTGAGCAGGCTGTGTGCCACCGGCCTGATCAGCAGGACCATGCCACCACCTTCCGCCGCGGCCAGTTGCAGGCGCCGGGTCGCCAGAGGATCGGCATCGGCCACCTCACCGACCACGGCTGCGACCGCGCCGCTGCGGATTGCTTCCTCCATCACCCACAGCCGCTCGGCACTGCGCCGGGCCGGCACCACCAGCAGCCGCGCCGGGTCCAGGCCGAAATCAGCCAGGCCGGGTGCATAGGGTGCCGGCCAGCCGCCGACCCAGAGCACCGGACCACCGGATCCGATGCCCCCCTGATCGGCACCCTGATGGCCGCCCGCGACCGTGGCGGCCCAGAGGGCGGCCAGACCCAGCCCTGTGCCATGGGCGGTGCCGGCTGCCGGATAGTCACCGGCTTCGGCCGTGATGATTTCGTGCAGCCGGCCAAGGGCCAGCCCGCCATCGCCCAGCAGGCCGTCGATCTCGTCACAGCCGGTGCTGATCACCCGCACTGCCGGATCGTTGCGTCCCGAAGCTACGCGGGCCGGAGTGGTCTGGCCTTCGATCCGGGCGATGGTGGCCTTCAACTGAGCAATCTTGTCGGGGCGTGTCGCCGCCCGCCCGCCTTTGGCCAATGTCTTGTCCACAAATGCCTCGTCCACAAAGACCTCGTCCACAGGGACGTCGTTCACGGGGGTGTCGTCCACCGCCCGTGGATCGGTCTCGCGCAGTGCCGCTTCGGCGGTGGCCATCGCGGCCGCGGCCAGAAGCCGTGACGGTCGCACGCGGATGCCCGGATCGCGGGTCTGCGGAATGCTGCGCGGGCTGGCAAGCCGATCGGCACGTGGCATGGCATCCTCCGAGTGTTGCGGGCATGATCCAGCCCTGGCTTCCGTCACCATGCGGGCCAGATCGGCCAGCATCGGTGCGGGCGGCAGACGGCCGCCACAGGTGCCGAACACCCGGTCATCGCCCGGCAGCCGGCGCATGACCGGTCGCGCCGGCCTGACCTGCCATCCCGCGATGGGCAGTCCGGCCGCGGCCGGCAGCACGGGCGGGGTGGTGGTGGTGGCGACGATGCTGAACGGCCTGATCGGCGGCATGGTATCGGTCCCCCTGGAGCGCGCCCTGGAGCGGTTGATCGGGCCATGCCGGAGGCCGGCGGGCAGATCATTTTGTTCTCTTTTTGTTCTAATCCCGGGCCGGGATGGAGTCAAGCCGGAGTCTGAGACCGGCATCCGGAGCGGCGGCTTCCGTGCCGCTGTCATCGTCTTCTGTCCATGATCGTGGATGCGGTTTCCCTTGCGTCGTCGCCTGGAGCGCGCGAGCATGAGTGATCGACCAGATCGAGCCGGAGCCACCTGCCGCAGACAGGCACCCCGCATTGCTGCCGGGGGGTTCCGTGACAATCGGAAAGGGACGGATCGCGGACCCGCGTCGCGGGGGGCGATTGACATGGCGGATGCTGTGGGGCGGATGCTGCCCGACCGGTACCTGCCACGCACCCCGACGACCAGACCACGTCCCCATCACGTCCCGCGCACCCGGCCGGGACCGTGCGGCCCAGTTGGCCGACCGCGGCCTTGGCCCGCTGGGGAGGATGTCCATGTCCACGACCATGAATGGTACCAGGGGCGGTGGGGCGGCGATGCCCGACAGAGCACCGGCGGCGCCGCGCTGCGCCGCCCTGATCGGCCCGTATGGCACCGGCAAGACCAGTCTTCTGGAAGCGATGCTGTGGATTTCCGGCACCACCGCCAGGCTTGGCCGGGTGTCGGACGGCTCCGCCCGCGGTGATGCCTGGCCCGAGGCACGTGGCCAGATATCGGGTGGATTGACCCTGAACACGGCCCGGATCGACTATCTGGGCGAGCGCTGGACCATCCTCGACTGTCCGGGCGCCGCCGATTGCCGCCAGGACATGCGTGACGTGTTGAGCGTCGCCGATGTGGCGGTGGTGGTGTGCGAGCCCGACCCGGCGCGGGTGGAGGCGCTGGCGCCGATCTTTGCGCTGCTTGAACGCACGCGCATGCCGCATATGGTGTTCATCAACAAGGTCGACACCTTGAGCGTGCGGGTTGCCGAGATCCTTGATGCCCTTCAGTCGGTCAGCCGCCGGCCGCTGGTGCTGCGCGAGGTGCCGATCCGTGAGCACGGCCCCGGCGGCGCCGAACGGGTGGTCGGCCATGTCGATCTGGCCAGCGAGCGCGCCTATCGCTATCGGCCCGGATCGGCGTCGGAGGTGGTGCGGCTGCCGGCATCGTTGAGCGCACGGGAACAGGATGCCCGGCGGGTGATGCTGGAGACTCTGGCGGATTTCGATGACGTGCTGCTGGAGCAGCTGCTGGATGAGACCCAGCCGCCACGTGCCGAGATCTATCAGGATCTGGGCCGCGAATTCGGTCGAGAACATATCGTGCCGGTGTTCTTCGGCACGGCCCTGGAAGGCTTCGGCGTGCGGCGGCTGATGAAGGCGCTGCGCCATGAAACCCCCGATGTGACGGTGACCGCCTGCCGCCAGGGTGTCCTCGCCCCGGGCGAGATGATGGCGGATGGTGCGAGGACCGGGGGCGAGAGCGCCGCCGCCGGGGCGGAGGCACCTGTCCGCGGGGTCGATGACGGACGGATGCGGGCGCGGGTGTTCAAGATCCTGCATCTGCCGCATCTGGGCCGGGTGGGGCTGGCGCGGGTCTGGTCCGGCACCGTTGCCGAAGGATGCGATTTCGCCGGCCAGCGGCTGGGCCAGACCGGCATGCTCGATGGACCGGCCCTGATCCGCCGTTCCGATCCGGCGGTTGCGGGCGAGGTTGTGGTGCTACCGCGGCTGGAAGCCGTGCCGCCGGGGGTACTGGTCGATGCCACGGGTATTCTGGATGAACCCGATGACCGGCGGCACGTGCAGGCCCCGGCGCCGATCGCGGCGCTCACCCTGGTCGCCAGCCGCGCCGCCGACGAAACCAAGCTGGGTGCGGCCTTGTCCCGGCTGGTTGAGGAGGATCCGTCCTATTGCGTCGACCCCCGCCCCGAGACCTCGGAGACGGTGCTGATGGGGCAGGGAGAACGCCATCTGGCTCTGGCGGTGGAGCGGTTGCGGCTGCGGTTCGGAATCGAGGTCGAGGCCCGGCCACCGAAGATCGCCTTTCGTGAGACCCTGCGCCGCCCGGCCGGTGCCCGCGGCCGCCACAAGCGGCAGAGCGGTGGCCATGGCCAGTTTGCCGATGTCTCGATCGAGGTCGTGCCGCTCGATCGGGGCGAGGGCTTTCATTTTGAGGATCGGACCGTCGGCGGATCGGTGCCACGCAATTACGTGCCGGCCGTCGAAGCCGGCATTCGCGATGCCCTGACCACCGGGCCGCTGGGGTTTCCGGTGGTCGATGTGGCGGTGGCGCTGCTGGATGGTCAGCATCATGCGGTCGACAGTTCCGACATGGCCTTCCGGACCGCGGCGCGTCAGGCGATGGCCGATGCCCTGGCCGAAGGCGATCCGGTGCTGCTGGAACCCTTGCGGCCCGTGAAGGTGACGGCGCCGGGCACGGCCACCGCCCGTATGCATGCGGTGCTTCAGGCCGCCCGTGGCCAGATCATGGGATTGGAGGCGGTGGCCCAGCCGGTTGGCTGGGACCGGATCGAGGCGCTGGTGCCGGATGTCGAGCTTCCGCGTCTGATCATCGATCTGGCGGCGGCAACCCAGGGTCTTGCCGAAATCACCGCCGGCGATCCCCGGCTGCAGGAGGCGCCCGGCAAACTGGGTGAACGGCTTGCCCGCACCCATGCGGCCTGATCTTGCCGCGACAACCGGGCGGATGATGCTGTAAACATGAGGAGGTCAGACAACACAGCATCGGCCGGATACCGGGCGGACCCGGGTGCCTGATATGGCAGGGGGCAGGACAGGGCAGGCCGATGTGAAACGGCGCGGCTCGCCTTGCACCGGGTCTTGGCCTGCACCGGGTCTTGGCCTGCACCGGGTCTCGCAGGCTTGCACCGGGTCTCGCGGGCTGCAACACTTCCGCCATGGAACATTGATGTTCCACGGAACGTCGCAGCCCGCGGAATCCACAGTCCGAGACGGCTGCAGGCCCGGTCCGGTGATCCGGTGAGGAGATAGGGCGTCCGTGCGCATCGGCATCCAGCATCGCAACCGACCGGAGAACGGGGCGCCGGGCAGTCAGCGATCGAACCAGACCACAGCCGGTGGAGCCGGGCTTGCGAATGTCAGCTTCGGCAAGCTGATCCGGCCAATTCTGGGCGTGATGCTGATCGGTATTCTGCTGGTCGGCGTGATTGTGGTATCGGCCGCGATCGTTCAGGACCGGGGCGCGCTGTCTGAACAGCAGCGGCTGGTGAAGGGGCTGTATGACGCCCGCGTCGATGATCTGCGGCGCACCATGATCGACTATACCTGGTGGGACGATGCCGTACGGGCGGCATCGTCACCGGTGGATATCGCATGGCTGACCGATAATTACGGGGCTTATATGCACCGGATGTTCAGCCTGGACGGCAGCGTGGTGGTGCGCCCGGACCTGTCGGTGGTGTATCTGGCCGTGGCCGCTGAGGCGGCAGGTGATGGCGTCGAGGTCGACCGGACGGCGCTGGCGCTGTTGAAGGCGGTGGCGCCGCTGGTCGGCCGCACCTTTACCGCGTCGAACAATCCTCCCGACGCCACCGCTGCCGTGGTGCGGCTGGGCGACCGGTCGGCTCTGGTTCTGGTCGCACGGTTGAGCGTGTTTGGCACCGAACTGGCCGCGGCCGGGACCGACCCTGCGGCCCTGGTGGCCTATGAATGGCTGGACGACAGTTTCATCGATCATTTCGCTGTGGCCGGTCTGGCCGATATGGTCGTAACGCCGCATAAGCCCGCATCCGACGCGGCTTTCGCCCTGGGTGACGGCGACAACCGGCCGGCGGCCTGGCTGAGCTGGGAACCGTCGCGACCGGGCCGGGCACTGCTGGTGCAGACCATGCCGCTGGTCGCGATTGCATTGCTGCTGATGATGGGGCTGGTGTGGAGTGCTGCGGCACGCGCCCGGCAGGCCGTGCGGACCGTGACCCACCATGCGCGGCTGGTTGCCGACCGCAACCGCCAGCTCAGCGCGTCGGAACAGCGGTTCCGGGACGTCTCGGGCATCACCACCGACTGGATCTGGGAAATCGACAATAACGGCTGCTTCACTTATGTGTCGCGCCGCATCGCCGACCGGCTGGGGCTTGCCGCCGAGCGGCTGATCGGCACCCGGCGGGCCGAATTGCCCGCCGCTGACTGGCGGGCTGCCGAGGACCGCCGCTGGCAGGCGCATCTGGCGGTGGTCGAGGCCGGCGAGAGCTTCGAGGGGATGCGCTATGAACTGATCGATGCCCAGGGTGGCCGGCGGATGATCGAGGACAGCGGCCGGCCGATCCTGGACGCGCGCGGCCGGATCATCGGCTATCGCGGGGTCTCCAGCGATATCACCGACCGTCTGGAGGCCGAGGCGCGTGCCTGGACAGCCCATCGCCTGATGCTGGATGCGCTCGACAGCACCCGCGAGGGGATCGCGATCTATGATCCGGAGCTTCGTCTGGTGACGGTGAACCGGCGGATGGTCGACCTGTTCAGCATGGTCGCAGACCTGCTGGAGCCGGGCGCCCGGCTTGAGGATCTGATCCGGGCCGGTGTGACACGGGGTGCATATCGCAGCGGGACGGCGGGGACCGTTCATGCGGCCATGCGCCGTTACGCCGAGATCCAGAGCCGGCAGGTCGACGGGTTGATCGATGTGCAACTGGCCGATGGCCGGATGATCGAGTTGAGCGAGCGGGCCACCGCCGATGGCGGGTTGGTGGTGGTGGCACGCGATGCCACAGACATCCGGCGCCGTGAACGAGCCCTGGCCGAAAGCGAGGAACGCTTCCGCGCCATTGCCGAGGCAGCACCCCTGCCGATGCTGATCGTCATGCACGAAACCCGCCGGCTGCTGTTCGCCAACCGCACCGCCATCGAGGCGTTCGGCCTGGATGACATGGTGGGGGGCGATATCGCCGGCGGCATCGTTTTCGACCGGCTGTTTCCCGACCCTGCCGTTGCCGGTCTGGCCCTGGCCGAATTGCAGGGCATCACGGCCAGCGAACGGTTCGAGACGCCGATGATGCGGGCCGATGGCCGGGCGTTCTGGGGGCTGCTTGGCGCCTGCGCGCTGCGCTATGCCGGTGCCGCGTCACAACTGGTGGTGGTTCATGACATCACCGACCGGCGGTTGGCCGAAGATGCGTTGCGCAGCCGCGAAACCCGGCTGCGGCGGCAGAACGGCGCCATCGCAGCAATCGCCCATGGCGGTGGCCTGTTCACCGGCGACCCGTTGAGCGTGATGCGGGTGGTGGCCGAGACGGCGGCGGAAATCATCGATGTCGGCCGGGTCACCATCTGGCTGGCAGGGGGGTATGACACGGTGGTCGATGCCGCCAGCCGCGCGGCCCCCGGCAATTTTGTCTGCGTCGACCATTTCGATGCCAGTGCCGGCGCGCACATGCCTCTGGATCAGCGTCTTGCCGAAGACAGGCGGATGATCTCGATCACCGCGATGCCGCGCTATTTCGCCGCCCTGATGCCCGAAAGGGTGCTGGTGGTGGAACATGCCATTGGCCATCCGGCCATGGCCGAAGTGATGGACCTGCCCCGCGGCGGCAACCGGCTGGGCGCGCTGATGGATGCGACCGTGCGGGTCGATGGCCGTCTGGTCGGGATTCTGTGCTGCGAACATTTCGGCGCGCCGCGCAAATGGGCGCAGGATGAGGTGAACTTCGCGGGCTCTCTGGCCGATCTGATCGCCCTGGCTCTGGTGGGGGCGGAACGCCGGCGCGCCGAGGCCGCCCTTCTGGACGCCAAGGAGGCGGCCGAACTGGCCAACCGGGCCAAGAGCGAGTTTCTGGCCAATATGAGCCACGAATTGCGCACCCCGTTGAACGCGGTCATCGGATTTTCCGAAATGATCGCGTTGGAGACATTGGGGCCGGTGGGTAATCCGCGCTATCTGCAATATGCCCGTGACATCACCGATAGCGGCGGCCACCTGCTGGCGGTGATCAGCGATATTCTCGACATGTCGAAGATCGAGGCCGGCCGCCTGGATCTGGACGAGAGGCCGGTCGCCCTGGCGCCGATCGTCGTCCGCACCCGCGGTATGGTGCAGGCCCGGGCCGATGCCGCCGCCATCACCCTGGAGACCCGGCTGGCCCCGGATCTGCCCAAGATCATGGTCGATGAACGGCGGATGAAACAGGTGCTGCTGAACCTGCTGTCGAATGCGGTGAAGTTCACCGAACGCGGCGGGCGGGTCACCGTTCATGCCACCCTGCCTGACGATGGCGGGCTGGACATTCATGTCAGCGACACCGGCATCGGCATTTCACCCGCCGATCTGAATCGCGTGCTGACCCCGTTCGGCCAGATCGAAAGTGCACTCAGCCGACGCTTCGAGGGCACCGGGCTGGGGCTGCCACTGTCGAAGGCGATCGTCGAACTGCATGGCGGCCGGCTGGAGATCGACAGCACCGTGGGCATCGGCACCACGGTGACCATTCATCTGCCGTCGATGCGGGTTGCAGGACGGCTTCATGTCGTGGCGGGAGGCGAAACATCGGCGTCCACTCCCTGATCGGGAATGCCCATCGTCAGCGCTGCCAGTGTCGATGTTCTGGGCACAAGATCGCGCAGCACGGATGGGCCGGGCTCGGGCGGCAGCGGGTCACTCAGCGGTGGTGGCGGCATGACCAGGATTGCCGCCACCACCATAACCGTTCGAAACATCGTGCCGCGCCCGGTCACGGCATCAGCACCTGAACCAGACAGGTGGCGCTGGATGTAAGGTTATAGATGTTGATGCCCTCGCCTTGGCAGGCGGGGGTCTTGTTCATGATGCCGCCGGTGGCGGGCAGACCGTCATCCAGTTCCTGATCCAGTCGCCGCGCCTGTTCGACCGTCAGCAGGGGCCCCGAGTTGTCGCTGGTCGCCATGTTGCCGATCCGCAACCAGGTGCCGGTGGAATCTTGAAAGACCTGGTACTGACCGCCCAGCGGCGTTGCCGGCACCAGGACACCCGTCGCCGGGATCTTCAGATTGGTCAGGAACTGCGCCGCGGTCAGATGCTGCCAGACCGCGGCGCTTTCATCGCTGGGGCCGGTGCCGGCCAGCACGCCGTCGCCATTGCCGGACGCGAGCCCCGTTCTCAGACCAGCGGCACCGGCATAATCTCCCGGCAGGGCGCCATAGCGTTCCTGAAACTGGGAGAAGGCGGTCCGGATGGCACCGACATCCGATATGAGCGCCTGCACGCGGGTATTGCCGACCATGCCTTGCGCCTGCAGAACCGTGCCGACCAGCAGGGCGATGACCACCAGGGCAATCGCGACCTCGACCAGGGTGAACCCGCGATCGCCATCGCCCGGCCGGTCGCGCCGATCGCTGGCGCCAGGAGCGGGCTGATCCGTGTCGGGGCGGATGGATGTGATGTCCGTCATCTTTGGGGCTCGCTTTCATCTGGGATGGGAATCGGGGGAAGGATGTTCGAGGTGGGGGCAGGCGGAAGCGGCGGCACCGCCGGGCGATCGCGGGGCGACGGAAATGGCAACGGTCTGGGATCGGTGGTGAAGCCGCGATACAGATCGATATCGGCAGGCGCCACGGTGCCGCTGCCCTGGCCCGCGCCGGGGGCGGCCAGAATGGTGGCGCGCAGAAACACGACCAGTTCCACCGTCCGGGTCTGGTCGCTGTCGGCGCGGAACAGCCGGCCCAGCCAGGGCAGATCCTTCAGCACCGGTGCGCCGCTTTCATCCAGGCGGGCGCGTTCTTCCATCAACCCGCCCATGATCATGATCTCGCCCGACTGCATGCGCAGAACCGAGTCCAGCTCGCGCACCTCCACCACCGGCACCAGGCTTTCCACCTGGTTCTGCGACACCACCGCCACGCCGGGATCGGGTACCTCGCGGGCGACGCGGGTGATGGTCGGGCGCACGGTCATCACCACGGTGCTGCCGTTGGACGACACCACCGGCTGCACCGCCAGCACCAGACCGATCGGCACGGTGTTCAGGCGGGAATTCACCGTCAGCCGGGTGTCGCCGGTCTCGTCATCGGTCTCGCGTTCCACATCCAGCGTGAAATAGACCGCGTTCTCGGCCACTTTCAGCAGGGCGGTCTGGTTGTTCAGCACCGTCATGCGCGGGCTCGACAGGGTGCGCACCGCGCCGAACCGTGCCACCAGCCCGATCAGCGCATCGATGTCGCTGCCATTGATGCCCACGCTGAACACATCATCGACGCCGTTGGCGATCCGGGCGGCGGGTGCACCGAACCGGCCGCCCAGAACCACATCGCCCGACAGCACCGCCGACCAGTTGATGCCCGCCTCATAGCCTTCGTTCAGCGCAACTTCCACCACCCGCGCCTCGATCAGCACCTGGCGTGCCGCCGTGCGGCGCAGGCCGTCGATCACCCGGCGGGCGGCCTCCTGTGCGCGGGCATCGCCATAAATGGCGACCAGACCGACACGGCGGTTCACCGTCAGCCGCGGGCGGGCGGGATCGGCGGCCATGACATCGGCGGATGCCAGAGCCGGAATCCCCAGCACGGCCGCCAGCGAGCCTTCCAGATCGGTCCAGAAATCGCCGTCGGTGTGGTTGCGGATCGCGATCGACGATCCGTTGCGATCGGCATTGCCGCCACCACCGGCGCCGACGGTGTCGAGTTCCGACGAGGCGGCAACCGCGCCCTGCACGCTGCGCACCATATCGGGCTGCTCGATGCGATAGGTGCGGACCACCGGCCGGTCGCGTTCCACCACCAGAACGCCGTCCTCGATCCGCGACACGAAGCCCGCCTGCCGGCCGATCGCCGCAAGCGCCCGTCCCAGCGGCGCCCGGTCCAGCGACACCCGTGCGGCACCATCCAGCGCCGGATCGATCACCACATCGATGCCGGCCTGCCCCGCCAGTTCCGCCACCAGATCCGCAACCGGCACCCGGTCGGTGGCGGTGATCGTCACCGGGCGGTTCAACAGCGCCAGATCGGCGGCGGATGGCACGGCGACGGCCTCGTCATCATCGGGATCAGGCACCGGCGGTGGCTGGACCACCGGTCCCTGATCCACCGGCCCCTGATCCGGCGGCGGCGTGGCGGACGGTCTGCCTGCGAGCGCGCGATAGTCGTCGCGGTTCAACCCCTGCGCCCGGTCGCGCTGATCGGCGGCCCCGCAGGCGGCCAGCATCAGGGCCGGCAGCATGATCAGAAGCATGATCAGCAGGGGCCTGATCGGCCGTGTCGGCAGGCGGGGGATCATCGGCACGCCTCCAACGGCAGTTGCCCGGCGGAGCCGATGCACAGGGTCTGACCGATCTTCAATGCCACGGCGACACCACGACGATCGGCGGCGATGCTGACATGATCGCGACCCACCGCCCGGATCACCGGATCATCCGGCGACGGTTCCGCCGCGTCGCTGATCCGGCGGCCGTTCAGCCACAGCCGCCAGCCGCCGTCACGGCCGCGTGCGATGCCATCCAGTGTCACCAGCCGCGGCGGCGGGGCGGCATCGCCACCGGTGTCGTCATCCGCCGCGTCGCGCTGGTTCAGCCGCCGGCGATGGTCGGCCATCGACAGCATCAGCGACCGGAAGCTGCCGTCATTGAGGCGCGCGCGATGGGCGGCGGCGGCAGGCGGGATGGCGCTTTCGGCCGCGAGATAGGGTGCCAGCGGGTCGGCGGTGGTCATGGTCCAGCCGGGCAGCGATGCTGGATCGATGGTGGTGAAGCGCAACGCCACCCGGGCGACAGTGGCGCCTTCGGCCGGCTGGTCGCGGATGCTGATCAGCGAAGGCACCGCGCGGCCGGGCAGAACCGTCCGCATCGCGGCGATGGCCAGTCGCAGTTCCACATCCGACGGCGCGGTCAGGTCCGCCGTCACCACCACCGGTCGCAACCGTGGCAGCAGGTCGTCGGACGGCGGATGGGGCAGGGTGCGGGGCCCGGACTGCCGACCGGCCGCCGTCACCGGTTCTGTCGGGGCGTCGCTCAGCGACAGGCGGATCGCGGTGACCCCCGCCGCCGCGGCCCGGTCGCTCAACGCGCGAAGCAGCGCGCCCGGCGGTGGTGGCATGAACAGCGGTCGCGGGTCGCGTGCCAGAAGATCGCGCCCCGTCTCCAGTCGCCATTGGGCCGCTTCGGCCCGGGTCCGATCGGTGGCGGCGGCATCGGTCAGCGCGGCTGCCGTCTCGGCGCGGGCCGCGGCATCGCGTACCGCCAGCGCCAGCCGCAGATCAACCGCCCCGACCATGATCACCGCCACCACCAGCAGAACCAGCGGCAGCGACAGGGTCCGCCGCCGCTTCGCATCGTGACTGGTATTCTGCTGCATCCCGGCCACAGGCGCGGCGGTCCCACGCGGTTGCCCCGGTCGCCAGCCACCTCGCGGTCGCCAGCCGGTCCGCAGTTGCCAGCCGGGCCGCAGTCGGCCGGCCCGAGAGGCGATGGCCGGTGACATCGGGCCCGGCATGGAGGCCGGCGCCGCCGTCGTGGATTGCAGTGGCGGGCCGCCCCGCCGACAGACAGCACCTGCGGTATCGGTGGTGGCAGGTTGCTGCCTGTCCGGGATCAGGACCACCTTGCCCAGAAACGGGGCCGCCGCGTCCGGCATCGGGCTGTCTGCGACCACAAGCTCCATGGGCGGCCGGGTCAGCGGCGCCATGGCCTGGGCACTGCCGGCGGGGCCGTTCCGGGCCACCAGGCCAAAGGCGGCGGCATCGATCGCTCCCAGAAAATCCTGCCGCCGCTGTTCGGCGCTGGCGGCATCGGGATCGGCGATCGACACTGTCAGGGTCAGCATCAGATCGCCGGGCTGGCGTTCGATGCCGGAGATGACGATGCCGTCGGGTCGCAGCATCGCCAGCTGGTCGAGCACGCAGATCAGGTCGACAGGGTCCGCCGCCTCCATGGCGGCCAGTCCGGCCAGGGCCGCGGCCACCCGCTCGCCGGCGGCGATCCGTGCCGGAGCGGCACCGCCGGCCATGCGGGTGGCTGCCTCCAGCATCGTGCGGGTGATCAGGCTGCGATGGCTGGCGATCTCGGACGCGTCGACCAGCCGCGCCGCCTGCACACCCGGCAGCACCACCGCAAGTGCCAGCCCCAGCGCCGCCACTGCCATGCCCAGCCGTCGGGGGCCGGTCTCACCAAGGCTGGCGGTCAGCCCTTGAGCCGCCGTCGTGCCCCGGCCGGGCGTATCGCCGATGGTCCGCAGGTGCGGCAGCGGCGCGCCATCCACCAGCCCGGCCACCGCCATCAGCGCCAGATGCCCCGGCGCGGCCCCCATGCCGCTGATCCGCGGCGGTTCCACATGGCGTGGTGGCTGGTCGTCATCCTCCGGCGTGCCGCGTCCGGCTGCCGAGAGTCCGGCCCACGGGGTGATCTCCGGCCTGGTATCGCTGAGCAGGATGGTGTCGAGTGCCGGGGATTGATGCTGCCGCCGCAGATGTCGTCTGACAGCCCGGCCGCCATCCATCGCCGCATCGGCCGCGGACAGCCCGTCGAGCGGCCGCCGGCTGGCAAAAACCGGATGGCCGGCTTCATAGAGGATCTGGTCGATGGTGCCGGCATGACCGGCCGTGGTCTGTAACGCCACATGCAGGGCGGTCCAGCGGGGACCGGCAACCACTGCCATATCGGTGGGAGCCGCGTCGCCGGCGGCGCTGTCGACGGTCGGGCCGGGCAGGGCGACCGGCGCAACCGGGCATAGCCGGATATCTGCGGCCGAGGCGTCTGCGACCACCTGCATCAGCGCATCATCGGCGGCGATCAGGCTGAGGCTCAGCCGCATGGGCCGTCGCCGGGGGTCTTGCAGGGCCTGGTTGTCGGATGGTGGCAGCGGCGACAGGCAGGCGAAGCCGGCGGTGATACCCAGTTCCTGACCGGCGGCGTGGCAGCGGCGGTCTTCGATGGCGCGTCGCATCCGCCGGCCCAGCCGCGGCACGGCGATCACCGCCACCGCCGGCCGGCCGCGATCGACCACCAGCGGGATCGCGGCCCGACGCCACCAGTGACGACCGGCATCGGTTGCGAACTGCCGCCATCTGCCGGATGTGTCGGGGCCGGGATGCGCGATCAGCCCGTGCGGGTCGCCCGGCACCCGGCCGATCGTCCAAAGCCGCCCGCCCTGATCCAGCAGCAGCACGGGGCGCGGCGTTCGTGGGCCGATGACCGACCGCTTCATCCGCCGACCTCTGCCAGACCGGAATAGAGCGCGCCCAGCACCAGCCGGCCGATGCCGGCGATGACCAGAGCCAGGACCATCACCAGCGCCGGTTCCAGCAAGGCGGTCAGCCGGTCGACCGAGCGTTCGATGCTGCGATCCAGCGCCTTCACGGCGCTGCGTGCCGCCTCGGTCAGCCGGCCGGCGGCGGCGCCCGCGACCAGCGGCCCCTGGGCAACCGGTGGCCAGGGTTCCAGCATTGCCAGCGCATCGGCGGGCGGCATGCCGCGTGCGATCAGGCGCCGGGCATCGTCGAGCCGGCCGGCAAGGTCGGGATCGGCGGCACCGATTGCCGCCAGTGCCAGGGCATCGGTCACCGGCGCGCCGGCATCGGCCGCCAGAACCAGCGCCCGCAGGCTGCGCGCGGCCGCCAGTTGATGACGCAGCCGCATCACAGGCGACCAGCGGTCCAGCAGTCGGGCCACGCTGGGTCTGCGGCTTGCCAGCCGCAGGCCCAGAACCAGTGCGACCGGCAGGCCGATGATCAGGCCGATGGCCAGTTCGGGCGCATCGCCGATGGCGATCGCCAGCGCCAGGGTGGGGTCGTCGCTGTCCACGCCCAGCTCGGTCATCAGGCCGGCAAGTTCCGGCAGGGCGCCGCCGATCAGCGCCACCATCGATGCGGTGGTGGTCAGGCCCAGCACCATCGGATAGCGCAGCGCGCGGGTGATGCGGCCATGAATGCCGCCTTCCATCTCGTGATGGCGGGCTAGATCCTCGATCGCCCGAACCAGACGGCCGGTGCGTTCGGCCACCGCGAACACCGCCGGTGCCACCGGGCCCAGATCGGACGCGCAGGCCGCGGCGGCGTCGGTTGGCGACCGGCCGGTGCGGATCGCCCCGGCCATGGCCGCGAACGGCCGCGCCACGGTGCGGGCAAGGCCGCCGCGACAGGCGGCATCCAGCGCTGCCGGCAGATCGCGATCGGCCGACAGATGCAGCGCCACCGCCGACCAGCCTTCGGCCAGGGCGGCATGGCGTTCGGCCTCTCCCGCAAGCAAGCCCGACAGGCGCGCCCGCCACCGTCCGCCATCGCGGATGCGGCGAATGGCGATCGGGTCCAGTCCGCGTGCCTCCAGCCGGCCGGCGGCCGCATCGACATCGCTGGCCGCTATCCGGCCACGGATCAGCGTGCCGTCGGCATCGACGGCACGGAACCGCCACAGGCCCGCCTGCGGCCCGGCCATCGGATCGGATGGTGTGGTCATGCGTCGAGCGGCCCGATCACGGCTTCGATCTCGGCCCGCGTGGTCTGGCCGCCGGCCAGCAGGTCGCGGGCATGGTCGATCAGCCGTCGGTGCCCGGCCGCGGCGAGGGCGGCCGCCAGACGCGGCCGGGGCGCATCCTCGGCCAGCAAGGCCTCGAACGCCGCATCCGGCACCAGCAGTTCGCAGACCGGTATCCGGCCACGGAAACCCTGAAAGCCGCAGGCAGGGCAGCCACGCGGCCGCGCGCGCACCTTCATGCCGACGGCATCTGGATCGCGCGGGACCGGATCGGTGCAGGATGGGCAGACCCGCCGGACCAGCCGCTGAACCACCACCGCCGACAGCACGCCTGCCAACCTGACGGGCGACAGGCGCAGATCGCGCAGCCGGTCGATCACCCCCAGAACGTCGCCGGCATGCAGCGTGGTGAACACCCGGTGGCCGGTGATCGCGGCGCGATAAGCCATGGCGGCGGTCGCCTCGTCACGCATCTCGCCGATCAGCAGCACGTCCGGGTCCTGGCGCATCAGCGACCGGATGCCGCTGGCGAAGTCCAGCCCCGGCAGGCGCGACAGGTCGGTCTGGCGAACGCCGTTGAGCGGGTATTCCACCGGATCTTCCAGCGTCGCCACTGCCAGCCGCCGCCGGTCGATCGCGCCCACCAGCGCCCGCAAGGTGGTGCTCTTGCCGCTGCCGGTCGGCCCGGCCACCACGATGATCCCGTCGGGCCGCAGCACCACCCGGGCCAGTGCGGCCGAAACCGGCGGCGCCAGCCCCAGCCCGCCAAGCTGCATCAGTTGCCGGTCGGCATCCAGCAGGCGCAGAACCGCGGCCTCGCCGTGAACCGTCGGGTGGGTGGCGATGCGGATATCCACCGGCAGGCCGTCGGCGCTGGTGGTGAAGCGGCCATCCTGCGGTTGCAGCGTGACCACGGCATCCAGTCCCGCCAGCACCTTCAGCCGGGTGATCAGGCCCAGCGCCAGGCTGGCATCCAGCACCCGATAGGCGTTCAGCACCCCGTCGATCCGCAGCCGCAACTGCATATGGCCGGCGGCGGGATCCAGATGAATATCCGATGCCCCGGCGCGCACCGCGCTGGTGATCAGCCCGTCTGCCAGCCGGGTGATGCTGCTCTCTTCCGCGGCGGGCGCATGGGCATCGCGGAACGGATCGTCGGATGCGGCGGCCTCCGCCGCCATCGTCAGGCCGTCGCCATGGCCGCGATCGGTGGCGGCGCGGATCATGGCATCCACCAGTTCCGTACCGCGATGGAGATGGCCGATCAGGCCGGCAAAGGCCGTGCGGCCGATGACCACGCCCGTGATGCCGCCGCCATGCCCCAGGCGACGCCGCATGGTTTCGGCCGCCGCCAGATCGTCCGGATCGAGCATGGCAAGGACCAGCCGTCCGGTCGTGACGGCGATCGGGACCGTGCCGGCGGCGACCAGCGCCTCGGCGGTCATCCGCCGGCCCAGCGCCGCATCGAGCGGCGGGTGGTCCGGCCCGCCATCCACACCCGCCCACACACCCAGGCGGGATTCGGTCGCCAGCACCGACACCAGATCGGCCTCGTCGACCAGCGCCATATGTTCCACGGCTCGCACAAATGAGCCGCCGGGAATGCGTGCGGCCTCGCGCCGGACCAGATCGGCCGCATCCGGCGCGATCAGCCCCCGCGCCACCAGCGCATCAACCAGATCCCGGGGCCTGCTGGTGGAATTGCTACCGTTAATCATATTCATAATGAAAATCCACTACCTATAGAAATAACGCAAAAGCTGTGGAATAAGACCGTATAAGGTGTTCTGGTTATCGAGATACCATCGTCTAGAATGAAATACTGAAGGGGTTATCACTTGTCGAGTCGGAATCGCGTGGGACGATCAAAGGCTGAGGATGGTTTCGTTCTGGTGGAGATTGCCATTGCGTTATTCGTGCTCGCCTTGCTGATCGGCAGTGTGCTGCCGCTGATGCGGGGACAGGCCGCGGCAGCCCGAGCGACTGCAACCGAAAGAAGATTGGATGCGGTGATGGCTGTTCTTGCGGCTGAACTTTCACGACATGGTCACCTGCCATGCCCGGCACCGGCGGATGATGCAGGCGGTGGCATTGCCGCGGCAGGTTGCAGCGATGCTGCCGTGGGGCGGGTTCCGGCGGCCAGTCTGGGCCTGCCGGGCGATGCCGTGGTCGATGGCTGGCGGCGGCCCTTCACCTATGCGGTCGATGCCCGCGCAACCGCGACCGACAGCCTTGCTGCCTGGTGCGCGGGCGCCGATGGTTTCGACGCGCTGTCGCTTGCCGGCGGCTCTCCGGCGCATCCGGTGGTGGTGCTGGTGGCCCACGGTCCTGGCGGCGGCGCATTGCTGGCCGATGGCGGTCGCGCACCGGGTGCGACCGATGGCGCCGAGGCCGAGAATGCCGATGACGACGGCGATTTCGCCATCGCGGCATTCGTGGCCGGTGGTTCCGACCGGTTCGACGATCGGGTTCTGGCTTATGGCCAGCCGGCCTTCACCGGGGTTCACGGCATCATCTGTCCGCCGTCCTGAACGATGCAGGGTTCAGGCTGAACATCGCTTCATCAAACGAGAACCGCCGGCAGCGGAATGCTGCCGGCGGTCGGGATCGTTGCGGAGGCCGGTGTCTGCACCATGGCCGGATGGTCGGTGGTTCAACGACCCATGTTGTAGAACTCATCATTCGGGCGCATCCGGGTGACGTTCGCCATCCGGTTCGACAGGCCGAAGAACGCGGCGATGCCGGCAATGTCCCAGGCGTCGTCTTCCGTGAAACCATGGGCTGCCAGGCCGGCATAGTCGTCTTCGTCCACGAGTTGCGCCTCGAACGCCACCTTCATGGCGAAATCGAGCATGGCGCGCTGTCGATCGGTGATGTCGGCCTTGCGATAGTTGATCGCGATCTGGTCGGCGATCAGCGGATTCTTGGCACGGATCCGCAGAATGGCGCCGTGGGCGACCACGCAGTACTGGCAGCCATTGGCATTGCTGGTCGCCACCACGATCATCTCTCGCTCGGCTTTGCTCAGATTGCCGGGCTTGTCCATCAGCGCGTCGTGATAGGCGAAAAACGCGCGGAATTCATCCGGGCGGCGCGCCAGCACCAGAAACACGTTCGGGATGAAGCCGGATTTTTCCTGAACCGCCAGCAGGCGGTCGCGGATGTCCTGGGGCATGTCGGCCAGGGCCGGCACGGAAAAGCGGCTGATGGCGGTGTTGATCGGCATGGTGGTCATGGGGGAAGCACTCCGGAGTTCGGCCAGAAGAGACGGGCCGCAAGGCAGTGTCGGGTGGGGGATCAGGCGCGCTGGATATCAGGCAGCAGGTCGGTGGTGGGGGCAGGTGTCGGCGGGTCCGGTGTGGCGGCTGCGGCCAGCCCCCTGAAAAATCCCCGGGCAAACAGGTCGAGCGCGGCCGGGCTCCGCTCCAGCTTGGCCCGCAGCACCGCCCCTTCCCAGCCGATCCAGAACAGTGCCGCAAGCTGGTCGCAGTCATGATCGCGCGCGATCGCGCCATCGGCCTGGGCCGCGCGCAAACAGGCGGCGGTGCGGGCCTGCCAGTCGGCGAAGACCTGCTGCAACTGGGCACGGAACCGGTCGGGCAGGGTGCCGATCTCCTGGCCCAGATTGCCGACCAGACAGCCGCGACGATAGCCATGGCGTGCCATGCCGGTGGTGGCATCGGCGATGAAATCCGCCAGGCGCGTCAGCGGCGGCCGGGTCTCGTCGGTCAGCCAGCGGTCCAGTTTGCGGGCGAAATAGGCGGCATAGGCGTCGATCAACGCGGCGCCGAATGCCTCCTTGCTGGCGAAATAGTGATAGAACGAGCCTTTCGGCACCCGGGCCGCCCGCAGGATCTCGTCCAGCCCCACGGCCGAAAAGCCCCGCTCGGTCAGGGCCACGACACCGGCACGCAACAGCATGTCGCGGGTGTCACCATGCGCTGCTGCCGCCTTGCGGGGCCGGCCGCGCTTCCGCTGAATGTCCGGACTGGGTGCGATGGTCATGGCCCATTATAGACCGATCGTCTAGAAAAAGAACAGCCACAGACTTGCGAGGGTGGTCACGCTCAGCTCTGTGCGGCGGCGGCATGAATTTCGGCGTCCAGCCGCTCGGTCAGCACTTCGGCCTCGGCCAGGGACATGGCTTCCAGCGACGCGCAGATGGCGGCCAGCCGCACGAAGCCGTAATTGGCCGCCAGACCCTTCAGCGCATGCAAGGCGCTGTGATAGGCATTGGCGTCGCCATCGGCGATTGCGGCCTGCACCTGCCGGCCGCTGCCGATCGCGCTTTCGGCAAACAGCGCATACAGCATGGTCGATCGATCGGCACCCAATGCCATATCGAGCGCGGCCCGCCTGTGGTCGTCGATGACCGGCATGGCCGTCAGCCGCGCCAGGGGGGCGGCACCTTGCCCGGGATCGACACCGGAGTCCGAGGGATCGTCTGCGGGCGCGGATGGTGACAGCGGACTGTGGTCGACCGGCCGCGATGGCGGCGCACCGGCGAGCAGTGTAATCAGGGTGGTCCGCAATTCGACCCAGTTCACCGGCTTGGCGACAAAGGCATCGATGCCGGCGTCGAAATAGCGCGGCCGGTTTTCAACCATCGCATCCGCCGACAGCGCCATGATCGGCACCGTGTCGCCACGCGCGCGGATCGCGCGGGTGGCGGCCACACCGTCCATCCGCGGCATCTGCATGTCCATGATGATCACGTCGAAGGGCTGGCGCGCCGAGATGTCGACCGCGGCGGCACCATCCTCGACCACGGTGACCGTGAAACCCATCCGGTGCAGCGCTTCGCCCATCAGCTCGCGGTTGACCGGATTGTCCTCGGCCACCAGCACCCGCCTTCCCGAGAAGCGGTCTCCGGTCAATGCCGTCGCGTCATTGCCGATCACCGGCCCGGCGGCGGTGGCGGGCGGGCTGACCGGCCGACAGGGCAGATAGACCGTGAACACCGATCCGACGCCGGGCAGGCTGTCGACCGACAATTCGCCGCCCATGGCGGTGGTGAGGCGGTGTGAAATCGCAAGCCCGAGCCCTGTGCCGCCGGGCTGGCCACTCATCGGGCCACGGGCCTGTGTGAACGGATCGAAGATCTGCGCCAGATCCTGCGATGCGATACCGACACCGGTATCGGCGACGGCGATGGCGATGCGATGCGGACCACCGTGCCGACCGGCCAGTACATCCAGCCTGATTTCAATGAAGCCGCTGTCGGTGAACTTGATCGCATTGCCGACCAGGTTCATCAGCACCTGACGCAACCGCATCGGATCGGCAAGGATCGCATCGGGCAGACCGCTGCCCCGGCGCACGGTCAGGGCCAGCCCCTTCTGCGAGGCGCGGCCTTCGAACAGGCCCAGCACATCGCCCACAAGCCGGTCCAGCACCAGGGGTTCTTCCGACAGGCTGAGCCGGCCGGCCTCGATCTTCGACAGATCCAGAATATCGTCGAGCAGCGTCATCAGGCCGCCGGCGGATCGGCGCATGGCGGTGACCCAGCGCTGCTGCTTGTCGTTCAGCGGGCTTGCGTCCAGCAGATCCAGCATGCCCAGAACACCGGTCATCGGCGTGCGCAGTTCGTGGCTCATATTCGCCAGGAACATCGACTTGGCGGCGTTGGCCTGTTCGGCCGTGACCTGTGCCGCGCGCAGTTCCTCTTCGGTGCGGTGCAGGTCGGATACGTCGATCGCCAGCACATCGGCCACGCGGTCGCCATTCGCCAGGGTCTGCGGCGCCGCCACGTGAAGCATCGCCCAGCGGATGATGCCGTCGCGGCCCACCAGCGGCAGCCCGAAACGGGATGGCCCGATGCCCAGCATGGCATCGCGGATGGCGGCCGTCACCCGGCGCGGCGCATGGTCGGCCACCAGATCATCCAGCTGTGCGGGATCGGCACAGATCCGGGCGGCATCGATGCCGCCGGTGATATCGCGGATGCCATTGCCGGCATAGATGATCGCCGGCGGACCATCGGCCGGCAGCAGGCATTGCAGGAAAGCACCCGGCACGCTGTCGGCCATCGCGCGGAACCGCTGACGTTCCGACAGCAGGGCGGTTTCGGTGCGCCGGCGCTGGCGTTCCATCAGCATCAGGCTGCCGAAGACGATAGTGCCGACAACCGACACCAGCATGATCGGCGTGCCGATCACCGACAGGATCCTCCCGCCTTCCACTATCCCGAAGAAGGCCGGAACCACGACGAAAGGACTGCCCCCGACCAGCGCGCCCGCGATCGGCAGGTCGGTGAACCGGATACCCGGTGATCGCCGCCAGAGCCACCAGACGATCGACAGCACGCCGATCACCCCGATCGATGCCAAAGCCGGTGCGACGCCCGCGCCGCCCGACAGCATCCGCCAGCCGCCGATCATGATGCCGGTGATGACGGTGGCAAGCGGGCCGCCAAATGGTGCCGACAGGATCAGCAGCACCGACCGCGCATCGAAAAACAGCCCGTCTTCGATCGTGATCGGCAGCAGCATCGAGGCGATCGACACCACCCCGAACAACACGCCCACGCACAGCCCATGGCCATGACTGCCAAGCCGGTGCTGCCAGCGGTTCACCATGCCGAAGCCAAGCGCCGCCAGAGCCAGAAGGCCGAGGTTCTGGCTGAGCGGCAGCAACATCGAGATCCAGTCATTCCCGTTCATATACGGCTCATCGACAGATACGAGCTCCGCGCATGGTTCGAACGCCGGATAGCCGCCGCTCCGCTCAAGGCTCAGTGTACAGTGACGGCACGCCCCGCGGTACTTGCAAGAATATTGGATGCAATTCAACTATAAATACATTTAAGGTCGGGAAACCGAACCACTGGATCCTGGACACAGAGGGACGCGCGGTATGAACGAGCGGCTTCACAGCACCGATGGCGGGCCATCACATGCACCCTCCAGCGGATCGCCGGGCAACGCCGTCATGGGTGTCGGTCAGGTCATGGGGCACGCCGTGCAGCTTCGCGCCGGACCGCGCCCGGGCATCATCCGGCTGTGGCTGCAGCGCCGGGATCGTCCGGCCAATCTGGTCGACGACCTGATGATCGACGATCTGCATCGGGCGATCGACGCCCTTGAGGCCATGTCCGATCTGGCGGGCGTGCTCCTGGAATCGGGCGGGCGGGATTTTCTGGCCGGTGCCGATCTCACCCGGCTGGATGCGCTGCGCGATCCCGCGCGCAGCCACGGCTTCTCGACCGCATTTCATGCAGCGACACGGCGGCTGGAACGCCTGGATGCGCCGGTGGTGGCGCTGATCGCGGGTGCCTGCATGGGCGGCGGGTTCGAACTGGCGCTGGCGGCCGATGCGCGGCTGGCCGTGGCCGGCCGCTTCGCCATCGGCTGTCCGGAAGCCGCGATCGGCACGATGCCCGGCGGCGGTGGCACGCAGCGCCTGCCACGCCTGATCGGCCGGCTTCCGGCGCTGGCGATGCTGGCCGCCGGCCGCACGCTCGATCCCGACGCAGCCTGGGACACGGGTATCCTCGATGCGCCACCTTTTGCCGATATCGCCGCAGCCGAGACGGCGGCATGGCAGATCATCCAGGCGATCCATGCCGGCGACCCGTCGGTGTTCCGCCGCCCGTCGAGCGACGAACAGTCATCCTCCGCCGGCGCGACGGCGGAGGAGGCTGGGATCCTGAGCCGGGCACGCGCGCTGCGCCATCGCCGGCCGGGTGTTCTTGCCACCTGTACCGCCGTGCTTGATGGCCAGTCCCTCGATCTCGATGCGGCGCTGGCCCTTGAAGCCGGGCGCTTCGCCGCGCTGATGGCACAGCCTGAGCCGCATCGGCTGGTGGCGGGCGGATTTCTGGCGGGGCGGGCCCTGGCGCGGGGGATCGGGCGGCCAGCGCTGCCGGTGCTGGCACCGGCGGCGCCGCGCGTTCGTGCCGGTGATGGCTGTGCGGCGGTGGGGATCGCCGGCGATGGCGGCGCGGCGCCTGCCATGGACGGCGATGTGACGCTCGTGGTGCTGACGTCTTCTGGCCCGGTTTCTGGCCCGGTGGTGCCGGCAGCGTGCCCCGATGGGTGCATGGGGGTGGTGGTGCATGGCCCGGGCGCAGAAGGCCTCACCGTAGAAGTCCCGGCCGGTCTGGCGCCGGGGCGGCGGCGGATCGCCGAGTTGCTGATACCGGCGGATGCCACGCCAGGGGCGATGACCGCCGCCATGGACCGGCTGCGCACGTCCGGCTTCGGCGTGGCCGCCGTGCCGGCGGCGGCAGGATCGGTGATCCGCCGGCTTGCCGGTGCCGGGCAGGCCGGGCTTGCGGCGTTGATCGCGGATGGATGGCCGCCGGACCGTCTTCACCGCGCGTTGGCGCGGGCAGGCTTCGGCTGGCCGCTGGTTCCCGACGCGCTGGAAGGGCTGGCGGACCGGGCGGCGGACGGGGATGATGATCGCGCGGCCGGCGTGGTGGCGGCAGCCATGCGCCGTGCGGCGGCCGATCTGGTCGCGGTCGGGGTCGCGCCGGCGGTGATCGACGTATTGGCGACGCAGGGCGCCGGATGGCCCGCCCATCTGGAACCGCTATCCCATCCAGTGGTTGAAGAGCGGTCCGGCCCATCTTGACGGCACATGGTCTTACGTTTACGTTAACGTCAACAAACGCGGGAGGAACGATATGTCGACCGATGATCTGGTGCGCCGGATGCAGGACAAGGCAACCAAGGGCGGTGACCTTGGCGCCACGGTCAAATTCGTGCTGGAGGACGGGGTGATCTTCGTCGATGGCCGGTCGAGCCCGGCCGAGGTGTCGGATGCCGACCGCGATGCCGACTGCACCATCCGGTGTTCCGCCGAAACCCTGGACCGTCTGATGACCGGCGACCTGTCCGCGACCATGGCCTTCATGACCGGCAAGATCAAGGTCGAGGGCGACATGACGGTCGCGATGAAGCTGTCGGCGATCCTCTGAACCGAGATGCCGCGCCATGGTGCCCGCCGGCCGTCGCGATTGCAGCGGGGCCCTGGGCGGGACCGTGTCGCCAACGATGCTTCCGTCCGGGCGTGTCATCCTTCACGGATGGCTGCCGGTTCCCCCCGGAAGTCGACGGGGGATGTGGCCCTGACAGGCTGCATCCCCCATGTCCACTGGGCCCCATGTCCACTGGGCCCCATGTCCATCGGGCCCCATGTCCATCAGAATTGACGACAAAGGGCGGCTTCCCTGCGGAAGCCGCCCTTTGTCGTCTGTCTTTGGTCTGATCAACCGGCCTTCTTGGTCAGCCAGTCGCCATAGGCTTCGCGCAGCTTCATCTTCAGCAGCTTGCCGGTTGCTGTGTGCGGCAGCTCGTCGACGAAGATCACGTCATCGGGCAGCCACCATTTCACCACCTGGGTTTCCAGATAGTCGAGCATGCCCTGCTTGTCGAGCGTGGCGCCCTCGCGCGGGATCACCAGCAGCAGCGGGCGTTCCTGCCATTTGTCATGGGCAACACCGATGACCGCGGCTTCCTTGACGTCGGGATGGCCGACGGCGGCGTTTTCAAGGTCGATCGAGCTGATCCACTCGCCGCCCGACTTGATCACATCCTTCGAGCGGTCGACGATCTGGGCATAGCCGTCGGCATCGATGGTGGCGATGTCGCCGGTATCGAACCAGCCATCATCGTCCAGAAGGGTTTCGTCCTCGCGGCGGTAATAGGTCTTCAGCACCCAGGGGCCGCGCACCTTCAGATGACCGAATGCCACGCCGTCATGCGGCAGATTGTTGCCGTCGCTGTCGGTGATCCGCATGTCGACGCCATAGACCGCCTTGCCGATCTTGGTCTGGAGCTTGTACTTCGCCTCCTGGCTCAAGCCCAGATGCTTGGCCTTGAAGGTGCAGGTGGTGCCGACCGGGCTCATCTCGGTCATGCCCCAGGCATGCAGCAGGAAGGTGCCGTGCTTCTCCTGGAACTTGCGGATCATCGCCTCGGGCGCGGCGGAGCCGCCGACCACGGCGATGCGCACGCCTTCCATCTTGCGGCCGATCTCGTCCAGATGGTTCAGCAGCGCCAGCCACACCGTGGGCACGCCGGCCAGAATTGTCGGGCGTTCCATCTCGATCAGCTCGGCCAGCCCGGGACCATCCAGGCGCGGGCCGGGGAACACCAGCTTGGCGCCGACCATCGGGCAGGCATAAGGCAGGCCCCAGGCGTTCACATGGAACATCGGCACCACCGGCAGCACGGCGTCGGTGGCCGACACGGCCAGGCTGTCGGCCATGCAGATGCCATAGGAATGCAGCACGTTGGAACGGTGCGAATACAGCACGCCCTTGGGGTTACCCGTGGTGCCCGAGGTATAGCACAGCGACGAGGCGGTGTTCTCGTCGAACCGGGGGAAGTCGAAGCTGGCGGGCTGATCGGCGATCAGCTCTTCATAGCAGATCGCGTTGACCAGCGTCGTCTCGGGCATGTTCGCCCGGTCGGTCAGGATGACCACGGCTTCCACGGTCGGCATCTTGCCGGCCAGCTTTTCCAGAATCGGAACGAAAGTCAGGTCCACCAGGATCACGCGGTCTTCGGCGTGATTGATGATATACTCGATCTGTTCAAGGAACAGGCGTGGATTGATCGTGTGCAGAACGGCGCCCGAGCCCGACACCGCGAAATAGGCCTCGAAATGCCGATAGCCGTTCCAGGCGAGCGTGCCGACCCGGTCGCCCATGCCGATGCCGAAGCGCGAGGCGAGGGCGTTGGCGAGCTGCTGAACGCGGCTGTATGCGTCCGCATAGGTATAGCGGTGGATCGGCCCCTCGCAGGTCCGCGACACGATTTCGACATCGCCGTGAAACTTGGCGGCCGTTTCGATCAGCGGTGCGATCAGAAGCGGCGTGTCCATCATCTGGCCGCGCATGAATCCTCCCTTGGTCTCTGCATAGGAACGCGGCCCCGTTCAGGGCACCGCGGCGATGGCGCCCGTCGCGCCACCGGAAAGCGGATGAAGACATTTCGTCGGGTGCCGCTCCCCCCGAAGCGACCCGCCGGTCACGAGCGCCGGCGCGGCCAGCCTAGCGTGTCGACCGGGCTTTGTGAACCGGCATACGCAGCCGTGAAGCCCGCAGAAAACCGCGATTTCGGGATATATCGCACAGGCTTTATGGCGTTGAGGTTCTTCGCGTATTCGGGGTATTCATTCCCTGATCCACATCCTGAAGGCGATCGCCATGGCCGTGCCTTCCGGGGTGCGCAGCGGATTGATGCACAAAAAAAGACCTTCGCCGCATAACGGCGAAGGTCTTTTTTTGAAGTGGCTCCCCGAGCCGGACTCGAACCAGCGACAAGGTGGTTAACAGCCACCTGCTCTACCTACTGAGCTATCGGGGATCAGTGATAGCCTTCGTCTGTGGGGCGTGCTTTTATCACCATCTGACCGGCATGTCCAGATCGATTTTTATCGATCGTCCTCAATCAATGTCTGACGAGAAGATGGAGGCCGGGGGCGGAGTCGAACCGCCGATCGGGGATTTGCAGTCCCCTGCATTACCACTTTGCTACCCGGCCACCGGGCTTGTCGTCCAACATGATCTCTGGCGCCGTACCATCTCCGGCATGACGCCATCTCTGGTACCGAACAGGCAGACCGTGCTGATGTTCCAGGCTCTGCCGCCTGCGTTTCCGCAGTCTGCAGCACCCCTCGACGGATCGGGTTTATAGAGGCGTCTCAGGGTGTGGTCAACCCCTGCTTCGTCATCGGATCATCACGATCCGCGAAAACAGTGTAGCCGTGCGCGGCGTCACCGTCACGGATCATGTCCCAGGCCGTTCTCTAATCGGCAATGTGGTGCAGAGCACACTCACCGGGACGGTGCCCGCTGCTGACGCATGACCCATCCGGCCACACACGCCGGAGGTCCGAATGAGCGGGCGCCTGCTACGCGGCGCCTCGGGGCATGATCAGAAGCTGCAAAGAGCAGTATTCAAAGTACCAGGCGTACAGACTTACGCAGTCTGCACTTTTCGACTGGCGTACTCGCCATATAGGCGCTGCTGGTTCAGGACGTCCTGCTTCGGCGCGACGCCAAACATCCGTGAATATTCCCGACTGAACTGCGAAGCGCTCTCGTAACCGACCTTGTAGGCAGCCTCCGCCACGCTGATCGCCTCTGATACCATCAGGCGTCTTGCCTCCAGAAGCCGCAATTGTTTCTGAAACTGAAGCGGCGTCATGGACGTCAGGGCCTTGAAGTGCTGATGGAACGAGGACGGGCTCATGCGCGCCACGTCGGCCAGTTGTTCTATGCGCAATGTCTGAGCGAAGTTGACGCGCAGCATCGAGACGGCATTCACCACCCGTTCGACGTTTGATTCCGGTAGCGCCAGCTTGCAGATCTCTCCTCCGTGAGGTCCGCTCAGCAGCCAGTAGCAGACCTCGCGCAGCACCGAGGGATAGAGGATCGGGATCGCCTTCGGCGTCGCCAACATCCGCATCAGGCGCAGAATGCAATCCGCCAGAGCGTCATCGGCTTTGCCGACGAACACGCACGGGCCGGAACGAGCAGTCGGGGTTGGCGGCTCGTCCAAGTGTTCGAGCACATCGCGGACTGTCGCCACGTCGAAGTCCAATGTGACGCCGATATAGGGCGCGGCCGGGCTTGCCTCGACGATCCGCCCGGTGGCCGGAAGTTCGACGCTGACGACCAGGCACTCCATAGTGCCGTAATCGAGCCGCTCCTGGCCGAAGTCGATCTCCTTGGCGCCCTGGATCACCACGCACAGTGACGGCCGGTACAGCGCGCGCATCGGCATCATCGTCTGGAAGGAGCGAACGATGTTGAAGCTTTCGATCGGCGTGGGAAAGAGGCCCTGACCGCCACCCTGTTTCTCGATGTAGGCGGTGACCGCAGCAAGTAATGACGACGACATGCGAGCCTCCTATCGAGTACCAGGCCAGCGCAACACACGCCCCTCAGCCGGTAATTTATCGACATCTGTAGGAATAGGCAAATTTATTGAGGGTTCGGGCATTTTGATCATCGGACAGTCTGTCTAGCTTCAAGATGCGAGCCAAGCGAGGCGTGGAGAACGCCGCCTGCCCCCGGAGGCATCCTCGGCAGGGCCACAGCCGGGCCGATGCCTCATCTGACCGATCAAGGAACGCGAATGCCTGAGAACTGGACCACCCACAATATTCCGTCCCAGCACGGCCGTACCATCGTCGTGACCGGTACAGGCGGGCTCGGTTTCGAAGATGCCCGCGCGCTCGCCAGGGCCGGCGGCGATGTGATCATCGCCGGTCGAAACGCCGCAAAGGGAGCCGAGGCGGTCGCGCGGATCAAACAGGCAGCACCCGATGCCGCCGTGACCTTCGAAGTGGCAGACCTTGGAAACCTGGCCTCGATCGCGGCGTTCGGGCGGCGGCTCGCCGCTGTCCGCGACAAGGTCGATGTCCTGATCAACAATGCGGGCGTCATGACGCCGCCAACACGGAAGACCACGGCTGACGGATTCGAACTGCAGTTCGCCACCAACTATCTCGGGCATTTCGCCCTGACGGCGCATCTTCTGCCGCTCCTCCGTCTCGGAAAAAGCCCCCGCGTCGTGACCCTTTCAAGCATCGCCGTCCGCAGCCGCGGCACCGCGATCAACTTCGATGACCTGCAGGCCAAGCAGGACTACAAGCCGATGCCGGCTTACGGCCAGTCCAAGCTGGCCTGCCTGATGTTCGCGTTCGAACTGCAGCGTCGGAGCGATGCCGCCGGATGGGGCATCACGAGTATCGCCGCTCATCCCGGTGTCGCGCGGACGGATCTGCTGCACAATGCGCCGGGCCGGCGCAGTGCCCAGGGTCTTCTTCGCTCCTGGCTGTGGTTCCTGTTTCAGCCGGCGGCGCAAGGTGCCCTGCCGACATTGTTCGCCGCAACGTCTCCTGACGCCCGCAAAGGCGGGTACTATGGTCCGAACAGACTCGGCGAAACGCGGGGCTATCCGACCGAAGCAGGAATTCCTCATCAAGCGTTGGACACCCATGTCGCCAAGCGGCTTTGGGATGTCTCCGAAAAGATGACAGACATCCGGTTCGCGGACATCAAAACTTTACCAGCCACCATCGCCCCGGACGCGCCGGACACCGATCGCCAGGTCTGACGCGTGGGTTTCCTCGGACGTGTCATCGACTGGATCGCGACATAGGGCATGCTCGGCCAGTTTGCCGCCTATCAGGCGGTGCTCCCGCTTCTCAGGCTCGTCGGGTGCACGTATCGTGAACGCCGGCAGCGTCGCGGGCTCGCTGACGCTCGACGATGCGCTTTCGCCGGGGCGTCCGGTGACAAGCTTGTGTCCCCGTCATTGTCATCCCCCCGCGCCCCCGGTATAAGTTGCGGGCGATGCGCCACCGTTCGCGCAGCGCCGCCGGACCGACCGGAAGCAGCCGAGAGCCGAAGCATGCACGACTATAGCGATGCCCGCCGTAACATGGTGCTGACCCAGCTCCTCCCGAACAGGGTCACCGATGACCGTGTGCTCGATGCCATGGGCACCGTGCCGCGGGAGCGGTTCGTGCCTGTCAGCCACCGCGCCGTCGCCTATGTCGACGAGGATGTGGCCATTGGCTATGGCCGGTTCCTGATGGAGCCGATGCTGTTCGCGCGTCTGCTTCAGGCGGCCGATATCCGGTCCCATGAAGCCGTGCTCGATATCGGCTGCGGTGCCGGCTATTCGGCGGCGGTTCTGGCGCGACTGGCGTCGGCCGTGGTCGCGGTCGAGGAACAGACCGACCTGGCCGAACAGGCAGGCGAGTTGATCGAGCAACTGGGCGTTCAGAACGCCGCCGTGATCACCGGCCCGCTGACCGAGGGTTATGCCGCCCAGGCACCCTATGACGTGATCGTCGTCGAGGGTGCGCTTGAGGTGGAACCCAAGGCGCTGCTCGACCAACTGGCCGATGGCGGCCGTCTGGTCGCGGTCATGAACGACAAGGGCCGCGTCGGCCATGCGACCCTGTTCACCAATTATGCGGGGGCGGTCGCGCGGCGGACATTGTTCGACGCGGCGACGCCGGTGCTGTCGGCCTTCCGCAAGACGGTCGGCTTCGTTTTCTAGGCCACTGGCCGCCGTACGCCGTGGGAGAGCGCGCCTTCGGGTGTGTCCGGAGGCCGGCGGTCCCGATCATGGTGCGCCATCTGCGCAAGCGAGGGATGGGACGGTGAGACGATCGATACTTGCAGCGGTGCTCGCTGCCGGCACGATGCTGGCCACGCCGTTGGCTGCCATGGCGGAAACGCTTCAGGATGCGCTGGTCGCGTCCTATGTCACCAATCCCCGGATCGATGCGGCGCGCGCCCAGTTGCGGGCGGTTGACGAGAACGTGCCCACCGCCCTGGCCGGCCGCCGGCCACAGGCACAGGTGCAGGGCAGCACCGGCCGTGCCTGGACATCGGTCGAGAACAGCAAGGACTATGGAACCGACCCCCGATCCGTCACCCTTCAGGTCACGCAGCCGGTCTGGACCGGGGGGCGGGTCGACGCTCAGCTCGGTCAGGCCGAGGCGCAGGTGATGGCAACGCGGGAGCAGGTCCGCAGCATTGAGCAGGACGTGCTGCGCGAGGCGGCGACCGCCTATGGCGACGTCTATCGCGACCGGTCTGTGGTCGAGCTGAACGTCAATAACATCAAGGTTCTGGAGCGGCAGCTTCAGGCGACGCGCGATCGTTTCGAGGTGGGCGAGGTGACCCGCACCGACGTGGCGCAGGCCGAGGCCCGACTGGCGCTGGCCCAGGCCGATCTGACCCGCGCGCGCGGTGCATTGGCCAGTTCCGAGGCGACCTATATGCGGGTGGTCGGTCAGGCGCCCGAGGCGCTCGAAGTCCCGCGCGCCTTTCCCGACCTGCCGATGTCGCGTCCCGATGCCATTGCGCGGGCGCGCGATGACAATCCATCGGTGCGCTCGGCCCGCTTCACGGTCGAGGTGGCCGAGCAGCAGGTGCAGTCGGCCCAGGCGACCCGCATGCCGCAGGTCTCTCTGGTCGGCAGCCATCAGCGCGAGCGCGACAGTTCCTATGCGCTGGACCGCACTGAGGACAGCCGGGTCGTGGCCCAGTTGACCGTCCCGCTCTATCAGGGCGGCAGCGAGTTTTCCGGCATCCGTCAGGCTAAGGAGACCCGCGCCCAGCGGCGCGGCGAGCTGATGACCGCCGAGCGCCAGGCCGTCGAGGGCGCCACCGCCGCCTGGGAGACGCTGCAATCGGCGCGGGCATCGATCGTGTCGATCGACGCCGCCGTGCGCGCGGCCGACATCGCCCTGGAAGGTGTGCGTGAAGAGGCAGCCGTCGGTGCCCGCACCACGCTGGATGTGCTCGATGCCGAACAGGAGCTGTTTCAGGCCCGGGTCAACCTGGTCGGTGCTCAGCGCGACGTGATCGTTGCCGGCTTCCAGCTGGCGGCGGCGATCGGCGCCCTCGACATCGCCGCGGTGTCGGCGACCACGCCGGTCTACGACCCGCAGGACAACTACCGCAAAGTTCGCGACGCCTGGTGGGGCACCGGCGACTGAGCGGCGGCAACCACACCGGATCCAGCCAGCGAGCCGGCCCCGTCACAGGCGGGGCCGGCTCGTCGTCGCTGGCATTCATCCGCCGACTGCCTTAGAGTGGCGGCAACCGGACACGCGTGAGGAGCCCCAAGGGGCCGATGACCGACAGGACTCAGAACCAGGAACCGTCGATGGAGGAAATTCTCGCCTCCATCCGGCGTATCATCGCCGAAGAAGACGGTGAGGAGGGTGGCGCGGCGGCACAAGCCGCACCGGCGGCCGCACCCGCACGCCGGGATGACCGCGAGGATGTGCTCGACCTGATCGATGTGGTCGAGCCCGATCCCTTCGATGATCCGGCGCCTGAGCCGGAACCGGATCCGGGCGACGACATGGCCGCGGATGACGACTTCGACGACGACTTCGCGCGCGGTCCCAGCTTTGCTGCCAGTGCGGATGACGACATGTTCGATGACGAGCCCAAGCCTGCGCCCGCCAAGCCGGCGGCGGCACCTGCGGCCGAGGATCCATGGGATATGCTGAATGACGCCGATGACGAGGCGGCATTCGACGATCCGGAGCCCGAACCCCAGCCGGCCCCTGAACCCCGGCCCGCACCCCGGCCGCAGCCGGCTGCGGCTCCGTCGGGCGAGGGCCTGATGTCGCAGGCGGCAAGCGCCGCGACGGTCGCGGCCTTCGCCAGCCTGGGGCAGGCTCTGGTGGGCGGCGGCGGCGATCAGCGCCGGCCCGAAGCGGCCTTCGGCGGCCGCACGCTTGAGGATCTGGTGGCCGATATCCTGCGGCCGCTGCTGAAGGATTGGCTGGACCACAACCTGCCGCCGATGGTGGAACAGCTTGTCCGTGAGGAAATCCAGCGGCTGGTAGAACGCTCGCTGCGCCCGTGAGCGCGGCACCGGTGTCTGGCGGGCGCGGTTCCGCCGCCACCTCTCTGATATTCCGCCGGGCCTGATGGCCTGCCACCGGCCCGGATCGTGGCCTGTGGCAGGCCGGGTCCGGCCCCGCATCGACTGCGGATGCATCGATCGGCGGATAGGCCGCGTCATCGCTCTGGCCTGCCGCCCCAGAAGACAGCGGAACGGAACGGTATGCTGGACAAGACCTTCCGGCCTCAGGACACCGAGGCCGAGATCTATGAGGGCTGGCGCCGGAGCGGCGCCTTCCAGGCGGATACGCAGGCCGGCGGCGCCCCCTATACGATCATGATGCCGCCGCCGAACGTGACCGGCAGCCTTCATATCGGCCACGCGCTGACCATGACCATTCAGGATGCGCTGACCCGGTATCGGCGGATGACCGGCCGTGATGCGCTGTGGCAGCCGGGCACCGACCATGCCGGCATCGCCACCCAGATGGTGGTGGAACGCCAGTTGGCCGAGCGGGGGATCACCCGCAACGATGTCGGCCGCGACGGGCTGATCGAGCGGATCTGGGCCTGGAAGGAACAGTCCGGCGGTCGCATCCTGGATCAGTTGACCCGGCTCGGGGCCTCGGCCGACTGGCCGCGCGAGCGCTTCACCATGGACCCGGCCTTTTCGGATGCGGTGCGCAAGGTGTTCGTCACTCTGCACAAGCAGGGGCTGATCTATCGCGACAAGCGGCTGGTCAACTGGGATCCCAAGCTCAAGACCGCGATTTCCGACCTGGAGGTCGAGCCGCGTGAGGTGAAGGGCCATTACTGGCACCTGCGCTATCCGCTGGCCGACGGGTCCGGCCGTCATATCGTGGTCGCGACCACCCGGCCCGAAACCATGCTGGGCGACACGGCGGTTGCGGTGCACCCCACCGACGAGCGCTATACCGACCTGATCGGCTGCGAGGTGCTGCTGCCGCTGACCGGCCGGCGGATTCCGATCGTCGCCGACGACTATTCCGACCCCGAGAAGGGATCGGGCGCGGTCAAGATCACGCCTGCCCATGATTTCAACGACTTCGAGGTCGGCAGGCGCCATGATCTGGCGATGATCAACGTGCTCGACGCCGATGGCCGGATCGTGACCGATGCGGTGATCCCCGCCGCCTATCGCGGGCTCGACCGCTTCCAGGCGCGCGAGCGGATCGTTGCCGATATGGAGGCCGCCGGCCTGCTTGAGGCGATCGAGCCGGTGACCCACACGGTGCCTTACGGCGACCGGTCGGGCGTGGTGATCGAGCCCTGGCTGACCGATCAGTGGTATGTCGATGCGCCGAAGCTGGCGGGGCCGGCGATCGAGGCGGTCGAAAGCGGCAAAACCGTCTTCGTGCCCCGGCAGTGGGAGAACACCTATTACGACTGGATGCGCAATATCCAGCCGTGGTGCGTGTCGCGCCAGATCTGGTGGGGACATCGGGTGCCGGCCTGGTACGGCCCGGATGGTGCGGTGTTCGTCGAGGAAACCGAGGCCGAAGCCCGTGCAGCGGCGCTGGCCCATTATGGCGAGGCGGTGACGCTCAGCCAGGATACCGACGTGCTCGATACCTGGTTCAGCTCGGCGCTCTGGCCGTTCGGCACGCTGGGCTGGCCCGAACAGACGCCGGAGCTTGCCCGTTATTATCCCGGCGATGTGCTGGTCACCGGCTTTGACATCATCTTCTTCTGGGTCGCCCGGATGATGATGATGGGCCTGCACTTCATGGGCGATGTGCCGTTCCGCACCGTCTATATCCACGCCCTGGTCCGTGACGAGAAGGGCCAGAAGATGTCGAAGTCGAAGGGGAACGTCATCGACCCCATCGACCTGATCGACAAATACGGCGCCGATGCGGTGCGTTTCACCCTGTTGGCCCTGGCGGCTCAGGGTCGTGACGTCAAGCTGGCCGAGGCCCGGGTCGCCGGCTATCGCAATTTCTCGACCAAGCTGTGGAATGCCGCCCGTTTCGCCGAGATGAACGGCGCCGAGAGCATCGCCGGGTTCGATCCGGCGGCGGTGACCCATGTGCTGAACCGTTGGATCGTGGGCGAGACCGCGCGCGCGGTGGCCGCGGTCACCGAGGGGTTGGAGGCGTTCCGCTTCAACGAGGCGGCACAGGCCGCCTATCGCTTCACCTGGGACATCGTCTGCGACTGGTATGTGGAACTGGCGAAGCCGGTTCTGCAGGGCGGCGACAGTGGTGCCGTGCAGGCCGAAACCCGCGCGACGCTGGCCTGGGTGCTGGACCAGATCCTGTTGCTGCTGCACCCGATGATGCCGTTCGTGACGGAACAGCTGTGGGCGACGCGGCCCGGCAGCCGCGCCGGCACCGCGATCAACGGCCAGTGGCCGGCGCTCGACCCGAAGACGCTGTCCGATCCGGCCGCCGATGCTGACATCGGCTGGTTGATCGAGGTGGTGTCGGCCGTCCGCAGCGTGCGCTCGGAACTGAACGTGCCGCCCGCCGCCCGCGTGCCGGTGCTGTTCCGGGCCGCATCGGATGTCACCCGTGCCCGTGCCGCCACCCATGGCGACGCCATCGGCCGGCTGGCCCGCGCCGAGGCGATCGATTTCGTCGAAGGCGAGGTCGCCGGCACCGTCGAGACGCTGGTCGGCGGCGAGGTCGTGCTGCTGCCGATCGCATCGGTGATCGACGTCGCGGTCGAGGCCAAACGGCTGGATGGCGAAATCGCCAAGCTGGATCGCGATATCACCGGCATCGACAAGCGGCTGGACAATCCGGCCTTCGTCGCCAAGGCGCCGGCCGAGGTGGTGGAGGAGAATCGCGAGCGCCGGGAGCAGGCGGTGGCCGATCGTGCGGCCCTGGTTGCGGCGCTGGCACGGGTTCAGGCCATGCGTCAGGCGTGATCGTCCGGCAGATCTGACCCGAGACCGCGAACGGCCGCCGCCCATAAGGGTGGCGGCCGTTCGTCTGTCTCAGCGCGCGTCGTGCCAATGGACCATGGGCAGACCCGCCACAGGCGCGCGGAAGAACGGGATCGTGGTGCCTCTCAGGCTGCCCAGATACACCGTCCGCAGATCCGGGCCGCCGAAGGTGACGCTGGCCATCCATGGCGCCAAGGTGCCCTGCGCCATCATCATGTCGTCGACCGTGGCGGTCCCCTGGTCGATCTTCGCCATATAGTCGCGCGATATCTCGGGATCGCCATCATCCAGCAGGATGCGCAGATCGCCCTCGGGCGTGATGGCGACCAGACGGTCGACCATGATCAATGTACACCACAGATTGCCATAGGCATCGAAGGCGATACCGTCGGGCGGTCCACCGAGATGGCTGGGGCCGAAGACCTCGCGGTCGGTGAGTGCGACCCCCTTCGGGGTTTCCACCACCCGCATCCGGCTGATGCGCGGGCCGGTCGTCTCGACGATATAGAGCCAGTCCTCCGCCGCATCGAACCGGATCTCGTTGGTGAAGGCGAAGCCGTCGGCCACGACCCGCAGACCGTGTTCGTCCATCACTGCGATATAGCCGTCGCTGACACGGCTCAATGCCGCCGTGGTCCATGGATTGACCCGGGTCGAGACCGTCAGCCAGACGCGGTCCCTGGTGTCGCGCAGAACGAAGTTCACCTTGCCGATCGGCTGGCCGTCGATCTGGTCATAGAGCGTGCGCACCACGCCGTCGCGCGACATGACCTCCAGCAGATCGGTGCCGAAATTGGCGATCAGGATGTCGCCATTGCGCGCGAAGGCCAGGCCGTTGGGCAGGGTGCCCTGGGTGAACTTGGCTTCCAGCGCCGCTGTGGATGCCTGCTCGGCGGCGGCGAAGCGTGAATCGGCCCGCTGGCTGATAAAGCGCTGGCTGCCATCGGCGGCGATGCGCGTGACACCACCGCGGGCATCCGCCGCCCACAGTGTGCCGTCGGGTTCGGCCAGAATGCATTCAGGGCGTTGCAGATCGTGGCCGATCGTGCCGATCAGGGCACGATCGACCGTGAAGTCGTCGAGGGGATTGCGGGGCATCGGGTCGTCCTCCCGGTCGTGGTGCATCGGCGGCTGGAGCCAGGGCCCCCGCCGATGCGCTTTTCTGGTGGACGACCATCATGCCATTGCGCGGGGGATGCGCTGCAACATCCAACTGTCGGGCAGGGCGAAACCCGGCATGTCGCCACGCACGACCGCCAGTGCCACGGCCGCGATGTCCTGGTCATAGCAGCGCCCGTCATTGCGCGCCAGTTCAGCGTCCACCGCCGACAAGGACAGATGCCGGCGATAGGGCCGGTCGGTGAGCATGGCGTCGATGACATCGGCGACCATCACGATCCTGACCGGCAGCGGGATGTCATCGCCAGCAAGGCCGCACGGATAGCCACTGCCGTCCAGCCGTTCGTGATGGCTTGAGATGATCAGACGGACCGTCTGCGGCAGGTCCAGATTGCCGGTCATGTCGGCACCGATACGGGCATGGGCGCGGATCAGGGCGAGTTCCTCGTCGATCAGCCGGCCGGGCTTCACCAGCAGGCTGGTGGGCACGCCCAGCTTGCCGACATCGTGCAGCAGCGCGCCCAGCCTGATCATTTCGCGGGTTTCCTGGTCGATCCCCAGTGCCGCCGCAATGGCGACCGACAGTTCCGATACCTGATGCTGATGGCCGGCGGTATAGGGGTCGCGGGTCTCCACGGCGGTTGCCAGGGCATCGACGGCGGTGCGCAGGGTTCGGGTCAGGCGCGCCTGAAGGGCATCCTGATCGGCCGAGAGCCGGCGCGCCCGCTCTTCCAGGTCGTGCAGGGGCGTGATGTCCAGCGCCGAGCCGAAAATGCGCCCGATCGAACCGTCGGGTGATGGCACCGGAATCAGGGTGGTGCGCCACCAGCGCACGCCGTTCGGCATCGTCAGGCACTCGTCATAGGTCTGGATCTGCCGGGAGGTGATGCAGGTCCGGTAGTTGGGCGCGACCTGTGCCGAGATATCGGCCATCAGCGGCATGTCCATACGCCGGCCCATCATCGTCGCGCGGTCCATGCCGGTCGCCTGTTCGTGCAGGCTGTTGCTGGCCCGGAACACGAAGCCATCCTCCACGGCATCGATCACGAAAGCCGGTGTCGCCACCAGTTCAACGAAATCGACCAGATCCTGATCCGACGCGTCGAGCAGCAGTCTTGCGACCGTGCTGGGCCGCCTTTCCTCGTCAATACCGCCCTGGCCTGCCACGATGGGTTGTATCCGCCGCTATGACACTCACTGTGTCATGCATAGCGGAACATCATTGAGAAATCGTTTACAGGGCGGGCATCAGCGGTTGATCAGCCGACATCGAGACCAAGGTCGAGGATCGGCGCGCTGTGGGTCAGCCAGCCCGCCGAGATCAGGTCGACCCCGCTTGCGGCGACAGCGGCGACGGTGTCGCGGCTGATCCGGCCCGACGCCTCGGTGATCGCCCGGCCGGCGGTGATCGCCACGGCGTCCGCCAGCATGGAGGGCGTCATGTTGTCGAGCAGCACGGCGTCCACGCCGGCCTCCAGCGCCAGCACCAGCTGGTCCAGCTGGTCCACCTCCACCTCGATCTTCACCAGATGACCGATGCTGCGGCGGGCGCGGGTGATCGCCTGTGTCACACCGCCGGCGACCGCGATGTGGTTGTCCTTGATCAGCACGGCATCATCCAGGCCGAAGCGGTGATTGGCGCCGCCACCCGCCCGCACGGCATATTTCTCCAGCGCCCGCAGGCCCGGCGTGGTCTTGCGGGTGCAGGTGATGCGCGCCTTGTGGGGCCGTGCGGCATCGACCAGCCCGGCGGTGGCCGTGGCGATGCCCGACAGCCGCGACGACAGGTTCAGCGCCACCCGTTCCGCCCCCAGCACCGACCGGGCGGGGCCGTCGATGGTCAGCACGACATCGCCGGCTGTGACCCGTGTGCCGTCGGGCCGTTGGATGTCGACCCGGATTGCCGGATCGAGCAGACGGAAGGCCAGCGCCGCGATGCCCGCCCCCGCGATCACGCCCGGCTGGCGGGTGGCGATGGTACCGCGCAGGCGGGCATCGGCCGGTATCACCGCCATGCTGGTGATGTCGCCGGCCCGGCCCAGATCCTCGATCAGCGCCGCCCGCACCACCGGTTCGGTCAGGATGTCGGGCAATGGCGGCAGGTCGATTTCGGTGGCGATGCTGGTCTGGTTCATGGGGCTCGCTTCCCGCGGCTTATGGATGGGCAGGCTGACTGACGATGGCGGAACGCTCAAGCGGCGGCTGCCATGCGGTGGCATTGTCATCGGGGACACTGTCATCGTCGGCACCGCTATCGCGGCGATAATGGGCACCGACGCTGGCGGGCCGGTCGCGGGCCGCCTCGGCGATCAGCCGGCAGACCAGCGCCCGGTCGCGCAATGTGCCGGGCAGGGTTGGATCATCGATCACCGCATCCGCCTGGGCGATCATGCGATCGAGACCGTCGCGGTCGCGGATCACGCCGGTGGTGGCGGTCATCATCCGGCGCAGTGTTCGGGCGATCATCCGGCTCCGGCAGGTCGGGGCGCCTATCGGCGCACTGGCGGGTACCTCCATGGCGCCGGGTGGCTGATGTGCGGGCAGCCGCCCAGCAATGTCCTCGGCCGCCCAGCCCCCGCAGACCAGGGCTTCGAGCAGCGAGTTCGACGCCAGGCGATTGGCGCCGTGCAGCCCGGTGGCCGCCACTTCACCCACCGCCCACAACCCATCGATCGAGGTCCGGCCGCGATCATCCACGGCGATGCCGCCCATATGGTAATGGGCGGCGGCGGCAACCGGGATCGGCTGCCGCACCGGGTCCAGCCCCACGGCCACGCATGCGGCATGGGCGTTGGGGAAGCGGCGGGCGAAATCACGGCCGATGGCCTCGGTGCCGTCCAGGAACACCCCCCGGCCCCGTGCGGTCGCGGCGGCAACCGCACGTGCCACCACGTCGCGCGGCGCCAGATCGCCGCCATCGACCCCGGCCATCAGCCGGTGGCCCCGGTCGTCGATCAGCACCGCGCCGGCCCCGCGCAGGGCTTCCGAGGCCAGTGGCATCGGATCGCGGCCGATATCGATCGCGGTCGGGTGCATCTGCACGAATTCCAGATCACGCAGCCGGGCACCCAGACCTGCGGCCAGGGCGAGCCCGCTGCCCGTGGCCCCGGGCGGGTTGGTGGTTGCGGCATAAAGACCGCCGATGCCGCCGGTTGCGAGCACCACGGCTGGCGTGGCGATGGTGGCCGGACGGCCGGCGATGATGACACCCAGCCCGGCGATGCCGCCCGCGGCATCGCGGTACAGGGCCGTGGCCCGGGCGTGTTCGATGATCTGGATCGAAGGGGTCGCGCGGGTGCGGGCGAGCAGGGCGCTCAGGATCGCGTGGCCGGTGGCATCACCGCCGGCATGCAGGATGCGGGGTCGGCTATGGGCAGCCTCCAGGCCCGGTGTCGGCCGCCCGGATGCATCGCTGTCGAAACGGGTGCCGATCGCCATCAGCCAGTCGATGCAGGCGGGTGCTGCGGCGGTGATCCGCGCCGCCATCGCCGGATCGACCAGTCCGGCGCCGGCGGCGATGGTATCGGCGGCATGCAGGCCCGGATGGTCGTCCGCATCGATCGCGGCGGCGATCCCGCCCTGTGCCCAGCCGGTGGCGGCACTGCCTGCCCCCGGCCGGTCTGCCAGGATCGGGCCCGCCGACAGCACCAGAACCGGCAGCGGCGCCAGTTTCAGCGCCGTGGCAAGCCCGGCGGCGCCGGCCCCGACGACGACCACGGCCTGTGGCGTCGATGACCCGTGACGGGATGGCGCGGTCATCACCGCACCGCCAGCATGCGGTCCACCGCCCGCCGGGCGCCGGCGGCGATGGCATCGGGCACCGTCACTTCATGGGTCAGGGTCTCCAGCGCATGGCGGATACCGGGCAGGGTGATGCGCTTCATATGCGGGCACAGATTGCACGGCTTCACGAAACTGATCTCAGGGAAGCCGGCCGCGACATTGTCGCTCATCGAGCATTCGGTGATCAGCGCCACCCGCTTCGGACGGTCGCGGGCGACGAAATCGATCATCTCGGCGGTCGATCCGGCGAAATCGGCCACCGCCACCACCTCGGGTGGGCATTCCGGGTGGGCAACCACGGCGACACCGGGATGACCGGCGCGGATCTCGGCGATGTCGGCCGGCGTGAAGCGCTCGTGAACCTCGCAGGCCCCCTCCCAGGTGATGATCTCGACCGATGTGCGGGCGGCGATATTGCGGGCCAGATAGCCGTCGGGGATCATGATCACCCGCGGCACGCCCAGGCTTTCCACGATCTTCAGCGCGTTGCCGGAGGTGCAGCAGATATCGGATGCGGCCTTCACCTCGGCCGAGGTGTTGACATAGGTGATCACCGGCACGCCGGGATGGCGCGCCCGCAGATCCGCGACATCGGCGGCGGTGATCGAACTTGCCAGCGAGCAGCCGGCGCGCGCATCGGGGATCAGCACCGTCCGGCCGGGATTCAGGATCTTCGCGGTCTCGGCCATGAAGTGCACGCCGGCCAGAACGATCACCGAGGCTTTGGCGGTAACCGCCTCACGGGCGAGCGCCAGGCTGTCGCCGACGATATCGGCCACGCCATGGAAGATTTCGGGCGTCTGATAGTTGTGGGCCAGGATGATCGCGTCGCGGTCCCGCTTCAACTGCCGGATCGCCGCGACATCTTCGGCATGAACCGCCCATTCGATCTCGGGCATCACATGGCGCAGCATTGGCGGCATCGGGATGGAACGGGCGGCGCGGGCGGGTTGAAGGCTGGCCATCGGGCATCTCCTGTCGCCGTCCGGCTGTGGAACGGCAGACGTTTATGCTCAAATCGAGCATTTACAGGGACTGGAAAAACCGGCCGAAGCCGGTGTCCCGCTTATATAGTCAGAATGAGCATAAGTCGGTCAAGCGCTATCAGCCGCTGCGGGGTGACGACGGCAATCCACCCAGCGCCACCCAGGGCAAGGCATCTTCCGTCCAGACATGCATGCTGGGCGCGAAATCTGCGGCATCATCCAGGCTGGCGGTCAGGATGTGAACCTCGCCCGGCCAGCGCCGGCCGCGCAATGCCAGGGTGGTGCCACAATCGGCACAGAAATCGCGCACCGTACCGTTGCCGCCGTCATGGCGGCATGGCCGGCCGGCCAGCAGATCGAACTGTCGTTCGGGCCAGCAGCCATAGGTGGAGAAGGGCGCGCCGGTCGACCGGCGGCAGCTGTTGCAATGGCAGTTGACCACCCACCACGGGCGACCGCGCACGGCATAGCGAACCGCGCCGCAGAAGCAGCCGCCTTCGAAATCGCTGCCCGGCATCGTCTCTCCAACATCAAAAGGTGATTTGTTGGTGATATTATGCCACTCAGGCGGTCAAATGAAAGCGGCTGGTTCAGCCGACGGCGACGGCCTCGGTCATCGCCTCCGGCGGGCCATAGGGCGCGCCGGCGGGCATGCTGTCGGCGAGCCGCACCCAGACCGGCGTGTGGTCCGATGCCTTCTCGCGGCCGCGCGGGCTGCGGTCGATATCGCTGGCCTCCAGCCGGTCGGCCGCTTCGGGCGACAGCAGAAGATGGTCGATGCGCAGACCATGATCCTTCTGCCACATGCCGGCGCGGTAATCCCACCAGCTATAGCGGCCGGCTTCGGTATGCAGCGCGCGGAACGCGTCGGTCCAGCCCTGATGCAGCACGGCGCGATAGCGGCGGCGTTCCTCAGGATGGAACAGAACATCGCCCGCCCAGCCCTTGGGGTCATAAAGATCAACCGCTTCGGGTGCGATGTTGAAGTCGCCACCGATCACCGCCGGCCGCGCGGCATCGGCGAGCATCGTCCGGGCGTGAGCTTCGAAGGCATCCAGAAAACGGAGCTTGTAGGGGAATTTCTCCGAGGTCACCGACTGGCCGTTGGGCAGATACAGGCTGGCGACCCGGATATCGCGGTCGCCCAGCGCCACGGTGCCCTCGATCCAGCGGGCCTGATCGTCGTCGAAGCCGGGCAGGCCGCGGGTGACGTCGCGGATCGGTGCGCGCGCCAGAATGGCGACACCATTATAGGTCTTCTGGCCATGGGCCACGGCATGATAGCCGGCCGCCTCGATCTCGGCGGCCGGGAAGCGGTCGGTTTCGAGCTTCAGTTCCTGAAGCAGAACGATGTCGGGTTCGGCCTCGCCCAGCCAGTCGAGGACATGGGTGAGGCGGGCCTTCAGGGAATTGACGTTCCAGGTGGCGATGATCAACCGGGGGCCCGCCGCTCAGAACACACTGAACGAGGTGCCGCAGCCGCACGAGGCCGTGGCGTTGGGATTGGTCATCGCGAAGCGTGAACCGGTCAGATCCTCGGTGAAGTCCAGCTCGGCGCCCAGCACGAACGGGATCGAGGCCTCGTCGATCAGGGCTTCCGCGCCATCACGGGCGATGATCACGTCATCGGCGCCGACGGCGCCCTTGTCGATCGAGAATTCATACTGAAAGCCCGAGCAGCCGCCGCCGGAGACCGCGATGCGCAACCGCACCGGCGCGCCTTCCTTGTCGGAAATCCGCCGGATATGGCGCGCGGCCCGCTCGCTCAGGGTCAATGGCGGCAGACCACCCGCGGGCGCGCTGCTGCTGACCAGGGTATCGGTGGCGTCGGAAGCGGCCATGGATGACCTCCTGACAAAATCTGGACCGGCGGCCGGAACTGTCGCCGCATTGCCCCATCATGTAGGCAAGGCGGGGGGGCAGGTCAACCAGATCGGGGGCAGGGCTGTTCTGCGCGGGCCCCGGGGCGCCGGCACCCGATGGCCGCCAGCACCCGATGGCCGCCGCCCGATGGCCGCCGGTATTCGGGGCTGTGGTTGAAGCAGGCCGGTCTTGGGGGTAGCCTTGGCCTCGCGCACCCGCTGCCCGCCCTCTGCCCGCATCTGCCCGAAGGTCGCTGCCTTGCCTGTCTCCGACGCCGACCATCTGGCCCCCTATGCCTGCCGCCCGGCCCGCGGCCGCCTGATCGATGAACCGGAAAGCCGGATCCGATCGCCGTTTCAGCGCGATCGGGACCGTGTGGTTCACGCCCGGTCGTTCCGGCGGCTGATGTACAAGACCCAGGTCTTCGTCAGCCATGAGGGCGACCACTACCGCACCCGCCTGACCCACAGCCTGGAGGTTGCCCAGATCAGCCGCACCATCGCGCGGGTGCTGCGGCTGGACGAGGATCTGGCGGAGGTGGTGGCGCTGGCCCATGATCTGGGCCATCCGCCCTTTGGTCATGCGGGCGAGGATGCGCTGGCGCTCGCCGCGGCGGCGTTCGGTGGCTTCGACCATAATGTTCAGGCGCTGCGCGTCGTCACGATGTTCGAACGCCGCTATGCCGCCTTCGACGGCCTGAACCTCACCTGGGAGACGATCGAGGGTCTGGCCAAGCATAACGGCCCGCTGACCGGCCCCCATGCCGCACCCAGACAGCGTCCGCCGGTGGTGTCGGAAACGCTGGCGGCGATCGCGGCGGTGAAGCCGCTCGACCTCGACGGCTGGCCGTCGATCGAGGCGCAGGTCGCGTCTCTGGCCGACGACATCGCCTATATCGCCCATGATATCGACGATGGCCTGCGTGCCGGGCTGCTGTCGATCGACCAGGTGGCGGCGCTGCCGCTGGTGGGGCCGCTGCTGGCGGGGCTGATCACCGAATATCCGGGACTGGAGCAGCGCCGGCTGATCGGCGAGCTTCTGCGCCGGCTGATCGACCGTCTGGTGACTGATCTGATTGAGGAAACCCGTGGTCGGATCGCTGCCGCGAAGATCGGCCATGCCGATGATGCACGCCATGCCGGCGCGCCGATGGTTGCGTTTTCCGCCCAGATGGACCAAGACAGGCGCGCGGTCCAGTCGTACCTGTTCGGCGCGGTCTATCGGCATGTCCGGGTCAACCGGATGACGTCGAAGGCACGTCGGGTGGTGCGCGATCTGGTGGCGCTGTTTCTGGCCGAGCCCGAATGCCTGCCCGATGGCTGGCGTGAGCGGACCGAGGGGCCTGGAACCGCGGTGACGGCCCGTGTGGTCGTGGACTATGTTGCGGGCATGACCGACCGTCTTGCCCGCGACGAGTATGAAACCTTGTTCAACCCATTCGTCAGGACGTGATGTTGAGCGTCTTCGAAGAGTTTCGCGCCAGGATCGTCGGCATCGTCGAGGCACTGGGCGCCGAAGGGCTGCTGCCGCAGGGTCTCGCCACCGCGGCGATCGCGGTCGAGCCGCCGCGCGACCCGGCCCATGGCGACCTCGCCACCAATGCGGCCCTCGTGCTGGCCAAGCCGGCCCGGATGAAGCCCCGCGACATCGCGACCCTGCTGGCCGGGCGGCTTGCCACCGATGGCGATGTCGAGGGCGTCGAGGTGGCGGGGCCCGGCTTCGTCAATCTGCGTCTGCTGCCCGCCTATTGGCAGGGGCTGGTGCGCGACGTGCTCGCCGCCGGCACCGGCTATGGCACGCTCGCCATCGGCGCCGGGCGCCGGGTGAACATCGAATATGTCTCGGCCAACCCGACCGGACCGATGCATGTCGGCCATGCTCGCGGTGCCGTGGTCGGCGACGTGCTGGCCAGCCTGCTGATCAAGGCCGGCTATGACGTCTGTCGCGAATATTACATCAACGACGCCGGCAATCAGATCGAGGTTCTGGCCCGGTCGGTTCACCTGCGCTATCGCGAGGCGCTGGGCCAGACGATCGGCGAGATCCCGGCCGGCCTGTACCCGGGCGATTATCTGGTGCCGCTGGGGCAGACGCTGGCCGCCGAATTCGGCGACCGGTTCGTCGATGCGCCGGACGCCGACTGGCTGGGGCTGTTCAAGGCCCGGTCGGTCGAGGCGATGATGGCGCTGATCCGCGAGGATCTGGCGGCGATGGGCGTGGTCCATGATGTGTTCAGTTCGGAAAAGGCGCTGCATGACGGCGACGCCATCGATGCCGCGCTGAAGACGCTGACCGATGCCGGCCATATCTATGAAGGCGTGCTGGAGCCGCCCAAGGGCAAGCTGCCCGATGACTGGGAGCCGCGACCTCAGACCCTGTTCCGCGCCACCGCCTTCGGCGACGACGTCGATCGGGCGCTGAAGAAATCGGATGGCAGCTACACGTACTTCGCCGCCGACATCGCCTATCATTTCGACAAATACCGGCGGGGCTGGCCCGAGCAGATCGACGTGCTCGGCGCCGACCATGGCGGCTATGTCAAGCGGATGAAGGCGGCGGTCAAGGCGATTTCAGGCGGCGATGCGGAACTCGACGTCCTGCTCTGCCAGTTGGTCAATCTGATGGCCAACGGCCTGCCTGTGAAGATGTCGAAGCGTGCCGGCACCTTCGTGACCCTGCGTGAGGTGGTGGACGAGGTCGGCCGCGACGTTGTCCGCTTCATCATGCTGACCCGCAAGAACGACGCCTCGCTGGATTTCGACATGGCGAAAGCGGTGGAGCAGTCGCGCGACAATCCGGTCTGGTATGTGCAATACGCCCATGCCCGCGCCCGCTCGGTTCAGCGCAATGCGGAAGAGCAGGTCGGCGTGGCGGTGCCGGCGGCCGGAACGGCGCCGCTGCACCGGCTGACCCATGACGCGGAGCTGACGCTGATCCGCCGGATCGCCGAATGGCCGCGGCTGATCGAAGGGGCGGCCGAGGCCCACGAGCCACACCGGATCGCGTTTTATCTCCAGGATCTGGCGGCGGATCTTCATGCGCTGTGGACGCGCGGCCGCGAGGATGACAGCCTGCGGATCATCGTCGTCGGCGACCCGGAACTGGTCGCCGCCCGTCTGGCGTTGATCGAGGCGGCCCGTCTGGTCATCGCGTCGGCGCTGGAGGTGATGGGTGTCCAACCGGTCGAGGAGCTGCACTGATGGCGCAACCGCCGCTCAACGGTGACGACGACGAGGGCGGGCTTCGCGCCGAGCCGCGGCGGCCGGCCGGCGGGCCGCGACCACCGCGGACCGAGGCTTTCGAACCGGCCACCCGGCTTGCGTCGCGCCGGCACCGGCTGCGCCCCTTCGCCGTGGCGGCGGCGGCGCTGCTGTTCGCAGGCCTGGTCTGGTACGCCTTCGACCAGCGCGATGCCTCGATGCGCGACGCACCGCCGCCGCTGATCGCCGCCGATTCGACGCCGATGAAAACACTGCCCAAGGAACCGGGCGGCATGGACGTGCCGCATCGCGACAAGACCGTTTATGACGCCCTGGGTGGCAGTGGCACCGCGCCGTCGTCGGAACCCGAGCGGGCGCCGGTCGAACGCCTGCTGCCGCCTCCGGAAGAGCCGATCCTGCCTGAGCCGTCCGACGACGAGGCGGCGCTGGCCGATGCGGGCGAGGCCATGGCACCTGATCAGATGCCGGATCAGGCCACCGGGCTGCCGGCCGAGCCGCAGGCATCGGTGCCGCCTGAGCCTGAACCCGCGCCGGCGGCGCCGGAACCCGCCGCGCCGGCACCGGCGACACCGGCACCCACACCGGCACCCCAGGCGGTGAAACCCACACCGGCGCCGGTCGAGACGCCAAAGCCGGTCGACGTCCCGAAACCCGTCGAGACGCCAAAGCCGGTCGAGCCGCCCAAGGCGCCGGATCTGCGCGATGTGCGCACCGGGGCCGATGCCACCGCGGGCATCGCCGGATGGAAGGTCCAGCTGGGCGCGTTCAGCGACGAGGCCGCGGCCCGCAAGGGTTGGGACACGCTGCGCGCCCGCAACAAGGAACTGGTCGCCGGGCTGCAACCCGCGATCGTTCCGGTCAAGGTGAAGGACAAGGGAACCTTGTATCGACTCCAGGCCGGCCCGCTTGCCGATGGTGGTGCCGCCAAGGCGCTGTGCGAGCGGTTCGCCAAGGCGAAGCTCGCCTGCTTCCCGGTGGCACCATGAGCGCCGCCTCTCCCAGTTGTCCGCCCGGCGTGAAGCCGGTGATCATCGGCTGCCAGGGTCACCGGCTGACGGCTGACGAGCGCGCGATGATCGCGGGCGAGCAGCCGCTGGGGCTGATCCTGTTCGCCCGCAATGTCGACACGCCGGAACAGGTGGCGGCCCTGGTCGCGGAATTCCGCGACGCGGTGGGCAATCCCTATGCGCCGGTGCTGATCGATCAGGAAGGCGGGCGGGTGCGCCGGCTGAAGCCGCCGCTCTGGCATGCCCTGCCACCCGCCGGGGCGATCGGCAATCTGCACCGCAGGGATCCGGCGGCTGGATTGACCGCAGCGCGGCTGGTGGGCCGGCTGATCGGTGCCGATCTGATCGCGCTTGGCATCGACGTCGATTGCGCGCCGGTGGCCGATGTCCGCTTCACCGGCGCCCATGAGGTGATCGGCGACCGCGCCTATGGCACCGACCCGGTCAAGGTGGCGGCACTGGCCGGCGCCATGGCGGCGGGATTGGGCGAGGCCGGTGTGCAGCCGGTGGTGAAACACATCCCCGGTCATGGACGTGCGGCGGCTGACAGCCACGCGGAACTGCCGGTGGTCGGTGCCTCGCTCGACGATCTGCGGGCGGCCGATTTCGCACCCTTCGTGGCCTTGAACCGGCTGCCCTGGGCGATGACCGCCCATGTCGCCTATCCGGCGATCGATCCCGACCTGCCGGCGACCCTGTCACCCGCGGTCATCTCGCAGATCATCCGCGGCGAGATCGGTTTCGACGGCGTGCTGCTGTCGGACGATGTCTGCATGGATGCCCTGGATGGCGACATGCCGTCGCGCGCTGTGGCGGCGCTGACCGCCGGCTGCGATGCGGTTCTGCATTGCAGCGGTGCCGCCGCCGAGACCCGCGCCGTGCTTCAGGCCGTGGCGCCGGTCGCCGTCGAGGCACGGCGCCGGCTGGATGCCGCGGCGGCCTGGTCGGCCAGGCGCCGTCAGCCCCGCATCGATGCCGCCGCCGACCGCAAGGCGCTGAGCGGGTTGATCGGCGACTGAACAATGATGGATCCAGGCATCGCCGACACTGCGGCGCCGGGCGCCGGACGGCCGATGCAACTGGTGCTGGACCTCGACGGCTTCGAGGGGCCGATCGATCTTCTGCTGTCGCTGGCCCGCGACCAGAAGGTCGATCTGGCCCGTATCTCGATCACCCGTCTGGCCGATCAGTATCTGGGCTTCATCGCGGCCGCCCGCCGGATGCATCTGGAACTGGCGGCCGATTATCTGGTGATGGCCGCATGGCTGGCCTATCTGAAATCGCGGCTGCTGCTGCCCGATGCCAATGCCCCCGGCGACGAGGACGAGCCGAGTGCCGAGGAGATGGCCCAGGCGCTGGCCCAGCGTCTGCGGCGGCTGGAGGCGATGCGGCGGGCGGGCGAGGCGTTGCGCGGCCGTCCGCTTCTGTGGCTGGATCGCTTTCCCACCGGTGGCGCCGACGCGCCCGGCCGGATCGTGCGGCGCCAGGCAACCGACGGGCTGGGCGATCTGATCGCGGCCTATGCCCGCATCGCCGAACGCCGCTTCCGCAGCGTGCTGACGGTGACGCCGTCGCGGCTGATGACCATCGATCAGGCGATCGAGCGGCTTCAGGCGATGCTGCCCGGCCTGCCACGGCGCTGGGTGCCGCTGATCGCCCTGCTTCCGGCCCTGCCCGTATCGGCCGGTGTATCGTCATCGGCCGGCGCATCGTCATTGGCGGGTGATGACGGGGCGGATGAGCTGACGGCCGCGGCGGGGCAGGCGGCAGCGGCCCGGGTGCGGCGGCTGGAACGCCGCTCGGCCCTGGCGGCAAGCTTCGTGGCGGTGCTGGAACTGGCGCGGCAGGGCCAACTCGCCATGTCGCAGGCCCGACCAGGGGCCCGGCTGATGATCCACCCGGACCGTGATGCCATATCCGCGCCTGTCGATGGGGAGGGGCCGCATGACTGACGACCAGCCACCCATGACGGCCGACGACGCGTCGGGGGATGACGCGTCGGAGCGCCGCCATGCCATGCGGGTGATCGAGGCGGTGCTGTTCGCAAGCCCCGATCCGGTGCCCCGTGCCCGTCTGGCCGAGTATCTGCCGGCCGGTGCGCCGGTGGATATGCTGCTGCACCACCTGACCGCCGATTATGTCGGCCGCGGCATCGAACTGGTGCGACGCGACGATGCCTGGGCGTTCCGCACCGCACCCGATCTGGCGGCCCATCTTCAGGCGCGGGTGATCGAACCCCGCCGGCTGGGGCGTGCGGCGCTGGAGGTGCTGGCGATTATTGCCTATCACCAGCCGGCGACCCGGGCCGAGATCGAGGATATCCGCGGCGTCGCCCTGGCGCGGGGCACGCTGGACCTGCTGGTGGAGGCGGGGTTCGTGCGGCCGCGCGGCCGCAGGCAGGTGGTCGGCCGGCCGCTGGAATGGGTGACGACCCCGCATTTCCTGGACCATTTCGATCTGGCATCGCTGGCCGATCTGCCGGGGCTCGACGAGTTGAAGGCCGCAGGCCTGATCGGCGGTGCACGTGGCATCGCCGACTATGCGGCCGAGCGCGACCAGCCGCAACTGCCGCTGGTCTTGCGACCGCGCGGCCGGCTGGGCGGATTTACCGCCGGCACTGGCACCGACACTGGTACTGGCACCGACACTGGCACTGGCACTGGCACCAACGGCGACCGCGACGCCGCGCCGGACGAGGGCGGAAGCCCGGGCTGATCGCGGCGCGGATGCGATCTTTGCGGCGCCGATGACGGCCGCCATGGACAGGGGCGGGCGGTTGCCGCTAGCTTCTTTCCGAGTGCCGAGAGTGCCGATACCGCGTGGCGCGTATCATCATTGCATCCGCCCCGCCGGGCATCCGGTCCGGGGCTCCCGACGACCAGAGGCTGTGTCCGTATCAGATGAGTGCCAGCGGTATCTTCCGAAAGGCGGCGCTTGAGCGGCTGTCATCCCCGGAACAGCTTGATCAGGCCTTGACGGTCGCCACGCCGCGCGGCTGGGCCGCGACGGCGTTCGTGGCTCTGGCGCTCGCCGGGGTGGTCGTCTGGTCGGTGGTGGGCCAGATCCCCAACCGCACCGCCGGCCAGGGCCTGCTGATCGCGGAAGGTGGCCGGCTGCTGGATGCGGTGGCCCAGGGCGAGGGCGTGTTGTCGGACGTGCTGGTCGATATCGGCGGGGCGGTGACCGCAGGCCAGGCCGTGGCCCGGATCGCCAATCCCGATCTGGCATTGCAGCTTCAGAACCAGCAGGCAGTGGTGGCCGAGCGTGAGGCGGCGCTCAGCGGCCTGGAGGCCGATCTGGCGCGCGAGACGGCGCTGCGGCAGGCGGCGATGGCTGCCCGAACCGAGGCCTTGCGCACCCGGCTCGCGGCGGCGCGGGCTCGCCTGACCTATCAGGAACAGCGGCTGGCTGATCTTGAGGCCCTGCCGCCGCAGAGCGTGGCGTCGCGTGACGCGCTGGCGCGCGCGCGCGACGATGTGGCCGCAGCCCGCCAGGATCTGGCAGAGATCGAGACCGGTGCTGCCGATCTGCGGGCGCGGGAACTGGAGGCGACGCTGGATAGCGAACGCCGCCGCAACGCGCTGCAAGGCCAGATCGCCGAGGCCCGGCGCCGGGTCGGCGAACTTCAGGCACGGTCGAGCCGGGGTGGGGTGGTGCTGGCGCCGGAAACCGGGCGGGTGATCGAATTGAAGCAGCTTGCCGGTGCGCGGGTTACCGCCGGTCAGCCGATTCTGGCCCTTCAGACCGGCGGCGACAGCCTTGAAGTGGTGCTGTTCGTGGCGCCCAGGGACGGCAAATCGGTGAAACCGGGCATGCCGGCCCAGATCAACCCGTCTTCGGCCCCGCGTGAGGCTTTCGGATCGCTTAAGGGCGAGGTGGTGTCGATTTCCGATTTTCCGGTATCGATGGAGGGTATCCGCGCTGTGGTCGACAACCCGTCGCTGGCACAGAGCTTCGTCACCGCCGGGCCGCCCTTCCTGGCCCGGATCCGGCTGGACCGCGATCCGGATGCGCTGTCCGGCTATCGTTGGACCTCGTCGAAGGGCGCTGATCTGGTTCTGTCCGGCGGCACGCTTGCCACCGTCGAGGTCGAAACCTCGACCAGCCGGCCGATCGACATGGTCGTGCCGCTGCTCAAGGAATGGACCGGGCTTTGACCACCGCCGCCGGACCCGGGCCTGCCGCCCAGCCCGTCACCGACACCCTGATCCGGCCCAATGCTCCCAAGGGCGGACGGCGCTTCCGTGTACCCACGGTCCTGCAGATGGAAGCCACGGAATGCGGGGCGGCGGCACTGGCGATGGTGATGGCCCATCATGGATTGTGGCTGCCGCTGGAAGTGCTGCGCGGCGAATGCGGTGTGTCGCGCGATGGGTCGAAGGCCGCCAACCTGCTGAGGGCCGCCCGGCGGTTCGGCTTTGAAGCCAAGGGCTTCCGGCGTGAACCCGAGACGGTGACCACGCTGCCGTTCCCGATGATCATCTTCTGGAACTTCAATCATTTCGTGGTGCTGGAGGGCATCGACCCCAAGGCCGACCGGGTGTGGATCAACGATCCGGCCATGGGGCCGCGGCGGATGACGATCGAGGAGTTCGATCTGGGTTTCACCGGCGTCTGTCTGGTGTTCAAGCCGACCCCCGCCTTCAAGCGCGCCGGCCGGCCGCCGGGGCTGTGGGCGGCGTTTTCTGAACGGTTGCGGGGCAGCGGCCCGGCGCTGACGCTGGTGCTGCTGATCACCCTGATGCTGGTATTGCCCGGTCTGGCGCTGCCGGTGTTCTCGAAGCTGTTCGTCGACGGGGTGCTGATCGGCCATGAACAGGACTGGCTGAAACCGCTGCTGATCGGCATGGGGATCACGGCACTGGTCCGCGCCGCGCTGACCTGGGCGCAGATGCGCTATCTGGCGCGGCTGGAGCTGAAGCTCGCGATCGCGGGCTCCGCCAAGCTGTTATGGCATGTTCTTCGCCTGCCGGTGGCGTTCTTCTCGCAACGCTATCACGGCGATGTCGCCATGCGGGTGGACGCAGGCGACCGGATCGCGCAGATCCTGTCGGGGCAACTGGCGGTCAATGCGGTCGGTCTGATCACCATGGGCTTCTATGGCCTGGTGATGCTCAGCTATTCGCCGCTGCTGGGCGCCGTCGGTATCGGTCTGGCGGCGACCAATGCCGTGGTGCTGAAACTGGCCCAGCGCGCGCGTGAGGATGGCGGCCGCCGGCTGGCGCGAGAGCAGGGGGCACTCGCGGCCACCTCGATGAGCGGCATTCAGATGGTCGAGACGCTGAAGGCCAGCGGTGGTGAAAGCGATTTCTTCGCCCGCTGGGCCGGGGTGCATGCCCGCTATCTGAACGCCCTTCAGCAGGTCGGCCGGATCACCGCCTGGGTCAATGCGGTGCCCGCCTTCATGGCGGCATTGAGTGCCGCGGTCGTTCTTGGCATCGGCGGATTGGAGGTGATGTCGGGCGCGATCACGGTGGGTGGTCTGGTTGCATTTCAGACCCTTATGGCCAGTTTCTCAGCGCCGGTCGCGGGTCTGATGCAATTCGGCGGCGAATTGCATGGCATCAAGGGGCAGGTGGCGCGGATCGATGACGTGCTGCGCTATGATGCCGATCCCTCGCTTGCCAGCACCGACAGCGTGCTCGCGATCGATCGCACCGACGGCCGGCCGCTGCCGCGACGGCTGCGGGGCGAGGTGCGGATCGAGAACCTGACCTTCGGCTATAACCGGTCGGAGGCACCATTGCTGAACGACATCTCGCTGACCATCCGTCCCGGCCAGCGTGTGGCTCTGGTCGGCGGATCGGGCAGCGGCAAATCGACGGTGGCCCGGATTGTCTGCGGTCTGTATCGCCCCTGGAGCGGCCGGGTGCTGTTCGACGGCGTGCCGGCCGAAGACCTGCCCCATGCCTATTTCGCCGGCTCGATCGCCTCGGTGGATCAGGATATCTTCCTGTTCGAAGGCAGCGTGCGCGAGAACGTCACCATGTGGGACGATACCATCGACGAGGCGGCGGTGACCCGGGCGCTGCGCGACGCCGCCCTGCTCGATCTGATCGAGGCGCGTCCCGGCCGCTATGACAGCCCGGTCGCCGAGAACGGGGTGAATTTCAGCGGCGGCCAGCGTCAGCGGCTGGAGATCGCCCGCGCCCTGGTCAACGATCCGGCGGTGCTGATCCTGGATGAAGCCACCAGCGCGCTGGACACCCAGATCGAGAAGCAGATCGACGAGCATCTGCGTCATCGGGGCTGCACCTGCCTGATCGTCGCCCACCGTCTGTCGACCATTCGCGACTGTGACGAGATCATCGTGCTGGAGCGTGGCCGCATCGTCCAACGTGGCCGGCACGAAGACATGATCCGCGAGGATGGCCCCTATGCCCGGCTGATCCGGTCGGAACAGACGGCGGTGGACGCATGAGCCCGCCGGTCGCCATGACCGATGCCGACGACCTGCCGCCGATCGATCCGGCACTGGTCGAGGCCAAGGCCGAGCTGCTGGCCAAGATCAGCGGCGTGCGGCGCCAGGTCGGATATCACAACCCGTTTCTGCTCGACCGGCCTGATGTGATCTGGCTGGTGCTGGAAGGCGCGGTCGACCTGTACGCGGTGCCGGTGCGCGACGGCGAGGTGATCGGCGTCGGCCAGCATGTCTGCCGGGTGCCGGCGGGCGAACTGGTGTTCTCGCCGGGACGGGTGCCGGCCGAAGGCGCGCTGGTCGCGGTCGAGGAGGGCGCCGAGCTGACCTTGCGGGCGGTTGCGGTGATGGGCACCGAACTGTTCGAGGCGCGGCGCGCCGATCTTGAGGACGGCGACCTGGACCTGATCGTGGTCGACTGGCTGGACCGGTGGATCGCCCATATGGCCGAGGTGGCGCTGCCCGGCGCCGGTGCCCGGGCCGCCGAGCTGCTGGAGGCCGAACCCGGCCAGCATATCCCGGAAGGCCGGATTCTGGGGCCCCAGCCCGAAGACGTGATCTGGGTGCAGAGCAACAGCGGCCGATTGCGGCTGATGGGTCTGCCGGCGCTGGAGTTCGGCCGCAACGACCCGCCGGTACCGATCGCCCGCCAGTTGTGGGTGGAGACCGTCGAGCAGGTGATCCTGTCGCCGGCCTATACACCCACCGCCGTCTTCCGGGGATTGGCCTGGGACGGCCTCGCGCAGTTGCACCGGATGGTGCTGATCGCCCTGGCCCTGCGGCTGTCGCGGGTGGCCGAAAGCGGCAGCGGCCGGCTGGAAGCCCGCCGCGACGCCAGCCGCCGGCGTTTCGAGGGTGCGCTCGGTCGCATCGGCCGCCTGCTCGATCCGCCGGGGGCACCGGCGTTCGGCGCGGCCGAAGACGGGGCCACGCCGCTGGTGATGGCGGTGGATCTGGTGGCGCGTGCGACCGGTATCGACCCCACCACCCGGGGCGCACGGCCGCGCGGCCGGCGGGTGATCGACGTGGCGCAGAGCCTGCGGCTGCGCTGCCGCCGCATCACCCTGTCGGGCGCGTGGTGGCAGATGCCTGGCGCCGCATTCGTTGGGTTCATCGGCGAGCCGGGCGCTGCTGAACAGGACGGGCGTGGTCATGAACAGGGCCGGCCGGTGGCTGTGCTGCCCGATGGCCGGCGGCGCTGGCGGTTGGTCGACCCGGCACAAGACCCGCCGGGCAGTGCGGGCCGGCCGGTCACGGCCGCGATCGCCGACGGGTTGACGGGCGAGGGCTGGATGCTCTATCGGCCGTTCCCGGCCCGGCGGATGTCTGTGTCCGAGGTCTGGCGCTTTGGCCTGAAGGGGCTGGAGGACGATGTCTCGACGGTGGTGACGACCGGCCTGTTGGCCGGGTTGATCGGGCTGTTGACCCCGATCGCCAGCGGGGCCTTGTTCTCGACCGTTATTCCGCGCGCCGATGTCGTCACCCATCTCTGGGTGGTACTGGCATTGCTTGCCGGCGCGCTTGGCATCCTCACTTTCGCGCTGGTCCGCGGCATCGCCTTGTTGCGGATCCAGGCCAATATGGACAGTGCGGTGCAGTCGGCGGTCTGGGACCGGCTTCTGGCCCTGCCGGCGCCGTTTTTCCGGCGGTATAGCGGCGGCGACCTGGCCGATCGCGCCAACAGCGTGTCGGCGATCCGCGAATTGCTCACCGGTTCGGCCCTGCAGGTCGGGCTGGATGCGATGTTTTCGGTGGCCAGTCTGGCGCTGCTGTTCTGGTATAGCTGGAAACTCGCCATCGTCGCATTGGGTGTGGTGCTGGTGCAGGTGCTGGCGACCGTGCTGCTGCTGCGCCGCCAGTTGCCCGATCAACGCGGGCTGATGAGCCTGGGCGGTCGGATCGAGGGGCTGGTCTTCCAGTTGCTCACCGGCCTGTCCAAGATCCGGATCTCGGCCAGCGAGCCGCGCGCCTTCAGCCGCTGGGCCGGCGCCTTCGCCGAAAAGAAGCGTCTGACCTATCGGGTGCGGCTGAACAGCGCGCTTCAGGCAGCGCTGGCCGAATTCTTCCCCGTGGCGGCGATGCTGGTCATCTATATGGGTGTGGCGGTGTTGCTGGTGGGCGGGCCGGGTGCGGGCGCCTTTGGCATCGGCGATTTCATGGCCTTCACGGCCGCCTTCGCCCAGTTCTCGACGGCTCTGGCCTCGCTGATCACCACGGCGGGCGTGCTGCTGGCCGTGGTGCCGCTGTATGAACGGGTGGCGCCTCTGCTTCAGGAAGAGCCGGAAGTGACCCCCGATCGGGCCGATCCCGGCGATATCACCGGCCGGATCGAGTTTTCCCGCCTGACCTTTCATTACGACCCGGATGCGCCGCCGGTGCTGTCGGACCTGTCGCTGACCATCGAGGCCGGCGGCTATGTCGCCTTTGTGGGGGAAAGCGGATCGGGCAAATCGACCCTGCTGCGCCTGCTGCTGGGGTTCGAACAGCCACAGGCGGGCGGCGTCTATTTCGACGGCATGGACCTGGCGGGGCTGGACCTGACCGCCGTGCGCCGGCAGTTCGGCGTGGTGCTGCAGAACGGCCGGCTGATGGCCGGCAGCATCTTCGACAATATCGTGGGATCGTGGCCGCTGACCCATGACGACGCCTGGGCCGCGGCACGGCTCGCCGGCCTGGAAGACGATATCCGCGCGCTGCCGATGGGCATGCACACCATGCTGTCCGAAGGCGGCAGCGCGTTGTCGGGCGGTCAGCGTCAGCGGCTGATGATCGCCCGCGCCCTGGTCCACCGCCCGCGCATTCTGATCCTGGACGAAGCGACCAGCGCACTCGACAACCGCACCCAGGCGATCGTCAACGAGAGCATTTCAAAGCTGAACATGACCCGGATCGTCGTCGCCCACCGGCTGTCGACCATCCAGGATGCCCACCGCATTCATGTGATGAAGAACGGCCGGCTGATCGAACAGGGCGACTATCGCAGCCTGATGGAGATGGATGGCGAGTTCGCAGCCCTTGCCCGTCGGCAGTTGCTCTGACGTCCGGCCGCATGGCCGCTTGGCGCCGATCCGGTGGTCAGGTGGGTGGCTTCAGCCGGGCGGCGTCAGTCAGGCGGCGTCAGCCCGGCATCCTCGGCGGCGGCGGCCTCGATCGCGCTCCGCAGGCTGCCGCGGCTGGCGAAATCCCAGCTACCGCCATAGACCACGTCATCGATCCGCCAGCCATCGTCGGTGCGCAGCAGGGTGAGGCGATCGGTCCAGCCCATCTGTGTGGTGCCCTGGGCATAGCGATAATGCAGAACCACGCCGGCCGTGTGCCGGCCCAGCGTTACGGCACCGGCCTGACAGTCGGTGGCGCCTTCGAACAGGCTTGAGAACAGATCGCCATCCACGAAAGGCGGTTTGTCGCCGGGGGCGCGCCTGATCGCCCGGTCACGCAGATGGCCGGCCGCGTCCAGCGCGCCGTCGAAGGCGAGCGTCAGCAGTGGCTCCAGCCGCATGCGCGGTTCAGGGTCGGGCAGGCCGCCGCCCCGGATATCGGGATAGACGGCGCAGAAAGCGGCGCCCATGGCGGCCACCGCCACGCCATCCTCGGCCGCAGCCGCGCGGGCGGCGCGTGCCTCGGCGTCGCGGGTGGACCCATACTCCTCCTGCGCCCGTGCGATACCTGTGCCGGTGATCGGCAGCGCGAGGGTCACCAGCACTGCCAGTCCTGCCACGCACCGCCTCTGCCGCCCTCCGGCCGGCCTGACGACGCCGCCATCGTCAGTGTTCCGTGTCACTTGCCCGTGACGGGGTTCACGAAGACGCGCCATGTCACCGCCTCATAATCGCCTGATGGATCATGATACGGCACATTCAGGCTCAGCGCGCGTGCTTCCAGTCCGCGGTCCGCTCATGAAAATGGCGGCCAGGATGGCCGCCATTTCAGAGGGGGGCGGGTCAGAGGGGGGATGGGCGATGATCGCTGTGGCGATGTCGCGATATGCGGGTCATCTGCCCGGATCGGCGCGCGGAAACAGCCCTGATGCGAAGGCGGCCTTGCCCACGGTCACGATATCCTCGCCGACATTGCCCTCATCGATATCATCATAGGCCATCAGCGGCGACGGCAGCACCAGATGCATCAGCTCGGCCCGGTCTTCCAGCACGGTCACCTCGCATCCCTCCGGAACGTCCAGCCCGGCATCGGCGAGGGCCGCCAGCGGGTCGTGACGCAGCCGCGCGCGCAGGTCGGCATCGGATGCGGCCTGGCGCAGCAGGTCGGCGAGACGCTGGGTGACATCAGCCATTGGTTCAACGTCCTCCCGATGGGCCAAGGGTCAGGCCGGACGAGCCCAGGATCAGCAGGCCGTTATCGCTGACGGCCGGCTGTCCGCCGGTACCGCCTGCCACCTGTTCCAAGGCGTCGTCCGCCAAGGCGCCGTCATCATGCGCTGCCTGCGCCGCCGGTGGGATGACGAGGTGAACCTGATCAGGGGTGTTTTCCACCACCACCAGGGTCAGGTTCTCTGGCACCTCAACTCCGTGGGCTGCAAGGGCACGGCGCGGATCGGCCTGGCACAAGGCACGGAAATCCGCATCCCGCCACGCATGGTCGATGATCTCGCCGATACGCTTGCGCAATTCCTCAGTCACCCGTTGGTTTGAAGCCGTACCCTTATCGCTCATCATCTCGTCGCCATGGGCCCTCAGCGTGCGGAATGGCCCACTCGCACAGCCATTCAACGACATCCGCCGGGTGTTTGGTAATTGCCGGCACGGCTGCGGTCAATGGTCGTTTATGGGGCATCCGATATATTTACGCAGGGGAACGAAATGCAAGCCGGACCGGCCTGTGACAAAGCGTCTCGTATGATTGCCGCGGGGTGGCGCTGCCGCTCCGGCCGACCAAGGCAATACCCTGAACGGGGCACCACCTTTTCAGGATGCAACCAGTTGGCAATCGGTATATAAGGCGATGTAACAAGCATTCCAAGGGTAGGGCCGGCGGAGTTAACCGCCGTCCGGAGTGGATCGGGGGCAGAGGCGTGGCTCTGCGGCAGAATGGGGTGGCAATGCCGCCTGAACCCAGAGACCGTGTTGCCGTCTTGTCGGAAGACATTGGCGAAGCCCGCAGGATATCGGACCATCTCAAAACCTCTGGTTTTATTGCGACGGCCCTGATTGCCACTAAGGGTTCCGTCGACCTGCTTGTCGAACGGCCGGTCGATCTGGTGGTGCTCGACTGCGATGGCCGCACGGTCGACGGACTTGCGCTCGGGCGGCGCATCTTGTCGCAGGGACAGCCGGCCCTGGTCTTGGTCAGCAAGCGTGATGACGAGGTCGAGCGGGTGATCGCACTCGACATGGGTGCGGACGACTTCCTGGTGCGACCTTTCAGCTTGCGGGAACTTGCCGCACGGGTGCGGGCCGTCCAGCGCCGCCGCCGGATGATGCCGGAATCGATCGGCGCCGATGTCCGCCATGTCCGTGGCTGGACCATCGATCTGACCCGGCGGGAAATCAGCGATCCGTCGGGCGAGGTCGTGCGCCTGACCCGTGGTGAATTCGATCTGCTGGCGGCCATCGTTCAGGCGGGCGGCCGGGCGGTGACGCGGGAATATCTTCTGGAAGTGGTGTCGAAGCGGGCCGATGCCGTCAGCGACCGCACAGTGGTCACGCTGATCAGCCGCCTGCGCCGCAAGCTCGACCGTGGCACCGGCGAACTCGACCTGATCCGGACCGAGCCCGGCGTCGGGTATCGCATCACCGCCGACTGATCGGGGCGCCTTTATCATCCGGAATCCAGCGTATTGCGCCCCAGTCCGGGTTGCCGGCCCGGGGCGTTCCCGTCAATGGGCGAAGTGCAGGCTCAGAACCTGCCAGCCATTGTCCTCTGTGATGGTCAGCTTGTCGGCATAGCGCTGGATCAGAGCGCGGGCCAGCGCCGCGTGATCGCCGGCTTCGGCGGCGCTGAGCGGATCGATGCCGGACGCCGCCGTGAACGGTCGCCCCTGCCATGACAGAACCGCATCCAGGTTGAACTCGTCGAAGCTGAGCCGCAATCGTGCGGGCGCCGTGTCCGGGCCGGTGCCGCCGGTCAGCTCGGGCATCAGTTCCAGCGCCTCCATCAATGCAGAGGTGGCACGGTGCACCACGTCGCGCCGGGCGCCCCAGCTACCGCCCTGCTGTTCCATGAATGTCTGCAGGCGGTCGGCCATGTCGATGGCGGTATCGGTACCGGCTGCGGCCGTGCCGGCCGGTGGCGTCGTGGTGATGTCCAGAACGGCGCTGCGGCGGACGCCGATGCGGAACAGCGCGTTCAGGGCCAGCACCGTCAGCACGCCCACCACCAGCGATGACGACAGCAGGGGCTGCACGACGGCGGGGGCGTCGTCGAAGATGTGCGGATGGATATCATGGGCCAGCGCCATGACCAGCCCGATGCCCAGCGTGATGATCCGCCGGCTGTCGAGCATGCGCTGGGTGATGATCTGGATGCCGCTGAGGATGATGAAGGCCGAGGCGAAGATCAGCGCGCCGCCCATCACGGGGGCCGGCATGGCTGCGATGAGCTGCGGCACGCCGGGCACCAGCGCCAGAATGATCAGGGCGATGCCGGTGGCCGTGCCGACGCTGCGGGCGGTGACGCCGGTTGCGCGCGACACCCCGATCGATGCCGAATAGGTATTCAGCCCCACGGTGCCGATCAGGCCGGCAATGATCGTTCCGATACCGTCGGCGACGATGCCCGACCGGATCGATGTGGTGTTCGGGCGCACCCAGTCGGTGGCATTGATCTTCTGGGCGGTGATGATGTCGCCGGTTGCCCGCAGCATGCAGGCGATCGCACCGATGGTGAACGGCACCACCATCAGCAGATCGAAGCGCGGCGCGGCGACCGGCCAGCTCAATTGCCAGAAGGGCGTGGCGGTGATGGCGGTGCTGCGGCCAAGGGCCTCGGGCGCCAGGATCGCGACCAGCGCATAGCCGGTCACGATGCCGATCAGCGCGCAGAACATCCGGAACGGACCACGGGCCCAGATGTTCAACCCGATCGTGATGCACAGCGTTGCCACCCCGGCCAGGTGTTCGATCGCCAGCCCCCGGACCGCCGGTGCGTCATAGGGCAGGGCGCCGAACAACTGCGCCACCCCCAGTTCACCAAGAATGATGCCGATCATCACCACCACGAAGCCCGCGATCTCGCTGGGCAGGAAGGCGCGCAGGCGATGGACGGCACGCGACAGCACCAGGGTCACACAGCCCGCGAAAATGGTCATGCCCAGCACCAGCCCCAACCCGCCCAGTTCGGCTGCGGCAAGGCTGGCCGGCAGATAGGCGGCGGTGAAGGTGCAGGGGATCAGATAGCCTGAGCCGATGCCCATTCGGCCGCGCAGGCTCTGCAGGATCGATCCGATGCCCAGGGCGGCCAGCGACACGGCGACCACCGTCGCCAGAAGATCGGGACGGCCCGACGCGGCGACGACCAGAATCGGGAAAACCAGACCCACGGCCTGAAGGCTGACATGCTGGAGCGCGCAGCCAATCCGGGTGCCAAGAGGCGGCTGATCGTCCACGCCGAAGAAAATACCTTCAGGTTTCATCGGGGCGCCAAATCCTTTGTCAAAGCGTCGTTTCCGGTGAGTTGTTCATCCTAGGTCGCGTGCGCATGAAAAGCCAAATTATCTGTGTCAATGGTATGACTGGACATCGACCTGTATCATCTGCGGCATCGGATCCCGTGCTCACAGGCGTCCTATCTTTGCTTCACGCCAAGCCGGACTATTCGCCCTATGTTGTTGGCATGTCGATGGCGCGGACCACACCGCGCCTCTGATCGTCGCACCCCCGGGCGCCATACGGCGTCGGCCGCTCTTGCATCCCCGAACGTCAACGGCAGGAAGCGCGGCGACGGTCCCCAGCTTGAGGAGCACCGATCCATGTCCGCCATGAAGCTCAAGACCAAGACCCTTGCCGCGGTCACCGTCTGCGTCGCAGCGCTCGCCCTCGCCGCGTGCGGCAACTCGCCGGAACGCCGCGGGCTGACAGGTGCCGGCCTCGGCGCCGGCGCTGGTGCGGCCGTGGGTGCGGCGACCGGTGGCAGCGTGTTGGGCGGTGCGTTGCTCGGTGGTGTCGCCGGTGGTGCGACCGGCGCCCTGACCGACAAGGACGACATCGATATCGGCGACTGACCCGGTTGATGACGCCGCGGCCCCGGCGGCCGCGGCGTCGTCGCAGAAACATCACGGGCGGTGAGGTCGACGCGACCCGCCGCCTTTCCTACTTGTAGCTCTGCGGTTTCGTATGACACGAGGCCCATGGCATCAGGCCGCGATCATCCGCCCGAGGTGAAACGGCCATCAGCACGGAGGTTATCCATGGAGGGACGTCAGGACAGTTTTCTCGGAGATCTGTTCAGAATCATTGTGGCGGTGATCCTGCCGCCACTGGGCGTGTTGCTGGAAGTTGGCCTGACCAAGCATTTCTGGATCAACATTCTGCTGACACTGCTTGGCTGGCTGCCCGGTATTATCCATGCCGTGTGGATCATCACCCGTCGCTGATCCCGGCGGTCGCTTGCGGGCGATGGCCATGGCCGACACGCGGAACGCCCCGGATCTGGCTATCAGGTCCGGGGCTTTCTGTTGACGAGGGGCCCGATCGGGGTACTTCGGTCACCATTCGGGATCGGGCAGATCCAGATAGGCCGCGCGCAGAGCTTCAGACCAGCGCTGGCGGATGGTCAGAAAATAGGGGTCGGTTTCGTCGATCCGTCGCTCCAGATCGTATTCGAAGGTATCGGCGCGGATCACCGTCAGGTCGATCGGCATGCCCACCGACAGATTGCTGCGCAATGTGCTGTCCATCGAAATCATCGCAAGCTTGATCGCGTCGTGAATACGCGTATCCGGCCCCATGACCCGGTCCAGAATCGGCTTGCCGTATTTGTGCTCGCCGATCTGAAGATAATGGGTATCGCTCATCGCCTCGATGAAATTGCCGGCCGAATAGATCTGGAACAGCCGCACGCTCTCGCCGCGCATCTGGCCGCCCAGCAGGAATGTGACGTTGAAGGCCGTATCATGTGCCTCCAATGCCGGGCCGTCGGCGCGATGGACGGCGCGGATCGACGCGCCGACGATTTCGGCGGCAGTGACCATGTCGGTGGCGTCGTCCAGGTGCCGGCCGTCTTCAAGGCCGCGCCGCAGCCGGTTCACCACCGCCTGGGTCAGTGCCAGATTGCCGGCCGCGGTCAGGCAGAGCACCGATTTGCCCGGCCGGCCCCACAGGGTGGTTTTGCGGTAGGTCGAAATATTATCGACGCCGGCATTCGTACGGGTGTCGGCCAGCATGACCAACCCGGCACGCATCTTCAATCCGACGCAGTATGTCATGGGTTTGGGAATCCGTCTTACAGGGGCGCTGTCGAAAGGCTGGCTCATGGGTGGCCGCGGCCGCGGCGGCTTCACTGCTGTGCCTGTTCTGTGACGTGGACGCGGACGGCCAGTTGTTCCTGGTCGCCGCTGACACGGATGCCACGCACAGGTGCGGCATCCAGGTAATCGAGGCCGTGGGCCAGCCGGATATAGGAACCGGTCGGGCTGATGCCGTTGCTGGGGTCGAACCCCACCCAGCCCAGCCCGGCCAGCCAGGCTTCCGCCCAGGCATGACTGGCTTCTCCGCCGGGACCGGCGGCATTGTCATCGTCGTAAGGCGACAGATAGCCGCTGACATAACGGGCCGGCAGGCCGAGGGCACGAACCACGGCGATGAACACGTGTGCATGGTCCTGGCAGACGCCGCGGCCATGATCGAGCGCCTGTGCCGCGGTGGTCCGCGCGTCGGTCGCGCCCTTGACATAGGCCACCCGGCGGGCGGTTTCCGTCATCACCGCGTGCATCGCGGCAACCGGGCCGTCGGCATCCAGGATCGGGGCGATGTCATCGGCGAAGGCCCGGACGGCGCCGCTGCACGCGGTGAGCGGTGTCTCGCGCAGGAACACGGCCGGCAACAGCCGATCTGGCAGGTCGGCGCCGACGATGCCGGCCGTGTCGCGCGTGTTGACCACGCCGCGAACCGTGACCGCCAGACGGTTATGCTCGCGATCCAGGCTCAGCTGATGGACCCGGTTGCCGAAGCTGTCGACCATCGCCACCATGTGCGCCGCCGGCTCCACATCGATCCGCCACGACACCACGCGCTGGGCATCGGTGTCGGGCGGAGTCAGCCGCAGGGCCTGGATGGCATAGCGGGCGGGTCGGCCATAGGTATAGATGGTCTGGTGCTCGACGGTCAGGCGCATGGGGTTACCTCAGAGCGTCGTGAAACCCGTTCACGACAGATAGCAGCGCTGAATCTCATCGCCCAATCGTGCATTGCGCATGATGAAGTCTGTCAGGAACTCGTGCAAGCCCGCCTGGAAGATGTCTTCGGTGCGGCCATAGGTCAGCTGCGCGTGCAACTGGCCGGCCAGGCGATGACATTCCGCCCGACGTCCATACAGTTTCGCCAACTGGTCCAACTGATGATCCACCTCGCGCACGCAGGCGATCAGCGACCGCGGCATTTCGGGACGCAGGATCAGGAACTCCGCCACCAGCCAGGGTCGGACATTGGTGCGATACAGCCAGTGGAACGACCGGTTGGCCGATACCGCCCGTAGAATCGACATCCATTGATATTCGTCGACCGCGCCGCCGACGGCCTCCTCGGGCGGCAGCAGGATGTTGTATTTCACATCCAGGATGCGGGCGGTATTGTCACCCCGCTCGACATAAGTGCCCAGCCGCATGAACGAGAAGGCGTCGTCGCGGATCATCGTGCCATAGGCGCTGCCGCGGAACAGGGTCACCCGTTCCTTGATCCAATCCAGGAAGTCGCGCAGCGACGTGCCTGAAATATCGGCTGGATTGATCTTGTTCAGCTCCATCCAGGTGCTGTTTATGCTCTCCCACATCTCGGTGGTCAGCGCCGTGCGCACCGACCGGGCATTGCGGCGCGCGGTCTCGATGCAACTGCGGATGCTCGACGGGTTCTCACGGTCGAAGGCGATATAGTCGACCACACGGGCCTGATCGACGCCGTCGGATCCATGCTTGGCCACGAAACTGGCGAAGACGCCGGCACTGATCAGGGCTGATGGCCACTCGTCATAGCCGCCATCACCCGATGACGGCAGCAGGGCCATGCGATGGGCGGCTTCCAGGATACGGGCGAGGTTCTCGGCCCGCTCCATGTTTCGGGAAAGCCAGTAGATGTTGTCGGCGGTACGGCTCAGCATCAAAGGACGTCCCGGAAAGAACTTCGGTCGGCCCGGCACGAGGGCCCGGCATGCGGCAGGTGGCGCGGATGGCCGCGCATCCGCCCGGTCAGTGGTTCAGCACCCAGGTGTCCTTGGTGCCGCCGCCCTGGCTGGAATTGACCACCAGCGAACCCTCCCGCAGGGCCACCCGCGTCAGGCCGCCGGGCACCATCGACACGCCATTGCTGCCGACCAGCAGGAAGGGGCGCAGATCCACATGGCGCGGCGCCACGCCTTCATCCACCAGGGTCGGGCAGGTGGACAGAGCCAGTGTCGGCTGGGCGATGAAGTCGCCTGGATTGGCCTTGATCCGCTCGGCATAGGCGGCCTGTTCGGCGCGGGTCGATTTCGGCCCGACCAGCATGCCATAGCCGCCCGAACCGCGAACCTCCTTCACCACCAGTTCGCCCAGATGCTCCAGAACGTACTGGCAATCGTCGCGCCGGCCGCACCAGCGGGTCGGCACGTTGTTCAGCATCGGCTCCTCGCCCAGATAGAACCGGATCATGGCGGGAACGAAGGTATAGATCATCTTGTCGTCGGCGATGCCGGCACCGACCGCGTTGGCCAGCGTCACGTTGCCGGCGCGATAGACATCGATCAGCCCGGGCACGCCCAGCGTGCTGTCGGGTCGGAAGACCAGCGGGTCGAGGAAATCGTCGTCGAGCCGGCGATAGATGATGTCGACCCGTTTCGGGCCCTCGGTGGTCCGCATGAACACCTTGTTCTCGGCCACGAACAGATCCTGGCCTTCCACCAGTTCCACGCCCATCTGATCGGCCAGGAAGGTGTGTTCGTAATAGGCGCTGTTATAGATGCCGGGTGTCAGCAGCACCACGGTCGGCTGTGCGCCCGCCATGTTGGGCGGCGCCACAGAACACAGCGTGTCGCGCAGGCTCGACGGGTAATGATCGACCGGACGTACCTGATGCGCCGACAGCAGGTCGGGGAACAGCCGCATCATCACGTCGCGGTTTTCCAGCATGTACGACACGCCCGAGGGCGTGCGGACATTGTCTTCCAGCACGAAGAAATCACTCTCGTCGGTGCGGACCAGATCGATGCCGGCGATGTGGGTATAGACATTGCCCGGCACATGCAGGCCCTGCATCTGCGGCAGATAGCCCACATTGCGCAGCACCAGATCCGACGGGATCACACCGGCCTTCAGAATGTCCTGGGCGTGATAGATGTCGGTGAGAAAGGCGTTCAGCGCCCGCACCCGCTGGGCCAGTCCCCGGGACAGCGTCGACCATTCGTCGGCGGTCACGATCCGGGGCACGAGATCGAAGGGAAGGATGCGTTCCGGATCGCCGCCCTCGCCATAGACCGCGAAGGTGATCCCGATACGCCTGAACAGAACCTCGGCCTCGCGGCGCTTCAGGTGCAGGCGGTCATGGGGCGTTTGTGCCAGCCATTCCCTGATCCCTGCATAGGCGGCGCGCAATGCGTCGGGATCCGCGCCGGCCCAGCCGCTCATTTCGTCGAAGATCCGGGTGTCAGTCGCATCGCTCAAGAGCGCATCCTCCGCCGTGTTGATCATCGACCGGCAGACCAGCAAATGTCATGCCATCGATCTCTCGGCCAGCATTTCTGCCGATGCCGGCCGCCCCCTGACTGAATCCTGCCCATCTTTTCGGCAGAGAACAACTGTGCTGCGCAGGCATGCGGCGTTCCGGGCGGCGTTCCGGGCGCTATTTCGGGTTGCAGGCCGCAATGGAGCGGTGGTCGAACTGGCGGCGGTCCCGTCCGCGTCGTGAAACCGGCGGCCGATCAGCCAGCCAAGGTGATGCGCTTGCGCAGGGTCACGACATTGCGGCCGGCCTCGCGGGCATAACTCACGTCATCCATCATGGTGCGGACCAGATGCACGCCCAGGCCGCCGATCGGCCGGTCGTCGATATCGCCCTCCAGAATCGGCGGCGGTGCCTCGGCGAACGGATCGAAAGCGGGGCCGTCGTCGCTGATCACCACGCTGACCTCGGCCCTGCCGGGGGCACCGGCCGACAGCGACACCGAAATCGGCAGGCCCGGCGCTCCGTCGGGAAAGCCATAGCTGATGACATTGGTGATCAGCTCGTCAGCGGCCAGGGTCAGTTGATAGGCCACCGCCGGCGGTACTTCATTGGCCGCACAGAATTCTTCGATCCTGTCGGCGAGACGGGTCAGTTCGCTCAGGTCGGCCGCCAGGGCCATCTGGGTTGCAGCGGTCATCGGGCCGTTCCCTGGGTCCAGTGGCGGTCGCGCCTGATGCGATGGGCCGGCGACTGATCAGCCGAAGGTCGCCACCGCCTCGTCGCGGGTCGCGAAGATCGCGAAAATGGCACTGAAGCCGCTGATGTCGAAGACTTCGCGGATTTCCGGCCGCATGCCCGACAGCACCACCTTGCCGCCGCTTGCCTTCGATCGCTTGGCCGCGATCAGCAGCACGCGCAGGCCGGCGCTGCTGATATAGTCGAGCCCGGCGAGATCGACCGCGAGACGGCCCGACGAGGCGTCGAGCGCATCGAGCACCTCGGCCTCGAAGGCCGGGCAGCTGGTCCCGTCCAGGCGGCCTTTGGGGCCTAGAATGACAACCGTTCCCGTGGACTGACGCTCGATCTGCATCTTGGCTCCCGTCACATATCCGTCGAGGGACGGGGGCGCCATGGATCGCCGACGCCGCGTCGCGGCTGCCTGTCGTCACCGGATTGCGCTCCCCAGCCCGAAACCCGTTCCGGATTCCATATCAGGTGAACGGAGTTTGCCCAAGGGTTTTGTCAGCCGGCTGCAAGCGGGGGTGTCATTCGCAGATGCAGCATTGTCAGCGGGGGCGGGATTGGGCAAGGTCGGCGCCGACAACCGATGCCCCCTGGCCGGTGATCACAACTGAAGAAGCTGCCGGATGCTGACGGAACTGACCATGATGGCTGCCGGGCTGGGGCTTTTCTTCCTGGGCGGACGTTTCCTGAACGATGCGCTGACCCGGCTGACGGGGCGGCGGGCGCGTGCCTTTGTGGTGCGTCACACCCATCATGCCGGCCGCGCCTTCGGCATCGGCGTCGCCATTGCGGCGGTCACCCAGTCGACACAGGTCACCACGTTTCTGATGGTCGGCCTGATCAAGGCCGGCCTTATCCGCCTGCGGCGGGCGATGATCGTGTTGTCTGGCACCAATGTCGGCGTCTGCGGCCTGTTGTTCGTCGCCTCGTTCGACATGCAGCCCCTGGTTCTGGCGATCCTCGGCATCTCGGGCATCGCCTATGCGCGGGCGACCAGCCCGGCGCTGCGCAACCCGATGGCGGCGGTGGTGGGCGGCGCATTGCTCATCTATGGCCTGGGGCTGTTGCGCCATGCGGTCGCGCCGATGGCGGAGGTGGCGATCGTCACCGATCTGCTGGTGATCGCCGGGCGGCATGACGTCCTGATCTTCGGCCTGTCGGTGGGGCTGGTCATGCTGCTTCAATCGGCCACGGCCGTGGGGATGCTGGGCGTCACGCTCGCCGGCGCCGGATTGTTCGGCATCGAACAGGCGATGCTGGTGGCCTTCGGTGCCAATCTCGGCAACGGGCTCAACATGTTTCTGCTCAGCCGCCATCTGACCGGCCGGGCGCGCCAGATGGCGGCCTTTCAGGTGTCGCTCGGTCTGGTCGGCACCGCGGTGGTGATACCGCTGCTGATGGTCGAGCGGGTGGCATCTCTACCCGTGGGGCCTGCGGCGCTGATCACGACGATGACCCAGGATCCCGGCCGTGGCGTCGCATGGTCGTATCTGCTGTTCAACCTGCTTGGCGCCGGCAGTTCGATGCTGTTCCTTGGCCGGATTTCGGACACGCTCGCCCGGCTGTGGCCGTCGACGGCGATCGAGTCGGATGCGCAGCCGGTGTTTCTGGACGATCTGGCGCTTGGCGATCCGGAAGGTGCGCTGGACCTGGCGATCCTTGAACAGAGGCGCCTGATCGGGCAGGTCGAGCATCTCACCGCGGTGCTCACCCGCGACGGGGCGCTGGCGCAGCGCCGCCGGATCATCGCACTCCGCCATGACGGCTTGCGGCAGCTCATGGTCCGCATCGACCTGTATCTCACCGAGATTGCCGGCGGCCGGCTGTCGCCTGGGGGCTATGAGCGGCTGAACGTCGCCGTCGCCGGCCAGCGCCGTCTGGATGCGGTGGTGGGCACGCTCGGCGATCTGGTCGATCTTCTGGTCGACCAGATGGATCGCCCCGACGCCATCGGCCGGGTGGCCACGGCCATCATGCATGGTGTCGACGCGGTCATGATGACCCTTGGTGCCGCAGCCCGCAGCGGTGACGCCGACGAGCGCGCCATGCTCGCCGCCGTGGTCGGCGACCGGGGCGAGATCATGACGCGGCTGCGACGGCAGTATCTGTCGGCCGAGGCGGAGATGCCGCCGGCCGATCGTGCCCGGCTTCTGAACGCGACCAATCTGTGCGAGCGCCTGTTCTGGCTGCTGGCCAGTCTGGTCGAGGGTCTTGAGACCACGCTGTCGGATGCGGCGGACAATGGCATGGTGGCGCCGCTTTCCGCCGCCGGCGAGGGATGACCGTACCCACTGTGACTTTCGGGTCATGACACCGAAATTCGACAGCCGTGCCGCGAATGGCTGCACATGCCGGGCGCGCGCCCGGGTTATCCTGTGTTCCGCTTATCCATTCTGTCGCACGTCTCTGTCGCACGCATACCCCTTGCCCAGGAAGGCCCGCCATCCATGCTGGATCTGCTCACCGATCCCCAGGTGATCGTCAGCTTTCTGACCCTGGCCCTGCTCGAAATCGTGCTTGGCATCGACAACCTGCTGTTCGTGCAGATCATTGCCGGGCGGGTGGCCCCGGAACGCCGTGATGCCGCCCGCCGTGTCGGTCTGGCACTGGCGCTGGTCACCCGGCTGTTGCTGCTGGCCGCCATTTCGTGGGTGGCGGGGTTGACGGCACCGCTGGTCGAGATCTTCGATTTCGTGCTGTCATGGCGCGACGTCATTCTGATCGGCGGCGGCCTGTTCCTGCTCGCCAAGGCCACGACCGAGATCCACCACACGGTCGATGGCGCGGAAGATCATGCCGCGACCACCAAGACGGTGTTTCTGGGCTTCGGGGCCGCCGTCGCCCAGATCGCGCTGCTCGATATCGTGTTCTCGCTCGACAGCGTGATCACCGCCATCGGCATGTCGCAGCATCTGCCGGTGATGGTGGCGGCGGTGATCGCCGCCATGATCGTGATGATTGCCGCCGCGGCACCGGTGGGGCGCTTCGTCGATCGCCACCAGTCGGTCAAGATGCTGTGCCTGTCGTTCCTGCTGCTGGTCGGCGTGGCGCTGATTGCCGACGGGCTGCATTTCCACATTCCCAAGGGCTATCTGTATTTCGCCATCGCCTTCTCGGCACTGGTCGAGGGGCTGAACATCATGGCCCGCAACCGCCGGAACCGGAAGGCGGCCGCAATCCGGCCCGCAACACCGCGTGAGGCCGCGCCCCGCTCGTGATCGTGGAAATTCTCATCGTTTGCGGACTGATCCTGCTCAATGCGGTTTTCGCCATGTCGGAAATGGCATTGGTCTCGGCCCGCCGGCCAAGATTGATCGAGCGGGCCGCCGCCGGCGACCGCTCCGCCGCGGCGGCCCTGCGGCTGGCCGAGGATCCGACGCGTTTTCTGTCGACCGTCCAGATCGGCATCACGCTGGTGGGCGTGCTGGCCGGCGCCTATTCCGGCGCCACCCTGGCCGGACCGGTCGCGGATCTGCTGGCGACGGTGCCGGCGCTGGCGCCCCATGCCCGGCCGATCGCGGTGGCGCTGGTGGTGGCCGGGGTCACCTTCGTCTCGCTGGTCGTGGGCGAACTAGTGCCCAAGCGACTGGCGCTGGCCAATGCCACCACCATCGCCATGCTGGTGGCCCGGCCGATGTCGGTGCTGGCGACAATCGCCACGCCGGCGGTGTGGCTGTTGCGGATATCGACCGATGCCATCCTGCGGCTGTTCAGGATCGATATCGCCAGTGCCGACGCCGTGACGGAGGATGAGATCCGCGCCATGGTGCGCGAGGGCGCCGACAGCGGCGCGATCGAACGGGCGGAACAGAGCCTGATCAACAGCGTGCTGGCTCTGGACGACCGGCCGGTGCGCACGGTGATGACCCCGCGCCACGAGGTGATCTGGCTGGATGCCGATATTCCGTTCGCGGATCAGTTGCAGAAGATCACCGGCAGCGCCCGGTCGCGCTATCCGGTGGCGCGCGGCAGTCTGGATGAGCCGATCGGTATCGCCGCCAGCCGCGAGATTCTGGACATCGTTCTGGCCGGCGGCACACCCGACCCGGCGGCGCTGGCCCGGCCGGTTCTGGTGGTTCACGAAGCCGTGCCGCTGCTGAAGATGATCGCCTTGCTGCGCGACGAGCGGGAACCGATGGCGTTGGTGGTCGATGAATATGGCGGGGTCGAAGGCGTCGTGACCGCCACGGATATCCTGTCGGCGATCGCGGGCGAGACGGCCCTCGGCTGGGATGACGACCGGCCATCGGCGGTGGCGCGGCCGAATGGCGGCTGGCTGGCCGACGGACGCATGGCGATCGGCGAGATCGAACGGCTGCTCGACCGCGACGATCTGCGCGGCGCCGGCGATTATGCCACCCTGGCCGGCTTTCTGTTGTGGCATATGGAGCGTGTCCCCGCCGCGGGCGATGTGCTCGACTGGCAGGATATCCGCTTCGAGGTGGTCGACATGGATGGCCGACGCATCGACAAGATCATGATCACCAACCGGCCCAACGACGAGGTTCTGCCGGGCGGGGGGATCTGAGACGCGGTCCGGGGCCGGCCCGCCGTGTGGCATGGCGCATCTCGAACCGGGGCGGCGGGTCAGACAGGGTGGCCTTGGGGTCAGAGAGGGGGGCGTGGCGAGCGGCGGTCAGCGCAGGATGCCGCCGCGCAGATCGGGCGCCAGACGGCGGATGCCGGCATCCGCTTCCGCCATGGCGCGGGCGTCCTCATTGCCGTCGCAGGCGCGGTTGGCGCGGTCGAGATGCTGGCGCGCGGCGATATAGTCGGCGACGCGACGATCGCGTTGGGGCGGATCGGCCACAAGCTTGGCCAGCGTCTGCACGGCCGAGCGGCAGGACGATCGCTGCGTGGTGGTGACGGTTTCCGCCGCACGGGCCGTTAGCGGGGCAAGCGATGATGCGGCGGTCATGGCCAGGAACAGCGCTGCCGCGGCTGCGCTGTGGGGCAGGGAGCGATGGCGGGCATGCGCGAGCGAACTGATCATCCCGGAAGGCGGCCTTGATGGGCGCAGGGCCGTTTGTACGGCGAGGCGCGTATCGGGCAAAGGCGAGCGGCTGGCCCCAATCGCCGGAGGCGATCGGGGAGGCAGGGGCGGCAGTCGGGACCAGACCCTCTGGAGCGACCATTCCGCGCCGCAGTATCACCACGCATGGGTCGGGTGTAAACCGGTCATCGCAGCCGATGCGCGTCGCGCTCTGGTCCCGTCAATGGTGCAAGTCACTCGCAATCTCGCTTGAAGCCTGATCGATACGGTGTTACCCAAATATTGAGAAGGAGTCGCACTCGCGGCGCCGTCCGGCTGCGCCCCTGCGTCATGGGATGTGGCCCCCTCAGATGCCCCGCTATCGCGCCCGGTATCCCGACCAGCAATCGAGATCGTCATGACTGAAGCCTTCCGTCACCAGTCCCCCGCCGGTCGCGGGCGTCTGTTCAAGCAGCTTGGCGGTGCCGCTGCTGCTGCGGCCATACTGATTGCCTCGCAGGCGGCCGCCGCGGCCGAGGTCAATCTGTATTCGGCGCGCCAGGAACAGCTGATCCGCCCGATTCTGGATCAGTTCACGGCCGAGACCGGGGTCAAGGTCAATCTGCTGTCGGATGGCGGCGACAAGCTGCTGGCCCGGATCCAGGCCGAAGGTGCCAACAGCCCGGCGGATATTCTGCTGACGGTGGATGTGGCGCGTCTGGAACAGGCCAAGGATGCCGGCATCTTCGTGCCCGTGCAGTCGACGGTTCTGGAAGAGGCGATCCCGGCGCATCTGCGTGACAGCGACAATCAGTGGTTCGGCCTGTCGAAGCGTGCCCGGGTGCTCGTTTACGCCAAGGATCGGGTGAAGCCCGAGGAATTGTCGACCTATGAAGCGCTGGCGGATGATGTCTGGCAGGGGCGGATCGCGGTGCGGTCGTCGAGCAACACCTATAACCAGTCGCTGACCGCATCGATGATCGCGGCAAACGGCGCCGAGGCGACCGAGGCCTGGGCCAAGGGGCTGGTCGAGAATTTCGCCCGCAAGCCGCAGGGCGGCGATCGCGACCAGATTCAGGCGGTCGCGGCCGGCGAGGCGGATATCGCCATCGTCAACACCTACTATCTGGGCGGCATGCTGGCCGGCAATGATGCCGACCAGAAGGCGGCGGCCGACAAGGTCGCGGTGTTCTTCCCCAATCAGGACGGCCGGGGCACCCATGTCAATGTCAGCGGCGCGGGTGTGCTGAAGACCGCCCCCAATCATGATGACGCGGTCAAGCTGATCGAATTCCTGACCTCGGAAGAGGCGCAGAAATTCTATGCCGAGGTCAACCAGGAATATCCGGTGCGGCCGGGCGTGCCCGCCTCCGACATCGTCAGCGCCTGGGGGCCGTTCAAGGAAGACACGGTCGCCATCACCCGCCTGGGTGAATTGAACCGTGAAGCCGTCGAGGTGATGGACCGCGCGGGCTGGCGCTGATCCCGATCGCGCCGGAAACCGGAGCGACGTTGCGGGCGCGGGCGGCTTTCGGAAGCGGCCCGCGCCCAGTGCCGTCTGGGATCATGTGACGGCCGGGACATCGCGGGTCTTGATCTTTGGTCCGGGCGCCGTGTACCCATCATCGCCGCATAGCGGCGATCACCACGGATTGATCACCACCGCGGATTGAAAGGGCGGGCGCCGACCAGATGGCGACCATCGACGCAGACAGCACCAGACCGACAGCGCCGCAGATCCGTGCTGTTGTGCCGCCGCGTCGCCGTGGGCGCATGGGCGGGCATCGCGGCGGTGCGTGGCCGCTGGGCGCGGGGCTGCTGGCGCTTCTGGTCGCGGTGCCGGTGCTGATGGTGCTGGCGGCAGGGCTCAACCCGGATGTCGGCGTCTGGTCGCATCTGGCGGCCACGGTTCTTCCGCGCTATCTGGCCAACACGCTGTGGCTGTCGGTGGGCGTGGGCACGGGGACGCTGGTGATCGGCGTCGGCACGGCCTGGCTGGTAACCATGTGCAGCTTTCCCGGCCGGCGGCTGTTCGAATGGGCGCTGCTGCTGCCGATGGCGGTGCCGGCCTATGTCATCGCCTATACCTATGCCGGGCTGCTGGATTATGCCGGGCCGGTGCAGGAAACCCTGCGCTGGCTGATCGGCGCCACCAGCCGGCGCGACTACTGGTTTCCCCAGGTTCGCAGCCTGGGGGGCGCCATCGTGGTGATGACGCTGGTGCTGTATCCTTATGTCTATCTGCTGGCGCGCGCGGCCTTTCTTGAACAATCGGTCTGCGTGATCGAGATCGGCCGCACACTTGGCAACGGACCCTGGGCCTGTTTCCGGCGGATCGCGCTGCCGCTGGCGCGACCGGCCATCGTCACCGGCGTCACGCTGGCATTGATGGAGGTGTTGGCCGATTTCGGCACCGTCGACTATTTCGCCATCGATACCTTCACGACCGGCATCTACCGGACCTGGTTCGGGCTGGGCGAACGGGCGGCGGCGGCACAACTGGCGGCGGTGCTGCTGTCGGTGGTGCTGGCGCTGATCCTGATCGAGCGGGTCAGTCGTGGCCATGCGCGGTTCGATCAGACATCCCGCCGCTATCGGCCCCTGCCGGGCTATCCCTTGCGTGGCTGGCGGGGTGCTGGCGCGCTCGTCGCCTGCGGTCTGCCGATCGGGCTGGGCTTCCTGCTGCCGGCGTCCGCGCTGGGCTTGTGGGCGCTGACATCCAGCCTCACCTCGGGTGATGGATTTCCGCGGCTGGTGTTGACCAGCCTGGCGCTCGCGGCCTCTGCCGCCGTCCTGGCGGTGGCGGCGGCCCTGGTCGTGGCCTATGCCCGCCGGCTGGCGCCGGGGCGGCTGTCGGCGGTGTCGGCGCGGATCGCGGCGCTGGGCTATGCCGTGCCGGGTGCCGTGATCGCGGTCGGCATCGTGGTGCCGCTCGCCTTCATCGACGGGGCGATCATCGATGGCGTGCAGGCCCTGGGCTTCGGCAATCCGGGCCTGGTGCTCACCGGGACCATTGCGGGGCTGCTCTATGCCTATATGGTGCGCTTTCTGGCGGTGTCGCTGAACACGGTCGAGGCCAGTCTCGGCAAGGTGACCGCCTCGATGGACGATGCGGCAAGAGTCTTCGGCCTGGGCCCCGGTGCCACGCTGGTGCGTGTGCATGCGCCGCTGGTGTCGGGCGGGCTGCTGACGGCCGGGCTGCTGGTGTTCGTCGACGTGCTGAAGGAACTGCCGGCGACATTGATCCTGCGGCCGTTCAACCTGACCACCCTGGCCATGCGCACCTATGAACTGGCCGGCGATGAACGGCTGGCCGATGCCGCGGCGCCGGCGCTCGCCATCGTTGCCGCCGGCATTCTGCCGGTGATCCTGCTGTCACGGGCCATTGCCCGATCCCGCCCCGGTGCCCAGACCCGATGACATCCACAGCAATCCCCGTTCCGTCGCACCAGCCCCGTGATGCCATGCCTGAAGATGCGACGGCCCGGCGTCTGGCGTTCGACGACGTCTCCCACAGCTTCGATGGCCGGATCGTGGTCGATCATGTCTCGATCGGCATCGCCGCCGGCGAGATCCTGTGCCTTCTGGGGCCGTCCGGCTGTGGCAAGACCACCTGCCTGCGCCTGGCGGCGGGGCTTGAGAGCATCCAGAGCGGCCGGATCCTGATCGATGGTCAAGTGGTGGCGATGCCCGGCCGGGAGATGAAGCCCGAGGCGCGCGGCGTCGGCCTGGTGTTTCAGGACTACGCCCTGTTCCCGCATCTGTCGATCCGCGACAATATCGCCTTCGGTCTCAGGCGGCATGCCGCGACGACGCGGCGGCGACGCGCCGATGAGCTTCTGGATCTGGTGGGGTTGAGCGGGCGCGGCGACGATTTCCCACACATGATGTCGGGCGGCGAGCAGCAGCGCGTGGCGCTGGCCCGGGCGCTGGCGCCCGAACCGCAGGTGCTGTTGCTGGATGAACCGTTTTCCGGCCTCGACATCGCCTTGCGCGATCGGCTGTGTACCGACACGCTGGCGGTGCTGCGCGATGTCGGTGCCGCAGCACTGATGGTGACCCACGACCCCGACGAGGCACTGAGAATGGGCGACCGGATCGCGGTCATGCGCCAGGGGCGGATCATGCAGTCGGGGTCTGCGGCGACACTTTATCAGGCGCCGGCAACACCTTTTGTGGCAAGGCTTTTCGGCGAACTGAACACGATCGCGCTGACGGTCGCGGCCGATGGCTGTGTCGATACACCGCTGGGCCGGCTGAAGGCTGCACCCTTCGCCCCCGGAACCGCCGTGTCGGTGCTGGTCCGGCCGGAGGCGCTGATCGAAGCGGCCGATGGCGGTATTACCGCCGAGGTCGCCGAGGTGCGGGCGCTGGGGCCGGTCACCGCATTGCGTGTCAGAGTGCCGGGCTGGCCGGCGACATTGGGCCTGCGCCTGCCGGGGCCGCCGCGCCATGGGCGGGGCGACCGGATCGCGTTGAGACTGGCGCCGGAGCAGGCTTTCGTATTCGCGGGCGACGCGACCTGATGGGCGCATTGCACAGGTGCCAGGCTTCTGCCATCATGCGCCGCACGTTTGGGCAGTCCGTCGGACTGCGGAGGAGGGACACCCGATGAGCATCGGTATTTGGCAGATCGTTCTGATCCTGGTTCTGGTCCTGATCCTGTTTGGAGCAGGCAAGCTGCCGCGGGTGATGGGTGACGTCGCCAAGGGGATCAAGAGCTTCAAGTCGGGCATGAAGGACGACGACGGGGACACGACCACGACCACGTCTGCCGACCCGAAGGTTCTGGGCAAGGGGCATGACGCGCGTATGGCCGACGAGGTCCGTCGCGACGAGCCCAAGGCTTGACCTTAAGGCAACCTGAGGAGCGGGGGCGGCTTGCCGCCCCTGGCAGCGTGACCGCATGTTCGAGATCGGCTGGGCTGAACTCGCTGTCGTGTTCGTCGTCGCCCTGCTTGTAATCGGCCCCAAGGATCTTCCGGTCGCGATGCGGACGGTGGGTGTCTGGATGGGCCGCTTGCGGCGCATGGCGCGCGAATTCCAGTCGAGCGTTGACGACGTTCTGCGCGAAAGCGAGTTGAAGGAGCTGCGCGAGCGCGCCGAGAAGGCGTCACGCTTCGACATGGGCGAGGCGACGCGACGCGCCATCGACCCCGATGGGGCGCTGGCGCGGGCGACCAGCCCCATCCGCATCGATGGCGATGCGCCGGCTGACACCAAGGCGCCGGCTGACACCGAGGTGTCGGCGAAGACGGCCGATGCACCGGCATCTGCCGACGACGTCCTGTCCGCCGGGCCGTCGGCGGCACCTGCCGTCTCGCCGCCGCCCGTCGCTGCGCCTGGGCCGTCGTCCAGTCCGGAGCCTTCACCTGCGGCACCCGCCGCAGAGACCACCCCGCCCGACAGTGCGACCCCGAAGGCCTGATTCTGCATGGCGATCCGCGACGAGCACGAGGAAGACGAAGTCGAGAACGCAAAGGCGCCGCTTCTCGAACATCTGATCGAGTTGCGCAACCGTCTGATGTACTCGGTCGGTGCGCTGCTGATCGCTTTCGCGGTCTGCTATCTGTTCGCTCAGGATATCTTCGGGTTCCTGGTCGAACCGCTGGCGCAGGTGCTGGGGCATGATCGCCGGCTGATCTATACCGGGTTGACCGAGGCCTTCTTCACCTATGTGAAGGTGTCGTTCTATGCGGCGCTGTTCATTGCCTCGCCGGTGATTATCAGCCAGCTCTACATGTTCGTGGCACCAGGGCTCTATCGCAACGAACGCAAGGCCTTCCTGCCATTCCTTGCAGCGACCCCCTTCCTGTTCATCCTGGGGGCGGCGCTCGCGTATTACTTCGTGTTCCCGCTCGCCTGGGGGTTCTTCGCCGGCTTTCAGACCACCGGCGACGAGACCACCATGGCGATCGAGCTTGAAGCCAAGGTCGACCAGTATCTGTCACTGGTGCTGGCCCTGGTCTTCGCCTTCGGTCTGGCCTTCCAGTTGCCGGTGGCCTTGAGCCTGCTGGTGCGGGCAGGGCTGGTCAGCGCCGACGCGCTGGCCAAGAAACGTAAATTCGCGGTGGTCCTTGTGTTTCTGGCGGCGGCGTTGATGACCCCGCCCGACCTGATCAGCCAGATGTCGCTCGCGGTGCCGTTGCTGATCCTGTACGAAATCTCGATCTTCATCGGACGCCGGATCGAGAAGGCGCGGCGCGAGAAGGAAAAGGCCGAGGAGGCGGCTCTTGCCGCGGCCCTTGCCGACACCAAGGACGACAGCGACGCTTGACCCGGAAGGGGAGGGGCCGTTAGATGGGCGCGCTTTGGGCCGGGCCGGTGATGGCGGGCAGGGGACGGCGTCTTGAGAACGGCGGTCCCTTGATCCATGTCGTCACCAGTGGCCGCGAGCCGCCCGATCACTGACCGCCGCCGATCCCGACCGCCATCTTGCGAGCCATTCCGATGCATGACATCCGCCTGTTGCGCGACGCACCCGAGGCCTTCGATGCCGCTCTCGGCCGCCGGGGCATCGCGCCGTCGTCCAGCCAGCTTCTGGCGATCGACGAGGCGCGCCGCGCGCTGATCCGCGAGCTTCAGGAGCTTCAGGCCCGCCGCAATGTCGCGTCGAAGGAGATCGGCCAGATCCGACGGAGCGGCGGTGACGCGGCAGCGCTGACCGCCGAGGTCCAGGCGATCAAGGAGCGGATGCCGGCGCTGGAGGCCGAGGAGGCAGAGCTTGGCCATAAACTCGACGCGGCCCTGGCCAGCCTGCCCAATCATCTGGACGACGCGGTGCCGGCCGGCGCCGACGAGGCCGACAATGTGGAACTGCGCCGGTGGGGCACGCCGCGCAGCTTCGATTTCGAGCCGCTGCCGCATTATGAACTGGGCGAGCGGATGGCCGCCGGCCCGGTCTTGCGCGGGATGGATTTCGAACGGGCGGCCAAGATCGCCGGCGCGCGCTTCGTGGTGCTGGCCGGGCCGATGGCGCGGCTGGAACGGGCGCTTGCGCAGTTCATGCTGGACCTGCACACCACCGAGCACGGCTTCGTGGAAGTGCAGCCGCCCTATCTGGTCGGCACGGATGCGGTGTTCGGCACCGGGCAACTGCCGAAATTCGCCGACGACCTGTTCCGCACCACCGATGATCGCTGGCTGATCCCGACATCGGAAGTGCCGCTGACCAATCTGGTGGCGGGGGAAATTCTGGATGAAGCGGTCCTGCCGCTGCGGCTGACCGCCTGCACGCCCTGTTTCCGCTCCGAGGCCGGGTCTGCCGGGCGCGATACCCGCGGCATGCTGCGCCAGCACCAGTTCAGCAAGGTCGAAATGGTGTCGGTGACGGTGCCCGAGGCCTCACGCGACGAACAGGATTATATGACCGCCTGCGCCGAAGCGGTGCTGCAGAAGCTGGAACTGCCCTATCGGGTGGTGATGCTGTGTTCCGGCGACACCGGTTTTTCGGCGGTGCGCACGCATGACATCGAAGTCTGGGTGCCGGCGCAACAAACCTATCGCGAGATTTCCAGCGTGTCGAATACCCGCGATTTCCAGGCCCGCCGTATGCGCGCCCGCTGCCGCAAGGCCGGCGAGCGCGATACCCGCTTCGTTCACACCCTCAACGGGTCGGGCGTGGCGGTTGGCCGAGCCTTGATAGCCCTGGTCGAGAACCATCAGCAGGCCGATGGCAGCATCCGCGTCCCCCCGGCGCTGCAGCCGTATCTTGGCGGCGCCGCGACCATCGGCGCCGCCTGAGCCCGGCCGGCTGGCCGCCATCGGACCACCTCTCCCCCGCGATATTGACCTAAAGGCCCGGCCAACGGGTCTCATGACCTTGAAGGAGTTCGGCACGTGCGCATCCTGATCAGCAACGACGACGGCATCAATGCCCCCGGGATCGCGATCCTGGAGCAGATCGCCCGCGAATTGAGCGATGATGTCTGGGTCGTGGCGCCTGAGACCGATCAGAGCGGCGTGTCGCATTCGCTGACGATTCACAACCCGTTGCGGGTGCGCAAGATCGCGGACAAGCGCTATGGCGTCAGCGGCACACCCACCGATTGCGTGCTGATCGCCACTCGCCGGATCATGCACGAAACCGCGCCCGATCTGGTGCTGTCGGGCGTGAACCGCGGCGCTAATCTGGCCGAGGACGTCCACTATTCGGGCACCATCGCCGCCGCCAAGGAAGCGACGCTTCTGGGCCTTCAGGCGATCGCGATGAGCCAGGTGTTCGTCGATCCGGCCGATGTGCCGTGGCGTACCGCCCGCGCGCATGGGCCGGCGCTGGTCGAGAAGCTGATCGCTGCCAAATGGCCCAAGGGTGTGGTGGTCAATGTCAACTATCCGCCCGTCGAGCCCGAGGCGGTGACCGGGGTCGAGGTGGTGTCGCAGGGGCAGCGCGTGCTGGGCGAGATGATCGTCGAGGGCCGCGACCCGCGCGGCGTGCCCTATTACTGGATCGGCGGCCTGCGCCGCGATGGCCACGAGACCGAAGGCACCGACCTGTCGGTGATCCGCAAGGGTAAGATCTCGGTCACGCCGCTGCACATCGATCTCACCGCGCGCAGCTTCATGCCGGCGCTTGAGGGCATTCTGGGGGTGTGACGATGGACGTGCTCGCCGAGGCAAAGATCAAGCTGTTGATGCAGCTGCGTTCGGCGGGCATCACCGACACGCGCGTGCTGAAAGCGATCGAAACGGTGCCGCGCGAAATCTTCGTGCCGCCGCCGCTGGTGCCCAAGGCCTATGCCAACCGGGCGCTGCCGATCGGGCAGGGCCAGACCATCAGCCAGCCGGAAGTGGTGGCGCTGATGACTCAGGCGCTGAATCTGGGCGATCGGCACAAGGTGCTGGAGGTTGGCACGGGGTCGGGCTATCAGACGGCCATCCTCTCGCGCCTGGCCCGCCGCGTGTACACGGTGGAACGCCATCGCAGTCTGGCGCGCGAGGCTCAGGCCCGCTTCGCAGAACTTGCCATGCACAATGTGGTCAACCGCGTGTCCGACGGCATGCGCGGCTGGCCGGAGCAGGCGCCCTTCGACCGGATCATCGTGACCGCCGCCGCCGACGAGGTTCCCGAGGAACTGCTGGATCAACTGGTCATCGGCGGCATTCTGGTGATGCCGGTCGGCGCGCATGGCCGCGAACAGCGGTTGATGAAGCTGATCCGCAACGAAGATGGCGCCGATGACGTCGAAATTGCCCGTGTGCGTTTTGTGCCGCTGATGCCGGGTGTCCCACGTGAGGAAGATCCGGGCCCGGTGGTGGGATAGGTGATGGTCGGGCGGCATATCCCGGGGCGGCGCATTGCCAGAGATGGCGTGGATTGCGGCCGCAACCGGCGGTCGATGGTGACGCATGCATTGCCGCAGTGCGGCACGGAGCATAGACTGGGGCGGCCATGAACGGGGCATCCATGACCAGAGCCAGCCTGTCGTCGTCACGCCGCTTCGCCCTTGTGGCGACGCTTCTTGTCCTTGCCGGCTGTGCCGGTCGCGATCAACCCGCCCCGGTCGAGTTCCGGGGCGATGCGCCCGCGATCGCGCTGCCGGCCGGCGCGCGGGAGATCGTGGTTGAGCGCGGTGACACGCTCTATGCCATCTCGCGGCGGAACAACGTGCCACTCAGGGCGTTGATCGAGGCCAATCACCTTCAGCCGCCCTATACCATCTATCCCGGCAACCGGCTGGTGCTGCCGGCCCGGCGGGTCCATGTCGTGCGACAGAACGAAACGCTGTACGGCATTTCGCGTGCCTATGACGTCGAGATGAGCGCGCTTGCCCAGGCCAACGGCCTGACGCAGCCCTTCATCGTCACCCCGGGCATGCAACTGGTGGTGCCGGAAGGTCAGGGGGCCGCCACCGACGCCGCGGCGGCGGCCGTGGCTGCGGCCGGACCTGAGGGGCGGCCGCCCTCGACCCGTATCGGCGAGCCCGAGATCCTGTCGGTATCGCCCGCTCTGGGCGGGCCGCCGTCATCGGTCGCGGCTGCCGGCAGCGGTACCGCCACCACAGTCAGCGGCGCCGGCATCACCGCAACGACCCTGGCGGCCCCAGACGGCGATGCCGGCACCACCATTTCCGAGGCGGGCTCGCCTGCGGACGACACGGTGCGTGCTGCCGGTGAGGGGCCTGTGGCGCTGACCCCCGCCGTGCCGCCTTCGGCCGCACCGGGCACAGACCCGTCGACAACAGTGCCGGTGACGGTGCCGGCGGCACAGGATGTTCCGGCGGCCCAGCCCGCTCCGACGGCAACGGATCTGGCTGCACCGCAGCCGGCCGCACCGGAGCCGAGCGCGCCCGCAACCGCCCCGGCCGCAGCCACGCCCCCGGTACCGGAAAAACCGGCTGAGGTCGCGGCCCCGCCGCCGGCACCCACACCGCCACCGATCAAGGCCAAGCCGGTCGAGGTCGGCGATCTGGGGCCGGCGCCCAAGCGCTTCGTCTGGCCGGTCAATGGCCGGGTGGTGTCGGGCTATGGCGACAAGGCTGGCGGTCTGCATAATGACGGCGTCAATATCCAGGCGCCGCGCGGCACGCCGATCCGCGCCGCCGCCGATGGCGTGGTGGTCTATTCCGGCAGTGATCTGAAGGGCTTCGGCAACATGCTGCTGATCCGCCATGGCGGCAACTGGCTGACAGCCTATGCCCATGCCCAGGCGGTGCTGGTCGATCGCGGCCAGCGGGTGAAGCAGGGCGAGGTCATCGCCCGTGTCGGCTCCAGCGGCAATGTCGATCAGCCACAGTTGCATTTCGAACTGCGCCGGGGCCGCGAGGCGGTCGACCCGGAACGGTATCTGCCGCGGCGGTAGGCCTGGGCCGTCTGCCGGCAGGCGATCGGCCCATACGAAAATGCCCGATCCGGCAATGTCCGGATCGGGCATTCTGCTATTGAACCACATGTGGCTGCGGGCAGCCGGTCAGGTCATCCGGCTGAAGATCACCGAGGCGTTGACGCCGCCGAAGCCGAAGCCGTTCGACAGCACATGATCGACGGTTTTGCGCCGGGCTTCCGGGCCGATCAGGTCCAGCCCGGCGGCTGCCGGATCGGGATCGGTCAGGTTCAGGGTGGGGGGCAGCATGCCGTCGCGCAGGGCCATCAGCGAGAACATCGCCTCGATGGCGCCGGCGGCCCCCAGCAGGTGACCGGTCGCCGATTTGGTCGACGAGATCGACACGCCGCTGTCGGTGCCGAACACAGCCCTGATCGCCGCCAGTTCGCCCGCGTCACCGACCGGCGTCGAGGTGGCGTGCGCATTCAGATAACCGATCTGTGCCGGCTGAAGGCCCGCTGCCGCCAGCGCCGCGCGCATGGCGCGCTGGGCGCCTTCGCCGTCTTCCGGGGCCGCGGTCATGTGATGGGCATCGGCGCTGGTGCCATAGCCGGTCACCTCGGCGATCGGGACCGCACCGCGGGCGAGCGCATGATCCAGCGCCTCGATCACCAGCATCACGGCGCCTTCGCCCATCACGAAGCCGTCGCGGGCGGTGTCGAACGGGCGCGACGCTTCGGTCGGCCGGTCGTTGAAGCCGGTGGAGAGGGCCCGGGCCGCGGCGAATCCGCCCAGGCTGACACGGTCGATGCAGGCTTCGGCACCGCCGACCAGCGCGATATCCGCCTCACCCGCGCGGATGATCCGGGCGCCGTCGCCGATCGCCTGAACGCTGGCGGCACAGGCGGTGACCGGCGCGCCCAGCGGCCCGCGCAGGCGGTGGCGGATCGACACCTGGCCCGCCGCCATATTGGGCAGGAAGGACGGCACGGTGAACGGCGATAGCCGGCGGGGACCGCGGGTGTCGGTGATGCGCACCGCCTCGGCCATGGCCGGCAGACCGCCGACGCCGGTGCCGATCACTGTGGCCGTGCGCGCCCGCTCCACATCGGTGGCAGGCGCCCAGCCGGCATGGGCCATGGCCTCATCGGCTGCGGCCATCGCCAGCAGGATGAAGCGGTCCATCTTTTTCTGGTCTTTGGGCGGCACCGCGGCGGCGGCATCGAAGCCGCCCTCGGCATCCTCGGCGATATCGGGCACGACGCCGGCGACCTTGGCCTGAAGATCGGCCACCATCGCCTCGGGCAGCGCGCGGATGCCTGAGCGCCCTTCCAGCAGCCGTTGCCACACGCGTTCAGTGCCGCAGCCAAGGGGGGAGACCGTTCCGATACCGGTGACGACAATACGTCTCATGAGGGCGTCTTTCCTTCGCGGACAGGCAACACGGCCTGAAGATCCTGGATGGCAGCGGCAATTTCCGATCGCATCATGGCCGGATCGCCGAAACTATGGGCCAGCACGCTGCTGCCGGCCCATCTCGCAACAAACTGTCTCGACCGGTTGACCGCCTCTGTCTCCGACAGGCCAGCGCCGGTCAGCTCGGCTGTCAGCCTGTCGATCAACCGGTGCACGACCTGCGCCGTCAAGGCGCATGCCTCCGCCTCGTCGGCATCGCCGCCGGCCAGATCCCGCAACAGGCGCTGCATCGGACAGCCATAGGCGGCGGCGTCGTCGGACCTGCCGGCAAGCGCGTTCCCAAGCCGGTCCAGCCGCGCGGCCACGGTGTCCGCCGTCTGCATGTCGCGGATCACCTGATCCATCCACGCGAGTTGGGCGTGCGCCGCGGCACATGCAAGGGCCGCTTTCGTGGGGAAATGATAGAAGATCGCGCCCGCCGGCACACCGGCTTCCAGGGCGATATCCCGCAAGGCCACACCATGATAGCCCCGTCGATGGAACAGGACCGCCGCCGCCTGGGCCAGCCGGTCGCGTCTGAGGGCAGCGGAAGGGCGCATCGATCGGAAGTCCATGGCCAGGATAAAAGTCAGTTGCCTGACTTACATAGAATCATGCCGGCACCGCGTCAAGCGCGGTTGCCGGTGTTGAGGGGCGAGGGTGGGGGGCGAGGGCGGGGCGGGCGCGCCGGTTGTCAGGCGCTCTTGGTTTCCAGCCGCCGGCCCATGCGGCCTGCCAGATCCTGAATATACTGCCACGCGACGCGGCCCGAGCGTCCGCCACGGGTCTGTGCCCAGACGATGGCCTCGCGATCCAGGGCCTCATCAGCCATCTCCAGCTGATAGGCCCGGGCATAGCCGCGCACCATGGCCAGATAGGTCTTCTGGTCGCAGGCATGGAAGCCCAGCCACAAACCGAACCGGTCGGACAGAGACACCTTCTCCTCGACCGCTTCAGATGGATTGATCGCGGTGGAGCGTTCGTTGTCGATCATGTCGCGCGGCATCAGATGGCGGCGGTTCGATGTCGCATAGAACAGAACCTCGTCGGGCCGCCCCTCGATGCCGCCATCCAGCACTGCCTTCAGCGATTTGTAATCGGTGTCGTCGTGGTCGAAGGACAGATCGTCGCAGAACAGCAGCGCCCGGTGTGGCCCGCCACGCAGCACCGCCAGCAGATCGGGCAGTTGCGCGATGTCCTCGCGGTGGATCTCGATCAGCTTCAGCGGCTTTTCGCCGGCAGGGGTGTCGGCGACGATGCGGGCGTGTACCGCCTTGACCAGCGAGCTTTTGCCCATGCCGCGCGCGCCCCACAGCAGCGCGTTGTTGGCCGGCAGGCCGGCGGCGAAGCGCCGGGTGTTGGCGATCAACTGATCGCGTGCCAGATCGACGCCTTCCAGAAGGCCGATATCCACCCGCGACACCCGGACCACCGGCATCAGGCTGCGGTTCGACGACTGCCAGACAAACGCATCGGCGGCATCGAGGTCGGTCTTGACCGTGGCGGGCGGCGCCAGCCGTTCAAGGGCCGAGGCGATCCGGTCGAGCACGGGGATCAGCATGGCGGCGGTGGAGGTGCTGTCGGTCATCGGCTGGTCCTGTCAGGTTCCTGTGGCGTGGGCGGTCGGCCAAGTCTGCCGCAGGTTATAGCGTCTCCCGCCGCCCGGCCAAAGCCCGGGGTCATCATGGGGACCATTGGCGATCGGGGGCTGGGCGACCATATCGGGGCGGGCAGGGGGCGGGTTCGCTTTGCAAAGTGGCAGTGCACCGTTATAGTCCCGACACGACTGCGCCGGAGCCGGCTTGCGGCTTCGGCTATCTCATTGCCAACGCATCACCTTACGGGGACGTCTCGATGCTCATCTCTCCGGCCTATGCGCAGGCCGCCGGCGGCGACGGCGGCGCCGGCATGCTTATGCAGCTGCTGCCGCTGCTCCTGATCTTCGTCGTCTTCTATTTCCTGCTGATCCGTCCGCAGCAGAAGAAAGCCAAGCAGCATCGCGAGATGATCGCGGCGCTGCGCCGTGGCGACCGGGTGGTGACCGCCGGCGGCATCGTCGGCACCATCGTGAAGGTGGATGACGACAGCTATGCGACGCTGGAGATCGCGCCGGATGTGCGGGTGAAGGTCATGCGCCACACCATCACCGACAAGGTCGCCGCCACCGAGCCCGCGTCCAGCCGCCGCAAGGCCGCCAAGGACGTGGTCGAGGATGCGGACGAGACCGTCGAGACCGACAAGACCGAGAAGTGACCTGACGGACAGCCGCGATCGGGCGCCTGTCGTCTGATCGCGGCTGTCCTCAGCGCCGCCATCATCGCCCGCCCCGCCCACCCTCGACGGTATCCATGCTGCATTTCGCCAAGTGGAAGACCGTGCTGATCATCGCGATCTGCCTGATCGGCGTGCTCTTCACCGCCCCGAATCTGATCGGGCGCCAGACGCTCGACAGTCTGCCCGATTGGCTGCCCAAACAGCGCATCAGCCTGGGGCTGGATCTGCGCGGCGGATCGCATCTCCTGCTCGAAGTCGATATGAGCGCCGTCCTGCGGGAGCGGCTGAACGCCGTTTCCGACGATGTCCGCGCCCGCCTGCGGGAAGCCGGCATCGGTTATGCCGGGATCGGCGTCGATGGCGACGCGGTCGTGGTCCGGGTGCGCGATGCGGCCGATGCCTCGCGCATTGCCGACGAGATGCGCGGCATGAATGCCGGCCTCGATGTCGAGGCCGCCGACGGCGTTGTCCGCGGCCGGTTCACCGCCGCCGAGATCGCCAACCGTCGCGATCAGACGCTGGCGCAGTCGATCGAGGTGGTCCGCCGCCGTGTCGACGAGCTTGGCACGCGGGAAGCGACCATTCAGCGCCAGGGCGACGAGCGGATCATCGTTCAGCTGCCCGGCGTGGAAAATCCCGCCGAGATCAAGGCACTGCTCGGCACCACCGCCAAGATGAGCTTCCGGCTGCTCGACCCCACCACCAGTGCTTCCGAGGTGCTCTCGGGCGGGCGGCTACCGCCGGGCTCCGAGATCCTCGATGGCACCGGCCCCGGTGGCCAGCCGACGAAATATGTCGTGCAGCGCCGGGTGCTGGTCTCGGGCGAACGGCTGACCGACAGCCAGCCCAGCTTCCAGAACAACGAGCCCGTGGTCAGCTTCCGCTTCGACAGCGTCGGCGGTCGGCGCTTCGGCGAGGCGACCCAGCAGAATGTCGGTCGCAACCTCGCCATCGTGCTCGACGAGAAGGTGATCAGCGCGCCGGTGATCCGCGAGCCGATCCTGGGCGGGTCGGGCGTGATTTCGGGCACCTTCACCGTGCAGGAAGCCAGTAATCTGGCGGTGCTGCTGCGCGCCGGCGCCCTGCCGGCACCACTGACCGTGATCGAGGAACGCACCGTCGGCCCCGATCTGGGTGCTGACGCCATCGCCCGCGGCGAAATCGCCAGCGTGCTGGCCTTCGTGCTGGTGGTGCTGTTCATGGCCGCCTATTACAAGCGGCTCGGTGTTTATGCCGATGTGGCGCTGTTTGCCAATCTGGTTCTGCTGCTGGGCGCGCTGTCGGCGCTTCAGGCGACCCTGACCCTGCCGGGTATCGCCGGCATCGTGCTGACGCTGGGTATGGCTGTGGACGCCAATGTGTTGATCTATGAGCGCATCCGCGAGGAACTTGGCAATGGCCGATCACCGATTTCCGCGGTCGAGGCCGGCTTCAAGGGCGCCATGACCACGATTATCGACAGCAATCTCACCACGCTGATTGCCGCGATGCTGCTGTTCCAGTTCGGAGCCGGCCCCGTCAAGGGCTTCGCGGTCACGTTGTCGATCGGCATCCTGACGACGCTGTTCACCTCGGTCTTCGTGACCCGGCTTCTGGTCGCGTCCTGGCTGAAGCGGGCGCGTCCGAAGACCCTTGCCTTCTGATCGAGCCGGGAGCCCGCAACAGATGAAATTCTCTCTCAATCCCGGCCGGACCAATATCGACTTCCTTCGATATCGCGTGGTCGCCTTGGTCTTCACCGCGGTTCTGACCATCGGCATCATCGCGCTGGTGGTGTTCCGCGGCCTCAATTTCGGCATCGACTTCACCGGCGGCGTGCTGGTCGAGGTGGAAACCTCCGGCCCGGCCGATCTGGGGGCCATGCGGACGGCACTCGGCGATGGCAGCTTCGGCGATGTGTCGCTGCAGAATTTCGGTTCTGAAAATGCGGTCCTGATCCGGCTGAGCCAGGATGACACCGCCGGCGATGCCCAGGGCCGGCTGGTCGAAGAGGTCCGGCGCACCCTGGCCGAGCGCGTCGACCCGCAGATCCAGATCCAGCGTGCCGAATTCGTCGGCCCCAAGGTCGGCGGCGAGTTGATCGAGGGGGCGGTCATTGCCTTCGTCGTCGCGATCGCGGCGATGATGGTCTATGTCTGGTTCCGCTTCGAATGGCAGTTCGGCGTCGGGGCGGTGCTGGCGCTGTTCCACGACGTGATCATGACGATCGGCATGTATGCGATTACCGGGTATGAGTTCAACCTCACCTCGGTGGCGGCGGTGCTGACCATCATCGGCTATTCGCTGAACGATACGGTGGTCATCTTCGACCGGGTGCGCGAAAACCTGCGCAAATATCGCGATATGACCGTGCCCGAGCTTCTGAACCGGGCGGTGAACGACACGCTGGCCCGCACGATCATGACCGGCCTCACCACCCTGATCGCCCTGTTCGCCCTGTTCTTCGTGGCGGGTGAGGCCTTGTCGGGCTTCACCTTTGCGATGATCGCGGGGGTTTTCATCGGCACATACTCCACCATCTTCATTGCTGTGCCGGTGCTGGTCTATCTGAACCTTCAGCGCCGTCAGCGCGGCCGGATCGGCGGCGAGGTGGAAGGCGATGCGGCGGATGCGGCCGACGCCTGACCGGGCGCCGCCGGCGGTGTGCCCGCTGCAACCCACCTGACCCTGCAACCCCGGAGGATCGACCCCGATGATGGACCTGACCCCGAAGCTCGCCGATGGCGCCAAGGTGGTGCAGGGCTATGCGGCCGGCCGCTTCCGGATCGCCGGAGAGGTCGTCTCCGGCTCGGTTCTGATCCTGCCGGCGGCGGTGGAGCCGTGGTCGGCCACCGACATTGCCGGTGCCACGGTCGAAAGCCTTGAACCGATGATCGCCGCCGGTCGTGCCGGGGCGGTCGAAATTCTGATCATCGGTTGTGGCGCGCGCACCCAACTGGTGCCGCGCCCGCTCCGCGATGCCCTGCGTGATGCCGGGCTGAGCGTCGAGTTCATGGACACGGGTGCCGCGGCCCGTACCTATAACGTGCTGATGATGGAAGACCGCAAGGCTGCGGCGGCGCTGATCGCGCTCTGATCGCACCCGAAGGCCTCGGACGAAAAAACCCCCGCCGGTGCATGCGCCGGCGGGGGTTTTTCATAGAGGCTGGCAGGCGCCGGCGGCCGTGGCCGCCGGATACCGGATCAGGCCGCGCCGAGATTGGCGGCGGCGAAGTCCCAGTTCACCAGATTGTCCAGATACGACTGGATGAAGTCGGGGCGCCGGTTCTGGTAGTCCAGGTAATAGGCATGCTCCCAGACATCCAGGGTCAGCAGCGGCGTGGCGCCGGTGCCGACCGGGGTCTCGGCATTGCCGGTCTTGACCACGTCAAGCGTGCCGTCCTTCACCACCAGCCAGGCCCAGCCCGAGCCGAACTGAGTGGTGGCGGCGGTCTTGAAGGCATCCTTGAACTTGTCGAGGCTGCCGAAATCGGCCTCGATGCGCTTGGCCAGTTCGCCGGTCGGCGCGCCGCCGCCATTCGGCTTCATCGAATTCCAGAAGAAGGTGTGGTTCCAGACCTGGGCCGCATTGTTGAACACGCCGGCCTTGGAAGCATCGCCACGGGTCTTGACGATGATGTCCTCAAGGCTGGCGTCGGCGAGATCGGTGCCCTCGACCAGCTTGTTGAGGTTCACGACATAGGTGTTGTGATGCTTGCCGTGATGGAACTCAAAGGTCTGGGCCGAGATGTGCGGCTCCAGAGCGGTCTTGTCATAGGGCAGGGCGGGAAGTTCGAACGCCATGACGATCCTCGTCCTCGTTGTCTTTTTACCGTGAAGCCGCCGTTCCGGCGGCCCCAGGGGGCAGGGCGGCATAATTGTCGCCCACACGGGCAACATCTCCGCTGGCGGAAAGGTTGCACGGGCGGGCAAGGCAATTGCGGCCGCGATCCCCCCGGGTGGTGATAGCTCGAATGCCCGGTCTGTGCCAGCCTCCGACGCCTTTGGCGGCGATGCCATTGACGGCGGGGAGATGCCATTAGCGGCGGGGACTGGCAGGCCGTTGGCGGTAGCGGATCGCCCGTCATTCCTCGGGCATCGTGCAACCGTCGTGGCGCAATATGGGGCCAGATGAGGCTGTGGCCAAGAGGTGCCGTCGACATGTCACGGGTCAGCGGCCGGTCAGCACCGCGCGGGCGGCGGCGCGGCCGCTCAGAACCGCGCCTTCGATGGTTGCGGGCAGGCCGGTATCGGTCCAGTCGCCGGCCAGATAAACCTGCCGCTGCATGCTGGTGCCAGGCGGCGGGCGCCGGGCTTCGCCCGCCGGATCATGGCGCATGGTCGCGCGCTTTTCCTTCACCACACGCACCGGCGGCATGTCTCGTGGCAGGCCGGCATCGGCGCCCAGAGCGTTCCGGATCTCGGCCCAGCCGATCGCCGCCAGCCGCTCGGCCGGGTCGCCCACCCGATCATCGGCGGCGCTGGTGGTGATCGACAGAATGCCGTCACGATGAAAGATCCAGTCGGCGAGCCCGCCCACCACCATCAGCGCATCCGGCAGATGGCTGGTTCCGACCCCGGCGGGCAGGGCGTAATGCAGGTTCAGGATCGCCGACGACCCCTCCGGCACCCGCAGCGCCGGCAACAGCCGTTTCGCTGCGGCCGGCGGCACCGCCAGAATGATCGCCTGATCCGCAGCCGGTTCAGGCAGGCGATCGACGGCGGCCCCGGCGCGCAGGCTGGCGCCAAGATCGCCCAGCCGCGCCAGCGCCGGGGCGATCAGGGCAGCATCCAGTCCGCCTTCCGCCAGATACAGGCGCAGGCCGGCGGGCCCCGCCAATGCCAGCCGGCCCAGAAGCCGCCGGACCAGCCGGGTGTCGGCGTCGGCCGCATCGATGTTCAGCGCCGCGCGGATCAACGGCCCCAGCAGCAGCCGGCCGCACGGCGTCGAGAGCAGCCTGGAATGGTCATGCCCGATCCGGCCGTTCCGGCCACCAATAACCACCAGCCGCAGCAGGGCGGCGAGATCGCCGGTACCGGCGCCGATTGCACGCAGGGCTGCCAGCGGTCGATCCAGGTCCAGATGCAGCCGTCGGGTGACGTCGCCGCCGGGAGCATCGAGCACCACCACCGGATAGACCGGCGGCAGCATTCTGAAACGGCCACCGACGCGGCGCACGAAATCGAGCGCCGCGGGATTGGCGCCCAGCAGCACATGCGTGCCATTGTCGAGCCGGCGGCCGGTCTCGCGATCGTCGAACGACCGGCAGCGGCCGCCGGCACCGGGGGCCGCCTCCACAATCTCCACCGCCAGCCCGGCTTCGGCCAGATCCAGGGCAGCGGCAAGCCCGGCGATGCCGGCCCCGACGACCAGGGCGCGGCGGCAGGTGGGACCGGTCACCTCAGCGACCAAGCCGGGCATTGAGCGCGTGGACCACCGCCACACGCATCGCGCGCCGTTTCAGTCGCCGGCGGGTCGGCTGGTCGATGCTGTCGAAGCCGGTCGCCTCCAGCACGGCCAGCAACCCGCGATAGGCATCGCCCATTGCCATCGCCGGTCGCAGCCGGCGGCGTAATGCGGGTTCGGACGGCAGGGCGGCATCCGCTGCCGCAAAGGCGGCGCGGGCGGCGCGGGCCAGCGCTGTGGCGGCCGGCCGGCGTGCCGGTCCCTCGATGAGCTCCACCGCCGGCAGCCTCGGGTCGACACCGGCGGCGATGATCGCCTCGGCCGGCAGATAGATCCGGCCACGAACCGCATCTTCATCCAGGTCGCGCAGGATGTTCACGAATTGCAGTGCCCGGCCCAGTTGTTGGGCATAACGATGGCCGTGATCGCCCGGCACGTCGAAAACCGGCAGCGCCGCCTGGCCGACGGCACCCGCCACCCGGTCGACATAGCGCAGCAGGGCCGGCCAGGTGGGGGCAAAGGTGGCGCCGTCCAGACAATCGCTGCGACAGCCGGCAATGATCATGCGCAGCGCGGTTGCCGGCAGCCCGTGGCTGATCACCGCCGTGCCGATGGTGGCATCTTCGGCCGCATCCACGGCCGGATGTGCTGCGGGCAGTTGGCCCGAGGCCATCACCAGCAGCCGGTCGTCGATCAGATCCAGGCGCAGACGGCGGATATCGGTGGCATCGACCCCATCGGCGATGTCGTCGACCATGCGGCTGAACCCGTACAGGGCCAGCATCGCCGGCCGGCGGTCGGCCGGCATCAACCGCACCGCCATACTGAAGCTGCTACCGCCGATGGCGGTGCGCCCGCCGGCGTTGCCCGGATGCAGTTCTGCGAATGCGGTGCCCAGCATCGCGCCCAGCCAATCGCGGCGGCGCGGTCGGACCATGTCGGCCAGGGGATCTGCGCCGGTGAACCGGCTGCGGTGGCAACGGGCGATGCGCAGCGTCAGCCCGGCCTGGATGCGCAGACGCCGGAACGGCGTCTCCACCGGCAGCGACGCCGCACGTGCCAGCAATTCATCGATCGCATCAAGCATCCGCCCGATTGCGGCCCCAAGCCGGGGCGGTGCCGCCGGTGCACCCAGAACCGCGACACCAAGGCCGGCATCGGCCAGCCAGCGTCCGGGAATCCAGACCCGGCCGGCTGTGTGGTAATCGCGGCCCAGGTCACGCAGATGGTTCAACAGTTGCAGTGCCACGGCCAGATCATCGGCGGCACGGCCACGCCGCTGGTCGTGGTCGCCGGCCGCCTGCATCAGCACCCGTGCGACGGGGGCCGCCGACAGCCGGCAATGCGCGTCCAGATCGGCCCAGTCCTGCGGTCGGAAGCCGTCGACATCGCGACGCGATGCCTCGGCCAGATCGGCCAGCGTCTGAACGCTGATATCGGCGGCGCGCAGTGCTGTTGCCGCGTCTCGGGCCAGCCGGCCCAGTTCGCGCGCCTCCGGCGATGCCGCATCCCCCACATCCCCCACATCCCCGGTCAGGGTCTGCGGGGCGGCATCAGGCGCCAACCCGGCTGTGAAGGCAGCGATGGCCGCGATCCGTGTGGCCGCCGGCAGGGTCTGATCGTCGGCGATATCGTCAAGCCTGCGGGCCGCGCGATAGAAGGCATGGATCGCCGGCCGGGCCGGGCCGGGCGGTGCGGCCCATGACAGAACGGGAAAATCCTCCCGCCCCGCGGCCACAGTGCGGGTGGCGATGTCGGCGCGGGCCGGGGCGGGCTGTACGGGGCGAGGTAGCGGATTGGCGTCAGCCGGCATCGGCGGTGTGGTCTCCGGTCTGGCGTCAGAAAATGTGGGTGGTGTCAGAAGATGTGAGTGGCGTCAGAAAGGGTGGATGGCCGCCGCCGCCCCAAACCATAACATCACCCGGTTTGCGGTGGACCCCCTGAAGCCTGTATCGTCGCACAACTGCGGCCGGGCTGCACCCGGATGGATGCAGCCACGATGCCTCTGATGCCGATCATACGCGATCCCCGCCGTCGCCACAGGCCCTGTCATCGCCACAGGCCCCGTCCATCGCCACAGGCCCCGTCCATCGCCACAGGAACATGTATGCCGACCGCCACCGATATCGAACGCCATGCAGCCCTCGATGCCTGCGCTGCGGAGCTGACGACCGCCGACCCCGATCGTTTCGCCTGCCTGATGCTGGCGCCGCCGGAGCGTCGGCCGGGGCTGGTGGCTCTGCTCGGCTTTGCGTTCGAAACCGCAAAGACCGCCGATGTGGTCAGCGAGGCGATGATCGGTGCCATCCGCCTGCAATGGTGGCGCGAGGCGCTGGACGGGATCGAGGCGGGCACGCCCCGCCGGCATCAGGTGATCGATATTCTGGGGCCGGCCATGATCGTCCATGATCTGCCGCGCGCGCGGCTGGACCGGATGATCGATGCCCGCGAGGTCGATCTGGAGCCGACACCATTCCCCGACCTGCCGGCGCTGGAGCGTCATGCCCGCGACACCGCCGGCCAGTTGGCGCGGCTCCAGGCCCAGGTTCTAGGCGTCACCGACGCGGCCCTTCTGGATGCGGCAGAGGACACAGGCACCGGCTTCGGGCTGGTCGGCACATTACGGGCTCTGCCATATCAGGCCCGCCGTCGCCGCGTGCCCCTGCCGCTCGATCGGATGACGACGGCCGGCCTGACGGTGAGCGCCGTGGTGGAGCCGCATCTGCGCAAAGGTCAGGCCGCCCGGGCGATGTGCGAGATCGTCGCCGCCATCGCCGGACGGGCAGAGGCCATTCTGACCGACAGCCGCCGTGCCGGCCGGCTGCCGCGCCCTGTTGCCGGCCAGGGCGCATTGGCCCGGCTGTACCTGAAGCGGCTGGCCGGTGCCGGTCACGATCCCTTCGCGCAGCCGGCTATGCTGTCACCGGCGCGCCGGGCCTTCACGCTGTTGATGACCCGCGGCTGAGCCGGCCGTCGTTACGTCACGCCGCCGGCCGGGTTCCCGCAGCCGGCGCGGCATCGGCCCAGGGGCCGATATCGTCCAGGGCGCGGCGCGCCATGTTGGCCTTGCGCTCATTCTTGCGGACACGGCCTTCCAGCGGGGCGAACAGGCCGAAATTCACGTTCATCGGCTGGAAGGTATCGGGGTTGGCGGCACCGGTGATATGGGCCAGAAGCGCGCCCATCGCGGTGGTCGCCGGCGGGGGCAGGGCCGCCACGCCCAGCGCCTCAGCGGCCGCGAACCGGCCGGCCAGCAGCCCCATTGCGGCGCTTTCCACATAGCCTTCAACACCGGTGACCTGGCCTGCGAAGCGCAGATGCGGCGCCACCTTCAGCCGCATGGCACCGTCCAGAACCCGCGGGCTGTTGATGAAGGTGTTGCGATGGATGCCGCCCAGCCGGGCGAATTCGGCGCCGCCAAGTCCGGGGATCATCCGGAAGATGCGGCTTTGCTCGCCATATTTCAGCTTGGTCTGGAAGCCGACGATGTTCCACAGCGTGCCCTGGGCGTTGTCCTGGCGAAGCTGGACCACGGCGTGCGGCGACCGGCCGGTGCGCGGATCGGTCAACCCCACCGGCTTCATCGGCCCGAAGCGCAGGGTTTCCGGCCCGCGCTCGGCCATCACCTCGATCGGCAGGCAGGCCTCGAAATACGGCGTCGACTTCTCCCATTCCTTGAAGTCGGTCTTCTCGCCGGCGATCAGCGCGGCGATGAAGGCTTCATAAGTCTCGCGATCCATGGGGCAGTTGATGTAATCGGCGCCGGTGCCGCCCGGCCCGGGCTTGTCATAGCGCGACTGCATCCAGGCGATGTCGAAGTCGATGCTCTCGTGATGGACGATGGGCGCGATGGCGTCGAAGAAGGCGAGGCTGTCTTCGCCGGTGGCCATCCGCACCGCCTCGGCGAGTGCGGGCGAGGTCAGCGGGCCGGTGGCGATGATCGTGGGCCCCCAGTCGGCCGGCGGCAGGCCGGTGACCTCCTCGCGCCGGATCTCCAGCAGCGGGTGACTGCGCAGCCGGGCTTCGACCGCCGCCGAAAAACCATGCCGGTCCACGGCCAGCGCACCACCGGCCGGCACCTGATTGGCGTCGGCCGCCGCCATGATCACGCTGTCGGCGCGGCGCATCTCGGCATGCAGAACACCCACAGCATTGGCGGTGGCATCGTCGGACCGGAAGGAGTTGGAGCAGACCAGTTCCGCAAGCCCATCGGTGGAATGCGCATCGGTGGCTCTGACCGGCCGCATCTCGTGCAGGACGACCGGCACGCCCGCGCGCAGCACCTGCCAGGCGGCTTCCGATCCGGCGAGGCCGCCGCCGATGATATGAACCGGGGTGGGGGTGTTCACAGCGCACAACCTTTCCGTCGCCGACGGCCTGATCCGGCCGCCGCCTCAGGACATAGTACAGTAGCGCCCGACCCTCAAGCCGCAAGCGCGGTGGTGGCTGTCATAAGCGCCGGGGCTGGCGGCTGCTGGCTTCCAGTGCCGCAGGGCAGGCTGCGGCCCGGAATCCGGCCAGCCCCAGCGCCGCGACGATCACCGCGACGTCGTCGGGTCGTGTTGCACCGGCCGCATGGCTTTCGCGTGTGGTCAGCGTGAACAACGCACCGCCGACCAGCAAGGCGGTCACCAGCCCGGCCCGCCGACGCGCTTCCGCCGGCGCAATCATCGGCTGCACCAGTTCCCGCGCCTGTGCGCCACGGCTGATGAGATCGGCGATGGTGTCGGCGATCATCGCCATGTCGGCTGGCGCGGGGCCCTTGGCCGGGCGGCTGGGTTCGACAGGCGATCCGGGCGCTGCGGCATCGGCCAGCAGCCGGCGCCCGATGCGCGCAATGCTCTGGGCTGCCGCATCCGGTTCCAGCCCTGAAAGACCGGGCGCTCGTGGATCATTCGCGGCCAGGATGGCCGGCAGTGACCGGATATCGGCTTCGCGCGCCTTGCCGGCGGAACTTGTCTCGCCGGTGTCCGGTTCGTGGGTGGCGCGGTTCAAGGCACCCGACCGCGCCACATCTCCGGCGGATGTTGCAGGGTCCGCATTTCGCCCTTGTTCCGGGTCCAATACACAAAGATCGTCCTTCGCCGCCGATGCACCAGGCATGTGGCAAAATCTCCCGGTCTGATCCCGATCTCTCGCCGTGGTCGTCCGTTCATGGGAAGGCGGTTGCGGACGACACGATCCGCCCATCCTGCCATTCCCGCCGGTGCACAGCTCTTACGCTGCGTCTCCGGTCACACGCCAACGCTATGACAGGAGATCCGGTTCAGCAAGAGACGGCGGGGCATTCTCAGTGGAATTTCCGTTATAAAATCGGTAGATGGCCCGATTTGCCATGGTCGTGACCAAAACTTGATAAAATTGTGATGAATTAAAGGCTATTCGCCGCAAAGCGATGGTGCCGCACGCATGGCGCGTGGCGGCTCTCGGCTGATAGCGGCTGAAGATGTGGTGCCAGTTATCGCTCACGCAAGGCGCCGCAGGAGATGCCGGGCGCATATTATCATCTTAAATGTCATCTTTCATACATTATGCGTCTGTATCCTGACATTCGGTGCCGGGCCCGGCTTCCCCTCCGGCACCGAAATCGAGGAAAACGAGATGAACCGCACCGACCTTCACGCAAGGCCGTCCCGCAGCCGCCTGCAGACCCTGCTTCTGTCCACGGTGGCTATCCTGCCGCTTCTTCCCGCGCCGGCATCTGCCGGAGACGGCGAGATGCGCATTCTGTCGCTGAACACCTGGGGCGATCGCTTCAAGCCTGATCCGGCAGCGGCGATGTCCGAGTTCCTGGTCAATGGCGATTACGACATCCTGACCTTCCAGGAACTGCGCGGCGGCACCACCTATCTCTCGACCATTCCGCCACTGCTGGAGAATGAGGGACTGGGCACCTATACCACCGGGCAGACCGGCGATGTCGGCGTGGCGTCGCGGCTCACCGGCAGCCATGGCAGTCATGAGGATGGCGTGCGGGTCTCGTATCAGACCGTGGACGCGCAGAACAAGACGCCCGAGACGGTCGTCGGCACGGTGCATCTGAACTATTACGACGAACCGACCTATCGCCTCGACGAGGCCAAGGCGCTCAACGACTGGGCCAAAGCCCAGGCCAAGCCGATCATCATCACCGGCGACTTCAATGCCGGCGATCTGTCGGAGCGCGGCCTGCACAGTGCCGAGCAGCAATCCTACCTGTTTGCCCGCACCATCATTGACGGCGGCAGTTCCGACCTCTGGCGGGATCTCGCGCAACAATACACGCCCGAAGGCCGCGAGGCCGAGTTCCTGGCCTATGTCGCCGCCATGCAGGCGACGGACGACAATGGCAATGCCCGCTACCGCAATGTCATCCAGCGCTATTTCGACAGCCACCGCGACGAATTCCCCGGGATCGACAGCATTTCCAGCATGAGCTGGCGGCAGTGGGAGCAGATCGTCGCCAAGGACATGGCCGGAAACGGCCTGACCTTCGAGGACGAAACCTATCCGGTCGCGGGCAATACGCCGCAGACGCTCAACATTCTGAAGAAGCAGTACATTCTGCTGCAGAAGGAGGGCGAGCGAGAGGCCTTTACCCCGCACGGGCTGGGCGACGGCGGCACCACCTGGCCGTCTGCCGGCGAGGACCACACCAACACCTGGACCAGTTGGGACCGGGTGACGATCGACCATTTCATGGCGGCACGGCCCTTCGGCAAATGGCAGGTGCTGGCCGACGACCCCAACGACGCCTATACCGGCGTGCTCGACGACACCGGCTATGCCAATGACGGCACCACGCCGCTCTCGGACCACGAGCCGGTGGCCCATGTGGTCAAATGGGTCGGCCCGGCGCTTGAGACCTATGCCGCCGGCGATGGCGAGGCAACCCGTCTGGTCTGGGGCGAAGCCGCCGGTGTCTTTGCAGAGAAGGGCATGGTCTTCTACCTCACCCGCAACAACATGCGGACCGACCTCTATCTGGGCCAGATCGCCGATGAGAACGGCATGCCGGTGCTGGCCGGCCTGACCGAGGACGAGAAGAAGACCCTGCTCGACTGCGCGAGCGACGATGCGCGCCTCCAGGCGGCAATCCAGGAATACTGCATCGATGATCACAGCTTCATCGGCGAGACCCTGGTGGCCGATGCCGGCACCGTGATCGTCGACGAGGACGCGGCGCTCGGCAACGCCACGGCGCGGCTCAGGCTCGACAATGGCGGCCTCAGGATCGCCGGCACGCAGATGGCGACGCTTGCCCGCGATGTGTCGGTCGAGGCCGGCGGCGGCTTCATCGAGGTTGCCGATGCCGATGCCGCCGTCACGGCATCGGGTGTATTCAGCGGCGGCGGTGCCTTCGCCAAGGCCGGCGCCGGCACTCTGACGCTCGCCGCCGATAACAGCTTCACCGGCACGACCACGGTCGAGGCGGGACGGCTGAACGTCGACGGTTCGCTGGCCGGCTCCGCTCAGACCACGGTCCGCGACGGCGCCACGCTGGGCGGCACCGGCACCGTCGGCAACCTCGCCATTGCCTCGGGCGGACGTCTCGCCCCCGGCCGGTCGATCGGCACGCTGAAGGTCGCGGGCGACCTGACCATGGCCGATGGCGCGATCTATGAGGTCGAGGTCGATGCCGACGGCAAGGCCGACCGGGTCGACGTCACCGGCACCGCCGCCCTGGCGGGCTCGGTGCTGGCTATGGCCGCGGGCGGCGATTATGCACCGCAGACCGACTACACCATCCTGACGGCCGATGGCGGCGTGACCGGCCGCTTCGGCACGGTGACCAGCTCGCTCGCCTTCCTCGACCCGACGCTGCGCTATGACACCACCGATGTCACCCTGCGGCTGGAGCGCAACGACACCAGCTTCAACAGCGTCGCCGGCACGGCCAACCAGCGTGCCACGGCCGCGGCGGTCGAGACGCTGGGCATGGGCAATGCCGTCTATGACGCGGTGGTGCTCACCGATGCCGGCACGGCCAGTGCCGCCTTCGAAAACCTGTCGGGCGATCTGCATGCCTCGGCCGCGGGCGCGCTGATGCAGGGGGCCATGGCCGTCGGCGATGTGGTCGCGTCTCAGGGCGGGCTCAGTGGCGGGGGGATCAGCGGTGGCGACGCGCCGGCGTCAGCCGCCTATGGCGCCGGACGGATGTGGCTGCAGGCCTATGGCGCCTGGGGCTCCAATGATGGCGATCAGGTCGCCTCGATCGACCGCAACAGCGCGGGCACCCTGTTCGGTCTGGACGCGGCGGTCGGCGATAGCTGGCGGATCGGCGCCTTCGCGGGCTTTGGTCAGGCCACGGTCAAGCAGGACGGTACCGGCGGCAAGCTCGATGCCGACAGCTACCATGCCGGTATCTATGCCGCGACCCGCACCGGCGCGGTGGGCTTCCATCTGGGGGCCGCCTACAGCCTGAACGATGCCGAGACCTCTCGCCGGGCCAGCTATGCCGGCACCACCGAAACCCTCACCGCCGGCTATGACGTGGATGCGGCACAGATCTTCGGTGAAGTGAACTATCGCATCGCCACCAGCCAGGGCGCGTTCGAGCCCTTCGCCGGGGTCACGCATCTGCGTCTGTCGGGCGACGACTTCACCGAAACCGGCGGCGCGGCGGCTCTGTCCGGCGACGGCGTCGACATGCGGACCACCTTCACCACACTGGGCCTGCGCACCGTGCAGGCATTCGGCCTGGGCGAGACACCGGCCGCCTTCCGGGCGGAACTGGGCTGGCGCCATGCCTTCGGCGATGTCGACCCCGATGCGGATCTCCGCTTCGCCGCCGGCGGTGCGGGCTTTGGCGTCACCGGCGCATCGATCGCCGAGGACGCCGCGATCCTGCGCACCGGCCTCGATATCGGCCTCACCGATGATGCCGGTCTGGCGCTGGGTTATGGCGGGCAGTTCGGCGATGATGCCACCGACCATTCGGTCACGGCGAAACTGCATGTGCGGTTCTGATCGCACATCCATCCGATGATGGGGATGAGGGAGGGGACAATCCCCTCCCTTTTCTCGTAAGAATGCGGTCTCATCAGGGCGAGACCTCATTTGGCTCCGGGGGCTGAATGGACGACACGGACAAGAAGAGCCGACGGCAGGCACAGCTCGTCGCGCATCTTCAACACCATCGCTTCATCTCGCTCGACGAGATATCGACCCGCTTCGGGGTGACCACCCAGACGGCGCGCCGGGATCTGATCGATCTGGAAGAGGCCGGCCTCGTCCGGCGGCTGCATGGCGGCGGCACACTCGCCGCCCCGCCCATCGACCCGCCGACCTATCGCCGGCGGCGGGTGGAAAATGCCGATGGCAAGGCGCGCATCGGCGAGCGGGTGGCGCAGCTCGTGGGCGACGGCTCGGCGGTCTTCCTCGACACCGGCACCACCTGCGAGGCGGTCGCCCGCGCACTCACCCGGCGGGAGAGGCTGCGGGTGGTGACCTACAGCCTGCGCAGCGCCACCTTGTTGAGCGATGTGGAAACCGCGACCGTCGCGGTTCCTGGCGGCTTCGTGCGCCATGTCGATGCCGGCGTCTTCAACCACGACACCGTGGATTTCATCGGTGCCTTTCGTTTCGACACCGCGGTGATATCGGTCAGCGGCATCGACGAGCACGGCGTGATGGGCGATGACGATCATGGCGAGGTGCAGGCGGTCCGCGCGGCGATGCAGCAGGCCGACCGCACGATCCTCGCGGTCGACGGCAGCAAGTTCTTCCGCCGTGGCCTGGTCTCTCTGGCCGCGATCACCGAGGTCGATCTGGTGGTCACCGACAGCGCGCCGCCGCCGGCGATCGCGGCGCTGCTTGCCGAAGCCGGCGTCAGGATGGAGCTGATCGGGGGCTGACCGGTTCAGACCGAGCCCGCATCAGCCGCCCGGCACCAGATTGTCGCCCGGCACCGGATCGTCGCCTGGCACCGGATCGTCACCCGGCGGCGGCGACCCGGGCGGCATCCCGCTTTTCGTGTTCAAGATCCAGATGCCGCGCCAGATACTGGCCGGTGTGGCTCGCCGGATTGCGGATGATCGTCTCCGGCGTGCCGACACCCACGATCTGGCCGCCGCCCGATCCGCCCTCCGGTCCCAGATCGATGATCCAGTCCGCGGTCTTGATCACATCCAGATTATGTTCGATGACCACCACGGTATTGCCCTGATCGACCAGGGTGTGCAGCACCTCCAGCAGCTTGCGGACGTCGTCGAAATGCAGGCCGGTGGTGGGTTCGTCGAGGATGTACAAGGTCCGGCCGGTCGCCCGTCGCGACAGCTCCTTGGCCAGCTTCACGCGTTGCGCCTCGCCGCCCGACAGGGTGGTGGCGGCCTGACCCAGCCGGATATAGCCAAGCCCGACCTCGGCGATGGTGCGCAGCTTGTCGCGGATCGACGACATGGCGTGGAAGAATTCCACCCCCTCGTCGACCGTCATGTCCAGAACATCGGCGATCGATCTGCCCTTGAACTGCACCTCCAGCGTCTCGCGGTTATAGCGCTTGCCCTTGCAGGCATCGCACTGGACATAGACATCGGGCAGGAAATGCATCTCGATCCGGATCACGCCGTCGCCCTGGCAGGCTTCGCAGCGCCCGCCCTTGACGTTGAACGAGAACCGGCCGGGCTTGTAGCCGCGGGCCTTCGATTCGGGCAGGCCCGCGAACCAGTCGCGGATGGTGGTGAACAGGCCGACATAGGTGGCGGGGTTCGATCGCGGTGTGCGGCCGATCGGCGACTGATCGATGTTGATGATCTTGTCGATATGCTCCAGCCCGTCGATCCGGTCGTGCTGGCCGGGATGGGTGCGGGCATTGTTCAGCCGCCGGGCCACGGCCTGATACAGCGTCTCGATCACCAGGGTTGATTTGCCGCCGCCGGACACGCCGGTGACGCAGGTGAAGGTGCCGAGCGGGAAGGATGCGCTGACGTCCTGCAGATTGTTCGACCGGGCGCCGATCACGCTGATGCTCTCGCCGATGCCCTTGCGCCGCTTGGCCGGCACGGGGATCAACTGCCGTCCGGTCAGGTACTGGCCGGTCAGCGAGGCCGGATTGGCCATGATTTCGGCGGGGGTGCCCTCGGCGATGATCGTGCCGCCATGCTCGCCGGCACCGGGGCCCATGTCGATGACATGGTCGGCCGAGCGGATGGCGTCTTCGTCATGCTCCACCACCAGCACCGAATTGCCCAGATCGCGCAGATCGCGCAGCGCCGCGAGCAGCCGGTCGTTGTCGCGCTGATGCAGGCCGATCGACGGCTCGTCCAGCACATAGAGCACGCCGGTCAGCCGCGATCCGATCTGCGAGGCCAGCCGGATGCGCTGGCTTTCGCCGCCCGACAGCGATCCGGACCCCCGGGCGAGGGTGAGGTAATCCAGCCCGACTTCGGTCAGAAAGCGCAGGCGTTCGTTGATTTCCTTCAGGATCCGCTGGGCGATTTCCAGGCGCTTGGGATCGAGCTTGCGCTCAAGGCTGGCAAACCAGTCGCGGGCGGCACCGATCGACAGCGCCGTCACCGCGCTGATGTGGCACATGTCGATCTTGACTGCCAGGGCCGTGTCCTTCAGGCGGTGGCCGCCGCAGGTCTCGCAGGGGCGGGTGCCCTGGAAACGCGCCAGTTCCTCGCGCACGAAGGCGCTGTCGGTTTCGCGCCAGCGCCGGTCCAGATTGGGGATCACGCCTTCGAACGGCCGGTCGACGGTATAATCGCGGGCACCGTCCTCATAACGGATGCGGATGGCTTCTTCACCGCTGCCGAACAGAATGACCTGACGGACCCGGTCGGTCAGCTTTTCCCAGGGCTGGTTCAGGGTCACCTTGTAATGGGCGGCAATGCCGGTCAGGGTCTGCTGATAGAATTGGGTGGTCGATTTGGCCCAGGGCGCGACCGCGCCTTCGCGCAGGCTGATGGTCGGGTCCGGCACCACCAGATCGGGATCGAAATGCATTTTCACGCCCAGACCGTCACAATCGGGGCAGGCGCCATAGGGGTTGTTGAAGCTGAACAGCCGGGGTTCGATCTCGTCGATCGTGAAGCCCGAAACCGGGCAGGCGAAGCGCGATGAAAAGGTCGTGCGCGCGCCGGTCTCGGCATTCTCGGCAATCATGATGCCATCGGCCAGTTCCAGCGCGGTCTCGACACTGTCGGCCAGCCGGTTGCCCAGCCCGTCGCGGACCACGATCCGGTCGACCACCACCTCGATCTCGTGCTTGCGCTTCTTGTCCAGCGCCGGCGCGTCCTCGATCTCGTGGATCTCGCCGTCGATTTTCACACGGGTGAAGCCGCGCTTCATCAGCTCGGCCAATTCCTTGCGGTATTCGCCCTTGCGGCCGCGCACGACCGGCGCCAGCAGCAGCAGCCGCGTGCCGTCGCCCATCTCGATCATCCGGTCGACCATCTGGCTGACGGTCTGGCTTTCGATCGGCAGTCCGGTTGCCGGTGAATAGGGAATACCGACCCGCGCCCATAACAGGCGCATGTAATCGTAGATCTCGGTGACGGTGCCGACGGTCGATCGGGGATTGCGCGAGGTGGTCTTCTGCTCGATCGAAATTGCCGGCGACAACCCGTCGATCCGCTCCACATCCGGCTTCTGCATCAGTTCCAGAAACTGGCGGGCATAGGCCGACAGGCTTTCGACATAGCGGCGCTGGCCTTCGGCATAGATCGTATCGAAGGCAAGCGACGACTTGCCCGAGCCGCTCAGGCCTGTGATCACCACCAGCTTGTCGCGCGGGATATCGACATCGACATCCTTCAGATTGTGTTCCCGCGCGCCGCGGACGCTGATCAGCTTGGTCGCGTCACGCGTGGTGTCGCGGAGAGGAGTATCACGCACCGGGCAAACCCTTCTTGTCCATGGGACAGCACACGAACAAATAGTGCACAAAGGCCCGGTCGTCACGTGGCAAATCCGCGAGCACCTGCCATGCAACACGCGCATGGGCAACACGCGCATGGCAGGTGCGGGGGCGGATCAGCCGGCAGGCTCGGTCACGCCGCGCGCAGATGGCCCAGGAAGTTGTCGACCCGGTCGTTCAGCCGCCGGCGCTCATCGACCAGGGTGGTGGAGGCGTCCAGCACCTGATGCGCCATGCTGCCGGTATCCGTGGCCTCACGCGAGACGGTACCGATGGCCTGGCTCACCGCATCGGCACCGGTCACCGCGCGGCTGATCGGGTCCACGATCTCGGCGGTGGCGGCCATGGCGCGGATTTCGCTGATCTGAGCCTGGATCTGCGGCCGCCCTCCTGTCGTGCCGTTACGGCGTGATCGGTTCCAGGCCGCACCATTCGGCGATGAACAGCGCGATCGTGCCGGTTACGCGCTCAATCGAGGCGAGAGACACCCGCTCGTCGAAGCCGTGAATGTTGTCCGAGAAGGGGCCATAGACCAGACAGGGGCAATCGCCATAGAGCACGAACACCCGGCCGTCGAGATAGCTCGGGGTCACGAAGCTCTCAAGGCTGCGGCCGAAGCTGCGGGCATGGGCGCGGTTGAGGGTCTTCTCGGCGGCGCTGCCTTCTTCCAGCACGTAACCCTCGGCGAAGAAGCCATTATAGTCGATCTCGGGCGGGTTGTTGGCGAGGAAGGCGTCGCTGGCGGCGGCATCCTTCAGGCATGCCTCGATCTCGGCGGCGGCATCACGCGGATTGACGCCGGGGAAGAGCGCGATCCGGCAGTCGAAGGTGCACCAGGCCGGCACCGACGACGCCCAGTCGCCGCCCTCGATGCGCCCGAAATTCAGGTTGATCGGGTGGTCGAGATCCTCGAAATAGCGATAGGCGCCCTTGCGCGTGTTCCAGTCGGCCTCCAGGCGGCGCAGCGCCTGCATCAGCCGGAAGGCGGCCTCGATCGCATTGGCGCCGGACCCCGCCTCGCGGACATGGACGGGGATGCCGCGCACCTTCACCTTGAACCAGATCACGCCGACATTGGCGCGCACCAGCTTCTCGTCCTCGGGCTCGGGGATGATGGCCGCATCGGCGCGATAGCCGCGCACCAGGCAGGCCAGGGCACCATTGCCGGTGCACTCCTCTTCCGTCACCGACTGGACATAGACCGTGGCGGCGGGCTGATAGCCCAACCGGCGCAGGGCATCCAGCGCGAAGACATTGGCGGCGATGCCGGCCTTCATGTCGCCCGATCCGCGGCCATACAGCCAGTCGCCCTCGACCACCGGCTCGTAAGGCGGGTTGGTCCACATTTCGTGCGGGCCTTCGGGCACCACGTCGATATGGCCGTTCAGGATCAGCGAGCGGCCGGTTTCATTGCGCGGCCGATGGGTGCCGACGACATTCAGGGCGTTCTGATAATCGACCGCGACCGGTGAGAAGCCGGGATGATGGCTGATCTCGTTCACGTCGATCGCCCAGCGGTCGACGGCAAGCCCGCGATCCCTCAGCGCGCGGGCGACGAAATCCTGCGCGGTATGCTCGCGTCCGCGCACCGACGGCATGCGGATCAGATCCTGCGTGAAGGCCACCTGATCGCTGAAACCCTCTTTCACCGCCGTCAGGATCGCATCGGTCAGGGCCGGATCGAGTTTCGACGTCGCTTCGGGCGCCGCGCTGTCGGCCTGGATGGTATCGGTCATCGGCTTGATGTCTCCCTGTTGTCTGCCGCCGCCCGGACAGCCTAGAAGCTGGCATTGCTTGGATAAATATCGGTGTGATAAAGCTTGGTTTGATCATTCTGAAAGGAATTGCCGGATGTCCGTGCCGGCCCTGGCGACGGTCGATCTGAAGCTGCTCAGCGTGTTTCTGGCGGTCGTGCGCAGTGGCGGCTTTGCGCCGGCGCAGGCGGTGCTGAATGTCAGCGCGTCGACGATCAGCATCCAGATCGCGACCTTGGAGAAACGCCTGGGGGTTACCCTGTGCCGTCGTGGACGGGGCGGATTCTCACTGACCGAGGATGGGCGCCGGGTGCACGAGGCGGCCCAGGCGCTGTTCGGGCATCTTGAGGATTTCCGCACCCATCTTGGCAATCTGGGTCTGGGCGGAGCGCTGGTCGGGCGATTGACGGTCGCGGTGATGGAGAATCTGATCACCCATCCGGATTTCAGCCTCAGCCGGCTGATCGCGCGCTTCAAGGCGCTGGCGCCGGATGTGCGGCTGACCGTCGACACCGCCGCACCCGCGCGGCTGGAAGAAATGGTGATCGGCGGTGCCAGCCATCTGGCGATCGGCTATTTCCCGCGCCGCCTGGCTCAGTTCCATTATGCGCGGGTCTGCGATGTCGAGATGGAACTCTGCGCGGGCGAGGGGCATCCGCTGTTCGATGCCCCGGTGGTGACCCCGCAGATGGTGCGGGCGGCAGAACACGCCCATCGCGGCTATGTCTCGGTGGAGCAGACGCCCGATGCCCATCGCGGTTTCGTGTTCACCGCCGATGCCCATAGTGTCGAGGCGCTGGCCATCCTTGTTCTGTCAGGCCGTTATCTGGCTTTCCTGCCCACCCACTTCACCCGCAGACCAAGCTATGCCGGCCGCATCCGGCCGATCCTGCCGCAGTTGTACAGCTATCGATCCGACATGCAGTTGATCTGGAGCCGCGCCGCCCCGGTCACAGCGCCCGCGGCCCGGTTCCGCGATCTGGTGCTTGAGGATGCGGCGAGGATCGCCGGCGGCACCTGAACCTTGCGGGTGGTGCCGATCCGGCGGGACCCGGTCAGTGCCCGCCACCCCGCCGGCGGATTGCGCCCTCGGCGCGGCGTTCCACGATCACCTTGGCGAAGATCGTCACCAGGGCGAGCACGGTCAAGGTCGATGCGGCGGCGAAGGCGCCGATCGCGTTATAGTCGTTGTAGAGAAGTTCCACCTGCAGGGGCAGGGTGTTGGTCTGGCCGCGGATATTGCCCGACACCACCGACACCGCGCCGAATTCACCCATCACCCGCGCATTGCACAGGATCGCGCCATAGAGCAGCGCCCATTTGATGTTGGGCAGGGTCACGCGCAGGAAGGTCTTGATACCCGATGCGCCAAGGGTGATCGCGGCCTCTTCCTCGTCGGTGCCCTGGGCCTGCATCAGCGGCACCAGTTCGCGGGCGACGAACGGGCTGGTCACGAACAGGCTGACCAGGAAGATCGCGGGGATCGTGAACATCACCTGCACGCCGGCTTCCTCCAGCGTCGGCCCCAGCAGGCCCTGCGCGCCATAGACGAACAGATAGGCGACGCCGGCCACGACCGGCGAGATCGAGAATGGCAGCTCGATCACCGTCATCAGCAGCTTACGGCCGGGGAAGGTGAATTTGGCGATCGCCCAGGCGGCGGCGATGCCGAAGCCGATATTGACCGGCACCACCACGATGGCGGTCAGGATGGTCAGCCAGATGGCGTGCAGGGTGTCGGGGGCGATGATGTTGCTGGCCCAGCCGCCGATGCCGGCGGCGAAGGCCTGGGCGAAGATCACCGCCAGCGGCAGCACCAGGAACATCGCCGACAGCACCAGCGCCAGGCCGATCAGCAGGCGTCGCAGCCAGCCGGCACCGGCGACGCCCTGCCAGGCCTGGGGAACTGTACCGGGTGCGGCTGTGGTCGCGGTTGCGATCCGGTCGGTCTGGGTCATCTGATCGCTCCCGCTCTATCCGCGCCCATTGTGGCGCGAGGCCCAGAACTGCAGGACATTGATCATCAGCAGCATCACGAAGGCGCCGGCCAGGATGACGGTCGCGATCGCGGCGGCGGCCGGATAGTCGTATTCCTCCAGACGGATATAGGTCAGAAGTGAGGTGATTTCTGTCTGGAACGGTCGGTTGCCGGCAATGAAGATCACGCCGCCGAATTCGCCCAGGCTGCGGGCGAAGGCGAGCGCCGCTCCGGCCAGAAAGGCCGGCAGGATCGCCGGCAGGATCACCCGGCCGAAGATCGCCCGGTCACGCGCGCCCAGCGAATGGGCGGCTTCCTCGGCCTCTCGTGACAGGTCTTCCAGCACCGGTTGCACGGTGCGCACCACGAAGGGGATGCTGGTGAAGGCCATGGCGACCGCGATGCCCAGCGGCGTATAGGCGACCTTCAGCCCCAGATCGGCGAGCGGCGCGCCCAGCCAGCCGGTCGGCGCCAACAGATTGGCCAGCGCGATGCCGGCCACGGCTGTCGGCAGGGCGAAGGGCAGGTCGACCAGGGCATCCAGCAGCCGGCGGCCGGGAAAGCGATAGCGCACCAGCACCCAGGCCAGCAGCAGCCCGAACAGGGCGTTGAACAGCGTGGCGCCGCCGGCGGCGGTCAGTGTCACCTGATAGGTGGCCACCGCCCGGCGCGAACTCACCACCGCCCAGAACTCGGCCGGGCCGAGGCTGGCCGCCTTCATCACCAGCGCCAGGATCGGCAGCGCCACGATGATCGCGGTGTAGAACAGCGTGATGCCGAGTGTCAGGCCGAAGCCCGGCAGCACGCCGCGGGATGAACGCAAGGCAGTGGCCATGATCGGGTATCAATCCGGATCAGCGGTTCTGGGCGGCGAACAGCTGGTCCAGCTTGGCGCCTTCCTTGAAATGCTCGGCCTGGATCTTGTCCCAGTTGCCGAACACGTCTTCGATCCGCACAAGCTTCAGCTCAGGGAACTGGTCGGCATACTTGGCGGCGATCTCTTCATCGACCACGCGGTTATAGCGGCGGGCGGCGATTTCCTGGCCGGCCTTGCTGTACAGGAAGTTCAGATAACCTTCGGCGGCCTTGCGGCTGTCGCGATCGTCGACGACCTTGTCGACCACCGCCACCGGGAATTCGGCGACCAGGCTCTGCGACGGGGTGACGACCTCGTAGCTGTCCTCGCCATATTCCTTGCGGATCAGGTTGGTTTCGGCCTCGAAGGTGATCAGCACATCGCCGATGCCGCGTTCGACGAAGGTGGTGGTGGCGCCGCGTCCGCCGGTGTCGAACACAGCGACATGGCCGAAGATCTGCGAGACGAACGCGTCGGTCTTCGCGACGTCGCCGCCGAACTTGTCCAGCCCGAACGCATAGGCGGCCAGATAGGTATAGCGCGCATTGCCCGAGGTCTTGGGGTTCGGGAACACCACTTCCACGCCGTCGCGGACCAGATCCGACCAGTCGTGGATGTTCTTGGGGTTGCCCTTGCGGACCAGGAAGGAAGGCATCGAATACCAGGGCGACGCCTGATTGGGGAATTCGTTCTGCCAGCCCGGCTGGATCAGCCCGCCATTCTTCACCAGGAACTCGATATCGGTGACCTGATTGAAGGTCACGACATCGGCCTTCAGCCCTTCCAGGATCGCGCGGGCCTGGCGCGAGGTGCCGGCATGGGACTGGTTGACCGTGATCGTGTTGCCGGTCTGGTCCTTCCAGGCCGGCACGAAGCTCTCATTGATCTCGGCGAACAATTCACGGGCGATGTCGTATGAGGCGTTCAGCAGGGCGTCGGTCTCGGCGGCCCGCGCCGGCGCGCCGGCGGCAAGGCCGATCGCGAGGGCGGCGGCGAAAGCAAGGCGCTTCATCTGGCGGGGCTCCATGTGCAGGCGTCATTGGGCGCGGGGACAGGTCGAACAGTGCGCGGGCTCGAACAGGGCGCATGCGCCCCGGTCCCGGTGTGTGCCGAGAATGTGCGGTCAACGCCGTGAATGTCAACGATTAAACATCAGTTTCGTGTTTTACGAATTATATAACATCTTAATTTTGTGTATATGACATCAGTTCCGCGGCCAGACTGGCGGCGAGCGCTGCGACCTGATTGCGGATATCGGGCACCGCCGTGCTTTCCCAGAACACGCCCTTGGTCAGCGGCCCGACCGCGGCCAGCCGCCGATCGGCCCGGCCATGGGCATCGATCAGACGCAGATCGTCGTCGACATCCAGCCCCAGCGCCAGGGCATCGGCCCGGATATGCCCGCACCGGAACAGGCCGGCCAGCACCGGCTCGGTGGTATGGGCCAGATTGCCGCCGGGGCCGGTGCAGTCGATGGCGCGGGCGGCGATCACCCGTTCGGCCGGACCGCCGCCGCGTGGCACCAGATCGAAGGCAGCGCGGTCGGCATCGATATGACGGGCGCGGATGCGCATCGCGCGGATCAGCAACTGGCCACGGGCGCGGGCATCGCCGATCCGGGTTGCCACATCGGGGGCCATGCGATGGCGATGGATATCCCACCAGGGCCGCAGATGGCGCAGGAAGCGCCGCTGTTCCGCCGCATCCAGCCCCCGCCACAATGCCTGGGTCACGGGGCGCAAGCCGTCGATCACCGCCCGCCAGCCGCCGCCACGGCCCTGAGCCGCCAGATCGGCCTCGGCCTGCCGTGCAGCCTGGCGCACGGCATGCAGGAGCGTGCTCAACCGCGGTGGGGCCATTGTCGGATCGAGCGAGGGCAGTGGTGCCGGCACCGGCGCATGGGCACGCGGCAGAAGCCCGCGCCGCGAGATGGCATGGATCGGGCCGCGATGGCCGCGATCCAGCAGGCTGATCACCACGTCGACCGCCGTCAGCCCGGTGCCGATCAGCATCACGGTCGCGTCGCGGTCGATGCCCTCCAGAGCCCCTGGCGCCCAGGGATTGGCGGCATAGGCAGGGCTTGGCACGATATCGGCGCCTGGTGGAAAATTGCCCAGCGCCAGCACCGCCGCATCGATCGGATAGCGCCGGCCGCCATCGACCTCCATCATGAATCCCCCGCCGGGCACCGGCTCCAGACCGACCGCGCTGTCATGGATCAGGTGCAGGTTCATGGCCTTGCCGCAGCCCCAGATCCGGTCGGCGATCAGATCCTGAATATACGAGCCATAGATCCGCCGCGGCACGAAACCGTCGCGGCCGGCGGGTTCGCGTGGCCCCAGCGTGCCGGCATGGCTGTCCAGCCAGCGGATGAAGTGGTCGGGCTGGTCTGGAAAGGCGCTCATATTGCCGGCGCGGACGTTGAGCAGGTGATGGGGGTTGCCGGTCGCATAGGCGACACCGCGGCCGAACTGGCTGTTGCGCTCGACCAGCAGGATCTTGTCCTGCTGCCGGCAGCGGTCCAGAAGATGCACCGCCAGCAGGGCGCCGCTGAAGCCGGCACCGATGATCGCGATCGTGGTCCCTTTGGTCGCCATGCAAGCCGCCTCCGGCGATGGATGGAGCATTCAGCCTAGCGCGTGGCGCAGGTCGGCGTCATGCGGCATGATCCGGCATGGACAGAAGCGCCCCCGATGACGCAGGATGCGCCCAATTGAGCGGGCGCCCCTGGCGGTGCCCGGACACGCAGTCGAGGAAGACAGAGCCATGGCGGGCAGCGTCAACAAGGTGATCCTGATCGGCAATCTGGGCCGTGACCCCGAGGTCCGGAGCACCCAGGACGGCATGAAGATCGTGAACCTTGCCATTGCGACCAGCGAGAACTGGCGTGACCGGCAGAGCGGCGAGCGCCGCGAGCGGACCGAATGGCACCGCGTGGTGATCTTCAACGAGCGCTTGGCCGAGGTTGCCGAGAAATTCCTGCGCAAGGGCTCGAAGGTCTATGTCGAAGGGGCCTTGCAGACCCGGAAATGGACCGATCAGCAGGGCCAGGAGAAGTACACCACCGAGGTCGTGCTCCAGCGCTTCCGGGGCGAGTTGACCATGCTCGACGGCCGCGGCGAAGGCGGCGGCGGTGGTGGCGACGATGACTTCAGCGGTGGTGCCGCAGGGGGCGGCGGTGGCAATCGTCGTGGCGGCGGCGGCGCCGGCGGTGGTCGTGGCGGCACCGGTGGTGCCGGTGGTGGCCAGGGTGGCGGCTTCGGCGGCGGCTATGACGACTATGGCTCGGATTACGGCGGCGGCAGCGGCGGTGGTGCCGGCGGTGGTCGCGGCGGCGCCGGTGGTGGCGCCGGCGGCGGCGGCAACGATCTGGACGACGAGATCCCGTTCTGAGCAGGGCGGGACGCGGCGGATATCCGCCGACGCAGTGCAGACGACGCCCGCGCATTCCGTCACGGAGGCGCGGGCGTCGTCCGTTCCGGGCCTGGGTTACCGGTCCAGATAGGCCATTTCGCGTTCGCCATAGCGCGGGCCGGCGGTGACACCGGGGGGGAGGGCCGCATCCAGCCGGGCGATGTCGTCAGCGGTCAGCACCAGATCCAGCGCCGCCCAGTTGTCGTCCAGATGGCCGATGCGCCGGGTGCCGGGGATGGGGATCACGTCATCGCCTTGTGCCAGCAGCCAGGCCAGCGCCACCCGGCCCGGTGTGGCGTCGTGGGCCGCGGCAATCTCGCGCACGATCGATGCGGCCCTGACATTGGCGTCGTAATTGGCGCCCATCAGCCGGGGGTCGGTCCGCCGTCGGTCGCCTTCCGGGTGGTCTTCGGCACGGCCGATGGTGCCGGTCAGGAAGCCACGGCCCAGCGGCGCGAACGGCACCAGGGCGATGCCCAGCCGGCGGAGCGTCGGCAGAATGTCGGTTTCGATATCGCGTTCCCACAGCGAATATTCGCTTTGCAGGGCCGCGACCGGATGCACCCCATGGGCGCGTTCGATGGTATGGGCGCCCGCTTCCGACAGGCCGAAATGCTTGACCTTGCCGGCCTTGACCAGATCGGCGACCGTGCCGGCCACATCCTCGATCGGCACCGCCGGGTCGACGCGATGCTGATAGAGCAGGTCGATCCGGTCGGTGCCGAGACGGCTGAGCGAGCCGTCGACCGCGGCGATGATCCGCTCGGGCCGGCTGTCGACCCCGGTCGAGCGGCCGCCTTCGATCCGCCAGCCGAACTTGGTCGCCAGAACCACCCGGTCGCGCAGGGGACCGGTCGATGTGGTGCCGGCCAGCGCCCGACCGATCAGGTTTTCGTTCACGAACGGCCCGTAAACCTCGGCCGTATCGAGGAACGTGCAGCCGATCTCGATGGCGTGGTGAAGGGTTGCAATCGATTGGGCATCGTCGGTCGGTCCATAGGACTGGCTCATGCCCATGCAGCCGAGGCCGATGGCGGAAACCAGGGGGCCATTGCTGCCAAGGCGGCGTCGGGCGGTCATGGCGGGCATCCTCTGCATGATGGATCGGGGCCAACAGAATGCGCCCGCCTGTGCGGGCTGTCGACGGCCCAGACGCAGCCGTGAAGCCAGACACCGCTGTGAAGATTGCCAGCCGCCCGGCAACAGCGCCATAGTGCCCGAAGCCGCCATATCACGGGCCGCCTTGCAGACAGTCGAGCCGATGATGACCAATGACCAGGATCCGCTGAACCTCGATGCCCAGCTTTGCTTCGCGCTTTACGGCGCGTCGCTGGCGATGACCAAGCTGTACCGGCCGGCACTCGACCGGCTGGGCCTGACCTATCCGCAATATCTGGTGATGCTTGTCCTGTGGGAGAGCGACGACGTCACCGTCGGCGAGCTTGGGCGGCGGCTCGGCCTCGATTCCGGCACGTTGACGCCGTTGCTGAAGCGGATGGAGGCGGCCGGGCTGGTCAGCCGTCGCCGTGATCGCGATGACGAACGCCAGGTGCGGGTGGTGCTGACCGATGTGGGCCACGGCCTGAAGAACCGGGCGCGGCACATCCCTGAGCAGATGTTCTGTGCGATGGGCATGTCGCCGGTGGAACTTGCCCAGTTGCGGGCAAGATTGAAGACATTGCAGGCGCGGCTGGCCGAGGCGGCGGCCGGGGCCGGAGATGGCGCCGCCGATTGATCCGGCCGACAGTGACGCTGGGTTATGTCGATTTATATTGCACACAATTTAATTGATGACAATATGTAGCGGCGAGCGGCGATGGACAGGCAAGCCCGGGCATGCCGGTCAGGGCCGTGCACCCGGGATCTGACCGCAACGCAACATGGACAGCCCGGCCACCGTTGCCATCTAAGAACGAGGCCTCGCCATTCGGCGCGCCCCCACACGAAGGAGCATCTGTCATGCAGACCCTCTACACTGCCCATGCCACTGTCACCGGCGGCCGTGACGGCCGCGCGACGAGCAATGACGGCCAGATCGATCTGGCGGTGGCGATGCCGCCGGAACTGGGCGGCAACGGCAAGGGCACCAATCCTGAGCAGCTGTTCGCGGCCGGCTATGCCGCTTGTTTCCTGTCGGCGCTGAAGCTGGTGGCCGGTCAGAAGGGCGTGAAGCTTGGCGCCGACGCCAATGTCGAAGCGGCGGTGTCGATCGGCAAGGACGAGACCAGCTTCGGTCTGGCGGTGGTGCTGACCGCAAGCCTGCCGGGTGTGGATACCGCCGCGGCGCATACGCTGGTCGAGGCTGCCCATCAGGTGTGCCCCTATTCGAAGGCGACCCGTGGCAATATCGCGGTGGAGCTGAAGGTCGCCTGAACCCGGTCCGGCCCCTGTTTCGGCCCGGAACATCAGGGGGTGGCCGCTGTGGTTGTTCGGCGGCGCAAAATTGGTTAGCTTCGGGGACGATTTCACGATCGGCCGGCGGACGCGGATTTCCGGAGACGGAATGACCGCGCGCGCCGGCCGCGCGTGCGAGCGTACCCCCACGAGCGCCGGCCGGCCCTTCATGGTCCGGATCGGTCAGCGCCGCCCCTCCGCCGGGGACGCCACGCCTGGCGTGGCGGTCCCAGTGCCAGTTCCGGGATCGTACCTTGTCCGACACGCCCGTTCCGCCCATCGCCTCCGACATCGCGCCGGTCACGATCGAAGATGAAATGCGGCGTTCGTACCTCGATTACGCGATGAGCGTGATCGTGGCGCGCGCGCTGCCCGACGTCCGCGACGGCCTGAAGCCAGTGCACCGCCGGATTCTGTTCTCGATGCACGAGAGCGGCTATGAATGGAACAAGCCCTTCCGCAAATCGGCACGTGTGGTCGGTGATGTCATGGGTAAGTACCATCCCCATGGCGACAGCGCGATTTACGACACCATGGTCCGCATGGCGCAGGATTTCTCGATGCGTCTGCGCCTGATCGACGGTCAGGGCAATTTCGGCTCGATGGACGGCGATCCGCCGGCGGCGATGCGTTACACCGAAGCGCGTCTGACCAAGGCCGCGAGCACGCTTCTATCGGATCTCGACAAAGAGACCGTCGATTTCCAGAACAATTACGACGACACCACCGCCGAGCCGACGGTGCTGCCGGCGCGGTTCCCGAACCTGCTGGTCAACGGCGCCGGCGGCATCGCGGTCGGCATGGCGACGAATATCCCGACCCATAACCTGGGCGAGGTGATCGATGCCGCGATCGCGTTGATCAATAATCCCGAACTGACGGTCGGCGATCTGCTGCGCATCGTGCCCGGCCCCGATTTCCCCACCGGCGGCATCATCGTCGGGCGTGGCGGCAGCCGCGAGGCGCTGATGACCGGCCGCGGGTCGGTGCTTCTGCGCGGCAAGGTGGAGATGGAAGAGGTCCGCAAGGACCGGATGGCGATCATCGTCCGCGAGATTCCCTATCAGGTGAACAAGGCGCGGATGATCGAGCGGATCGCCGAGGCGGTGCGTGATCGCAAGATCGAGGGCGTGGCCGATCTGCGCGACGAAAGCGACCGCGACGGCGTGCGCGTGGTCGTGGAACTGAAGCGTGACGCGACGGCCGAGGTCGTGATCAACCAGCTTTATCGGTTCACGCCGCTGCAGACCACCTTCGGCGTCAACATGCTGGCGCTGAACGGCGGCAAGCCGGTGATGATGAACCTGCGCGACATGTTGCAGGCCTTCATCGACTTCCGCGAGGAGGTCATCACCCGCCGCACGATCTATGAGCTGCGCAAGGCCCGCGAACGCGCCCATGTCTTGATGGGTCTTGGTGTCGCGGTGGTCAATCTCGATCCGGTGGTCGAGCTGATCAAGGCCTCGCCCGATTCGACCGCGGCCCGCGAGGCGCTGATGGACCGGCCGTGGCCGGCCGGCGATATCGCGGCCTATATCGCCCTGGTGGGTGAGCCCGACCGCAATGTGGTCGACGGGATGTACAGCCTGTCGGAGGCTCAGGCCCGGGCGATCCTGGATCTGCGCCTGCACCGCCTGACCGGGCTGGAGCGCGACCGCATCGGCGCGGAACTGCGCGAGATCTGCGACAAGATCATCGAGTATCTGAAGATCCTCAACGATCGCGCCCGGATGCTCGACGTGCTGCGCGGCGAATTGATCGAGGTGCGCGACGAATTCACCACGCCGCGCCGGACGGTGATCGAGGAGTCGGAATTCGACTATAACGTCGAAGACCTGATCGAGCGCGAGGAGATGGTCGTTACCGTCACTCATGGCGGCTATATCAAGCGGGTGCCGCTGTCGACCTATCGTGCCCAGCGTCGCGGCGGCAAGGGCCGGTCGTCGATGGCGGTGCGCGACGAGGATTTCGTGGCGCAGATCTTCGTGCTGAACAGCCATGCGGCGGTGCTGTTCTTCTCGAATGCGGGTCAGGTCTACAAGCTGAAGGTCTGGCAGTTGCCGGCCGGCACACCGCAGAGCCGCGGCAAGGCGATGGTCAATCTGCTGCCGCTGAAGGAGGGCGAGGTCATCGCCACCCTGATGCCGCTGCCCGATGACCCGGACATGCCGGAACTGGCCGAGGTCGACGAGGCCACCGCCGACGAGGCGGCGGAAGAAGCCGCCGAGGCGCTGGACGCGATTTCCGACAGCGACGCCTATGTCATGTTCGCGACCGCCCGCGGCAATGTCCGCCGCAACCGGCTGGCCGATTTCGTCAATGTGATGAGCAATGGCAAGATCGCGATCCGGCTGGGCGAGGACGACCGGCTGGTGGGCGTGATGCCCTGCACCGGCGCCGATGACGTGGTTCTGGCCAGCCGCAGCGGCAAGGCGATCCGCTTCCCCGTTGGGGCCGTGCGGTTGTTCAAGAGCCGCACCTCCGATGGTGTCCGCGGCATCTCGCTGGCGGCCGACGACGAGGTCGTGTCGATGTCGGTCATCCGCCACCGCGAGGTGGATGTGGACACCCGCGACAACTATCTGCGCTTCGCCAACGCCAAGCGGCGGTGGCTGGCGCAGTTGAAGGCGCAGGAGACCGGCACCACTGCCATGGTCGATGGCGAGGAGGCGACGGCGGTCGCCGATCCGGGCGACCTGCCGGCAGATGCGGGCGAACTTGCCGCGCGCTATGGCCTCGATCTCGAAACCGCCCAGCGGCTTGAGATGGAAGAGGAATTCCTGCTGGTCATCACCACGCGCGGTTATGGCAAGCGGACCTCGGCCTATGAATACCGCACCACCAACCGTGGCGGATCGGGCATCGTCAATATGACGACCAGCACCCGCAACGGCCGGATCGTGGCCTGCTTCCCGATCGCACAGGGCGAGCAGATCATGCTGGTCACTGATGGCGGGCAGTTGATCCGCACGCCGGTGGCCGGAATCCGGATCGCCGGTCGAGACACGATGGGGGTGATCGTGTTCAAGACCGCGCAGGACGAAAAGGTCGTCTCGGCCGCACGGTTGAGCGAGGCGGCGGACGAAGAACCGAACGGCGCCGGCGATGTCGCGGGCGACGAGGGGGAGCAGGACGGCAACGGTGGCACCGACCTTCGCACAGACGATGGCGATGCTGATACCGGTGCGGGTGGAGACCCAGTGGAGGACTAGGCATTGAGCGGCAAGGGCATCTATCCGGGCACCTTCGACCCGGTCACGAACGGGCATATGGATATCATCAAACGCAGTCTGCGGGTGGTGGACCAGCTCGTCGTGGCGGTCGCGGGCAGCCCGGGGAAGGGACCGATGTTCTCTCTGGACGAGCGCGTCGCGCTGGTCGAGGCGGAGCTGGCGACATTGCCGGCCGATCTCGCAGCGCGTGTCGAGGTGAAGCCTTTCGACACACTGCTGATGCATTTCGCATTGGAACAGGGCGCGGGCGTGATCATGCGCGGCCTGCGCGCCGTGTCGGACTTCGAATACGAATTCCAGATGGCGGGCATGAATGCCCGCCTGAATGGTCAGGTCGAGACCGTGTTCCTGATGGCGTCCGAGAAGGTGCAGTTCATCTCCTCGCGCTTCGTGAAGGAAATCGGCCGGCTGGGTGGCGATATCTCGCAATTCGTCAGCCCGCAGGTCAAAACCATCCTGGATCTGCGCTTCGAAGAAGAGCGCAATGGCGGCCGTCAGCTCGGCTGACCCGCCATTGATTCACCCACCGCCGACCGGGACGGTGACCGCTGGTGAGCGGTCACCGTCCCGTTCCGTTCTATCGTCCGCTTTCAGGTGGCACTCGTGCCGCCGGGACAGCCAGCCACCGGTGCAGCACTTCAGATGAAAGTCGATCTGTTCGATTTCGACCTGCCTCGCGCGCTGATCGCCCAGCGCCCCGCTGAACCGCGAGAGACGGCGCGGCTGCTGCGCATCGGCCGCGATCGCCTGACCGATCACCGGATCAGTGATCTGCCTGATCTGCTGCGCCCCGATGATCTGCTGGTGGTCAACGACACCCGGGTGATCCCGTCGCGCCTGTTCGGTCATCGTGGCGAGGCGCGGGTCGAGGTGACATTGCACAAGGCCGAGGGGCTGGATGTCTGGGCGGCCTTTGCCCGGCCGGCACGCAAGCTGAGGCTGGGCGACCGGTTCGAGGCCGGCGCCGACGACGCCCGGTTGACCGCCGAGGTTGTCGAGCGGCGCGACGCGGGCGAGGTGGTGCTGCGCTTCGATCGGGGCGGCGGCGATCTGATCGCGGCGCTGGAAGCCATCGGTCGCCTGCCGCTGCCACCCTATATCGACCGCCCCGACGGTGCCGACGACCGCGACACCAGCGATTACCAGACCCTGTTCGCCCGCGAAAAGGGCGCGGTTGCGGCACCGACCGCCGGTCTGCACTTCACCGATGGCCTACTGGCGGCGCTCGACGCACGCGGGATCGAGCGGCTGGCCTTGACCCTGCATGTCGGCGCCGGCACTTTCCTGCCAGTCAAGGCCGATGATACGGTCGACCACAAGATGCATGCCGAATGGGGGCGCCTTGCGCCCGACGCGGCGGCACGGTTGAATGCGGCACGTGATGCCGGCCGGCGGATCGTCGCCATCGGCACCACCGCCATGCGGCTGCTGGAAACCGCGGCCGGGCCTGATCGCCGCTTCCAGGCCTTTGAAGGTGACACCGCGATCTTCCTCACCCCCGGAGGCCCGCGACCGATCCGTGGCACCGACGCGCTGATGACCAATTTCCACCTGCCACGCTCGACCCTGTTCATGCTGGTCTCGGCCTTTGCCGGGCTGAACCGGATGCGCGCGGCCTATTCCCATGCGATCGACCAGGGCTATCGCTTCTTCTCCTATGGCGACGCCTGTCTGATCGATCATTGCCCGGACGACATCCCATCATGACCACGCAAGCCCCGCTTACCGACGCCACCAGTGCCACCGCGCAGACCGATGCCGTCCCCGACCGGAACACGGCCGGGCAGGGGGCCGGCGATGTCTTCGGCTATACGCTGATCGCCCAGGATGGCATGGCCCGGCGCGGCCGGATCGTCACCGCCCATGGCGCGATCGACACCCCGGCCTTCATGCCGGTCGGCACCGCCGGCACCGTGAAGGGGCTGACGCCCGAACAGGTGGCCGCCACCGGCGCCCAGATCCTGCTGGGCAACACCTATCATCTGATGCTGCGTCCGGGGGCGGAGCGGGTCGACCGGCTGGGTGGGCTGCACCGGTTCATGAACTGGCCGGCGCCGATCCTCACAGACAGTGGCGGCTTTCAGGTCATGTCGCTGGCGGCCCTGCGCAAGCTGGATGACGACGGCGTCACCTTCCGCTCGCATCTCGACGGCTCGAAGATCCGGTTGACGCCGGAGCGCTCGATCGAGATCCAGCGCCTGCTGGATGCCACCATCACCATGTGCTTCGACGAATGCACGCCGTTTCCCGCGACGTACGACCAGGCGGCATCCTCGATGCGGCTGTCGATGCGCTGGGCCGGCCGCAGCCGCACAGCCTTCGTCGAGCGGCCGGGCTATGCGCTGTTCGGTATCGTCCAGGGTGGGGTTCATGCCGATCTGCGCGCCGAAAGTGTGGCCCGGCTGGCTGAGATCGGATTCGAGGGCTATGCGGTTGGCGGGCTCGCGGTCGGCGAGGGCTTCGATCTGATGTGCCAGACCCTCGATGTCACCACGCCGCTGCTGCCGCGCAACCGGCCGCGCTATCTGATGGGCGTCGGGCGGCCGCAGGATCTGGTGGCGGCGGTACGTCGTGGCATCGACATGTTCGACTGCGTGATGCCCACCCGGTCAGGCCGCACCGGTCAGGCCTTCACCCGTCGCGGCACGGTCAATATCCGCAATGCCCGCCATGCCGATGACCCGCGGCCGCTGGATGAAGCCTGCGGCTGCCCGGCCTGCACCCAATATTCCCGGGCCTATCTGCACCATCTGCACAAATCGGGCGAGATCCTGGGCGCCGTGCTGCTGACCCAGCATAATCTGTGGTATTATCAAGACCTTATGCGGGATATGCGCAACGCCATCTCAACGGGTGGCATGGATGCCTTCACGCAAGCCTTCGAGGCGGGGCTGGCCGAAGGCGACCTGCCGTCGCTCTAACGTGATTGCCGGTTCGCTCTGGTCCATGGCTATCACTCTCGCCGTGTGAGACATGGGCCGAGGGCGTTCCGGATATCTTGATTGCCGGCCAGGTATCCGGCCGTGCCACGAGCTATTTCCGGATAAGGATTGCGGCTATGGCGGCAGTTTGACTTGAGCTTGCGGAACATGATCACTGATGTAACCGCTTCCCTTGATATTATAGTCACATCCACGTAACCCCCCGATGGTAGCGTCAGTCGACATCATCGGGGAGCTTCGGGATGACGGAGACACAAGCGCTTGATCAATCTGCCGAATCCGGCAGACGGCTACCGCAATGGCTTGGGGTCATCGCGCTCATCTATGTGCTGATCAGCGCGGTCAGCGTGATCGGTACCGGATTCAAGGTTGCAACCGGCGGTCAGGCGCAGGAGCTGTTCAGCTTTGCGATCAACCCCTATGTCGGGCTGGTCATCGGCATTCTCGCAACGGCCCTGATCCAGTCGTCATCGACGGTGACCTCGCTGATCGTCGGCATGGTCGCAGGCGGCCTGCCGGTCGCGATTGCCGTGCCCATGATCATGGGCTCGAATGTCGGCACCACGGTTACCAATACCCTGGTCAGCCTTGGTCACGTTCGCAGCAAGGATGAGTTCCGCCGCGCCTTCGCGGCGGCGACTGTGCATGATTTCTTCAACCTTCTGGCTGTCGTCATCTTTCTCCCCCTGGAAATCATGTTCGGCATCCTTGAGCGTACCGCGATGTCGATCACCGGTCTCTTCGTGGGCGATGCCAATCTCTCGATGTCCAGCGTGAATTTCATGAAGATGCTGACCAAGCCGCTGGTCGGCACGCTTGAAGGCGTGTCGAACCTGCTACCCGGCATCTTCGCCGGTCTGGCAATGGTGGTGATTGGTCTGGCGCTGATTTTCCTGGCCATCACCTATATCGGCAAGTTGCTGAAAGTGCTGATGGTCGGTAAGGCCAAGGAAATCATGCACCGCGCGATCGGCAAGGGGCCGATCACCGGTATCTTCTCGGGCACGCTGGTGACGGTCTTCGTGCAGTCCTCGTCGACGACCACCAGCCTTATGGTTCCCCTCGCGGGGGCGGGCACCTTCAGCCTGCGGCAGATCTATCCCTTCATGCTGGGCGCGAATATCGGCACGACCGTCACCGCGCTTCTGGCCGCGACAGCGGTTGGTGGCGCCGTCGCGGTGCCGGCGATGCAGATCGCGCTGGTGCACATGCTGTTCAACATCTTCGCGGTGCTTGTCATCTTCGGGCTGCCGTTCTTGCGCGATCTGCCGATCTACGGCGCGGAGATGCTTGGCGCGCTCGCATCCGAGCGCAAGATCTATGCCGCGGCCTGGATTGTCGGGGTTTTCCTGCTGCTGCCGCTGCTTCTCATCGCCATCACCACCAGCTTCTGAGGGGCCGCCATGAGCACCGATCTCAGCCGAATGTCCAAGGACCAGCTCGCGAGTGTTCTCGACGAGGCGGAAGCACAGATCGCGGAAATCCGCGCCGAGCTGGCACATCGCCAGCAGGCAGAACAGCATCAGGCCATCGACGCGCTGGAGATGCCACCCATGCGCACGGGCGTCCACTGGGACGAGGTCAAGGCCTTTTTCCAGCAGGTTCTGGATGAACTGCGCAGCGGGAGCACCCCGAAATGAGCCGGCGTTCAGAGAACCGCAATCGTGGACGTGGTCTGGCGATGCTGGCGGCCCTGGCCCTGGCTGCCATTGCGACGGTGTCGGGTGGAAACGCCGGCGTGGCGCGGGCACAGCAGATCGTCGCTGATGGATCGAGCACGGTCTATCCGATCACGGCCGAAGCCGCGCGACGCACAGATACCCGGATCGACAACAACTTCTCGGGCACCACTGCCGGGTTCCGCCGGTTCTGTGCCGGCGAAACCCAGATCAGCAATGCCTCCCGCCCGATCGACAACGACGAAATCGCGGCCTGCGCTGATGCCGGCATCGCGTTTGTCGAACTGCCGGTCGCGTTCGACGCCCTGGCTGTCGTCGTCAACCCCGCCAATGACTGGGCGACATCGATCACGGTCGACGAACTTCGCCGGCTGTGGGAGCCGGCGGCCGAGGGCGTGATCATGACTTGGCGTCAGATTCGCGCCGAATGGCCCGACCGGCCGGTCACGCTCTATGGGCGCGGCCGGGATTCAGGCACATATGATTATTTCACCGGCGTCATCGTCGGCAAAACCCGTGCCAGCCGCCACGACTATCAGGCCAGCGAGAACGAGGAAGAGCTTGCGGCCGCGATTGCCAGTGATCCGAATGCCTTGGGCTTTTTTGGGGTGGGCGCCTATTTCCGCCACTGGGAAGAGCTGAAGGATCTGGCGGTCGATTCCGGCCAAGGCCCCGTGCATCCGGCACTGCGCGAGGTGCTGAGCGGCCGTTATCAGCCGCTTGGGCGGCCCTTGTTCCTCTATGTCGATGCTGCCGCGCTCAAAAGCAATCCACAGATGTCGCGGTTCCTGAGGGGCTATCTGTCGGATATGCGCAACTGGGTGCATTTCACCGGCTATATGCCGCTGTCGGCGGTGGCCTATGACAAGGCACTGGCGCGGGTAGATGCGGGAACGACCGGAACCCGCTTCAATGGCGCGTTGCAGGTCGGCATCGGCATCGACGACCTCTATAATAATTGAGCCACACCATGCCGTCGGCCCGGCTCGTTCGAAATGCATGCGGCGAGCCGGGCAGCAATCTGAAGCAGGAGATCCAGGGTGGACACGAAAGACGGTTCCGTGAATGGCGTGGCGGAGTGGCTCAAGGCAGAGCTTGAAGACACACTCGATGAAGATTACGAGCTTGAAATTTCCGAGCCCGCCCTGTCGCTTGAGCTTGCCAAGATATACAAGAAGGCTCACCCGGATGCGCTTGACCGCCATGTCTATTTCCAGGAACTGATCTGGCTCCAGTCGGAACTGATCAAGCTTCAGGATTGGGTTGCCCATACCAAACAGAAGGTGGTCGTCCTGTTCGAAGGGCGCGACTCCGCCGGCAAGGGCGGCGTCATCAAGCGCATTACGCAACGGCTCAATCCACGCATCGTGCGGGTGGTCGCGCTTCCGGCGCCCAGCGACCGTGAAAAGACGCAGTGGTATTTTCAGCGCTATGTTCCGCATCTGCCCGCCGGTGGCGAGATCGTGCTGTTCGACCGCTCGTGGTATAATCGTGCCGGCGTCGAGCGGGTGATGGGGTTTGCGACGCCGGAGCAGGTCGAGGATTTCTTCCGCGACGTCCCTGAATTTGAACGCATGCTGCTGCGGTCGGGTATCCGCCTGGTCAAATACTGGTTCTCGATCACTGACGAAGAGCAGCAGTTGCGCTTCATGATGCGCATCCACGACCCGATGAAGCAGTGGAAGCTCTCGCCGATGGATTTGCAATCACGCGTGCGCTGGGAGCAGTACACCAAGGCCAAGGAAGAGATGTTCGCGCGCACGAGCATTCCCGAGGTGCCCTGGTACATCGTTGAAGGCAACGACAAGAAGCGGGCGCGCCTGAACTGCATCAATCACCTGTTGCAGCAGATGCCGTATGAACCGGTTCCGCACGAGGAAATCACCTTGCCGAACCGTGTTTTCAACCCAGAATATGAGCGGGAAACTCTTCCGCGCGAGCTTTACGTGCCGCAGAAGTACTGACACCGTCGAGCGGGCGCGCGCCCGTATCCGCCGTGCTCGGCAAGGTGGTGCTTTCTGCCATCCGGCGAAGACCTGTGCGGCCAGCTCCGCATAGGCCGGCGGGAACAGGGGCAATTGACCACGCTGGTCGAACTGGTCGACGTGCTGATGATCGAGGCGCTCCGAAGCGTTGCCGGACCATCCGCGTCGGATCGCACACGGTATTTCTGCCGGCCCGAAACAGGCTGATCGAGATTTTTCGGTTCTGTGGCCGCGAGACGGATATGCGACGGGCTTCCATGCTCGGCTGGGGCGCCTGATGCGCAAGGCGTCTCGGTATGGCGGCACGCCAGAAAAGCTACATGCCTGTGTCACCCCATGGGGGTGACACAGGGGTAAGGCCTGAGGGCACCTCCGCTGCTTCCTTGACCCCCCTCAGCCCTTCAGATCGGGGAAGTCGTCTTCCGAGAAGGCGATGCCGTCGCGGGTCTCAGGTGCCTCGCCGGCGGCTTCGCCCCGGCGCAGCTCCACGCGGCGGATCTTGCCCGAGATGGTCTTGGGCAGATCGTCGGTGAACTCGATCCGGCGGATCCGCTTATAGGGCGCCACCCGGCCGCGGACATAGGCCAGGATGTCACGTGCCGTGGTGGCATCCGGCTCGAACCCCTTGATCAGCGAGACATAGGCTTTTGGCACCGCCAGTCGCAGCGGATCGGGTGAGGGCACCACCGCGGCTTCGGCCACCGCGTCATGCTCGATCAGCACGCTTTCCAGTTCGAACGGGCTGATGCGGTAATCCGATGCCTTGAACACGTCGTCGGCTCGGCCGACGAAGGTGAAATAGCCGTCGGCATCACGGGTGGCGACATCGCCGGTGCGGTAGTGATCGCCCGCGGTGGCGAGCAGCGCCTTGCCCGATGCGGCCTCATAGCCGCGCATCAATCCGGCCGGGCGGTTATCACCCAGCCGCAGCGAAATCTCGCCTTCCTCGGCCTCGTTGTCGTCGGCATCGAGCAGCGTGGCCACATAGCCGGGCAGGGACCGCCCCATCGATCCGGGTTTGATCGGCTGGGCGGGCGGGTTGCCGAACTGGGCGCTGGTCTCGGTCTGGCCATAGCCATCGCGGATGGTCAGCCCCCAGGCGGCCTTGACCTGATCGATGATTTCCGGGTTCAGTGGCTCGCCCGCGCCGCAGACCTCGCGTAGCTGTGTGTGGATCTGGCTCAGATCCTGCTGAATGAACATCCGCCAGACCGTTGGCGGCGCGCAGATCGTGGTGACGCCGCAGCGGGCGATGGTCTCAAGCAGGCTGGCGGCATCGAAGCGTGGCTGATTGGCGATGAACACGGTCGCGCCGGCGATCCAGGGGGCGAAGACACAGCTCCAGGCATGCTTGGCCCAGCCCGGTGACGAGACGTTGAGGTGAAGGTCGCCAGGTTTCAGCCCCAGCCAGTACATGGTCGACAGGTGGCCGATCGGATAGCTGGCATGGGTGTGGATCACCAGCTTGGGCTTGGCCGTGGTGCCCGATGTGAAATACAGCAGCAGGTCATCATCGGCATTGGTCTTACCATCCGGGGTGAAGGCGGTGTCGAAGCGGGCGTCGTCATGGGCATCCTCGAACCGCACCCAGCCCGGCGCGGTGCCGTCGGCGGCGATGCGGGTCAGGCCGCGGGCACGGTCGAGGGTTTCGAATTTCGGGCAGTGCTCGGCGGCGGCAATGACGTGTCGCACGCGCCCGCGCTCAAGCCGGTCGTCGAGGTCTTCGGGTGACAGCAGGGTGGTTGCGGGGATCACGACCGCGCCCAGCTTCATTGCCGCCAGCATCGTCTCCCACAGCGGCACGGTGTTGCCCAGCATCAGCAGGATGCGATCGCCGCGCGCGACGCCCAGATAGCGCAGGTGATTGGCGACCCGGTCCGAACGCCGGCTCATCTCGACGAAGCTCAGCACCTGTTCGGCGCCGGTCGGCACATCCACGATCCGCAGGGCCGGCCGGTTGCGGCTTTCAGCCTCGGCGGCGAGCACGCCGTCGAACCAGTCGAGTGCCCAGTTGAAGTGCTCGGGCCGCGGCCAGCGGAATCCGGCGCAGGCGGTGTCGTAGTCTTCGCGATGGGTCAGCAGGAAATCGCGCGCCTCGGCATAGCTCATCGTCATGGGATGCGATCCTCATCGGGGGCTGTCGATACTGGTTTGGCACAGCACGCGTGGCGGCACCAGCCCTTGCACGCATGAGGCGATCGTCGATCGGCGTGTTTCGATCATGGGCTCTCCGGTCGAGGCGCGTGCAGGTGGGCTATGCGTGCAGGGCACAAATGCGCCGTTTCCACCGCTTGACCGATGGCGGAGCGGCCCCTATGGTTACGCCCGTTCGCGACCGGCCCTGCTTTCTCCCGAGAGCGGTGTTGCCCCGCGAACCGCAGTTTTCCTGCGAGCCTGTAGCTCAGTCGGTAGAGCATCTGACTTTCGATCGGGAGCGCCGGCCGGAAACGGCCGGCTGAACAGGTGTCAAATTCGGGGAACCCGTCCGCGTCGCGGCGACGGCAATCCCGAGCCAAGCCCCGGGTCGCTTGCGCGCGTCCTGCGGGAAGGTGTAGAGGCCAGACGGCACCCGCCTGACCCCGATGCCACCCCCCATCATGGTGGGGCGCATCGGATATGGCGAAGGGATGGTCCGGGCCACAAACGTCGTTGCATCTGGCGATGGCGGCGGCGAAAGCCGTGGTGGTGGTGTAATCAGAGGGTCCTGGGTTCGAGTCCCAGCGGGCTCACCAATATGAAAAGGCGGCATGGTCGATCGTGACCCTGCCGCCTTTTTCTATGCCGTTCCGGCCCGATCTGCTTTAGCGGTCAGTGGATGTCATCTTGAAGAAGGCATGCTGCGGGCTGTGGACGAGCGCCTTGGCCTCGTTGACTTAAAAACGATGGCAGGTGTCGGCAGGTGTCGGGTTTGCCCACGACCTCTAATATAGTCAAAGCCTGACAGTTTCCGGCAATCATTGAAATGTGCCTGAGCCGTCGATTACCGCGCGGCAGTTCGCATATTCTTTACACATCAGAGCCTAGTGTTTCCGCCTATATGGCCCTGTTGTGCAGGCCATGTCCGGATATGAGGATGGCTGAAATGGATCATATGCTGGGGCGAATGTCGGTCGCCGTGAAGGCTGCAATGCTTGTGCTGGTGATGGCGCTGGTTGCAGTTGTGGTGGCGGTGCTGGGATTCGACGCGCTCAAGACCAGCTATCGGCACGCCGAGACTATGCGTCGGGCGTCGGAGCGTGCGGTTCTGGGAGAGCGGGCCAACGCCCTGGTCCTGGCGGCGGTGATGGACAGTCGCGGCATCTATATGGCAGAAACGCCTGAGCGGGTGGAGCGGTTCGGCCAGCCCTTGCTCGACAGCCTCGCCGACCTGCGCCAGACCATGCGGAGCTGGGAGGCCATGGTGCCGGCCGGGAGCCGGCCCGAATTCGACGATGCCATGCGCAAGGCCGAAGCCTTCATTCAGTTCCGCACCGAACTGGTCCGGATCGGCCGTGTCGAGGGGGCGCCGGCCGCCCGCATCTATGGCGACAACGAGGAGAATCGCAGCAACCGACAGGCGTTGAACGAGTCCCTGCGGGTGTTGGCGGCGGCGAATGCCCATGCCGTGGATGACGGTATTTCAACCCTGGATCGCCATTACGCCGACCGTGCCATGTTGCTGGTGGTGGTTTCGGCGGCCGGTATCATGGGTGGGCTGGCTGCCGCGGCGGTTGTCGGCATGCTGGGCATCAGCCGGCCGATGAGCCGCATCGCGGGTGCTGTCGACGCCATTGCCGGAGGCCGCCAGGATATCGTCGTGCCGGGCGTCGATCGTCGTGATGAGGTGGGGGTGATCGCGCGGGCGCTGGATGTGCTGCGCAAGGCCCAGGACACCGCACGGCGGCTGTCGGAGGAACGCGAACAGGCGCAGGCCAGGCGGCTGGAGCGGGCAACGCAGTTGGAACGACGGATCAGGGATTTCGACGGACGCGTGGTTGCGGTGATGGGCGAGGTCGGTGGTGCAATCGGTCATCTTCAGGCCACTGCCGCCACCATGACGCGCCTGGCAGACGACCTGCGCGGGCGGGCGGGGTCGTCCGCCGCGGCTGCCGAACAGACATCGGCCAATGTTCAGACCGTTGCCGCCGCCGCCGAAGAGATGGCCGGCACGCTGCGCGAGATTTCCGGTCAGGTATTGCGGTCGGCTTCAGTGGCGACGAAGGCGACGGAACAGGCCGAGGGGGCCGACCGGACGATTCAGGACCTGACCGACGCGGCGGGACGGATCGGGGATATCGTGCGGCTGATCGAGGAAATCGCCGAGCAGACCAATCTTCTGGCGCTGAACGCCACCATCGAGGCCGCGCGGGCCGGCGACGCCGGAAAGGGCTTTGCCGTCGTCGCGGGTGAGGTGAAGACTCTGGCCGGGCAGACGGCCCGCGCCACGGCCGATATCGCGGCCCAGATCGGCACGATCCAGGCGGCCACGGCGAAATCGGTCGAGGCGTTCCGCGCGATCGGTATTACGATCAATCATGTCAATGAGATATCGACCACGATTGCGAGTGCGGTGGAAGAGCAGACCGCCGCCACCGGCGAGATCGCCCGCAATGTTCAGCAGGCCGCCGTGGGCTCGCAGGAGGTATCGGCGACCATAGGCGAGGTCAACCGCGTTGCCGATGATACAGGCGCCGCCGCGCGCGGCTTGCAGCAGGCATCCGAACTGTTGTCGACCCAGGTCGACACGCTGCGTCACGACATCGACGGTTTCCTTGACGAGATGAGGGTGCAGCACCAGACCGCGGCCGCCTGAGGACGGGTAAGCTGGTGGACGGGGCGCCCCTCACCATGTCAGGCTGTGGCCGCGCACCCCGCCACGTTGCTGGAGTTTCATCGCCATGTCGCCATCTTCGACGGACGCCGTCCGGAACCGTCTCCCACAGGCTCTGGTGGCCGGCAGGGCCAGACGGCGGACCAGGGGGCGGATCGTGTTTGCGCTTGCCGGTCTGGCCCTGCTGGCCGGCTGTATTCCCGGCCAGCGTGACCGCGACATGCGGTCGGATATCATCGTCGAGGATGACCGGCATTTCGTGTTCGAGGCGACGGCCTTCGACAAAGGCGAATACGCCAAGGATTCCGATCAGGGCGAAGCGCTGCGAACCGGAATTCTCATGGGAGAACTCGACCGTAAGCGACTGTGTCCAAACGGATATACCATCCAGAACCGCGAGGAGCGGGTGATCGGCAATGCGCCGGCCTCGCAGGGGCGTGAATGGCTGCTGCGCTATCACGGCGTCTGCAAGTGATGCCGGCCCTACCAGACTGATCCCGGTAGGGCCGGCCGGAAGGGGAGGGGGGTGTCACCTCGCCCGGCCGCCGGTCATACCATCCCGATTATCTGTGTCATATCAATGGTATGGCCGGGCGGACCGCGGTGGCCTCCCCCCGCAATCAGGGCTTGGCGGCAGCCTTGATGCGTGCCATTGTGTCTGCCACGCAGGCCCACCAGAGCCATTCAGTGTCGAGACAGTCGAGAAGCCGGAGTTTGCCTTGATGACCGTAACGTCCCCGATCCGCGCAGGGCTGATGGCCTGGGCGATTGCAGCGATAGGTGCACTGTCACCGATTGCCGCCGATGCGGCCGCGGCCACCAAGGCCAAGCCCGTCCAGACCGCAGCTCTGGCGACCGAGCCGCGCCCGATGCCCAAGCCGACCCCGCCGCCCTCGTCGGCGGTGATCGCGGCGGTGGCGCCCTCGGCGCTTGCCGGTGCCCGCGCATTCGACCCCAATCAGGTGAAGTCCGAGATCGATGCGGCCCTGGCCAGTTGGGCCTGGTCGCTGAACAGCGGCCAGCAGGGCATCGTCGTCACCAACATGTATGGCAATGACGCCATCATGATGAGCGATGACGCCCAGGGCGTGATGTTCAACAATGGCGGCATCGTCCGCTATTACGGCAATCTGGTGGCGCAGCGTCCGGACCTGAAGGTGACCTTCGGCGACGGCTGGATCACCGTTCTGGGCCCGGATGTCGGCACCGCCACCGGCTTCTACACCTTCGCTTACACCGAGAAGGGCCGGGAGGTCTCGGTTCCGGCCCGCTATACCCTGATCTATCGCAAGACCAGCGATGGCTGGCGTATCGTGTCGCATCATTCCTCGCGGATGCCCCAGGCCCATAGCTGACCACCTCATAGCCGACCAGGGCCATCTCTGAAACGGGCATCGCCTGCGCCCGCACCGGCGCACATAATCCGTTTCACAGACGGCAAAACCCGCATGGGCCTTCGGGCCCCATGCGGGTTTCACTGTCTGAAGAGGGATTGACGACTGTCAGTCGAGCATGATCGTCCGGCTCTGCTCGCGCAGGAATTGCGGCAGATACCAGGGTCCCAGCCCGCCCTTGCCGCCCGCGCCGCCCGAACCCTTCCAGCCGCAGAACGGCTGATGGCCCGGCCAGGCACCGGTGGTGGCGCCGCTGGCGCGGTTGACATAAAGGGCGCCGGCCTCGGCTCGATCCAGGAACAGGGACCGTTCACGCGCGTCGGTGGCATAGCAGCCGGCGGTCAGGCCATAGGCGACGCGGTTGCCGTCGTCGATGGCGGCGCCGAGATCGTCGAAACCCTGCACGCTGATCACCGGCAGGAACAACTCGTCGCGGTTCAGGCGATGATCGGGCGTCAGGTCGTCGACGATCACCGGCGCCAGATAATGGCCGCGGTCGTGGATGCCGCCGGCCAATCGTTCGCCCCCCATGAGCACCCGTCCGTCGCGGAGCGCCTCGGCGACCACTGCCTGATAGCGATCGGCGGCCCGGCCATCGACCACCGGCCCCATGAACACCGCGCGGTCGCGCGGATCGCCGAGGCGCAGGGTGGCTGTCTGGCGCGTCAGGCGGTCGAGGAAGTCGTCCTTCACCGCGGCCGCGACATAGACCTTCGACAGAGCTGAGCATTTCTGCCCCTGAAGCCCGAAGCCCGAGCGGGCGACACCTTCGGCCGCCCGGTCCAGATCGGCCGACGCGGTGACATAAGCCGGGTTCTTGCCGCCCATCTCGACGATCACCGGCCGCGCCCACGGCCCTGCCGCAAATTGGCGGTGGATGGCCATGCCGACATCGTGGCTGCCGGTGAAGACGATGCCGTCGAGGTCGGCCGCGGCCAGTGCGGCACCGGTCGCGGCCCCTCCGGGCAGAAAGGCCAGCACCGCCGGCGGCACCCCGGCCTCGTGAAAGGCCTGCACCAGCAGCCGGCCCGAGGCGACATTGATCTGACCGGGCTTGTAGACCACGGCATTGCCGGTGACCAACGCCGCCGAGATCATGTTGACCGACAGCGCCACCGGAAAGTTGAACGGCGCGATCACGCCGAACACGCCATAGGGCCGCAACACCGATGCGCAGCTTTCGCGCGGCCGGGCCTGGGGCAGCACCCGGCCGTAGCCCTGGTTGCGTTCCATCTCGGCGGCATAATAGCGGGCCAGATCGGCGGCCTCCTCGGCTTCGCCCATCGCCTCCATCCGCGACTTGCCGACCTCGATCACCAGAACCGGGCCGATCTGCCATTTCATGGCATCCAGAAGGTCGCCGGCCCGGCGGATGATCGCGGCCCGTTCATCCCATGGCCGGGCCGCCCAGGCACGCTGTGCCGCCCGTGCCGTTGCCACGGCGCGCACGACCATGTCGGCGGATGCCGCTTCGGCCGTGGCGACGGGCAGGGCATGGTCGATGGGGCTCGAAACCCGGAAGCCCTCACCACCGGACATCGCCGCGCCATCGATCAGCGGCCGGATCAAAGGCGCGTCGGCCAGCGCCGCCTCCACCTGCGGAAACAACCGGTCCAGGCGGTCGTGGACGGCGGAAAAATCGGTGCCGGTATTCGAATAGGTCACGCGGGGCAGGGCCGCATCAGTCATGGACGCCTCCTGAAGACGGTCGTTTTTCCTGTCGCGGGCAGGCTGGCTGGCGGGCTCCGGGGCGGCGCCGCTCAGCCATGGATGCCCCAGCGCGCCGCCCAGCCGAGACCGTCTTCGGTGCGGGCGCACGGCCGGTATTCCAGCCCGACCCACCCGTCATACCCCAGCCTGTCGAGATGGTCGAGCAGATGGCCAGGCGCGATCTCGCCCCGATCCGGCTCGCTGCGGTCCGGCACACCGGCGATCTGGACATGGGCGATGATATCGGCGTCGCGATCAAGCCGCCGGGTCAGATCGCCGCGGGTGATCTGGGTATGATAGAGGTCGAATTGCAGACCGAGGGCCGGGTGGTCGATCTCGCGCACGATGGCCGCCGCCTCGTCGGGATCGCTCAGGAAATAGCCGGGCATGTCGCGCGGATTGATCGCCTCGATGGTGATGCCGATACCGGCCGCCCCGGCGGCATCGGCCGCGTGTCTGAGCGCCGCCATATAGCTCGCGCGCGCGAGCGGCACCGGCACATCCCGCGGCATCACGCCCGCCAGCACATGCAACCGTCTGGCCCCGATCGCTCCGGCGCGTGCCAACCCGTCGTCAAGGGCGTCTCGGAAGCGGTCATGCGCACCGGGCAGGGCGGCGCAACCCCGCCCGCCCCGGTCCCAGTCATCGACCGGCATGTTGATCAGGGCGACTTCCAGCCCCGCATCCTGGAGCCGGCGGCCGAGCTCGGCTGTGGGCATGCGTTCGGGAAACTGCATCTCCACAGCGGTGAAGCCGCAGGCGGCGGCCGCATCGATGCGTGCAGAGAGCGGACGGTCCGTGAACAGGAAGTCGAGATTTGCAGCGAGGCGAGGCATCGGGGGCGGTTCCGTGGCGGTTTGGGAAGGCTGGCATGCATCCACAACGCTTGCCTAACGCATCCGGGCCCGCCAGTCTGGCATCCGCCCGCAGCCACCGTCGAGCCCCATGACCGCCATCGGCAAATCTCCCGCATCCACGGCGTCCTCTCGCGCCGCCCCGTCACAGGCTCGGCCGGATCTCTCGTCCGACCGCCAGCCGGTGCCCAACCATCCGCTGGACCATCGGCTGCGGGATCTTGGCGGCGTGGCGGAGCTGGCGGCGCGCTGGCAGCTTCTCGACGGGCGGCTGGACGGTGCGGCAGCCCTCAGCCGCGGCCTGGCCGCCTGCATGGCCGCCAGTGTCAGCGCCGGCCGCCGGATGCGGACCCGTGCCGGCAGCGCCTGGCCGGGGCGGCGGTTGATCATGCTGCATCCCGACCTGCTGCGTCCGGGCCACGAGGCCGACCGCGACCAGACCTTCCTGCATGAATGCGCCCATCTGATCGCCGATCTGGAGCATGGCCGGCCCTGCGGCCATGACGCACGCTGGCGGGCGGTGATGCTGGCGATCGGCGAGGTGCCGGCCACCACCCATCGCATCGACTATCTTCAGGCGGCGGCGCAGGCGCGGGTGATCTGGCGCTGCACCGGCTGCGGTCGCGACCATGCCTTCGTGCGCCGCCCGCGGCGCGCCCTGCGCAGCTGCCACTGCCGCGCCTGCGGTCCTGAGCGTGGCCGGTTGATCGAGATCGATCCGGCTGCGGTGCCACCGGCGGTCTGACGCGGCCGGCGCCACGCAGAGCGGCCGGCCGTTCTGCAACCGGCCGTCGTTTCGCGAAGACAGGAGGCCGGATCCACGAAGACATGGCGCGATGCCGCTTTCGGACGCGGAGACTGTCATATTTCAGCGAGGCCTGTGAAGGCCTCTGTGACGTCTCTTCAAAGGTGACCCCAGGGGGTCAAAATCCCAAGCGCCCCCTGAAGGCCTGAAATAGGGGCAAGGGCCCATTTCCGTAGCTTGCATTTGCCGTGGGGTCACGGCCCTGAATCGGCCCCTCAGGGGGCGCTTGGGCCTCGATGTTTTTCTGAAAAAAAATCTGCTTTTTTCCTTTTCCTGCCCGTGGGTTGCCCGTATAAAGCGCCTCCACCGACGTACCCCCTCGGATGACAGGCAGCACGATGCTCCTGTCCGCTGCGTGACCAGGGACGACGGCAGCGGAATGGGAACAACCAGAGCGTCCCGGTCCATGCCGGGCCGCCGCCGGTTTTAAGGGGATCAGCCCAAATGACTCCGAAAATCGAGCGCTTTCTCGCCGACCGACGAGCAGCCGATAGCAATCCTTGTGTTGTCGTTGACCTCGACGTCATCGCCGAGAAGTACCGGGAAATCAGCGAGCAGATGCCGCTCGTGCGGGTATTTTACGCCGTGAAGGCGAACCCCGCCCCGGAAATCCTGTCCATGCTGGTCGAGCTTGGGTCATGCTTCGATACCGCCAGCCTTCAGGAAATCGAAATGGTGCTCGCCGCCGGGGCGACGCCTGATCGTATTTCGTTCGGAAACACGATCAAGAAGGAGCGGGACATCGCCCGCGCCTATGAGCTCGGGGTGCGCCTGTACGCCTTCGACAGCGCCTGCGAGTTGAACAAGATCGCGCGCTCCGCGCCGGGTTCCAAGGTGTTCTGCCGCATTCTGGTCGATTGCGTTTCGGCCGACTGGCCGCTGTCGAAGAAGTTCGGCTGCGCGCCCGCCATGGCCCTGGAACTGCTGACCGATGCGGCCGGCCGTGGCCTCGATGCCTATGGCATCTCGTTCCATGTCGGCTCGCAGCAGACCGATCCGGAGCAGTGGGACCTGGCCATCGGTCAGGCGGCGGCGATCTTCCGCGACCTGGGCGAGCGTGGCGTCGCGGCCCGCATGGTCAATCTGGGTGGCGGGCTGCCGGCACGCTATCAGGACGAGGTGGCGCCGATCGCCGCCTATGCGCTGGCGATCTCTCAGGCGATGACCCGGCATTTCGGCAACCAGTTGCCCGAGATGATCATCGAGCCGGGCCGTGGCCTGGTTGGCGATGCCGGGGTTCTGGAAGCGGAAGTCGTGCTGATCGCCGAGAAGAATTTCGGCGACGAGGTCCGCTGGGTCTATCTGGATGTCGGCAAGTTCAATGGCCTTGCCGAGACCATGGACGAGGCGATCAAGTACCGGGTGAAGACGCCGCGCGACGGTGTCGAAACCGGCCGTGTGATCCTGGCCGGCCCCACCTGCGACAGCGTCGACGTGCTGTACGAGAAGGCCGGCTATGAGCTGCCGCATGCCCTGGAAGTGGGGGACAAGATCCGCTTCCTGTCGGCCGGCGCCTATACCACCACCTATGCCACGACCGGCTTCAATGGCTTCCCGCCGATCCAGGCCTATTACATCTGAGCGCGACTGAATACAGTCGTCAGAGACGCATGACAACGGCCGGCCCGGAATTTCCGGGCCGGCCGTTTGCGTGTCGGGCGGCAGATATGCGACGATCGGCACAGGATATCGCCATAGCCTGGAGAGTTCCCATGCCGTCCAGCCATGACCTTGACGGTCTTATGAAATATCTCGCCCGCACCAAATGGCGCGACTGCTTCAATGAGGTGTTTCACGAGCATGTCGGGCCTGTGCTTGATGCTACCGACCTGACGCTTGACGATCTTTCCGACATCATTGGCGATAACTGGACCGCCACGCTGTGGGGTTGTGCCTTTGAAGATTTCCTGACGCGGGAATACGAGGTCGAGGGTGGCAACATCGTCGACGATTATCTGAGACGTCGCCGTTTGGCCGAGCCTGTACAGACCAGAGCCTATATGAAGGCTCTACGGACCTCCGTGATGAGCCTCTACGAAGTCAGCGACGTCATCCCGGGGCAGTCGCTGATGGCGCGCGACGTCATTCGCGGTGGCGATCAGATCCTCGTCATTGACGGAACGGCGACGAAGACGCTGCAGCAGTGGGACAGGATTGCCGCGCGCATCGTGCCGGTGATGGGCAGAAACGCTTTTGCCGGTGGCCTTCTGCTGTTCAATCAGCAAGCCGCGGAGATCGTCTTCGGTGGTCTGCGTGAGATGTGCGGTGAGGCCGACGCAACGAAGCTTCCATTGATCTCGGACGACGATCTGCAGGCGGTGGCCGCCATCTTCACCCATGCGTGGCTGTTCGATACCCTCAAGCGCGTGACGGGCCGGCCGGCGATTCAGAACTCGGACGGTGATGAGATCGTGTTCCACAATGTCAGATTTCCGCTGACATCTGGTACAACACAAAAGAGTGTCGCCGCACGGTTGAATACGATTTCAAGCCTGTCGCGAGAGAATTCAAAATTCTGGAACTGGTTGGATTCCACGGCTAGCAATTATTATTAACGAATCTTGTTCGTTTAAGATTGAAGCAACGATGGATAATGGTGCATGTGTTCTGGGAAGTATTGAATTAAAGGGGCGATTTCTGCATTTGATGATCAATTCGGCAGCACGTGCGGAGAAGGGAACGACCCTGATTTAACAGGTTCTTGGCAGCTATATTGGTGTTCCGCAAATAGACATCCAGACTGTTGACCAGATGATGGAGGAGCGGCCTGCCCGTGATCAGGCAGAGACCGTATCAGACCTCCCGCCCGATCTTGTCGAGCAGATCGCTCACGACGCCCTCGACCGGCATTATCTTGACACGCTTGATCAGCCGATCCGCATGCTCGGTAATATCACACCGCGCCAGGCCGCAGCGTCACCCGATGGCCGCCATAAGGTTGCAGATTGGCTGACATATCTTGAAAGCCAGTCTATGCGGCATCCGAATGTTGCCGATGCCGTCGAGACCTACAGTTTCACGTGGATGTGGCGCGAACTGGGCGTGCTTGATCTGCGTAAATAACGCCCGGATTCAATGCGATCAGCCCCTGTTCACCCACGGCCGAGAAGATGGGGCAGGTCGGAGAGACTGGACAGCACCGCCCTGGGCTGTCCCGGCAGACTGTCCGGCGGCAGGTCGCCCCGGTTGATCCAGACGGCCTGATAGCCGTAATGCGCCGCACCGGCGACGTCCCAGCCATTGCTGGACACGAAGGCGATCTGGTCGGGCTTCAGGCCGAAGGCATCGGGCCCCAACGCATAAACCGCGCGGGACGGCTTGAAGCTGTGCGCGGCCTCGACCGAGATCACATTGGCGAAGCGGCCGGTGATGCCCGCGGTCGCCAGCACCGCCGACAGCATCACCTGGGTGCCGTTCGACAGAATGCCAAGCGGCAGATTGGCGGCGTTTAGCACCTCAAGCGTCGGCACGGCATCGGGAAAGGCGGGCAGGGATAGATAGGCCTCCATCAACCGGGCCCGCAGCACCTTGTCGGTCAGGCCGACCGAGGCCATGGCATAGTCGAGCGCCTGACCGGTCACCGTCCAGAAATCGGCATGATCGTCCATCACCGTGCGCAGCCAGGTGTATTCCAACTGCTTGCGGCGCCAGGTGTCGCTCAAGGCCCGTGCCACGCCGGGGTCGCCCACCCGGGTCAGCCTGGCGCTGACCGGGGCATGGACGTCGAACAGCGTGCCGTAAACGTCGAAAAGGCAGGCGCGAATGCCGCTCAGTGGTTCAGTCGTCGACATGCCGTCTCGCAATCGGATAGAGGATGACACGCCAGGTATCTGGGGCCGGAAATCATGGCCGTCAATGGCGATGCCGGATGTTGCGGCGCCTCGCGGGTGATGGCCACCTCAGTCCCTGATCTGCGACCGGTCGAGCATGGCGGCGTCATAGCCGCGGGCGGCGATGCCCAGCGCCAGGGTCGGCACCAGCCCGGGATCGGGCCGGCCCAGCCGGTGGCGATAGACGGTCAGCGCCTCAAGCACCCGCTGAACATAGTTGCGGGTCTCGCCATAGGGGATCTTCTCGATCCAGTCGATCACGTCGACAGAGGGGTCGCGAGGATCACCATAGCGGCCGATCCATTCATCGACCTTGCCCGGGCCGGCATTGTACGACGCGACCGCCAGCACGAGATTGCCCCGATAGCGTTCGATCATCCGGCCCAGATAGGCGCGGCCAAGGGTCATGTTGTACAACGGGTCGGTCAGGCGTTCGGGCTGATAGGCCAGGGCCACCTGACCGGCCGTGTTGCGGGCGGTGCCGGGCATCAACTGCATCAGGCCGACCGCGCCGGCGCGGCTGACGGCGCGCGGATTGAACTCGCTCTCCTGCCGGGCAATGGCGTGAACCAGCGCGAAATCGACCAGATGATCCGGCTGCGGATCGCCGGCAACACCGGGTGCGACACCGGCGTCGTCGCCCACCGCCGGATAGCGCAGCTCGACGGCCAGGCGGTCGTCGATCTCGGCAAAGCGCTTGGCGAAGCGCAGCGCCAGATCGGGCCGGGCCAGGCCGCGCACCGCTTCGACAAAGGCATGCTGTTCGTCGGGGCGTGCCAGGGTGTCGGCCAGAGCGTAGGCGAAGGTCGACAGCAGCGCCTGTTCATCGGTACGCGAAATCAAGGCCACCATCACCGCCAGCGGCCGGCCCGACAAGGCCGCCATGGCCTCTTCGGGCGCGCGCGCCTCGTTCGGCGCGGCGAAACTCGCCAGCGTCGTCGGCAGGTCGATGCGTTCGGCGGCGATCTGGCCATAGAAGGTGGTGCGGTCGCGGGCGGCTTCCATCAGCCAGGCCTGGGCGGCTTGCGTGTCGCCAAGCCGGCTGGCGGCGCGCCCTGCCCAATAGGCGGCGCGGGCGCGGCTGATCGGCCGGCTGACCCGTTCATACATCGCGGTGAAATGGGTCAAGGCCGCCTGCGGCTGGTTCAGCGCGCGCAGCGCGATCCATCCGGCCAGCCATTCGGCTTCTGAAAACCCGACCGCATCGGTCTGTTCATGGGTCGAGACCAGATCATAGGCAGCCTGGGCATCGCCGCGTTCCAGCAGCATCCGGGTGACGATATGGCGCTCCAGCCACCAGTCGCCGGGCGACAGCTCGACCGCGCCCACCCGGGTCGCGGCCCTGATCAGCCGCGCCGCCTGATCCAGATCGCCGGCACGGCGCGCGGCGCGGGCCTGGGAATAGGTGAGGCCGGGATCGCTGCGCAGGGCATCGGGCAGTGCCGCGATCAGCCCGGCCGCCTTCGGGCTGCCGGCATTCATCGCCAGCCGGGCTTCGGCTAGGGCACGGCTGGACGGGTCGACCAGCGGCATGGCCATGCGCGCGGCGCCATCCTGGCCGCGCCACAGCATGATATCCAGCCGGCGGCGATGATCGGCTTCGCTCAGCAGGCCGGCGGCGGACAGCAGCAGCGCCGATTGCTGGCGCTCGTTCATCACCATGCTGTCCCAGACGCCGACGGCGATCTTGCGCGCCTGGGTGTCGCGGCCGGTGGCACGCAGGGCATCGATCAGCCGGATGGCACCCTCGGCGGTGCGTGGCGCGGCGTCGCCGAACCAGTCGATCACCTGGGCAGGTGTCCAGCCGGCTGGCAGCACGGTTTCGGCCCGCGCCATGATCCGACTGACGCGCGGCCATTCCGGATGGGCGGCGGCAAAGCCATACAGCCGCTGGTAATCGGCGCTGACCCGACCATCCTGCAGCTCCGACCATTCGACGAAATCGTCGAGCGGGCGCAGCTTCAGGCCGGCGGTCAGCGCGCGGGCGTCGTCATAGCGGCGGGCATCCACCGCGTCGAACACCACCTGCACGGTTGCCATGTCCCGCACCGGCGGCACCAGCGCCACGGCGGTGACACCTGCGTCCGATGACTGCGGCGCCACGGTCTGCGATGCAGCCGGCCGGGGTGGCGCGGCCAGCAGCGGGCCGCCGGCCATAACGGTTGCGGCAAACAGGCAGCCCAGGGCGGCAGGGGCCACGCGGCGCAGACCGGGGTGGCGGGGATTGCGGGGCAGGGCGGCGGGCATGGAGAACGCTGACCTCTTGGACGGCCGAAGGGTTCGGCGGGAGGATCGGGTGAATGCGGAGCGTGGATGCGATCGCGCAACAGTGTATCACGGCTGATCCCGCAGCCAAGGGCCGCCATGGCCGCCGGTGCCGATCCCGATGCCGGTTCTGGTCTCTGTCCCGGCTCCGGCCCTTGTGCGATCGGCGCCGCAGGGCTCCGAATCCAGGTTAACGGAGAGGTAACCCGAGGATGGAAGCGAGGTATTTGACATCCCAGCCTGCGAGCTTGCGCCTGAGTTTCAGGCTCTTTTTGTCTGCGACCGCGCGGAC
>NZ_JBBKTV010000013.1:0-139373 GCF_039630945.1 Tistrella arctica
CCGCGCGGTCGCAGACAAAAAGAGCCTGAAACTCAGGCGCAAGCTCGCAGGCTGGGATGTCAAATACCTCGCTTCCATCCTCGGGTTACCTCTCCGTTAACCTGGATTCGGAGCCCTGGCACGCAAAGCGCCCGACATGCTTGCGGCGCCGTCAATCCGCCGGTGCCGGGGTGCCGGGCTTGTGGTCGGGCACCGGCGCCTCGGGCGCGGTCTCGGCCGGGGCGCGGTCGATGATCGGCGCCGTGCCTAGATCGTCGAGCGGTGCCGCCGGGGCGGCATCCTCCGGCTGTTCTTCGCGGCCGGCGGCATCCGGGGTGGCGCCGGCATCGGGCGGCGCCGTCGCCGCATCGGCATCCTCGGCCGCCGCCGCCGCGTCGAGGGCCGCCTGCCATTCGCGATAGAATCGGGCAGCCCCCTCGTGCAATGGAACGCCGACCCCCAGATTGGCGGTCTCGACCCGGATCAGCCGGCCCTTGGCATGGCCGGCATCCAGCAGGCTGCGGGTCGGCGCGCTCCACAAGGCGCGGGTCAGGCCATAGACCAGATCGGGGTTCAGCCCCTCGCGCACCACCCACAGCGCCCGCACGCTGACGGTGCCCACAGGGGCCGGCAGGTTATAGGCATCGCGCGGGATCACGTCTTCAACGAAGAACGGGTGCCGGCTGACCAGCTCGTCGCGCAACGCCCCCGACAGCGGCACCAGCCCCGCGACACCATCCTCGATCGCGGCGCCGATCGATACCGCCGGATAGCCGCCGACAAAGAAAAACGCGTCCAGCGATCCGTCGCGCAGATGGTCGACCGCAACCTCCGGGTCCAGATTTTCCACCGCCAGCGCCTCCAGCGGAATGCCCGCCGCCGCCAGCACCAGGCGCGCATCCACCAGACTGCCCGATCCGGTGCGGTCCAGCGACACCCGTTTGCCGACCAGATCCTTGATATCGCTGATGCCGCTGCCGTTTCGCGCCACCAGATGCAGGCTTTCCGGATACAGGCTGGCGATGGCGCGCAGATCCGGCATCAGGGGTGCCCCGATCTCGGCACCGCGCCCGGTCTGGGCCAGCACCGCCACATCGGCCTGCGACAAGGCGCTGTCCAACTGGCCCGCAGCCAGCAGACGCAGATTGTCGACCGATCCTCGGGTGGTGACCGCCACGGCCACCAGCCCGGGCACGCCGCAGGCACCGCCATCCTCGCAGGGGCGCGACCCGGGCGGGTTGCTGACCGCATTGGCCAGAATGCCGCCGATCGGGAAATAGGTGCCGGCGGTTGAGCCGGTGCCGATGCGGAAGAAACGCATCGCCTCGTCCTGCGCGCGGGCGATCTGGGGCGGCAACAGCATGAACAGCCCGGCCAGCAGGCTGGCGGCCAGCGCCGTGGCACGGCGTCCCAAGCTATAGCGCCCCAAGGCATGGCGTCCGGGGCACACGACCGTCCCCCACTGAAACGGGACAGAACCGGCGGTCGGAATCTTGCGGGCCATGACGCACGGGTCTCCGCGTGGGGAATAGGGCAGGATAGCGGTCATCGCGCGGCGGGGCGACACCATCCCCGGCGATGCGGCCGCGTGCTTGCGTGCCCGGATGATCTTAAGCCACACTCGCCCGATCCGTCGAGCCGTGGTGACGACGATCACCGAACGGTCGCAGACCGGTGGTTCAAACTATCTGCCCCCACGCCCCGCCTGCCGCCGACCACCTGCCGCCGATCATACGCTTTCACCGGAGACCACCACCCGATGACCATGTCGAACAGACGCCCGGGGCTGACCGACCGCCTTGGCGCGCGCTTCACCGCCCGTGGCATTGAGCCGGTGGTGCCGTTCATCGGCGCCGGCAGCCTGTCGCTGCTGGCCGGCGCGCTGGCCTTTCAATATCTGGGCGGGCTGGCACCCTGCGTGATGTGCCTGTGGCAGCGCTGGCCGCATCTGGTGGTGGTGCTGGTGGCGGGTGCCGTCACGGCACTGGCGCCGGCGCGGCGCGTGCAGGGCGCCGCGCTCGCGGTGATGGCGCTGGCGCTGCTGGTGACGGCGGGGCTCGGGCTCTATCATGTCGGCGTCGAACAGGGCTGGGTCACGGCCAGCGCCGCCTGCACGATCAGCGGCGCCAGCCCTGATGGCGCAACCGACATCGCGGCCTTGCGGGCGGCCATCGCCGGCGCGCCGCGTGCCGCCTGCACCGATATCGCCTGGTCGTTGCTGGGCATCAGCATGGCCGGATGGAACGCGCTGATCTCGGTGCTGCTGGCCGGGATTGCCGCGGGCGGCGCCCGCCATATCTTCAAGCGCTAGAACAGATCGCACATGCCCGGAGGCCCCCGACCGATGCGCCCCGATCACACACAGCACCATGATGGCGCCACGCCCGTGCCGACACCGCGCACCGCCCCCACCGGTGCCGGCGCCCTGCCCGGCGACCCTGACGCCCGAACCCTGGTCGAGCGGATGATCCGGGTCGATCAGGCGGGGGAATATGGCGCGGCGCGGATCTATCAGGGCCAGTTGGCGGTGATGGGTAAAGGGCCGCATGGTGCCACCATCCGCCACATGGCGGCGCAGGAACAGGTGCATCTGCACAGCTTCAACCGGATGATGGTCGCGCGCCGGGTGCGCCCCACCGTGCTGTCGCCGCTGTGGCATGTGGCAGGCTTCGCGCTGGGCGCCGCGACCGCGATGATGGGCAGCCGCGCCGCCATGGCCTGCACGGTCGCGGTCGAGGAAGAGATCGACCGCCATTATCGCGCCCAGGCCGAGGCGCTGGGCCCGGATGAGGCGCCATTGCGCGACACCATCGAACGCTTCCGCGCCGAAGAGCTTGAACACCGCGACACCGGCCTTGCCCATGGCGCCGAACGGGCGACAGGCTATCGTGGCCTGAAGGCGGTGATCGGCGCCGGGTCACGTGCCGCGATCTGGCTGTCGCAGCGGTTCTGAGGTACAGCGGCTCTGAGGACAGGGGCTCTGGGGCGCAACGGCGCCGGATCAGCCCTCGGCCGGCGCCTGGAAAAACGCGGTCAGCCGGCGCGCGGCCTCGGTCGCCAGCGCCGGATCGATGGCGAAGCACAGCCTGAGGAAGTTCCCGCCCCCCGGCCCGAAGGCCGATCCCGGCGCCAGCCCCACACCCGCCTCGCGCAGGATGCGCACGGCGGTGGCGAAGCTGTCATTCATGCCGTGAACGCCGAAGAACAGATAGAACCCGCCCTGCGGCCGCACGATCCGCAGGCCCGGCACCGCCTGCAGCGCCGCCAGCAGCACATCGCGGCTGGCCATGGTGCGCCGCACCAGCGCGCGGATGCCGTCATCGCCCTGGTTCAGCGCCGCGATCGCCGCATGCTGAATGAAGGTGGCGACACCGGTGGTGTTGTACTGGCTCAGATTCTCGAACACCTGGCCCATGCCGTCGGGAAAGATGATCCAGCCGGCCCGCCAGCCGGTCATGCACCAGTTCTTGGAAAAGGTGTTGGTCACCAGCAGCCGGTCGGTGGGGGTGGTCACCTCAAGGAACGACGGTGCCGGCCGGGGCAGGCCGGTCTCCGGATCGGGATCGGTGAAATGGCCATAGACCTCGTCCGACATGATCCAAAGCCCGCGTGCACGGGCGATCTCGACCAGCGCCGCCATCTGCGCGCGCGGCATCAGCCAGCCGGTGGGGTTCGAGGGTGAATTGATCGCGATCGCGCGGGTGCGGGGCGTGATCGCCGCCACGACATCGTCCAGCGACAGGCTGAAGCGGCCGGCGGCACTCACCCGGAACGGCACGGGCACGAAGCGGCCGCCGTTGATGCGGATGATCTCGGCCAGATTGGGCCAGGTCGGCACCGGGGCGATCACCTCGTCCCCCGGCTCCAGAATCGACTGGAAGGCCTGCATCATCGCCTGCACGCCGCCGGCGGTGACGCTGAACCGGTCGGGCGACAGGCTCAGCGGCGCGCCGGTGGCATCGCGCCAGTGGCGGGCGTGATAATCGGCCAGCGCCCGCCGCAAGGCCGGCAGGCCATGGGAATAGGTATAGCGGGTATGGCCGTCGCGCAGCGCCTGCTCGGCGGCCTCGCGGATGAAATCGGGGGTCGCGAGGTCGCCCTCGCCGATCCACAGCTTGATCACCGCCGGGTCATCGCGCCCCAGATTGGCGATATCGGCGATCTGGTTGCTCGCCATGCCGGCGACCCGATCTGAAAGGCCAAGTCCCTGCCCGTTCATGCAGTCACACTCCCCGGACCAGTGGCCACCATGCCGCGATCATCGCGGCAGATCGTCGCGGATCGCGCGGATGAACGCAACAGGCGATCAGGGCCGGGAGACGGGTTCAGTCGTCATCGTTCTGAAGCTGCACGCCCCAATACTCGCCCTCGGTCATGTCCGACGGGAAGGCGCGGCCCTGGGCTTCGCTCTGGATGGCGCGCAGCGTGGTGTGCGCGGCAAGCGCGCCGCTTTCCGCCGCCTCATCGCTGCGCACACGACCCATCCCGGCATAATGCAGGTAATCGCGCCAACTGGAATGTAAATTGCCGGGCGGAAAATGGCGCCCGGCTTCCTGAAGTTCGGTCAGGTCCGGCGGTTTGGGCACGGATCTGAGTGTCATGCCGCATTGCGCCGGCGTTCGGGCACCCTTGGCGGTGTTGCACGCCGTGCAGGCGGTGACCACGTTCTGCCAGCTCGTGGTGCCGCCGCGGGCGCGCGGAATGACATGGTCGAAGGTCAGTTCCTCGGTGGCGAACCGCCGGCCGCAATACTGGCAGCGGAAACGGTCGCGCAGGAACACATTGAAGCGGGTGAAGGCCGGACGGCGATTGACCGGCACATAGCTGCGCAGCGAAATCACGCTCGGCAGCCGCATCTCAAGCCGCGGGCTGTGCACCACGGCATCATATTCCGACAGGATATCGACGCGGTCCAGGAAGACGGCCTTGATCGAATCCTGCCACGACCAAAGCGACAGCGGAAAATAACTCAGCGGTCGGTAGTCGGCGTTAAGCACCAACGCCGGACAGGCATTCGCGGATAGGCCCACAGGCTCCGTCTCCCTCTGGAAACGGGGCGGGCGCGGATGCCCGCCTCGCGAGAAGAACTATAGCAATGAATTGTGATGCTTGCATGAAAGATCAAGAGGCTGTATTTCCGCCCGTCACCGACCGGCCATGACTGCATCATCGGACATCGATGATCGATCATGTATATGAAGCGTCACCGTCACGGCAGCGCCCTGCTGCCGGCCGGGTTCGATCGCCAGCCGCCCGCCCATCGCCTCGGCCAGACCACGGCTGATGCTCAGGCCCAGCCCGGTGCCCTCGATGTTCCGGCGCACTGCATTGGCGCCGCGCTCGAAGGGATGAAACACCCGGTCGATGGCCTCGGCCGGAATCCCGATGCCGTCATCGCGGATCGTCAGCGCCACCGCCGGCTGCCCGTCTTCGCCGCGGATCCGGCGGGCGCTGATCCAGACATGGCCGTCATCGGGCGTGAACTTGATGGCGTTTGTCAGCAGGTTGTTCAGAATCTGGGCCAGCGCCCGCGGATCGGCCGCAACCAGGGGCAGGCCGCGATCGGCATTCACGGTCACGGTCTGGCGGCGGGCATCGGCCTCGGGGCGGATGGTGGTCACGGCATCATCCACCGCCGCCCACAGATCGGTGGCGGCGATCCGCACGGGCGCACGGCCGCTTTCGATCCGCGCCACATCCAGCAGGTCGTCGATCAGCGCCTTCAGCAGAAGGCCCGAGCGATGGATATAGCCGGCCTGCTCGCTATAGCGCCGCAAGGTCGCCTCGTCGGCGCCGAACAGCCGGTCGCGGATGATTTCGGCATAGCCCAGTATGGCATTCAAGGGCGTGCGCAGTTCGTGGCTGACCTGACCCAGAAACCGGCTCTTGGCATCGTTCGCCGCCTCGCTGTCGATCAGCGAGCGTTGCAGGCGGTCGTTGGTGGCGGTGAGTTCGGCCACCAGATGCCGGATATGTTCGGCATCGCTCGCCTGCCGTGCCAGCAGGCGGCGGTTCTCAATGTTCAGCCGCAGCATATCGCCGATCCAGCGATGATACCGGTCGGCAAAACTGCCAAACACGATCAGGAACAGCAGGAAACCGCCCAGAAGAGCCAGATTGTTGGGCTGGTCGCCGGTCAGCATGACGATGACCGGCGGGATGACCAGCGGCACCAGAAAGGCCGCCAGCAACGTCCGGTCCATCACATAGGCGATGCCCATCGCCGTGATCGCGACCAGCACCACCGACATGATCATCCGGGCGGTCGGGCTGTCGATGGTCAACCCCGCCGCCGTGCCGATACCCCAGCCCAGCGACGACAGGGCGATGCCGGCGGCCACCAGACGATGCTGCGACGTCGTCACCGCCCCCCGGGCGGCGGCGTCCATTGCCCGGCTCGCCACCGGAATGCGGAACAGCGCCACCAGGGTCATCATCGCCGTCCAGCCGATCAGCCACGCCGTCTCGACATGGTCCTGCATCAGCAATGCCGAGACCACCGCACCCGGTGGTGTGGCGATCGCCGCCCGGCGCGACAGGGCCGCCTCCATCGCGACGCGCGCATTCCGCAGGGCACTATATGTGTCGGCATCATACATGTGGTCCCAGCGCCTCCATGACTGTTCGGCAATCATGGAGCGGGGAATGCGACGAATGTCAATCTCTCCGCATGGAAGGCGCGACGGTGGCTAGCGCGGCGCCTCGACCTTCAGCGCGAAACGGTTATATCCCTGGCGGCGGCGGGCTTCCGCCAGCGGGATGCCGGCCCGGACATCGGCGATGACCCGCGCCTCCATAGCCTCCACCTCCTGCACCAGCGCCGCCACCTCGGCGCGCCGGGCGGCAGGCACCACCACCACGCCGCTGTCATCGCCGACCAGCCAGTCGCCGGGCTCCACCCGGGCGCCGCCGGCCGTGACCGGCACCTGGGCGCCGGTCATCTTCACGCGGTTCTTGCCCGATTTCATATAGGCCGTCAGCGAGAACAACGGATAGCCGATTGCCATGATCTCGGTGGCGTCGCGGCAGGCGCCGTCGATCACCGTGCCGGCGATGCCGCGGGTCTTGGCGATCGCCGACAGGATATCCCCCCAGACCGTGCACCAGGTGCGGCCGTCATTGGCCAGCAGCACCACATGGCCCGCGGGCACGTCCTCGATGTAATCGGCGGCAGGCGCCGGCTCGCCGGCGGCCACCGGCTCGAAGCGCACAGTATAGGCCGGGCCGCACACCCGGTGACCGGCCTGAAGCGGCCGGATGCCCAGCAGGCCATTGTCATAGCCCAGCATGTCGAGCACATCGGACACGGCGGCGGTCGAGGCGCGCGACAGCACCGCCAGCACGCTGGCATCGTCGAGGGGCGCCGTCGCCGTGGTCTCGGCAGGGGTCACAGGGGGGGTCTGGTCGGTCATGGGTCAGGCAGCTTTCTGCGGCGGTCGATCGAGGATTGCAAAGGGTCAGGCGGCATCCGATGCCAGGGCGGCCGCGGCCAGCGGCTCGGCCACCCGCACCGCCAGCTTGCGGCCCCCCTGGAAGACATTGACCCGCTCGTTATTGCTGGCCTTGGCGCCGAAGCCGATGAAGCGGCCACCGAACACGAAGCTGTCCAGGCTGATCTTCATCGGCACGCAGGCGCCGGTCTCCAGATCGGTCAGGATCGGATAGGTCAGCGGCGGAATATAGCGCTGGGCGATATTGCCCTCGGCGAAGCCCTGATCGATCTTGGCGACCCAGGTCTCATGGTCGACGTCGCGCCCGATGGTCACGCCATCACCACGGATGTCATAGGGCTCCTTCAGCACCCAGTCCTGCGGTCGGGTCAGCAGCAACTGGCGCAGGTCGTGGGTCTCGCCGCCGAAGCTGACCGACTTGCCCTCTTCCAGCTTCGCGGCCCAGGGCAGCAGCCGTTCGGCCAGCGCGCGTTCATCGGCGGTGAAGTGATGGGCGAAGTGCTGCTCGCGCAGCAGGCCCAGCATCCGCTTGCTTTCGGCCACATAGCGGGCCGGGAAGGGGTTCAGATGCAGGATCGACCGCGCTTCCACCGCCGCCACCCAGCGCGGCAGCAGATCGGGATGCGCCGCGGTCAGCCGGCGCCAATAGACCGTGTTGATCTTGTTCCAGCACAGATCGATCTTCAGATCGCCCAGCCAGGCGCCGCCGTCTCGAAAGCTGATCTGGCGCGGATCGGCCACCACGGTGCGGGTGCCCAGCGCCGAATAGGCGGCCGCCATCTCGATCGATTCGACATTGGCCTTGCCATCCTCCTGCAGCACGGCCAGCACCGGATCGGCGGCCTTGCCGCCCCAGGCGCGGTAATCGGCCAGGAAGCGTTCCAGCAGCGGCGCGCCGTCATCGAGCGGCAGCTTGCGGATCTGCAACCCTGCCGCCGCCAGCGGCGCTTCGATCAGGGCATCGACCACGGCGTTGATCCGGCCGGTGAACATGGTGCCGGCCGGGCTGTCGGCATTGTTTTCAAGAATGATCACCCGGCCGTCGGGCAGGGCCGGATAGCCGTCGATCCGGCACACCCTGACCGTGCTGGGCAGGCCGTGCGGGGCAAGGGCCGCGGCCTCTTCCGCAGGCTCCAGGCCGATATAGGACCGCACCTCTGGGTCGGCGGCATAAGCGGCCATCGCCCGTTCCAGCAGCGCCACATAGGCTTCCAGATCGCGGGCAAGCGGCGCCACCGCGTCGGCGCGCACCATCAGCGGCGCCGGCGCCAGATCGAAGGCCTTGTTCTGGAATCGTGGCGCCGCCGCCACAGCCTCGCGCACCCGCCAGGCCAGGGCCGGACCTTCGGCGATCAACCCGGCCAGGGCTGCGGCGGCGGCATGCCAATCGATCGTGGAACCGGTGGTCATGGGGTGGATCTCCGATGGATCGTCAGACAGGGAGGCAGGATGACCCGCTCAGGCAACGGCGGCCCGGGGGGCGGATGGCAGGATCAGGTCGCCTGCGGCAGCACGGGGGTCGCGCGCGCGTTCGAAATAGCGGGCGATGATCCGCTGCGACACCGGCGAGGCGGCGCCGTGGCGCAGAACATGGCCGTCGATCTGGCCGACACAGGCATATTCAAGCCCGGTGCCGCACAGGAAGGCTTCGTCGGCGGTCCAGGCATCGGCGCGGGTCAGCCGGCCTTCGCTGGCGGGGATGCCCAGTTCGGCCGCGATCTCCAGCGTCAGCGCGCGGGTGATGCTGGGCAATACGCCTTCCGACAGCGCCGGCGTCAGCAACTGCCCGTCGCGGACCAGGAACAGGATGGCGGTCGGCGCCTCGGACAGATAGCCATCGGCATTGGCCAGCACGACATTGTCGAACCCCGATGCCTTGGCTTCCAGCATCGCGATCCGCGCGCCGGCATAATTGGAGATGTTCTTGGCCGATGACGGGAAGGCCAGATCATGGGCGCGCTGCCAGGACGACAGTTTCAGCTTCATGCGCCGGTCTTCGGCCAGCCAGGTCTTGCGGCCCTGCGCGGTCAGGGTCACGGTCAGCAGCGATTGCGCCGCCTGGCCCAGTTCCCCCGGATTGCCGGCCGAGATCGAGGGCCGGACATAGCAGTCGCCCCCGGCGCCGTTGCGCGCCACCAGATCGGCGATGATCTGCCCGAGCCCGTCGATGCCCGGATCGGGCAGCCACATCATCTGCGCCGAGCGCGCCAGCCGGTCCAGATGCGGCGCCAGCGCCAGCACCTTCAGCCCGTCATCGGTCTGATAGATGCGGATGCCTTCAAACACCGACACCGCATAGCGCAGCGCAATGCTCGCCGCATGCAGTGTCGCCTGTTCCCACGGCACCACGGCGCCGTCATGAAAGCAGAGCGGATAGGTTTTCGGGCTGCGCTCAGGCATCGGCATGATGTCGTGGCTTCCATTGGGGGGCAGTCGCGCGTGCCCTGTCCGTGCCGGCGAACGGCACAGACAGGGCATGCGATCTCGTCAGGCAGCGGCTTCCTGATAGCGGAACGGCGCCTCGCCGGGCTCGTAGAACCGCGTCAGCATCGCGTCGAAATGGGCGTGACGCAGATCCAGCGCGCGGGCCAGCATCCGGATGCACTGGTCCTGCAATTCCGGGGTCGCCGCATAGCGGCGCAGAAGCTCACGCGCCACCGAGGCATGCTCGTCTTCCAACTCGCTGACATGATTGTCGGCCTCGGTCGACGAGGCATGATGGACGAAATAATCATAGCCCGAGGGTGGAAGCTGATAGATGTCGCGCATCACGTCGAGCATCGAGCGCTTGTTGGGGCTGACGATCGGCGGCTGGCCTTCCATCAGCAGCAGCACCGATGCGACGCCGGCGGTGAAATGCACCGAGGTGTTGTTGCAGACGCCGACATTGTGGTCGACCACGGCCTGGGTTTCGGGCAGCAGCGGCGCCGACTTGATGTCATCCATGGTCACGCCGACCGCATTGCCGAAATCGACGAAGGACAGCAGATGGCGGCGGCTGTCGGTCAGCCGGCCGGTCTCTTCCTCATAGATGTTCTCGACCAGCGAGATGCGCAGATCGTAATCATCGATCCGCGAGGCGATACCCAGGATGTTGCGGGTCCAGAAGTTCTTGATCGGCCAGCGGTGCATCACGAAATTCTGCAGCAGGCGCTGCGTGGCGTTGCCGCTCATGATCAGCTGATAGAGCGGGCTGGTCATCTTCTTGCGCTCGGCAATCATCGCGTCGAGCGTCTGGACGAAGTCGCTCATGTCGGACCTTCCATTTGATCGGTTTGAGCTTGATCGGTGTGGATGTTGAACAACCGGAACGCACTGTCAGGCGGCGCCACGCACCGCAAGATCGGCCTCGACCGGATGCTGCGCCGACAGCCGGTCGGCCAGCAGGGTCAGGAAGCTGGTGCCATTGCGGATCTGTTCATCCCGCAGCGCCCTCAGATCATCGAGATTGAGGTTCAGCGCGGCGGCGAGGCAGTTCTCGTAAAGCGCCGACGAACGCGGATCGACCCAGTCATGCAGATGATCGCGGATCAGTCCGGCCAGGGTCTGATGGTCATAAGGCCGGCCGGTGCTGCGGTGCATGTACACCGCCAGCGCCTCGGTCTGGCAGTTGCCGCCGCCCTTGCCCATGCCGCCGAGCGACCCGTCGACGATGGTGACGCCGGCATCCAGCGCCGCCAGCGTATTGGCGAAGCCCAGCCTGAGGCCGTCATGGGCATGAAAGCCGATGCCCATGCCCGCGCCGCCACCGCCATGCGCCGGCACCGCCGCCACGATGTCGCCGATGCGGCGCGCCACCTCATGCGGGTACAGGCCGCCATTGCTGTCGGCGATATAGAACCAGGTGACCCCGGCATCGCGCGACCTGCGCGCCACGTCGGGCGCCAGATCCAGCGGCTGCTCCGAGGCACGGATCAGGTTGATGGCGGCATCCATGCCCAGGCTGCGGATCCGCTCGGCATGCACCAGCGCCGCGTCGATCCGGGCCGGCGTCGCCGGCATGCGCACCAGACGCACGCCCTGATCGGCCAGCCGGGCATAATCGTCCAGACCCACCTGATGGACATGCGCCATCACCGTCAGCCCGGCCGCACCCGAGACACGGCGCATCTGTTCCAGATACCATGCCGGGCAGCAGGCCGCCGGCCGGCCGTCATACAAAGCTTCGTCCTGAGGCCGGTAATAGCCGACTTCGATATAATCCAGTCCCGATGCCGCGAGCCCCGCCACCAGGGCAGAGGCTTGGCTCGGCGTAAACCTGTGATCGTTGACATATCCGCCGTCGCGGAGTGTCACGTCGATGACCCGTATCGTCACGATGTCACACCTGAAGCTGGGCCAGCCCGCAAGCTGCCGTCGACCATGAAGTCGTCCGGAGCCGACACTGCCTGTGCCTCACCCCGAACGCTCGACTGTCGGCCGCCCTATCCCCGGCGATATGATCATGGCGCCAGAACGCACCATTCCAGATCATGAAACCAAAGATAAACGACCCTTGGTTGATATAGTCGGGGAACAATGCCTCTAGAGTCAATTATCCTTTTTTCTGATCGTCCCATGGTTGAGTTGCGCCGCAAAAGGGCTGAAGGGGAGCGCCGATGACGCTGACAGCCGCAGAAACCGCAGACGCGGTGATGACACCGGCACGTCAGCTGGTCACCCGCTTCGCGCCCAGCCCCACCGGGCGGCTGCATCTGGGCCATGCGCTGTCGGCGCTGACCGCCCATGATCTGGCCAGGCGGCATGGCGGGTGTTTCATATTGCGGATCGAAGACATCGACACCCAGCGCTGCCGGCCCGAATTCCTGGCGGCCCTGCTCGACGACCTCGCCTGGCTGGGCATCACATGGGATGAACCGGTGCGGCACCAGTCGGCGCATTTCGGCGACTATCGGGTTGTGCTGGATGACCTGTCGGCGCGCGGGCTGGTCTATCCGTGCTTCTGCACCCGGGGCGATATCGCGGCTGAAATCGCGGCCAGCGCCTCGGCGCCGCATGGCCCGCCGCCGATGGGCCCCGACGGCCCGCTTTATCCCGGCACCTGCCGGCGGCTGAGCACGGCCCACCGCCAGACAAGGCTGGCGGCGGGAGAGCCCCATGCCCTGCGCCTGGACATGACGGCGGCGATCTCAGCGGCAGGCCCGCTCGGCTGGGTCGAGATCCGGGACGGTCGACCCCACCGGATCGCGGCCACGCCTGCCATTCACGGGGATGTGGTTCTGGCACGCAAGGATGTGCCGGCCAGCTATCATCTGGCGGTCAGCCATGATGATGCGCATCAGGGCATCACCCATGTCGTGCGCGGCCGGGATCTGCGGGCCGCCACCCATCTGCACCGGCTGCTGCAGGCCCTGATGGGCTGGCCGGTCCCGGTCTGGCAGCACCACCGCCTGCTGACCGACGACCGCGGTCAGCGGCTGGCCAAGCGCACCCCCGGTGTGCGGCTGCCCGATCTGCGTGCCGCCGGGGTGACACCCGCCGAGATCCGCCGCCGTCTGGGGCTGGGCCCGGCCGGCACGGCAACCATCTGACCGGCCCGCGCCCCCGACGACACAACACCCCGCCTTGGCGGCGGCTGGCAGCCGGCCAAGGCGGGGTGTTGATGGTTCCGGTGCCCCGTATGGCTGTTCCCGTCTCAGCCGGCCCCGTATCGGCCGGCAGCGGACGGCCGGTATCAGAAGGGCAGCACCCGGTCGGGCGGGGTGTGGCCGTCGATGAAGGTCTTGATGTTGATCAGCACCTTCTCGCCCATGTCGATGCGCGATTCCAGGGTCGCCGAGCCCATATGCGGCAGCAGCACGGCGTTTTCCAGTTCGACCAGCTTCGGGTTGATCGCCGGTTCATGCTCGAACACGTCGAGCGCCGCGCCGGCGATCTGGCCGTCGCGCAGCATGCGGGTCAGGGCCGCCTCGTCGATCACCTCGCCACGCGCGGTGTTGACGATATAGGCGTCCTTCTTCAGCAGCTTCAGCCGGCGGGCCGACAGCAGGTGATAGGTGGCGGGGGTGTGCGGGCAGTTGACCGACACGATATCCACCCGGGCCAGCATCTGGTCCAGGCTTTCCCAATAAGTCGCCTCAAGCGGCGCCTCGATATCGGCGTGCAGGCGATTGCGGTTGTGATAATGGATCGACAGGCCGAAGCCCCGGGCGCGACGGGCCAGCGCCCGGCCGATGCGGCCCATGCCGATGATGCCCAGGCGCTTGCCCCAGATCCGCCGACCCAGCATATGGGTGGGGCTCCAGCCGTTCCACTCACCCTTGCGCACCATGCGCTCGCCCTCGGTCACCCTGCGGGCCACCGCCAGCAGCAGCGCCATAGTCATGTCGGCGGTATCTTCCGTCAGCACGTCCGGCGTATTGGTGACGGTGATGCCGCGCTGGCGCGCCGATGCCAGGTCGATATGGTCCGTGCCGTTGCCGAAATTGGCGATCAGCCGCAATTGCGGGCCGGCATGGGCCAGCACGCCGGCATCGATCCGGTCGGTGACGGTTGGAACCAGCACATGGGCGGTCTTCACCGCCTCGATCAGTTTGTCCTGCCCCATCGCGACGTCATCATGATTGAGCCGCGTGTCGAACAGCTCCATCATCCGCGTCTCGATCTGCTCGGGCAGCTTGCGGGTGACCACGACCACCGGCTTCGGCTTCACCATCGACACTCTCCCAAAACCCCGCCCACCTTGCACGGGGGCATGTTGCCCGGGCCGCGCCAGGGGCAATACCCCTTGCCGGTGCCGGGGTCCAGCTCCCCCGCGGCACCTGCCCGGTCCCCTTTCTTAGCAAATCGGCCCCGGGGTTACAAACCGGCCGACTGATTGCGTGAAGATCGCCTGCGGCGTAAGGTCTGAAATGCCGCCGGGACGGGGTATTGCCGCCCGTCCCCGGTCCAAGGGGCCGGTGCCGGCTCCACCGCCTTGCCGGTGGCCACGCCATTCATCCAGGGACCACATGCCGCCGATGTTCCACCGCCTGCGTCACTTCGTCGTCGATCTCGTCCGCCACCGGCCGCATGGCGGTCCGGCCACGCCACGCGCGCACACCGCCATGGCGATCGCCATGGCCGCCATTCTGGCGGCCGGCACGCTGATGACCAGCGGCACCGCATCCCATGCGGCCGGCGATGCCGGGCCGTCCGACGCCGCACAGGCCGACAGCAGCGGGGCCGACAGCAGCGGGGCCGGGGCGACCGAAGCGGCCGGAGAGGATGCCGCCAGCGAAAGCCGGGGCTGGGTGGGTCGCAGCGCCGAACGCCCGCCGCTGCCGCGCTTCGTGTCGATGCGCTCGGCCGAGGTGAATGTCCGCACCGGCCCGGGCACACGCTATCCGGTCAGCGTGATCTATCATCGCCGCGATCTGCCGGTGGAGATCACGGCGGAATACGAGAACTGGCGCAAGATCCGCGACGTCGAGGGCGCCGAGGGCTGGGCGCATATGAGCCTGCTGTCGGGTCGGCGCACCGCCATCATCACCGGCGAGGTCCGCACCCTCTATGACCGGCCGTCGGCCGATGCGGTCGCCCTGCTCAGGGCCGAACCGGGCGTGGTCGGCCGGGTGATGGCGTGTGAGCGCAACTGGTGCGAGATGGATATTGCCGGCACCCGCGCCTGGATCCGCCGCGACGAGATCTGGGGGGTCTATCCGGACGAGGATTTCCGCTGACGACCCGCCCGAGCCGCCGGTATCCGAGCCGCCGACATCCGAGCCGCCGGCATCCCCCTCAGGCGCCGTCGTCGCGCCCCTCCGCCTCGGCATCTTCCTCAAGGCTGCTGAGCGACCGGCGGAACCGGGCGGCATGGGCGCGTTCAGCCCGGGCCAGGGTCTCGAACCACTCCGCCGCCTCGATCTGGCCTTCCGCACGGGCGGTGCGGGCCATCTCGGGGTAGGTCTCGGTGGCATCCGCCTCTTCGCTCACGATCGCCGATGCCAGGTTTTCAGGCGTGGTGCCGATCGGCATGCCGGTCGCAGGGTCACCCCCGGCCTCTTCCAGAAATTCCAGATGGCCCAGCGCATGGCCGGTCTCGCCTTCGGCGATCGACCGGAACACCGCCGCCACGTCGTTGAACCCCTCGACATCCGCCTGCCGGGCGAAATACAGGAAGCGGCGGTTGGCGGCCGCTTCGGCCAGGAATGCCTTCACCAGATTGGATTCGGTGCGGGTGCCGGCAAGCGGCGGCTCCGCCTGGGGGGCCCCGGCCTGAGATGGCTCACGGGCAGCGGGGGCGTCGGGCGTGGGGCGCTCGGTCATGCGGGTCCGATCAGCGGATGCGGATGATCACGTCGACCCGGGCGATCGATGCATCGCCCGGCGGCTCCGGCAGGCGGGCGATCTGCACCGCGTCGCCGGGGATATCCTGGAGATGGCCGCCATCCTCGTAGAAGAAGTGATGATGGTGGCTGATATTGGTGTCGAAATACGACCGGCCGCTATCCACCACCAGTTCGCGCAACAACCCCGCCTGCGTGAACTGGTGCAGGGTGTTGTAAACCGTGGCCAGCGACACCGGCAATGCCGCCGCCTGTGCCTCGCGGTGCAGCTCCTCGGCCGTGACATGACGGTCGGTGCCGTCGAGCAGCAGCCGGGCCAGGGCCAGCCGCTGCTTGGTCGGCCTCAGGCCTGCGGCCTTCAGCTTCTCAAGCACGGCGGTATAGGGGCGGTTGATGGACATTCCCGGCATCTCGGTCTGTTAGGGGCCTCTGTCATGTCGGCGCGCTGCTTGCCGCTGCCGCCGGCCCCGCGAAGACGGGGCCCGGCCGCAACAGCGTGTGACCTCATGAAAGTCGCGCTCTGACGGGCGGTTAGCCAGGAATTTAGGTGCGTTCTACGCTGAGTGCAAGGCCGGAGGCGGGCAATTCCGCTCTCCGGCCCCGGCTCCAGGCGGTTGACGCAGGTCCGGCGGCTGCAGGCGGTATCCGGGCCGGGCTCAGTCGCCGGTCCGGATGCGCTCGACCAGTTCGCGCACGCTCGGGACGAAGCCGTTCGAATAGAACGGGTCGTCGGCGAAGCGATAGGCGTTATGGCCGGCGAACATCAGCTCATGCTCGACATCCGATCCGTGGGCGATGTTCTGCAGGGTCTTCTGGATGCAGAAACTGCGCGGATCTGCCCGGCGGCCGGTGGTCCATTTCTCGTTGGCCGCCCAGTTGCTGAACTGGCAGGCCGACAGGCAGCCCATGCAGTCGATCTGGTCGGTATGGATCTGCCTGGCCGTGCCGGCATCCACGAAGATCAGGGTGCTGTCGGGCGTCTTCATCGCCTCGTCATACCCGTCCGCCATCCAGCCCTGCGCCCGCTCGTGGTCATGGGCGGTCACATAGACCGGCCGGCCGCGGGCACCGATCGGCAGCGCCACCTCGTGGTCGCCCACCGGCTCGGTGGTATAGGCGATCTGGCGCTCGCTGCGGCCGCGCAGTTCCAGCAGGAAGTCGTTGTTGACCGCCGAGGAATAGAAGCCGGTCGGGCTGAACTTGTGCAGATACACATCCCCCGGCTTCAGCGTCCGCAGCCGCTGCTTCCAGGCGTCGGAAATGGGGCTTTCCTGGGTCAGAAGCGGTCGGGTGCCGAACTGGAACGCCACCGGTGCCACCTCGGGATCGTCGATCCAGTGTTCCCATTCGCGCAGATACCACACGCCGCCGGCCATGATGATCGGCACGTTCTTCAGGCCGACCTCGTTCATCAGCGTGCGCAGCTCGCGCACGCGCGGATAGGGCGATTGCGGCTCCCGCGGGTCTTCGGCATTGGTCAGGCCGTTATGGCCGCCGGCCAGCCACGGATCTTCATAGACCACGCCGCCCAGCAGGTCGGAAAACCGGTGATAGGCGCGCTTCCACAGCGCCCGGAAGGCGCGGGCGGACGACACGATCGGGTAGTAGTACACCCCGTGCTCGGCCGCGATCTGGGCCACGCGATAGGGCATGCCGGCCCCGCAGGTCACGCCATGGATCAGGCCCTTGGCCCCTTCCAGAACGCCCTGAAGCACGGTTTCGGCGCCACCCATCTCCCACAGCACGTTGATGTGGATCCGGCCTTCGCCGTTCGCCATCTCATGCGCGATGCGGGCCTGGGTGATGCCGCCGCGAATGCCATAGGCGACCAGTTCGCCATGACGCTCACGCCGGGTCTTGCCATAATAGGTCTGGGGGATCGGCCGGCCGTCTTCATCGAAGCTGTCGGCGTTCACGCCCGAAAACGTGCCGACGCCACCAGCCGCGGCCCAGGCGCCAGAGCTTTCGCCGTTAGAGACGGCGACGCCTTTCCCGCCTTCGACCAGGGGCAGGACTTCCCGTCCGGACAGGAGGATGGGGTTCAAGGGCTTCACGCTGCCTCCGCTACTCGTCCTTGCGTTCTTTACCGACCCGCTGGCCGTTCAGGCCTCTTTCCGGGTCGCGCCGATGCATGTTTCTCCCGCCCTGTCGCCGGCCCGATCCTGAACGGTAACGAGCCCGCATGGCGGGTTGAGCGATACTTGGCCATGGTTCACGGCCAAGTCCAGCCCCGCGGGTCCGGCTTTTTCGCACCGCACCCGGCCGACAGCCCTGCGCCGGCCACAGGCACCCCCGCATATGCGGAAAGCCTCCGGCCGGCGCAGATCAGTTCAAAACGCGCACATCCAACCGGCCCGGGGCCGGTTGATCCTGCGGATTACCGCGGGCCGCGGGGCTTGCGCGGACGGTCGCCACGGTCGCCGCGATCCCGGTCGCCGCGGGGCTCACGATCGCCACGCGGTTCACGATCGCCGCGCGGTTCACGCGGCTCGCGGGTGTCGGGCAGTTCCTCGCCGGTCGCCTGATCGACGACCCGCATCGACAGCTTCACCTTGCCGCGGTCGTCGATGCCCAGCACCTTGACCTTGACCTCGTCGCCCTCGTTGATCACGTCGGTGACCTGGGCCACACGCTCGCCCGACAGCTCGGAAATATGGACCAGGCCGTCGCGGGTGCCGATGAAGTTCACGAAGGCGCCGAATTCGACCACCTTCACCACCTTGCCGGTATAGATCGTGCCGATCTCCGGCTCGGCGACGATGCCCTTGATCCAGTTGATCGCGGCCTCGACCGCCTTCACGTCGACCGCGGCCACCCGGATGGTGCCGTCATCCTCGATGTCGATCTTGGCGCCGGTCTGCTCGGTGATCTCGCGGATCACCTTGCCACCGGTGCCGATCACCTCACGGATCTTGTCCTTGGGGATGTTGATCGTGGTGATCCGGGGGGCGTTGGCGCTCACCTGCTCACGCGCGCCACCCAGTGCCTCCGACATGCGGCCAAGAATGTGCATGCGGCCGTCGCGGGCCTGGCCCAGCGCCACCTTCATGATCTCTTCGGTGATGCCGGTGATCTTGATGTCCATCTGCAGCGCGGTGACGCCGACATCGGTGCCGGCCACCTTGAAGTCCATGTCGCCCAGATGGTCTTCATCGCCCAGGATGTCCGACAGCACGGCGAAGCCGTCATCTTCCTTGATCAGGCCCATGGCGATGCCGGCCACGGGGCGCTTCAGGGGCACGCCCGCATCCATCATCGACAGCGAGCCGCCGCAGACCGTGGCCATCGACGACGAGCCGTTGGACTCGGTGATCTCCGACACAATCCGGATAGTGTAGGGGAACTCGGTCTTGGTCGGCAGCACGGCGCGCAGCGCGCGCCAGGCCAGCTTGCCATGACCGATCTCGCGGCGGCCGGGGCTGCGCAGGAAGCTCGCCTCACCGACCGAATAGGGCGGGAAGTTGTAATGCAGCATGAAATGCTCGCGATACTCGCCTTCGAGCATGTCCATGATCTGCTCGTCCTGGCCGGTACCCAGCGTGGTCACCACCAGCGCCTGGGTTTCGCCACGGGTGAACAGGGTCGAGCCATGGGCGCGGGACAGCAGGCCGACTTCCGACACGATCGGGCGCACGGTCTTCAGGTCGCGGCCGTCGATGCGCACGCCGTCCTTCAGAATCCGGCCGCGCACGATCTTGGCTTCCAGGCCCTTGAAGGCGCCCGACACCATCTGGCCGTCCAGGCCCTCGCCCGCCACCAGCGCCTCGACGGTCTTGTCCTTGACCGCCTTGATCGCCTGCTGGCGCTGCTGCTTCACCACCAGGCCGTAAGCCTGTTCCAGACCGGCGCGGGCCACCGCGTCGACCCGGGCGGCAACCGGCTTGGCGGCCGGGTTCTCAGGGACCGACCAGGGCTCCTTGGCGCATTCCTCGGCCAGGTCGATGATCGCGTCGATCACCGGCTGCATGCCGTCATGACCGAACATGACCGCGCCCAGCATCACCTCTTCCGACAGTTCCTGCGCTTCCGACTCAACCATCAGCACGGCTTCGTCGGTGCCGGCGACGATCAGGTCCAGCGCCGTCTCGGGCATCTGCGACCGGGTCGGGTTCAGCACGTACTGGCCATTGATGTAACCGACGCGGGCGCCGGCGATCGGGCCCAGGAAGGGGATGCCCGAAATGGTCAGCGCGGCCGAGGCCGCCACCATCGACACGATGTCGGGATCGTTCTCGGTGTCGTGGCTCAGCACGGTGCAGATGATCTGCGTCTCGTTGCGATAGCCATCGGCGAACATCGGGCGGATCGGACGGTCGATGAGACGCGAGGTCAGCGTCTCCTTCTCGTTCGGCCGGCCCTCACGCTTGAAGAAGCCACCGGGGATCTTGCCCGCGGCGAAGGCCTTCTCCTGATAATTGACCGTCAGCGGAAAGAAATCGACGCCGGGCTTGGGCTCGCGATGGGCAACCACGGTCGCCAGCACGGCGGTGTCGCCATAGGTGGCGAGCACGGCGCCGTCGGCCTGGCGCGCAATGCGGCCGGTCTCGAAGCTGAGCTTGCGCCCGGCCCACATCACTTCCTTGCGATAAATCGTAAACATCGTCTCGGTCTCTCTCTTCCATTCCATCGGCGAAACCCGCGGCGGTGCAGGACAGGCGGGCTCCGCCGGACCCGGCCGTCCACACGCAGAAGCGCCCGGTGCATCCAGGCACCGGCGCGCCCCGGGGGTCACGCGGGCGGTACCGCCGGCGCCCGTCTGTCCGGCGCATCCGATCGGCGGTCCGCGTCGCGGCCGCATCCGGGCAGATCCCGGACCGGCTGCTTCAAGTCCGTCGGGGGTTCCTGATCACTCCACCTGCCCCGACGGCAGCGACATCCCGCACCATCCGTCCCATGACGGCGGCGGGTCGGGCCTTTCAGATCCATCCACGGCGGGCGGCGATCGTCTGCCGTTCGCGGCGGTCCGGACCGGGGCAGGCCCCACCCCCTGAACATCCGATGCGGTGGCCGCGCCTCAGGCGATGCCCGAGAGCGCCCATTCATCCGATTGCCGCCGCGTCACCGGCAACCGGCAAGACAAAGGGGGGCGCGACCCGCACCCCCCTTCGACCTTCAGATCACTTGCGCAGACCCAGACGCTGGATCACTTCCTTATAGCGGCCGTCGTCGTTCCGGCGCAGATAGTCGAGCAGCTTGCGGCGCTGGCTGACCATCTTCAGCAGGCCACGCCGGGAATGGATGTCCTTGGCGTGGGTCTTGAAGTGCTCGGTCAGGTTGCGGATCCGCTCGGTCAGGATGGCGACCTGGACTTCCGGGGAACCGGTGTCGTTGGTGCCGCGGGCATATTCCGTGACCAGCTCGGTCTTGCGGGACTTGGTAATCGACATCGGGTGTCCTTCCTTGGGTTCAGCCGGCGCTGCTGGGCAGGGCGCCGAGGTTGAAGCCGCGGACCGAACGGAGAACGCCGCCCTCGACCCGTGCAAGCGCCACGAGGCGCCCGTCGAGTGTCGCGCGGACAAGTTGTCCTTCGGAAGCGGCCGGCTCCCGCACAGGGCGCCCATTGCGGAGCGCGTCTGCGTCGGGACCGGTCAGGGCCAGCGCCGGGATGTCGTCCAGCGCGGTCTCGACCGGAAACAGGTGGTGTTCGAGCGCGGCACTATGCACCAGCGCATCGAGCTTTTCCAGAGTGATTGCATGGGCTTCGGTGAAGGCACCAGACCGGGTCCGCCGCAGCATCGACAGATGCCCCACCGTGCCCACCTCCAACGCCAGATCGCGGCCGATGGCGCGGGCATAGGTGCCCTTGCCGCAGGCCAGCCGGAACCGGGCGTGATCGGCGTCGATGATCCCGGTCAGCTCCAGCGCATCGATCCGCACCCGACGCACCGGCATCTCGGGGGCCTCGCCGGCGCGGGCCAGCGCATAGGCGCGCCGGCCGGCCAGCTTGATCGCCGAATAGGCCGGCGGCACCTGGTCGATCTCGCCCAGAAATGCCGACAGGGCGGCCGCGATCGCCGCCCTGTCGGGGCGGTGATCGCTGGTCTCGACCACCGCACCCTCGCGGTCGTCGGTCTCACGCGCCTCGCCCCAGCGCAGATCGAAGATGTATTCCTTGGCACCGTCCATGGCGTGGCCGACGGTCTTGGTCGCCTCGCCCAGCGCCACCGGCAGCACGCCCGATGCCAGCGGGTCCAGCGTGCCGGCATGGCCGACCTTGGCAGCGTTGGTGATCCGCTTCACCGCCGCAACCGCCTGGGCCGAACTCATGCCCTCGGGCTTGTCGATGGCCAGCCAGCCGTCGATCGGCTCACCCCGGCGCCTGCGCGACACCGGGCTCAGCCCTCGCCCCGCCGGGCATCATCGTCGCGGGCATCATCACCGCCGGCATCGGCCTCGGCATCCGAACCATCCTCATCCAGCCCGTCTTCATCCAGATCACGGCGGATCACCGGCTTGGCCAGCAGGCGGTCGATATGGGCGGCATAGTCGAAGCCGGTATCCAGCCTGAACAGCAGCCGGGGGGTGAATTTCAGCGACACCTGCCGGCCGATGCCGCGCTGAAGCTGCGCGGCCGAGCGGGCCAGCGCCTTGATCACCACCTGGGCACCGTCGCTGTCGAGCCCCAGGGGCGAGACATAGGCGGTGGCGGTGCGCAGATCCGGGGTCATCCGCACCTCGCTCACCGTCACCGGACGGCCGTCAAGCTCGGGGTCGTGGGTTTCGCCGCGCATCAGCAGCTCCGCCAGCACCTGGCGGATCTGTTCGCCGACACGAAGCTGGCGCTGGGTTGGTCCGGCAGCGCCTTGGGCGCGTTTGGGCATGATGTCAGTCTGCCGTTCACTAAAAGAAAAACACTCGGGGCCGCCGAAGATGGCCGCCGCATGATCGAAAAACGCCAGGGCCGGCCGGATATACCCGGTCGGCCCTGGCGCCTTACCCTGTCCTGCGGCCGGGATCAGGCGGCCGGTCGCCAGCTCAGGCCAACGACCTCAGATCGGCGACTTCAGCTGGGCGGCGATCTCCTCGACCTCGAAGGCCTCGATCACGTCGCCATTGCGCAGATCCTGGTAGTTCTCGAAGGCCATGCCGCATTCCTGGCCGGCCCGCACTTCCTTGGCGTCGTCCTTGAAGCGCTTCAGCGAGCTGAGCGCGCCCTCGTGGATGACCACGTCGTCGCGCAGCAGGCGAACCTTGCTGTCGCGGCGGACATAGCCTTCCGTGACCATGCAGCCGGCGATCTTGCCGACCTTGGTGATCGCGAAGACCTCGCGGATCGTCGCCTGACCCGTGATCGTCTCGCGACGGATCGGGGCCAGCATGCCTTCCAGCATGCCCTTCACGTCGTTGGTCAGGTCATAGATGACCGAGTAGTAGCGCAGTTCCAGACCCGCCTGACGCGCCACGTCCCGCGCCTGGGCATTGGCCCGGACGTTGAAGCCGATGATCAGGGCGTTGCTGGCCTGGGCCAGGGTCACATCCGACTCGTTGATGCCGCCGACGGCGCCATGCAGCATGCGGACCGCGACTTCCTCGTTGCCGAGCTTGGCCAGCGTGGAGGTGATCGCTTCCAGCGAGCCCTGCACGTCGGTCTTGACCAGCACCGGCAGCTCTTTCTTCGCCCCGGCCGAGATTTCCGACAGCATCTGTTCGACAGTGCCACGGGCGCCGAGGGCGGTGGCCGCACGGGCACGCTGCTCGCGCTCGGACCGGAAGTCCGAGATCTCACGGGCCTTGCGCTCGTCTTCCACCACAACCAGTTCGTCACCTGCCTGCGGAACGCCCTGGAGACCCAGGATTTCCACCGGCACCGACGGTCCGGCCTCTTCGACCTTGCGGCCCTTGTCGTCGATCAGCGCACGCACACGGCCCCACTGGCTGCCGACCACGAAGGCGTCGCCGGTCTTCAGCGTGCCCTTCTGGACCAGCACGGTCGCAACCGGACCGCGGCCCTTGTCGAGCTTCGCCTCGACCACGGCGCCCTGAGCGGCGCGGCCGGTATTGGCGCGCAGTTCCAGCACCTCGGCCTGCAGCAGGATGGCTTCCAGCAGCTTGTCGAGGTTGTAGCCGGTCTTGGCCGAGACCTCGACGGCGATGATGTCGCCGCCCAGTTCTTCCAGGACCAGTTCGTGCTGGAGCAGCTCGTTGCGCACCCGTTCGGGGTTCACGCCCGGCTTGTCGATCTTGTTGATCGCAACCACGATCGGCACACCGGCGGCCTTGGCGTGATTGATCGCCTCGACCGTCTGCGGCATCACGCCGTCATCGGCCGCGACCACCAGCACCACGATGTCCGTCACCTGCGCGCCACGGGCACGCATGGCGGTGAAGGCGGCATGGCCGGGGGTGTCGAGGAAGGTGACGTGATCGCCGGTTTCCAGCTCGACCTGATAGGCGCCGATATGCTGGGTGATGCCGCCGGCTTCGCGGGCCACGACATCGGTCTTGCGCAGCGCATCCAGCAGCGAGGTCTTGCCGTGGTCGACATGGCCCATCACCGTCACGACCGGGGCGCGGTGGGTCAGGTCATCATCGGTATCGTCGAGACCCAGGATGCCCAGTTCCACATCGTCCTCGGCCACGCGCTTCACCCGGTGACCGAATTCGGTCGCGACCAGTTCGGCCGTGTCCGCGTCGATCGCCTGATTGATGGTGGCCATCACGCCCAGCGTCATCAGCTTCTTGACGACATCGCCACCGCGCACCGCCATGCGGTTCGCCAGTTCCTGCACCGAGATCACCTCGGGCACGATCACGTCACGGATGACGCGGGCCTGGGGTTCGGCCTGCCGGCCGGCGCGGCGCATGCGTTCACGCTGACGGCGCATGGCCGCCTGGCTGCGCTGGCGTTCGCCCTCGTCGCCGCCTTCGACCAGACGCTTGATCTCGCCCTTGCCACCACGGCGACGATCGTCGCCGGGGCGCGCGGCCGGGGTCGCACGCTTGTTCGCGGCCTTGGCGCGGCTCTCTTCCTCGTCACGCTCGACCTTGCGGGCACGTTCGGCCGCACGGGCACGGGCGCGCTCGACATCATCGTCGAGAACCGGGGTGGTGGTGGTGGCGCCAGGGGCCGCCGGCCGGGCACCGCCCGGACGATCACCACGCGGCGGGCCACCGGGGCGATCGCCGCTGCGGAAATCGGGCCGGGCCGCGCCACCGGGGCGGTCACCACTGCGGAAATCGGGCCGGTCACCGCGCGGAGCGCCGCCACCGGGGCGGTCGCCACTGCGGAAATCGGGCCGGTCGCCACGCGGAGCGCCGCCAGCGGGGCGGTCGCCACTGCGGAAATCAGGCCGGTCGCCACGCGGAGCACCGCCAGCCGGACGGTCGCCACTGCGGAAATCGGGCCGATCGCCACGCGGAGCACCGCCAGCCGGACGGTCGCCACTGCGGAAATCGGGCCGATCGCCACGCGGGGCGCCGCCAGCGGGGCGGTCGCCACTGCGGAAATCGGGCCGGTCACCGCGGGGCGCGCCACCACCGGGGCGGTCACCACTGCGGAAATCGGGCCGGTCGCCACGCGGGGCACCGCCCGGGCGATCGCCACGCGGGGCACCACCAGTGCGGTCACCGCTGCGGAAATCGGGCCGGTCACCACGCGGGGCGCCACCACCCGCCGGACGCTCGGTCCGGGGGCTGTCGCCACGCGCCTCGACGGTGCGCGGGGTCTCGGCACGGGGCGCCGGCGCCTCGGGTGCCGGGGCAACCGGTGCCGCGGCCGCGGCCGCACGGGCCTCGATCTCGCGACGGGCGGCGTCCTCGGCCTCGCGGCGCGCCGCTTCCTCAGCCGCCTTGCGGGCGGCCTCCTCGGCGACCTTGCGGGCCTCTTCCTCAACCTTGCGGCGGGCCTCGTCCTCGATCTTGCGACGCGCCGCTTCCTCGGCCCTGCGGACCTCTTCCTCGGCACGGCGCTTCTGATCCTGAATCGCCTGTTCAAGCGCCCGCAGGCGCACATCCCGCTCGTCCTGCGTCAGGCCGCCGTCAGCGGCGGCGCCACGCGCACGACCGCGACCGCCGCCGGAACCGCTCCGGTTGCCCTGCTCGGGCACCGACACGGTCCGCTTGCGCTTGACCTCGACCGTCACGGTCTTGGAACGGCCGTGCGAGAAGTTCTGGCGAACCTGGGCGCCTTCCGCCGCAGGCTTCCTCCTCAGCTCAAGACGCCCGGCTCCCGACAGGCTGAGCGCCTTCTTCTGGCCGTCCTCGTTGGTCTCGCTCATATCGCTCCGGTTATCCGTTCTCTCTCAAGCCGGCCGACACCCGGTCGACAGGGTAGGGGGCATCCCTGAAACCCGCAAGGCGCTGGGCAGCGCCCAGGAAACGCTTCGCGAGCCGTCCTTCGGCAATCGCGACATTGACCGCATTCTCGCGTCCGAGAGCACGACCCATTTCATCGCGGGTCAATAGTGCGACGACAGGAACGCCCTTCAGCGCTCCCATGCGGGAGGCGGCCGTCTCTCCGGCATCCGATGCCAGGGAAATGGCGCCGACGGTGCCGGCATCGAGCCAGCTCCGCACTTTTTCGTATCCGGCGACAACCGCTCCCGCCCGGCGGCCGAGCCCAAGATATTCCAAACACCGGGCAGTTAGCAATCGCTCGACCGTCCCGATCAGGTCATCGCCGACCTGCGTCTGTGTCCGGAAGGCTCTTGAGAACAACCGGCGCTTGATTGCGATGGTCAGTGACGCCCGATCGGCAGTCACCCACGCACCGCGTCCCGGCAGGCTGGCGTCGACATCCGCGACCACCCGCCCTTCGGGGTCGAGCACGAAACGGATCAACCCGTCGGGCGATCCGCTCTGGCCCTTGACGATGCAGCGGCGTTCAGGCGCACGGTCGCGCGGCCCCGCATCGGTCGGCAGGTCGTCGCCTGCCGCCGCATCGGGTATCGCCACCATGCCGTCCGGCATTGCCGGATCGATCGCCACCACCATCATCGCTCCGTTCATGGCCCGGCGCCATGGGGTTCCGGGCCGCGTTCATATCAGGCCTTGGCGCCATCGGCGCCGGCATCGGCCGTATCACCAGCGCCAGCCTCGACGCCGACGGCGTCAGCGTCATCCACCACCGCGCCGGCCGCCGGTTCGTCCTCGAACCAGTGGGCGCGGGCGGCCATGATGATGCGGTTGGCCTCGGCCTCGTCCAGGGTGCCGGCGGGCAGAAGCTCGATCAGCTCGTCGCCCGACAGGTCGGCGAGGTCATCAAGGGTCTTCACCCCCTTCTCACCAAGCTGCGCCAGCATCAGCGGCGTCATGCCCTCGATCTCGGCGACCGCGTCCTCGACGCCCAGTTCGCGGCGCTTGTCGTCCATGCGCCGGTCACGGGCTTCCAGGAACACCTGGGCGCGGTTCTGAAGCTCGGCCGCGACATCGGGGTCGAAACCCTCGATGCCCGACAGCTCGTCTTCGGCCACAAAGGCGATCTCCTCGATCGACTCGAAGCCTTCGGTCACCAGGAGCTGGGCGATCACCTCGTCGACGTTCAGCGCCTCGATGAACAGCCGCGAGCGTTCGCGGAACTGTTCCTGGCGCCGCTCCGACTCCTCGGTCTCGGTGACGATGTCGATGTCCCAGCCGGTCAGCTGCGATGCCAGGCGGACGTTCTGGCCGCGCCGGCCGATGGCCAGCGACAACTGTTCGTCCGGCACCACCACCTCGATCCGCTGGGTATCCTCGTCCAGCACCACCTTGGCGACTTCCGCCGGGGCCAGCGCGTTGACCAGGAAGGTCGCGGTATCGGGCGACCACGGAATGATGTCGATCTTTTCGCCCTGCAGTTCGGCAACCACCGCCTGCACACGCGAACCGCGCATGCCGACACAGGCGCCGACCGGGTCGATGCTGCTGTCGTTGCTGGTCACCGCGATCTTGGCGCGCGATCCCGGATCGCGGGCGCAGCCCTTGATCTCGATGATGCCGTCATAGATCTCGGGCACTTCCTGCGCGAACAGCTTCGCCATGAACATCGGATGGGTGCGCGACAGGAAGATCTGCGGCCCGCGGGGTTCCTCGCGCACCGAGTAGATATAGGCCCGGACCCGGTCGCCGACGCGGAAGCTCTCCCGCGGCAGCAGTTCGTCGCGGCGCATCACCGCCTCGGCGCGGCCCAGATCGACCACGACGCTGCCATATTCGGCGCGCTTGACGATGCCGTTGATGATCTCGCCGACCCGTTCCTTGAACTCGTCGAACTGGCGCAGGCGCTCGGCCTCGCGCACCTTCTGCACGATCACCTGCTTGGCGGTCTGAGCGGCGATGCGGCCGAAATCGATCGGCGGCAGCGGGTCGACCAGGAAATCGCCGGGAACGGCATCGGGCTTGCGGTGGCGGGCATCGGCAACCGTGGTCTGGGTCGCTTCGTCCTCGACCTCGTCGACCACCTGGGTATAGCGGTACAGACGGATTTCGCCGGTCTTGCGGTCGATGGTGGCCCGGATATCGTGATCCTGGCCGTATTTGCGCCGACCCGCGGTCTGGATCGCCTGTTCCATGGCTTCGAGCACGCTGTCGCGGTCGATCGACTTCTCGCGGGCAACCGCGTCAGCGACCTGTAGCAGCTCGTGCCGGACCGGGCCGGTGTTGAAGTTGATGTCCATGGGGCGCACTCAGCTCCGGTTATCCTGGACGGCGGCGATCAGCTCATCGGTGAGGATCAGCTTCGCCGACGAAATCTCGTCGAAAGGCAGGGCCGCTTCGGCGCCGTCATCCAGACGGATCGCGACCAGCCCGCCATCACGCACGCCGGCAAGCCGGCCGCGGAACCGCTTGCGGCCCTCATGCGGGCGCCGCAGTTCCATCTTGGCCTCAAAGCCGGCGAACCGCTCGAAATCCTTGAACCGGGTCAGCGGCCGGTCGATACCGGGGGAGCTGACCTCAAGCGCATAGGCCTCGGTGATCGGATCCTCGACGTCGAGCAGCGCCGACACGACATTGCTGATCTCGGCGCAGTCATCGACCGTCATCAACTGACCATCGGTGCGCTCGGCCATGATCTGCAAGGTGGCATTGGTGCCCGATCGGAACACGATGCGCACGACCTCGTAACCGAGATCGCCGATGGCCGGCTCGATCAGCTCGGTGATACGACGAACGACGTCCATGCGCTCCTCCAGTGGCGGGGCGAGGCCAGACCGGCGCGGGCGACTGGCCCGGCACAGGTGATGGTCCGACGCGGCACAAACAAAAAAAGGCGGGCCCAAGGCCCACCCGGCGGAAGCTGCATGTGACCGCGACCTCCGGCGTGCCCACGCCGGATACCCCTCCGGTCCCTCACCGGGGCGGAAGGCTCGTCGGCTTGGGCGCTGGCGGGATCGCCGGCGGTCCGCAAACGCGGACGACGGTCAATATACGCATATGTAACGGAACCGCAAGGAGTTTGTCCCCGGGGGCGCCCGCGCCCCGCCGTCAATCTGCCGCAACCTCGCCTGCCTGCCATCGGCGCCTCAGCGAACGTGGGGGTGTCACTGCGGCCATACAAGACCACCCAGAGCGATTCCGCGCCGGAAACAGGCCGGATCTTCAGAAAAATGCTCAGGTCTTCAGAAACCGCATGAACACCGGCACGCGTCCCGCGGCGCGGGCCTTGGCCTCATAGCGGGTCTCGATCTGGCCGTCGGGCCGCCGCTGCCAGTCGCCCGGCCGGCGCGCCGTCCAGGTGAAGGCCGGATGGGCACGAACATGGGCCAGCGTCCAGGCACACAGATCGGTATGATCGGTGGCGGCCGTCAGTTCGCCGCCCGGCTTCAGCACCCGGGCCAGCGCCGCCACCGTCTCGGGCTGGATGAAACGGCGCTTGGCATGGCGGCGCTTGGGCCAGGGGTCCGAGAACAGCAGATAGACCCGGTCGAGACAGGCATCGGGCAGCACGTCCAGCAGGCGGGCGGCATCATCGCCCAGCACCCGCACATTGCGCAGGCCGCGGGCCTCCAGTTCTACCAGAAGCGCCGACATGCCGCCGATATAGGGCTCACAGCCGATGAAGCCGGTTTCCGGCTCGGCCTCGGCCCTGGCGATCAGATGCTCGCCGCCGCCGAAGCCGATTTCCAGCGCCAGCGCCGCCGGCGGATGATCGAACAGCGCCCGGGGGTCGATCGGCGACAGCGGCCCGCCCTCGCCGCGCGGCGGCAGCGCGATCGCCAGCGCCGGCAGCGTCTGTTCCAGCACCCGGCTGCGATTGGCTTTCAACGGCCGGCCGATGCGGCGGCCGAAATGGCGCCGCCCGACACTGTCGCCCTGGCTGTCGGCGTCATCGACATCAGGGTCGGTCGGGGCGGCGGGCTCAGGGCTTGAAACGGTCATCGGCGGTCCGGTGTCCGGGCTGGTCAGTGGGGTGGGCTGTCGACAAAAAAGCGGGCGGCATCCGGATCTCCGGATGCCGCCCCTTGCTGATCGCATGGATCAGGATCAAAGCACAAGCTGCTTGATCGCCTCCACCAGATCGGTCTTCTCCCACGAGAAGCCGCCATCGGCCTCGGGCTCACGCCCGAAATGGCCATAGGACGCGGTGCGGGCGAAGATCGGCTTGTTCAGCTGCAGATGCTCGCGGATGCCGCGCGGGGTCAGGTTCATCACCTCGCGCATCGCCGCCTCCAGCTTCGCCTCGTCGACCTGGCCGGTGCCATGGGTGTCGACATACACCGACAGCGGGTGCGACACGCCGATGGCATAGGATAGCTGAATGGTGCAGCGATCGGCCAGACCGGCCGCCACCACGTTCTTCGCCAGATAGCGCGCGGCATAGGCGGCAGACCGGTCGACCTTGGTCGGATCCTTGCCCGAAAAGGCGCCGCCACCATGGGGCGCGGCACCGCCATAGGTGTCGACGATGATCTTGCGTCCGGTCAGGCCGGCATCGCCATCCGGGCCGCCGATCACGAAATTACCGGTCGGATTGATATAGAGATGAGCGTCGTCGCACATCCAGCCCGCAGGCAGCGAGGCCTCGATGATCGGCCGCACGGCGGCCTTCACCTCGTCCTGGGTGACGCCGGCGATGTGCTGGGTCGACAACACGATCGAGGTGGCGCCCACCGGCTTGCCGCCTTCGTATTGCAGGGTCACCTGGCTCTTGGCGTCGGGGCCGAGCAGCGCCACGTCGCCCGAGCGGCGGGCGGCGCGCAGATTGCGCAGGATGGTGTGCGCATAATGGATCGGCGCCGGCATCAGCGCGTCGGTTTCCCGGCAGGCATAGCCGAACATGATGCCCTGGTCGCCGGCGCCTTCGTCCTTGTTGCCGGCGGCATCGACGCCAGCCGCGATATCAGCCGACTGATCGTGCAGAAGCACCTCGATCCTGGCGGTCCGCCAGTGGAAGCCGTCTTGCTCGTAACCGATGTCGCGGATGACGTCGCGCGCCACCTGCTCGATCGTCTCGGGCGACGTATCGCCCTTGGAGCGGATTTCACCCGCAATCACCACCCGGTTGGTGGTCGCGAGTGTTTCGCAGGCGACCCGCGAGAACGGGTCGGCAGACAGAAGATGGTCGAGAACGGCATCCGAAATCCGGTCACAGATCTTGTCCGGATGGCCTTCGGAGACCGACTCGCTGGTGAACAGGTAGTTGCTGCGGGCCATGACGCGTCTTCAACCCCTCAAGAACCGACGACGAACCGTGGTTCCGACCACGGTCCGGGCAACCTCGCGGGGTTTGAGCCCGCCGGCTGCCTACGATGGACTCCGTGCGTCTGGGTTCTCGGCGGGTTGACACGAGAATGCGCCCACCAAGCCCACTTAGCGCACTGTTTAACGTGGCGGCAAGCGGCACAAATCCGACCACGGACGGTTTGACATACCCACGCTCTCACATGCTGCGCTTGCAGCAGATGCAGAATTCGCGTGGTGGTTTTGCTCAAACCGTCGGATGAAACTTTCACGACGTGCTTCCGGAATCAAGCACGTTTTTCAGGCACCAGTTCCGATGGCGTCGCTCATCGAGCGGGCCAGGTCGATCACGCGGGTGCGGGTGCGTGCATCGGGAATGCGAGCGAAGTCGAAGGCCAGCATCTGGGCGTCCGGGCCTTCCATCACCGCCCAGTCGAAGCCGTCATCGATGCTCAGCAGCCCGCGTCCTCCCGCCACCGCTTCTGCCTGATCATAGAAGAACGATACCGGCACATCCAAGGCATGGGCGATCAGGAACAGCCGGCCCGCGCCGATGCGATTGGTGCCGCGTTCATATTTCTGGATCTGCTGGAAGGTCAGCCCCACCCGCTGCCCCAGCTTTTCCTGGCTGAGCCCCAGAAGCTGCCGGCGCAACCGCACGCGTCCACCGACATGAGCGTCAATCGGGTTCAGTCTCGTCACCATCCGCGTCATCCCTCCTCGAACCCCGCAGGCCTCGTTTCCGACCTGTTACCAGCCGGATAGATGACATCACGCCATGGCATGGGTCAACCCCGGCGCGCGCATGGGGCTGCACGAAACGCGTATTCCGGGTTGCATTCCCGGTCACACTCGCCTCCGGTGACAGGTTGAACACGCATCAGTTGCTTTTTTCCGCAGACTCGACATCGCAAAGTAGTTTACTGACTCTCCGGGGGAAAATCAGAGCGCCGGTTCAAACGTTCTACGGAATTTTCTCAGGAATAAAAGTTATCACTCGGACACTGCAAGATCATGAGAAGGTCATACCAAAATATATCAAGATCTTGTGAATGCTCAGGCAGCGTCGGTATTGCGGCGGGTGGTCAGCAGACCTGCCGCCATCACCAGCAGGGCCGCGATGCCGGCGGCCTTGTCGCCCATCCGGGCATAGATGGTCGGTGCCAGCGCCACCGGCAGCGGACCATCCAGCACGCCGCGTCGGTCCAGGGGCAACAGCGCCACGATCCGCCCCAGCGGGTCGACGATCGCCGATATGCCGTTATTGGCGGCACGGACCAGCGGCAGGCCTTCCTCGATCGCCCGCATCCGGGCGGCGGCGAAATGCTGGAAGGGGCCGGCGGTCAGGCCGAACCAGCCGTCATTGGTCACGTTCAGCAGAAAGCCCGGCCGGGCGGCGGGGTCGGCCCCGGCAGTGACCGCCCCGGGGAAGATCGCCTCATAACAGATCAGCGGGCTTGCCGGCGGCAGGCCGGGCAGCGCCAGCGTGGCGGGGCCGGGGCCGGCCGAGAAATCCATCGTCCCCTCAGTCAGCTTGGGGAACGGGTTGAACGCGCGCAGCGGCACATATTCGCCGAACGGCACCAGATGCGCCTTGTCATACACACCCCGGATGCGCCCGGCATCATCGATCGCCAACACACTGTTATAGATCAACGGCGTCGGCTCGGCCCCGTCGGCCGCACCGACCGGCGGTGGCACCCACTCCACCCGCGGCGCCCCGGTGATCAGCAACCCGCCCGGCGGCACCGCCGCCACCAGCGCCGTCCGGGGCTCGGCATCCTGTTCCAGGTAATAGCCGACCGCGGTTTCCGGCCAGATCACATGGCTGATGCGGTCGAAGCCCGGGCCACGGGTCAGATCGATCTGAGTGCGCATATGCTGCGCCCGCATGCCACCGCGCCATTTCTCGCGCTGGTCGATCGCCGCCTGCACCAGCCGCAACCGCACATCCGGCACCATCGCCGTCGCTGTCTCCGACAGCCGCGCCATACCCCATCCGGCGCTGCCCGCCACCACCAGCAGAATCAGCACCGCCAGCGCCAGCGCCGGGCGCCGATCGCCGGCCCCGCGCGTCACCAGCAAAGCCGGGCTTGTGAACACCAGCACCGTCAGCAGGCCCAGCCCATAGATGCCCACCACCGAGGCCGCCTGCGCCACCGGCGGCACCGCCAGCCAGGCACTGCCGGCCAGATTCCAGGGAAATCCGGTCAGCACATGGCCGCGCAGCCACTCCGCGGCCACCCACAGCACCGCGAAGATCGCGATCCGTCCGGGCCCCCGGCCACCCAGCCGCGCCTGCGCCACCCCGACAAAACCGGTGAAAATGCCAAGCCCCGCCGCCAGCCCCAGCACTGCCGGCACCGCCAGCGCGCCGAATTTGGCGGCATCGACGAAGAAGGCGACGCCGATCCAGTACAGCCCGGCGGCGAACTGGCCCAGCCCGAAGGCCCAGCCGGTCCAGAAGGCCGGCCAGATGCCGGGCCGGCTGCGTGCGGTTCCGCCATCTGCCGGCGTCCCATCCGGCGCCGGCCCGAGGCTCACGCCGTCGAGCAGCAGAACCAGCACGGTGAAGGCCAGCATGCCCAGGGGCAGGATCCCCGCCGGCGGCAAGGCCGCCGTCGACACCCCGCCGGCCGCGGCGGCCATCAGCAGCCGCAAACGCGGGCGCAGGCCGGCCAGCCGGTCGGCGCCGGCCCGCAGGCGACGGAACAGGGGGGAGCGCGTCGACACGGACCCGGTCACGCGGCGGTCGATGCCTCGTCGGCGGTGACGCGGATGCGCATCCGCTTGATCCGGCGCGGGTCGGCGTCCAGGATCTCGAACACCAGCCCCGCCGGATGCTCGACGGTCTCGCCCGCCGCAGGCACCCGCCCGGTCAAGGCGAAGACCAGCCCGCCCAGGGTGTCGACATCTTCGTCATCATCGACCAGAACCCGGTCGAGCCGGGCTTCCAGTTCCTCGACATCCAGGCGGGCATCCGCCTCGAAGACGCCATCCTCGATCTCGACCAGCCGGCTCTGGGGCTGGTCGTCATGTTCGTCCTCGATATCGCCGACGATCTGCTCGACCAGATCCTCGATGGTCACCAGGCCATCGGTGCCGCCATATTCATCAACCACGATCGCCAGATGGATGCGGGTGGTGCGCATGCGGTTCAGCAGGTCCAGAACCCGCATCGACGGCGCCACGAACAGCACCTCGCGGACGATGCCGGCAGCCTCGATCGGGGTCCGCTCTCCCAGCCGGGCGACCACATCCTTGATGTGCACCATGCCGACGAGTTCGTCGAGCGTGGCGCGATACACCGGCAGCCGGGAATGTCCGGCCTCGGCGATCTGACGCAACAGCTCGTCCAGAGGGGTGCCGATCTCGACCGCGATGATGTCGGCGCGAGGCACCATGACATCCTCGACCGTCAGGTCGCCCAGCTTGAGCACATTGGTGACAAGCTGGCGTTCGGCGGGGTCAAGCGCCGCGCGCTCGTCCTCATCGCCTTCAGCGCGTTCGGCCAGATCGACCAGACTGTCGCGCAGGTCATCCCGTTCACGGGATCTGCCGCCGCCAAGCCATGACAACAGCAGGTGTCCGAGGGTGTTGTTGCCGGCCCCGCCCGTGCGGGGCCGTCTAGACGAAGATTGGTCGCTCATCGCTTCCTGCCCGATGGGCCGCGCGCTGGTGGAGCGATCCTTGTGCGGCATGGCGTCGGCCATGTGCCAGCGATCCTGATGCTGCGCGGCACCTGCCACGCGCTCCGGCCATCATCGCGGTCCGGTTGATCACCACTCCCGGCACGCGATACGCCCGCCCGCCAGACCAGTGGCCATCCGCTTGAAATCCAAGTTTCCGTCGAAGGCGGGTGCACAGTCAATCATCCATCGCATGCGCCATGCGGCATCCCCATACCGGCCATGCAATGGTGGCAACCATGATCGTGCCGCCCTGCCGCCGACACCCGATCCGCCGCTATCTCCGCCGCCATGTCCGCAGACTGTCAGGCATCCGGCGCACCATCGATCAGCGTATAGGGGTCATCGATGTCAAAGCCTGCCAGGGTGGCGGTCTCCAGCGCCTCCATGGCGGCGGCCTGCTCCTCGGTCTCGTGGTCGTGGCCGATCAGGTGCAGCAGGCCGTGGGCCACCAGATGCAGCAGATGCGCGCGCGGCCGCTTGCCCTGAGCCTCCGCCTCGGCCAGCACGGTCTCGGCGGCGATCGCGATATCACCCAGCATCAGCGGCGCGCCGGGCGGCAGCGCCTCCAGCGCGTCCGCCACCGCGTGCCGGTCGTCGGCCCCCAGATCCTCGGCCGGAAACGACAGCACATTGGTCGGCCGGTCCTTGTCACGCCAGTCGCGGTTCAGCGCCTGCACCGCCCCGTCGTCGGCCAGCGTCAGCGACACCTCGCCCACCCGCTCGCCCAGCGCCTCAAGCAGATGCGGCGCGGCCGCGGCCAGCAGGGCGGCGGCCACCCGGCCGATCGCCTCGCTCAAGGGGCCATCGACCCGTCCGGCCGGCAGGCTCCAGGCCGCACCTGACCACAGCGGGCTTGCCTGCTCGATCACGATCTCGATCCGTCCGCCCAGCACCGCCAGGGTTTCGACCGATGTGTCGTCGCCATCCATGGCCGGCATGTCCTCGCGCGTCATGCCCCGGTCTCCGGGTCGTCCCCGCCCTCTCGCACCGGCTGATCCTCTCGCACCGGCGGCACCCGCACGGGGCCGCGATCGATGCGCTTCGGGCGGCGGCGGGCATCATCGCGGGCGGCATAGGCCCGCACGATCCGTGCGACCAGCGGGTGGCGAACCACGTCGGTGTCATCGAAGGTCACCACCGGCACCTCGTCCAGATGCCCCAGTACCGCCAGCGCGTCGGACAGGCCCGATGTGGTGCCGGCCGGCAGGTCGATCTGCGACAGGTCGCCGGTGATCACCATGCGGCTGTTTTCGCCCAGCCGGGTCAGGAACATCTTCATCTGCACGGCGGTGGTGTTCTGCGCCTCGTCCAGAATGACGAAGGCATTGGCCAGGGTGCGGCCACGCATGAAGGCCAGCGGCGCCACCTCGATCTTGCCGGTCTCGATCAGCTTGGCCACGATCTCGTCGGGCAGCGTGTCCTGCAATGCGTCATACAGCGGCCGCAGATAGGGGTTCACCTTCTCTTCCAGCGTGCCGGGCAGAAAGCCCAGCCGTTCGCCGGCCTCGACCGCGGGCCGCGACAGGATGATCCGGTCGACCTTCTTTTCAAGGAACAGCGCCACCGCCATGGCCACCGCCAGATAGGTCTTGCCGGTGCCGGCCGGGCCGATGCCGAAAACCAGGTCGTGATCGCGGATCGCCGACAGATAGGCGCCCTGGCGCATCGATCGCGGGGTGATGCGCTTCTTCTTGGTCTTGATCACCACTTCGCCGGTGATATAGGCACCGGCCTGGGCGGAAGCCTGCGCATGCGCAGCACTGCCATGGCTGCTGCTGGCGCTGCCATGTCCGCCCGCCGCCTGCGCCACCGCATGGGCGGCATCGGGGGGCGAGACCGGCATCTGTGCGGCCGGAATCTCCACCGGTTCGGCGCCGAGCGCCGCGGTGGCCGCCTGGGTCACCATGCGGATCGCGGCATCGACCTCGGCCATAGTCACGATCAGGTTGCGCTTCAGCCGCTCATACAACCCGTCGAGCACGGCGGCCGCGGCGTCCTGGTCGGCCTCGTTGCCCGAAATCGCCAGCCGGTTGCCACGGGTGGCGATGTGCACGCCAAGCTGGGCCTCGATCCGGACCAGATGCTCGTCATGCTCGCCAACCAGCAGGGCCAGAAGATGGTTGTCGTCGAAATCCACGATCACCGCATCGGCATCGGCGGCGGACCCGCGCTCGGCGGGCCCTGCGGCCGCCCGGCCGCGGGGTCCACGGTCGCTGCGCCGGGCCGTCAAAGGCCGGAACCGGCGACAGGGGTGGCGGCAACGGCCGGCGATGCCGGATACAGGGGCCGTGGCGACCATTCGCCGCCGGCGATGCGCCCGTTCAGGCTGAAGGAATTGACCGCGTCGATGTCGACCTCCACCATCCGGCCCGCGGCATCCGCAGGCGCCTCCACCACGACCGCCTGCATATAGGGCGAGCGGCCGACCATCTGCCCGGCATGGCGGCCGGGCCGTTCCAGCAGCACCGGCAGCCGCCGGCCCACCATGCGGGCATTGAAGCCGCGCTGCTGCGCCGACAGCAGATCCTGCAGCCGGTGCAGTCGCTCGGATTTCACGTCCTCAGGCACCTGATCGCCCAGATCGGCGGCCGGGGTGCCGGGGCGCGGGCTGTATTTGAACGAATAGGCCGAGGCGTAATCCACCCGTTCCACCAGTTGCAGGGTCGCCTCGAAATCGGCATCGGTCTCGCCGGGGAAGCCGACGATGAAATCGCCCGACATCGCCATGTCGGGGCGCACCGCCCGCAGCCGGTCGATGACCTTCAGATAATCGGCCACGGTGTGCTTGCGGTTCATCGCCTTCAGCACCCGGTCGGAACCCGACTGCACCGGCAGATGCAGATAGGGCATCAGTTCGGGCACGTCGCGATGGGCCAGGATCAGATCGCCGCCCATGTCGCGCGGATGCGAGGTGGTATAGCGGATGCGGGCGATGCCATCGATCGCGGCGATCGCGCGCGACAGCCGCGCCAGCGTCCAGTCTCCATCGGGCCCGGCGCCACCCGCACCACCGCCCGCCGCCGGCGCGGCGCCGTGATAGGCATTGACGTTCTGGCCCAGCAGCGTCACCTCGCGCACACCCTGAGACGCCAGCGCCCGGATCTCGTCCAGGATCGCCTGCGCCGGACGGCTGTATTCGGCGCCACGGGTATAGGGCACCACGCAGAAGGTGCAGAACTTGTCGCAGCCCTCCTGCACCGCCACGAAGGCGGTATGGCCGTGGCGGCCAGGTGTGGCGCCCGGCAGGTGATCGAACTTGGCCTCGGTCGGGAAATCGGTTTCCACCACCGCCTGGCCACGGGTGGCGCGTTCCACCATATCGGCCAGCCGGTGATAGGTCTGCGGTCCGAAGACGATATCCACAAACGGCGCGCGGGCGCGGATCTCGGCGCCCTCGGCCTGGGCCACGCAACCGCCCACCGCGATCAGCCGGCCATCGGGCCCGCCAGCCGCGCGCAGCCGCCCCAGATCGGAATAGACCTTCTCCGCCGCCTTTTCGCGGATATGGCAGGTGTTCAGGATCACCAGATCCGCGTCTTCCGCCACCTCGGTCGACGAAAAGCCCTGGGCGGCCAGAACATCCGACATGCGCTCGCTGTCATAGACGTTCATCTGGCAGCCATAGGTCTTGATATACAGCTTCTTCGTCACCCTCGCCTCGGGCCTTCACGTTGATGCGGCGCCGCGATCGGCCCCGTCCCTGCTTCTGTGTCCGTTCATCGATGATGTGAACGATGCCGTCATCCGCCCGACAGAATATCAGTCGCGGTCCCGCCGCTTCAAGCGGCTCACCTGACGCGATCCTCCGCATGGGGGGTTTCGGCCGCGTCCGGAAGGGGCTCATCGGGATCGGCGGCGTCGATTTCCTGCGGGTCCAGCGGCTCGTCCTCTTCCGCCACCTCGATCGCGCCGCCTTCCACCGCCGGGCCGCGCTGGGCGAGGGCCTGACCGATCAGGGCCAGCGCCGCGGTCGACCGCCCGGCCAGTGCCTGCGCCACGCCCGCCGAAACCGCCTGTTCGCAATGCCGCGCCAGGGCCTTGCGGTCGCGGAAATCATCGATCGTAACCGGCGGGTGGAAAATCAGTTCCACCCGCGCCGGGCCCAGGGTCAGCGCATTCCACAGATGTCCCGCCAGATCCATGTCGCCATACCAGGCATAGGCCGGGCGCAGCCGGCGGCCCATCGGCATACCACGGACGTGGGTATAGGCCAGCGACACCGGCTGCACCACCAGCGCCCGGCCACGCGGCCGCCGGTCGGCGACCGAGAAGAACGCGGTGCGGAAGGGCAGCACCCGCAGGCCGTCATTGCTGGTGCCTTCGGGAAACAGGATCAGCCGGTCGCCGGCCTCCAGCCGCTTTGCCACCTCATCGGCCTGTTCGGCCGTGCGGCTGCGCTGGCGCTGCACGAAAACCGTGCGCTGCAGCTTGGCCAGCAGACCATAGAGCGGCCAGTCCGCCACCTCGCTCTTGGCGATGAACGAGCCGTTGATCACCGCCCCCAGGATCGAGATGTCCAGATATGAGGTGTGATTCGCGATGAACAGCGCCGGATGGTCGCGCACCGGGGTGCCGACGATATCGATGTCGAAGCCCATCAACCGGCAGGTCAGGCGGTGATAGAACCGCGGAAACCGGTTGGCCGCCGACAGCTTCAACGCCACCAGCAGCGCCTGCACGGGGATCAGCACCGTCGTCAGCGCAAGATAGATCGGCAGCAGCAGGGCTGCGCGGAACCAGCCGGTCATACGCCCTCGTCGCCGCCCTTCGGCCGCACCCGGCCCGAGCCGCCCTCATAGCGGTCGCGATACCGGCCGGTGATCAGGTCGCTCTTGACGATCATGCAGATGTCGGTGGTGTTGAACTGTTTGTCGACCACGGCGCCGTCGCCCACGAAACCGCCCAGCCTGAGATAGCCCTTCACCAGCGGCGGCAGCTGGGCCAGCGCGCGGGCGACCGGCAGATCGTCCTTCGCCACCAGATCCATCGAGACATAGCGTTCCGGCACCGCCACCGGCCGCAGCGCCTCGGGCGCCAGATGGTGGTGATAGAGATAGGCAAGCTGGGTCTTCAGCGTGTCGATATCGGTGCCGTCCAGGCTGGCGCAGCCGAACATGAGCTGGATGTCGTAATGCTCAAGATACAGCGCGATGCCGCGCCACAGCAGTTGCATGGTCGCCCGGTTGCGGTATTCGGCGGCAACGCAGGACCGGCCGAGTTCCAGCACCTCGCCATCCACCGACAGCAGCGGGCTGATGTCGAATTCGTCGGCGGTATAGAAGCGGCCATGGACATCGGCGGCCGACCGGCGCAGCAGCCGGTAGGTGCCGACCACCGTCGGCCGGCCGCTCGGATGCGCATCGTCGATCACCAGCAGATGGTCGCAGACGTCGTCGAACGCATCGAGATCGCGCTTGGCCGCGGCCATTTCCGGGCTGGGCTTGGCGTGACGCTCTTCGTAGAAGACGTGATAGCGCAGGCGCTGGGCCGCCTCGATGTCGTCGGCACCATCCGCGAGGCAGACCCGCAGATTGCCGGAACGAAGGCCGAGGTCGGGGTTGAGAATGGCGGTCATCCGAACATGCCCTGAAGTCTCGCGGCGAGGGATCGCCGGCCATGTGGGGGAGGCGAGGCAGAGTGGCAGGGGCGGCGGCGTGCCGGCCCGGCGGCCGGTCGGACGGCGTCGGGCTGGCACATCACCGCCATCCGTCAGGCCGATCCCTTGTCCGAGCCGTCGTCCAAGGGCTGGTCCAACGGGATACCGTAAAGTTCCAGACGATGATCGACCAGGCGATAGCCGAGCTTGCGGGCGATCTCCTGCTGGAGACGCTCGATCTCGGTGTTCTGGAATTCGATCACGGTTCCGTTGCGCATGTCGATCAGGTGATCGTGATGCTCTTCGGGAATGGTTTCATAGCGCGCTCGACCGTCGCCGAAATCATGCCGTTCCAGAATGGTCGCCTCCTCGAACAGCCGCACCGTCCGATAAACGGTGGCGATGCTGATGCGGGGATCGATGGCACTGGCACGGCGGTGCAGTTCTTCGGCATCCGGGTGGTCATCGGCTTCCGACAGCACGCGGGCGATCACCCGGCGCTGGTCGGTCATCTTCAGACCCTTATCGAGACACAGACGCTCCAGTCGCGACATCTCCAAGATGGCCTGGCTCCTTGGGTGGACAGGGGACACTACACACGGATGGTCTGCGCCTGGCGCTTCTGCGCGGTCCCGGACGGGGCCGCCGTCGCGGCGCGATCGCCGTGGGGCACTGCATATGCCCCAACCTACGGCCGCATGCGCGTCAGCCCCGGATCGCCTCACCTGCGCAAGACAACCGGACCCGAACGACGCATATCCGGCACCGCCCGAACCGGCGGCACCGTCACGGTCACCACTCCCGAACAACCGGTACCGGCATCGAACGGCCGGCACCACTGTATCGGAATGCTGGCGTCATTATCGGACAGCCGGCAGGCAACGACAAGCGGCGGGCGCAATTTCTGCGCCCGCAGCCCGTTATCCTGCCATGGCAGCCGTGGTCAGTCCTGATCGCCGCGGCCGCGACGACCAAGGCCGATGCGCTTGGCCAGGTCGCTGCGCTGGCGGGCATAGCCGGGGGCGACCATCGGATAGTCGTCGGCCAGGCCCCAGCGGCGCCGATACTCTTCCGGCGTCATGTCATAGGCGGTCTTGAGATGGCGCTTCAGCATCTTCAGCTTCTTGCCGTCCTCAAGGCAGATGATGTACTCGTCATGTACCGACTTGCGGATCGCGACGGCGGGCGTCGGCCGCTGCTCTTCCTCGCGCGGCTCCGGCTCGCGGCCGAGCCCGGCGAGGCTCTGATAGACCTCGCCGATCAGCTGGGGCAGTTCGCCGGCCGACACGGTATTGTTCGCGACATGCGACGACACGATCTGTGCCGTCAGCGAGAGAAGATCGAGCGGGCTCGGATTTTCGGCCATGGTAGGGTCTGGACCTCGGTGTCTCGGGCGGAGATCAAAGCGGCCGTGTCGGCTGAGGGCGAACGACGGCGCGATCCTTTGACCAGGATGACGGTGACGAGGATGAACATCGGAAGCACGATGCCGGCGTGGCTCAGGTCCGCACCGGGGCGCCCGTGGGGGGTGCCCGGCCGACATGCGTCGGCACCTCGCATTCCGAGACGACGACCGGACGGTTCACAATGAAACCAAGTGCAGATCGCTTTCTCGACGTCACGCATCATGTCTGCCCGATGACGTTTGTCAAAACAAAATTAATGATCGGGAAGATGTCCGCCGGCGAAATTGGCGAAGTCCGCTTGAATGGCGGCGAGCCGCTGGAAAACGTACCTCGCTCCGTCGTGGAACTGGGCCATCAGATCGTGGCGCTGAACGAGGAAGCCGGCAGCCCCGGGGTCTGGCGGCTGCTGTTCAAGGTCAGTGGATGATCACGAGATCTGCATCGGCGCGTCGTCGACCGTCAAGGCCAGCGCCATGACTTCGGCATCGGCCGGCGCCTGTTTACCACGGGCATAGTAACCACGCCGCCGGCCCACTGTTGTGAAGCCGGCTTTCTGGTAAAGCCCCCGTGCCGCCGGATTATCCGCCGCGACCTCAAGCAGGAGCCGTTCGGCGCCACGGGCCGCGGCCCAGATCGCGGCCCCGTCCAGCAGCAGCAGGCCCAGCCCCTGGCGCCGGACCCGGGGATCGACCGCGATGGTCAGGATTTCCGCCTCGCCCGCCGCAGCCTGGATCAGAACCATGCCGGTCGGCGCATCGGTGCCCGCATCCATTGTGCCCGCATCCCGTGTACCCGCGTCCAGTGCCGGCCATGCCGCCAGTCCGGCCACCGTGTCCAGATCCAGCAGCCGGGCGATCGCCACCGCATCCCAGGGGCTGTCCCAGGGATCGTTGAACGCTTTGGCATGCAGATCGGCCATCACCGCCGCATCGGCAGCGGCGATCGGTCGCAGGCACGCGCCGGCGGGCGACGTGGTTGTGACGGGCGGAGGGGGCATGACGGGCGGGGGGGTCATGACGGCGTCTCGATGCCGCTCGGTGCCGGCGGCAGCGCGTCGGGTGCGCGCAGATACAGTGGCGATGGCGGCAGCGCCCCTGGGTCGGGCCGGCCGTGCCGGCGACCATGCGCATCGGCCAGCGCCACCAGATCGGCGGCATCGGGCTGGCCATGGCCATGGGGCAGGTCGGGACGGATCAGCCGTGCCGCCAGATCGGCCGGCAGCAGCGGCGCCAGCAGGGCGGCCCCCGCCCCCACCGCCAGCGCCGGCCGGGCGATCAGCGATGCGGCGGCGGCCTCAGGCGTCAGCGCCTCGGCGATGCCGGCACGGCCCTCTGCGTCCACGCGCTGCACATAAACCTCGCCGCGTCGGGCATCGATCACCGCCATGACATCCCGGTCGGTGGCGCCGGCACCGGATGTGGCCACGGCCCCCGCCGCCAGCAGCTCCAGCGAGGTCACCCCCAGCAGGGCGGCACCGCTGGCCAGCGCCAGGCCACGCGCGAAACCCAGGCCGATCCGCACGCCGGTGAAGGTGCCGGGACCGCGTGTGACCGCGATCAGGTCGATCGCGTCGGCGGCCAGCCCCGCCGCGGCCAGCACGTCACGTGCCGCCGGCGCCAGCTTTTCCGCCGCCGCCCGCGCATCGGCCAGAAACACCCGCGCCAGCACCACACCGCCCCGCCCCGCCGCCACCGACATGGCGCCGGCGCAGGTATCGATGGTCAGGCATGTCGTTGCGGCACTGCCGGTGGTCATCTGCGGAAATCACTCATCGGCCAAACAAGATCACGGGCATGTCCGTGTCCAAGCACATGCTGCCCAGTGCAATATGCTCTGTGCTAGGGTGCCCTCGCCGCATAGCACGGACGGATCATGAGATGTTAGAAGAAATCCTGAGCGATCGGGACGGTGTCGAGCTGGACATCGCCTATGCCACGCCCGCCAACTTCACCGGCCGGCCGATTTATGGCCGCGCCGCCTGCTTCCTGCACCCGGAAGCCGCCGCGGCGATGCGCCGCGCCATCGCCATCGCCGCCCGCCATGGTCTGCGCTTCCGCATCTACGACGCCTTCCGCCCGTCGGAGGCGCAGTGGAAATTGTGGGAGCACACCCCCGACCCCGATTTCGTGGCCGATCCGCGCCGCGGCTCGCCGCATTCGCGCGGCGCCGCGGTCGACCTGACCCTGATCGACGCCGCCGGCCGGGCGCTCGACATGGGCACGCCCTTCGACGACTTCTCCACCATGTCCTATCACGGCGCCGCCGGCCTGTCGGTCGAGGCGGAGCGCAACCGGCTGTTGCTGATGGGCATCATGACCACCGCCGGTTGGGATTTCTATCGGCACGAATGGTGGCATTATCAGTTGTTCGATGCGCGGCGCCTGCCGGCCTTGTCCGACAGCGCCGCCGGTACCCGGCTGATGCCCGTCTGAACCGGCCGAACCGCCAACCACCACATCATCGCCGACCACCACCCAATCGTCAGGCAGAACGGAGACGCGCCCCTATGTCGATCGAAGGACGCAAGCTGCTGATCACCGGCGGTACCGGCGCGCTGGGCCGCGCGGTTGCCGCCATGGCGCTGGAGCGTGGCGCCGCCGTGGCCGCGAGCTATCTTCTGCCGGCGGAATGCACCGCGGCCGAGGCAGCCTTTGGCGGGCGGGTGGTGCTGGTGGCGGCCGATCTGGCCGACGAGGCGCAGACCCTGGCCGCCGCCGATGCCGCCGCCGGCATGCTGGGCGGGCTCGACGGCGTGATCGCCATCGCCGGCGGCTTCGATATGGGGCCGGTCGCCGATGTCGACGGCGCCCGCTTCGATGCCCTGCTGTCGACCAATGCCCGCAGCCTGTATCACACCGTGCGCGCCACCCTGCCGCATCTGCGGGCCGCCGGTGGCGGCAGCATCGTCACCATCGGCGCCCGCCCCGCCGTGGCCGGCGCCGCCGATATGGCGGCCTATGCCGCGTCAAAATCGGCGGTGATGTCGCTGACCCAGAGCCTGGCGCAGGAATTGCTGCCCCGGAAGATCCGGGTCAACGCGGTGCTGCCGTCGATCATCGACACCCCGGCCAACCGTGCGGCCATGCCCGATGCCGATCATGGCGCCTGGGTCACGCCCGAAGCCCTGGCCCGTGTCATCCTGTTCCTGACCTCGGCCGAGGCCGCGGCGGTCAGCGGCGCGCTGATCCCGGCCTATGGCCATGCGTGATCCGGGCGGCGGCGCGCCGCCGCCACAGACACCGGACCGCCCGTCGGCGGGTGGGCGGGCCCTGGTGCTGATCCCGCCGGGCAAGCGCGACCGGCTGGGCGGCGGCCTTGCGCCCGACAGCCTGTTGGCCCGGCTGCGGAAGGCCGGCTTCCGCCCCGACATGCCCGATCTGGACAGCCCCGACGCCTTTCCCGATGCCATCCGCGCCGCCGCCGGCAGCGATGATCCGCCGGCGCTGGTGCTGGTGGGCGGCGGCGACGGCACATTGTCGGCGGTGGCCGATGCCATGGCCGATACCGGGCTGACCCTGGGCATCCTGCCGCTTGGCACCGCCAACGATCTTGCCCGCACGCTGGGCCTTCCGTTCGATCCGGCCGCGGCGCTGGAGGTGGCGCTGACCGGGCGCCGGCGATCGATCGATATCGGCACCATCGATGGTCGCGGTTTCTTCAACGTGGCCAGCATCGGCCTGTCGGTCGATGTGGCCGATGCGCTCGACAGCCGCGAAAAGCGCCGGCTGGGCATCGGCGCCTATATTCCGGCGCTGTTCCGGGTGATGACCCGCCACCGCCGCTTCCGCGTGCGGCTGACGGTCGATGGCAGAAACGTCGAGATGCGGGCGGTGATGGTGGCGATCGGCAATGGCCGCCATCACGGCGGGGGCTTGACGGTATCGGCCGGCGCCACCATCGATGATGGCATGCTCGACGTCTATGTGATCGAACCGGTGTCGCATTGGCGGATGGCGCTGATGCTGCCGGCCTTGCGGCTGGGCACTGCCGGACCCTGGATGGGGGTTCACCGGCTGTCGGGCAGAACGGTGCGCGTCGAGACCCCGGCCAAGCCCAAGCGGGTCAATGTCGATGGCGAGATCCTGACCCGCACCCCGGCCGAATTCGGCGTGCGCGCCGGTGCCGTGTCGGTGGTGACCCCCGATCGCCCGGCCGCCGACCTGCCCGGCACCAGCCCGGTGCGGTCGCTGGCCGGCGACCGCAGCATCGCCGGTGATACGCGGTCGCGCGATGCGCCGGCCGGGAACCTGCCCATGTTGAGCGATAAGGAGGCTGCGATGTCCGCCGAAGATGAACGCCTTGCCGCCGAGATCGAGATCGCGCTTCAAGATATGGCGCGTGCGGCGCGCGAGGGCGAGGCCCTCACCCGCCGCATGGCCGAAAGCCCGTATGCGGGCTTCAGCGACACAGTGATCGCGGCTCTGGGCCAGATCGGTGCCGACTGGGCGCGGATCGCCGTGGTTGCCGATGACGCGCTCGATGCGATGGACCTGCCCACCCGCGACGCCGACGACGACCGCGCGCTGATCGAGGATGTGGTCGACTGGCTGGAAGGGCTGGTCGGCATGCCGGTGGAAACCCGGGCCAGCCAGCGGCTGCATCATGCCGCCGCCCGGATCGAGGTGGCGATCGACGAGGTCCGGCGCGCGGGCGACCCGGCCTCGGCCGATGCCGCCACCATTGCCTATGACGATGCCTGGCGGCTGATCGACACCGCCCTGCCGGCACCGGTCGAGGGTGCCGAGGACTGAACGGCACAACGCCCGCCCGACAGATGTGCCAGGGCGGGCGTTGCTTGTGGGCGGGCGTTGCTTATGGGCGTCTGGGCGTCAGGTTCCAGAGGTCGGGCCAACCGGCATCAGGCCTGGCGAACCTCGATCACCTCCGGCACATAATGCTTCAGCATCGTCTCGATGCCGTTCTTCAGCGTCATGGTCGAACTGGGGCAGCCCGAGCAGGCGCCATGCATCTGCAGATAGACGATGCCGTCCTCGAAGCCCTCGAACACGATGTCGCCGCCATCCTGGGCGACGGCGGGGCGCACGCGGGTATCGATCAACTCGCGGATGGTGGCCGAGACCTCGTCATCCCCGGCGCCGCCGGCAGCGGCGGCCTCGGCCGCGCCCTCTTCGGTCAGCACCGGCCGGCCGCTGGTGAAATGCTCCATGATGTCCGACAGGATCATCGGCTTCAGCAGCATCCAGTCGGCGGCGTCCGACTTGGTCACCGACACGAAATCGGTGCCCAGATAAATGCCCTCGATGCCGTCGATGGCAAGCAACGTGGTCGCCAGCGGCGAGCGGCTGGTATCGTCGCCGCGCGCGAACTGGGCACCACCCGTGGCCACGTCACGGCCGGGCAGGAACTTAAGGGTCAGCGGATTGGGCGTCCGCTCGGTCTGGATGAACATCGGACCTGGTCCTCATTGGCGGCCGCAATCGGATGCTGCGGGCTTCGTATCCATCGCGTCGGCCCCCGGCCTTGCGGGGCGCGGATCTGCGACCGGATCGCATCGGATCCCGGGGCCACGGCGCTCGCCAACGATTTGGCACTAAATTGGTCCAGTATCAAGAGTCCTTCTCTCAGACCCTCTGCGCCGGATCGCCTGTGGCCGCATCCAGCCATTTCCACAGGAACAGCGTGTCGCATGGCCCCCCGTCGGGCATCAGCGCATAGCCGGGTACGATGCCGGTGGTCTGATAGCCATGGGCCGGATAGAACCGGGCCGCATCGCTCAAGGCATCGGTATCCAGCGTGATCAGCCGCCGGCCCATGGCCAGCGACGCCGCCTCGGCGGCAGCCAGCAGACGGCCGGCAATCCCCTGTCGGCGGGCCCGCGGATGCACCAGCAGCTTGGCGATATCCGACCGGTGCGGCTGGTTCTCGGTCCTGGCCGGCACCAGTTGGATGGTGCCGGTGGGGGTGGCGCCGGCCTCTGGCCGTGCCACCAGCAACACCCGGCCGCCTTGCGCCGCATCGCCTGCCACACCCTGCCAGAACGCACATGCGCGGGCATGGTTCAGCCCGGCCATGAAGCTGACCGAGGCACCGCCCGCGACACAGGCGACCAGAATATCGGCCAGCGCCGCCAGATCCTGATCGGACAATCCCCGATCGAGACGTTCGATGACCGGCACCGGCGCCGCCGTGTCATCTCCGCCACCCGCCTGCGTCTTCATGTCATCTCCCCCTCGACGGAACGCCTGCTGCACCCGATATACAGCCCAATTGATTTTTTATCACGGGCCCGCGAGCTTCTCCCGAGCTTCTCCCTTGGGGTGTTGCGCCTCGCTGCCGGCAGCAGGACATCGGATCGATGATGGAAGCCGAACGCCTCGACGACGCGACAATGCTGCGCACGGCCACGCCCATCCGCCGTTCCACGGTGGCGCCGGCCATGCTCGGTCCCGATCCGATCGCCGAATGGCTGGCCCAGGAAGGTCCCAGACTGCCGGTGGCGGAGCTCGTCGACGGGGTCGCGCGCCGGTTGGCGGCGGCTGGCGTGCCGATCGATCGCGCCAGCCTGCATCTGCGGCTGCTGGACCCGCAATTCCGGGGCGTGTCGGTGGAATGGCGCCCCGACCGGCCGGTGGAGGCGGTGCACCGTGTCCATGGCGTGGAATTGACCGACGCCTATCTGCGCAGCCCTTTTCAACTTGTGGTTGAACATGGCGCCGGGGTCCGCCGTCGCCTGACCGGCCCCGGCGCCCAGACCAGCGACTTCCCGATCCTGGTCGACCTGAAGGCCGAAGGCTTCACCGATTACGTGATGCTGCCGATCGCCTTCCATGACGGCACGCCCAATGCGCTGTCGGTGGCGACACTCACCCCCGGCGGCTTCACCGAAGGCGATCTGCGGCGGATATCGGCGCTGTTGCCGATCCTGACGCTGGCGGTTGAAATCGTCAGCCAGCGCGGGCAGGTCCGCACCCTGCTGAAGACCTATCTGGGCGATGATCCGGGCGAACGGGTGCTGGCCGGCACCATCAAGCGCGGCGATGTCGAACGGATGAACGCCGCGATCTGGTTTTCCGATCTGCGCGGCTTCACCGCCATGTCCGAACGCCTGCCACCCGAAGTGTTGATCGCCACCCTGAACGAGCATTTCGAGGTGATGGCCGCGGCCATCACCGCCCATGGCGGCCAGGTGATGAAGCTGATCGGCGATGGCGTGCTGGCGGTGTTTCCCACCCATTTGCATGATGGCGCCTGTCCGTTCGCGGGCTGTGCGGCGCTGGATGCCGCGCGCGATGCCGAACGCGGTATGGCCGCGCTGAACGCGCGCCGCGCTGAGCGCGGCGACGAGGCGCTGAGCTATGGGCTTGGCCTGCATGCGGGCGAGGTGCTCTATGGCAATATCGGCGCGCCCGACCGACTGGACTTCACCGTCATCGGCCAGGCGGTCAATCAGGCCAGCCGGCTGGAGGTTCTGGCCCGCGACCTTGGCCAGACGATCGCGATTTCATCCACCATCGCCGATGCCGTGGCCATGATCGGCCGGCCGCTCACGCCGCTCGGCCGCTTCCAGCTGCGCGGGCTTGCCGCCGAGGAAGAGGTCTATACCCTGCCCCAACTGGCCTGATCCGCGCCGGCCCACCTGATCCGGACCCCGGCCGGCCAGCCGAGCCCGGCCTCAGTTAAACCTGTCCTCTAAACCTGTCCTCGGGCAGCTTCAACTCGGCCGGCGACTGGCCCAGGATCCAGCCCTCAACCGTCACCACCGGCGCCACACGCGGCTCGCCGGTCGGGCGGTCGCCGGCCAGAACCTGCAGCATGCCCATCATGCCGATCACCGCGTCGAAGCGGTCCTCGCCGGCCGCGACGTCACCGAAGCCGTCGCCAAGCTCGGCCACAAGATCGATATCCAGGGTCAGGCCCATGCGGCGCCCGGCCTCGATCAGCATCGGCGCATTGGCGGCCCGATCATCGCGGTTGCGCTTGCTGCCCCGGCCATTGCCGGCATTGCGGCCCATGCGCACGCCCAGATGTCGGTGAAACTCGGCCGGATAGGCCTCGACCAGCGTCACCGCGTTATTGGCCAGCAGGCTGTCGAGCGGCCCGTCGAACGGCCACAGGCCCAGCCGCCCGGCCTCACCTTTCGTCAGCAGCAGGTGCCGCCAGGCATGGGCGGCCGCCCGCCCCACCTGCGCCGGTCCCATGGTCCAGAACAGCGGCGCCGCCGCGCGACGGGCGGTGGTGGCATGGTCGCAGATCCGGCGCAGATCGTCCGGCCCGTCCAGGCCCAGCCGAGCAGCCAGGGCCGCCGGCCCCCCCTTGCCGATGCCCATGGATCGGGAGCCGGCGCGGCGCGGAAAGAACGGTCGTGACAGCGACACCTCGTCCAGCGTCGCCGCCGGGTCCAGGGCCGCCGCCCAATCCGGATCGCTGGCGATGCGGGCGATCGCCTCGCGGAAGCCGGTGACACCGATCCGCTCGGCATAGCCGGCCGGCAGGCCCAGCACCACATCCAGCCCCAGCATCACCCGGCCGCCCCCGGCACGCGCGATCAGCCGGTCGATCAGGCTGTCGACCGGCCCTACGGGTTCGGGCGGTCCGGCCAGATAGCCACCATCGGGTTGGCGCGCCGCCACCGCCATCCAGCGCTTGCGGGCATCCACACTCCAATCGGCATGCACCACCAGTTGTGGCGGTGTGGCGCAAGGCCCTCCCGGCACATCAAGGCCGGCGGCCAGGGCCAGACGGTTGGCGGCCGGCGCGGGTGTGAAAACCTCCTGCTCGCGCGCCGAGCCGCGCAGTTGCACGTGGCCCAGAGACCGCCAGGCGGCACTGGCCCGCCTCGCGAACAGGCCGCTGGCGATGATCCGATGGCCCATCGATTTGGTCAGGCCCTCCAGCCGCGCCGCCTCGTTGATCGACCGGTCGATGGCGGTGAACTGCAGGCGCTCGGCGGTGCCGATATTGCCGAACATCACCCGCCCCAGATGCAGGCCGATGCCGAAATCCATCGCCACCTCGCCATCGGCGCGCCGCGCGCGGTTCCACTGCTCCAGCCGGCGCTCGGCATCGCGGGCGGCGGCAAGCGCCGCGTCGCAGGCGGATTCAACATCATCGCCGAAACTGGCCAGCGGAAAGATCGCCAGCACACTGTCGCCCATCAGGGTCAGCACCTCGCCGCCGGCGCCCAGCACCGGTTCGGCGGCACATTCGAAATAGCGGTTCACCAGTTCCATGAACCTGGTCACGCCCAGCTTCTCGGCCATGCCGGTCGATCCGCGCAGGTCCGACAGGAAGATCGCGGCCGGGATCAGTTCGCCGTCGCCGCGCCGGATCTGCCCCGACAGCACCCGGCGGCCGGCGTGGTTGCCCAGATAGGTCATCGCCACGGTTTCCGCCACCTGGGCCGTGAAGGCCAGCCGGCAGGCCAGGGCAAGCTGCACCTGCAGCGCGTCCAGCACCGACAGGTCCAGATCGGAGAACCCGTCGGCGGCATCGGTGGTCCACGACGCGATCACGCCATTGCCCTCGGCGCCGCCGCCGAACGCGGTCGCGGCTGCCAGATAATCGGTGGTGCCCTCCGCCATCAGGTCGTTCAGCACCTCGAAATCGCGGGGCGCGTCGGGGTCGATCAGGCGGCGGCGCAGGCGTGGCACGTTGTTGGTCAGCATGTAGTTGAACGGCGAGCGTTTCCACACCTCGGAAAGCCCCGCCAGCTCATGCGACATCACCATCCGCTCTACCGGATGGCCCCGCTGCCACAGGAACGAAACCGCGGCGATCAGCGGGTGCAGGGTGCGGAAGGCGATATAGGCGCGCTTCACCGGCACGCCACGCGCGGCCAGACCGGCCGACATGCCCTCGAACACGGCCTCGAAGCCGCCGGCATGCAACAGGTCGCGGGCCATGCGATCGGCGACCGCCGCCACGATGCCGGCGGCCACCGGGTCCAACTGGCCCGACAGGCCCGGCACATCCGCCGCCTTCAACCCGACAAACGACCGTCTCAGCCGGGCCTGATTGGGGAGATCCTCGCCGTTCGGCGCCGTCTGGCCCTGCCCGTTCGCCGAGAAGCCGGCCATCGGCGTGCCGTCCGCCGACGGGGTGTCCCTCGGCGGCGGCGTCGCCAGGGCACCGTCGATCGGGGGGGCAACCCTCCGCATATCCGTCGTGGTGGGCGCGCGCCGCTTGCCGCCACGGCGCGGGGGTGCCGGTTGATCACTCATCGGCCGCTCCTGATCGCGGCGCGCACAAGGCGCACGAAACTCTGGGTGCCGATGGCGATCACCTTGCCGCCCGCCACAGGTCTCTGGTCATCCATTCCGGCGCCATCATACAACAGCCGGGCCATGGCCGGGACATCGTCGTGATCCAGTGGCCCCAGAGCAGGTGCCTTGAGCGGTCCATCAGCCTGCGAAAGCGCCAGCAACCGCCGATGCGCGCCAGCCCCCGCGCGCAACGCGCCACGCCGGCCAGCCAGCACCACCCCACGTGGCGCCAGTCCCGCCTCGGCCAGGTTTGTGGCCAATCCGGCCACGTCCTTGTCATCGGTCACCGACAGCAGGGCGCGGAAGCCGCGCGCGGCCAGCCATCGCAGCCGTGGCACATCCAGGCTCGCCGCCTGCACAGCCGCCTCCCAGGCCACGATCCCGCCGGCCCATGGCGCCTCCCCCCAGGAGGGCAGGCCACGTGCCGCATCGTCCAGCGCCGCCACCACCACCGGGGCCGCCGGATCGATGCCGTCGCCCGCCAGCGCCGCCAGCGCCATCGCCCGGTTATGCGCCAGCCATGGTGGTGGATGGCCGGCATGCCCGGGCATGGTGACGGGTGGCGCCACCACCCGCGCGCCGCCGGTATCGATGCCCGCCCGCCGGCCGGCCCGATCCGCCTGATCCGACAGGATCAGCCGCTGGCAGCGATGGCGGATGTCCAGCTTGGCGCGGGCGACATCGTCGATGCCGGGGCCCAGCCGGTCCAGATGCTCGGGCAGGATGGCGGTGACCACGCCGATGGCCGCCGCCAGCCGCCCCGCCTCGTCGTCGGCGGCTCCCAGCCCGGTTTCCAGCACCAGCCGGTCGACCGCCGATCGGCGGGCATGGACCAGCGCCAGCAGCAGGAACTGACCGAAGGGCGACAACGCCTCGCCCGCCGGCAGCGATGCCTCCACGGCCCGCAGGCCTGCCGCCAGCATCTGAAAGGCGCCGACCGCGTCGGCCGGCGCAATCACGGTGCCATCGATCCGGATGCGGTCGAGCGGGGTCATGTCTTCGGGCGAGGTGAACAGCAGGGTGCGGCGGCCGGCGGCGGTCTGGCCGGCGGCGATCAGCCGGGCGGTGCTGCCCTTGCCCTTCGATCCGGTCACCAGGATCACCCGGCCGGGATCGGGGATCAGGTCATGGCGGCGGGCCAGATCCAGCAGCCGCTCGGGCCGGCGGTGCAGCCGGTCGAGCGCCCGCCCGCCCGCCCATTGTCCCCCGGCGTCTTCTCCCCCGGCGTCGCGCGCGGCCTGTCGCAGATGGCTGCGATAGATCGTATCCAACAGGGTTGAGACGCCCGCCTCCACACCAGACATGCCGATGCCCGCGGCACCACCATCCGGATCAGGGATGACGGCGCCGCGGGCATCGGGCAGATCAGGCATCGGACAGATCGGGCGATGGTTCGGCGATCAGCCGACGACCGACTGGATCCACTTGGCCAGTTCGCTCTTCGGCAGCGCGCCGACCTTGGTCGCCGCGATCTGGCCGCCCTTGAACACCATCAGGGTCGGGATGCCGCGCACCCCGTATTTCGACGGGGTCTGCGGGTTGTGGTCGATGTTCAGCTTGGCGACGGTGAGCTTGCCATCGAATTCCTTCGACAGATCCTCCAGCGCCGGGGCGATCATCCGGCACGGGCCGCACCACTCGGCCCAGTAATCGACCAGGACGGGCGTTTCGGACTTCAGCACGTCCTGCTCGAACGAGCTGTCGGTGACGGTCGCGATGGCCATGGGAGCTATCCCCTCAAATCGTGTGCAGCCGCGGTGCCGCCCCAGCGCATCGGCTGGGGCAGAGGCCGCCACGGCCCGCCATGGACCCGTCGGGCCGCATGGTCTGATGACGGTCCGTCCGTGTGCCGCTCCCCGCCCATGACCATCATGGGGTCGCATGTCGGAGCAGCGGCCGGCGGGCGCGCTTGGCTCAATGTAGAAAGCCGCGCGGGGCCGGTCAAGCACACCGACCTGTGCACGCCGCGCAGGCCGGCAATCCGCCGACGGCACGACATTCAATTTGGGGTTGAAAGATCGCCCCCCGCTGCCTCCAGCTCCGCCGGCGCCCAGCGATCGAGGAGCATATCCGGCAGGCGCATCAGCGATGGCCCATCGGTCCAGACCAGTGCGGTCTCGATCGCGCGGCCCGGATAGATCCGCTGCAACACCGCACGATAGGCGGCCATCTGGCGCAGATAATGCCGGGCGACCCGCTCGGGCTCGGCCGGTGGCGGCCGGTCGGTCTTGTAATCGACCAGCAGAATGCGGTCGGGCGTCACCAGCAGCCGGTCGACGGCGCCCGACACCACGCGCGACCCGACCAGCGCGCCAAGTGGCACCTCGGCGCGCGAGCCGGGCTGAAAGATCGCCGCGAAATCCGGGTGGTCCAGCACGGCCATCACCTCGCCGGCCAGCGCCGCCGCATCGCCCGCCGCCAATCCGTGGGCGGGGGCGGCCAGGAAGCGGGCGGCGGCATCGGCGCGCGCATCGGGCGGCAGATCGGGCAGCACCTGCAACAGCCTGTGCACCAGCCGGCCGCGCCGGAAGCGGCTGGCGCCCAGATCGCCCAGCGGCGACCGCGCCGGCGGCGGGTCGTCATCGGGGCGCGACGGGCTCAGCGGCCGTGGCGGCACCGGTTCGGCCGGCAGATCACGATCGGGATGCAGCTCCGCTGGCAGAGATGGCCCCTCGGCCACAGCCATACCGGTCGCCGCGGCTGGTATGGCCGGCGGTACGGCTGCCTGCTCGCCGGTCAGCCGCCAACCCGTGCCGGTGATGCCGCCGGGTAGTACGACCTCCACCGGCCGGGCATCCCCCTCGCCGGCCAGCGCCCGCGCCGTCAGGCCATACCAGCTTTCGTCGGGCGCCTCGGGCTTGCCATGCCAGCCGCAGACATACAACCGGTCGGCCGCACGGGTCATCGCCACATACAGCAGGCGGCGGTATTCCTTACGGTCCTCCCGCGCCGTCACAGTCTGGGCATCCCGCACCATGTCGGACGCATCCCCCGCCGCCGGCGCCACCAGCAGCATCGGCGGCGGCCCGTCCAGCCATACCGGCCCCGATGGTGGCCGGGGCATGCGGGTGGTGTCGGGCAGGAACACCACCGGCGCCTGCAGGCCCTTGGCGCCGTGCACGGTCATGATCCGCACCTCGTCGCGGCCCTGTTCCAGGTCGCGCTTCACCTCGACGGCGCTCCGCTCCACCCAGGCCAGAAACCCTTCCAGGCTGGGTGGCTCGGTCTGTTCGTAAGCCAGCGCCAGGTTCAGGAATTCGTCGATCGCATCCTCGGCCTCGGGCCCCAGCCGGGCGACCAGCGCGGTACGCCCGCCCCGCGCCGCCAGCAGATCGGCATAGAAATCATACGGCCCCATCCGGTCGGCGGCCCGCGCCAGATCGGTCAGCAGCCCCGCGGCGGCGGCCAGGGCCGGATCGCCGGCGGCCCTGCGGCGCAGGGCGTGGATCAGCGGCAGCCGGCCCCCCTTCGGATCGCCACCCTTCGGATCGGTGCGATCCACCGCCGCCCGATACAGCGCGTCCTCGTCCAGCCCCAGGATCGGGCCTTTCAGCGCGGCAGCCAGCGTCAGATCGTCTTCCGGCAGCAGCAGGGCGCGGCCCAGCGCCACCAGATCGGCGACCGCGATCTGATCGACCAGCGCCATACGGTCGACACCGGCCACCGGCACGCCGGCGGCTTTCAGCGCCCGGGCCATGCGGCCGACAAAGGCATTGCGCCGCTGAACCAGGATCAGCACATCGCCCGGCCGCAGCCGGCGGCCGGCGGCGCTCAGCATCTCGGCCCGGTCCAGCCAGCCGCGAATGGTGCCGGCGATGGCATCGGCCACCCGCGCCATCGGATCATCTTCGGGCTCGCGCACCTCGGGCACCAGCCAGACATCGTCGGTGTCGCGCTTTTCCGCCACCGCCAGCGGCCACAGCTCCACGATCCCGGCCTGACCGATCCGGGCGGCTTCATGACGCAGCACCTGGCCTGGCTCCACCACGCCATCGCTGGCGGGGGGGGTCGCGAACACCGCATCCACCGCTGCCAGCACCGCCGCCACCGATCGGAACGACTGGCGCAGCGCCACCACCGACCAGCCGCGCTCGGCCGCCGACACCCGGGCCTGAAAGAACGCCTGCATCCGCCGGAACCCTTCCGGGTCGGCGCGCTGAAAGCGATAGATCGACTGTTTGGGGTCACCCACCGCGAACACGGTGCGGGCCAGCGGCAGCCCATCGGCATCATGGCCCGCCTGATCATGCGGGTTGCCGTCGCCGACGAAGAACTCCTCGGTCAGCCGCTCGACCACCGTCCATTGTTCGGGGCTTGTGTCCTGCGCCTCGTCGAGCAGCAGGTGCATGACGCCGCCATCCAGCTTGTACAGCACCCAGGGTGCAATGCCCGGGGTGTTCAGCAGCCGGCCGGCCCCCAGGATCAGATCGTCGAAATCCAGCCGGGCGCGGCGGCGTTTCAGATCGTCATACAGCGCCGCCAGCCGGGCACCCACCCGGATCAGCGCCACCGAGGCGGCGACCGTCGCCGCCGAGCGGCGCTGATCCTCAAGCTCCACCATCCGGTCCTGTTCGGCGCGCAGGGCGGCGAAGGCGGCCGGTGCCGCCTCGATCGCCGCCTTCACCATCAGCCGGGCGCGGGGCTCGTTTTTCGCGGTCATGGTGGCACCGACCCGGTCTTCGAACCGGGCAACCCGTTCGGCCTCGGATGCCGCCAGCCAGGCGGCCAGCCTGCGGCCGCGCGCCACGTCATCCTTGCCGGTCGATGCCAGCAGCGCCTGCGCCGCCGCCCGCAAGCCCGCCTCGTCGAAGCCGCCGGGCCGGCAGGCGGCGGCAAGCTCGCCCTCAGGCGTGGCCTCAGGGTCGACGAAATGGGCCCGCGCGATCGCCACACAGGCCATGTCGACCGAACCCGCGCCCTCGATCATCCGACCCAGCCGGTGACGGTCGCCGATCACCGCGGTCATCAGCCCGGCGAAGGCATCGGCATCGAACAGGGTCGCCAGCCGGTCCACCGCCGCCCCCAGCACCGGATCGGATGCCGCCTCGGCGAACAGCCGCTCGCGCGCCATGGCGATCAGCTCGGCGGCGTCGCGGTCGTCCATCAGCTCGAAATGCGGCGGCAGCCCGGCTTCCAGCGGAAACCGGCGCAGCAGCGACTGGCACAGCGAATGGATGGTCTGGATGTTCATGCCGCCGGGGGCATCCAGCAGCCGGGCGAACAGCCGGCGGGCCACCGCCAGTTCGGTGCCGGCCGGGCGCCGGCCCAGCAGGGCGAACAATTCGTCGGTCAGCAGCCCGGCATCGGCGGTGGCCCAGCGCGCCAGCCGTCCCGACAGCCGCAGCGCCATTTCGGCCGCCGCCGCCTTGGTGAAGGTGATGCACAGAATGCGTTCGGGGGCGGCACCGGCCAGCATCAGCCGCAGCACACGATCGGTCAGCACCTTGGTCTTACCGGTGCCGGCCGATGCGCCCACCCAGACCGACCGGGTCGGATCGGCCGCCAGTGCCTGTTCAACCGACATCCGCTCAGCCCTCCTCGCCGCTGTCGTCACCGGCCTGCCATTCCTTGACCCGGGCCAGATGGACGTAATCGGAATAGCGCGGCGCCGCCCAGGCCCGCGGCCGGGCCATATAGGGGTGATCGGGGCGGTCGAAGGTGGCGATCAGCCGCAGGACACCGGCGCCGTGTTCGGCGATCAGCGCGTCGGCGGTCTGGCCCGGCTTCAACACCTGGATCTCCGCCCCCGCCGGGCGACGCCCCGACAGCCGCCAGAAGGCCAGTTCCGACACGGTGGCGGCGGGGATGCCGTCGAACCCGCCCCGATCCAGGATCAGGGCTTCCAGCGGCAATTGCGGCGCGATGCCGCGCTGGATGTCGCGGCCGCTGGGCGGGCTACCGGTCTTGTAGTCCAGGATCGCGAAACTGCCATCGGCGAACCGGTCGATGCGGTCGGCCACCGCGGTCAGCCGGAACGGTCCGCCCGGTGCGTCCAGAACGACCGATCCGCGGATCTCGGTATGACTGGCCGCAAGACCGGTCCGACGCGCCCGCTCCACCCCCACGAACCAGCGGGCGATGCGTTCGAACCGCGGCCACCAGAAGGCGATCACCGCCGGCGGCAGCCGCAGATCAGCGGTCACCGCCCGGCCCAGATCCAGCAGCCGGGCTTCGGCATCCACGGGCATGGGCGCGGGCGCCCGCGACACCTCGCGCACGAACCGGTCCAGCACCGCATGGATGAAGCGGCCGCGTTCGGCAGCACCCGGATCGGCATCCACCGGGTCCAGCGCCTCCAGCCCCAGCACATGGCGGGCATAGACCGCGTAAGGGTCGCGCATCAGGGTTTCGATCTGGGTGACCGACAGCCGGCGCGGCCGCCGGTCCACCGGCGGACAGGGCGCCGGTGGCCCCGGCCGGGCGGCCGGGGCCACCACATCCAGCGACCGCGCCCAGCCGGCATAGGGCAGCGCCGCGCGGGCGGCGCTATCGGCACGGGTAAGGCCGGCCCCAGCGATCACCGCATCCAGCCGCAGCAGCCAGCGCGACGGCACGGTGGGCGTGCCGTCGACCTTGGCCGAACGGGTGACCAGCACCCGCGGTGCCGCCAGTTGCGACCACATGTCGTGGGCGGCAAGGCCGGTGCGGCGTTCGGCGGGCGGGAAGCCGGCCTGCCGGCGCATGGCCGGGCTCAGCCAGGGGTCGGGGCCGGGATCGCGCGGCCAGCCACCTTCGTTGGCCCCGCCCAGAATGACCAGATCGGCCGACAGCAGCCGGGCTTCCAGCGGCCCCAGAACCTGAAGCCGGGGATGGCTGCGCCAGCGCGGTCTGAGCGTGCGATCCGCCAGCAGCGCCGACAGCAGGGCGGGATAGCGGCTGACCGGTATGGCCCCCAGAATGCCCGCCTCGTCGCGCAGTTCGGCCAATGCCTGCATCAGCGCCTCGCCGGCCTCGCCGCGCCACAGCCGCTCGGCGCCGGTCTGGGCCAGGGCCGGGGTGATGTCGTCGGCGATGGTGGCGGTGGTGGCGGCAGCGGCGGTGGCGGCCAGGTCGGCGGCGCCGGTCTCGGCCAGGGCCTCGGCTGCGGCGACATGGGCATCCAGCAGCGCGTCGAACCCCGCCTCGCCATCGGTCATCATCGCCGCGAAATCGCCGATGCGGGCATCCAGCCGCTCGATCCAGGGGCCGAGCGTCGCGGCCACGGCCTGGATGCGGCCATGATCGCGGGCGCCGGTATCGGCCAGCGCGCCATCCAGCGCCGCGCGCAGGCCGGCCATACCGGGGGCTGGTCTGGGGCCGCGCAGCAGGGTTCGTTCCAGCAGCCGGCCACCGGCCCGGAACTGCCCGGGCGGCAGGCCGCCCGCCGCCAGCGGATGCTTGACCAGCGCCAGCAGCGGCACCGGCGCCAGCCGCTCGGCGGCGGCCCGCGCGATCAGATCCAGAAACACCGCCGGCCCGCTCGCCATCAGCGGCCGGCCGGCGCTGTCGTCGAGGTTCAGGCCCCAGCGGCGCAGCTCGCCGGTCACCCGCCGCGCCAACCGGCGGTCGGGGGTGACCAGGATCGCGGTCTGCTCAGGGGTCTGGAGCACCGCCCGCATGGCGACCGCGATCGCCGTCGCCTCGGCGCGCGGATCGGCCGCGTCCAGCCGGTCCAGCCCGTCCAGCGCCGCCGCGTTCACCACCGACAGATCGGCCCAGCGGTCGGTGGTCTCGGCCGGGCGGAATGCCTCGGCCAGCAGGATGCGGCGGTCGCGGCCGACGCGGATCCGGTCGCGGGTCACACCCGGCCATACCGGTATGCCCGCGGCGGTCAGCCCCAGCTCGTCGACCAGCCGGGTCAGGGCATATTGCGGATGGGTCGGATCCTCGCGGATCGCCGCCAGGGTGTCGGCATCCGGGGTCTCGTCCAGCGCCGGCAGAACCACGGCACCCAGGGGCAGACCGGCCGCCGCCCGGATCAGCGCCCGTGTGGCGGCCTGGCTGCCGGTCGACCCGGCGATGATCACCGGATCGGCCGGTGGCTCGGCCGCAAGCCGGGCGGCTTCGGCGCGCAACAGCCGGTTGCGACGGTCGATGGCGTCGATCGCACCGGATTCCGCCAGGATCTCGGGCCAGAACCGGCGGATGATGTCGACGAAGGCCAGCACCTCCTGCCAGTGCCGGGCCAGGGCCTCGGGCACCAGCCGGTCGAGCCGGGCAAGATCGACATCCTCGACCAGCGCCTCGTCGAGCAGGCGGGCCAGGGCGTCGGCGAGCCGGGTCGCCTCGTCCAGCGTCAGGCTCTGGCCATGATCGCGTGCGCTCCAGCGTTCGATCAGCCGCGCCAGCCGCATCCGCCGGGCCAGCGGCGACATCGCCGGCGGCAGGGCCAGGATGTCGGCGGCGGCACCCGGGTCGCCGGCCTCGGCCAGCATCAGCTCGTCGGCCTCGACATCGCCCAGCGGCTTCAGCCGGGGCAGCAGGGCGGCGCGGCCATCGGCGGCGACCAGAAAGGCACGGGCCAGCTCGTCGATCGCCCGGCGGGTGGGCAGCAGCACGGTCATCCGGCCCAGCCGCTCAGGATCGCCGCCGGCGGCATCGATCAGCCCGCGGGCCAGCACATCCAGAAACGGAATGCCCGCCGGCACCCGCCACACCCCGGACGGAAACCGGCCGGCAAGGGCAGCGCTGCGGCCCCGGCGGCCGGCGGCCGACATCGTGCTGTCGCTCATGATCTGGCGCTCATACCCGCGATCCCCTGCATCCGCGACCGCCGGTGCCCATCCCCCGGTGTCAACCCGTCCGCCGGCATCAACCGGTCACGGGATCAGCCGATCAGATCATGGCGGCCGCGCACCACCCGGTCGGCCAGCCGCACCGCCTGTGGCGTGCCGACGGCCATATAGACACCATCATGCACCACGCCATACAGGCGTTCACGCTCGATCGCCCGGTTGAACAGCAGGTTGAGTGAGAACGGCCCTTCGGGCAGATCGGTGAACAGTGCCGGGCTGAGGATCTGCAGACCGGAATAAAGATAGGGTGCCACTTCCCATTCATGGCGGCGGCGCAACTGGCCCAATTGGTCCATGACGAAATCGCCGGTGCCGCCATAGCCAAGCGCATAAGGCATCGGCACCAGCAGCAACAGCGCGTCCATGCGTTCCGGATCGAAGGCGCGCGCCAGCACCTCGCAGGCGGGGGTCGGGCCGTTCAGCAGGATCTGGTCGGAATTGGACACGAAGAACGGCGCGTCGCCCAGCAGCGGCAGCGCCTTCGCGACACCGCCGCCGGTTTCAAGCAGGGTCTCTTCATGGCTTTCCAGCAGCTCGATCGCCCCGCCTGAGCGCGTGGCCAGTTCGGCCCGCAACCCCGCCAGATGCGCCGACAGCCTGGCTGCGTGATGATGGGTGTTGACCACGATCCGCGGCACGCCCACCTCGACCAGCCGGTCGAGCGTCCAGTCGATCAGCGGCCGGCCGGCGACCTCGACCAACGGCTTGGGGCGATCATCGCTCAACGGCCGCATGCGGGTGCCGAGCCCCGCCGCCAGCACCATGGCGCTGGCCGGCATGCCGCCGCTGCCGGGCCGCCCCGCCGCAGGCCTGGCCTGATCTGCCGCCGCAGGCCCGGACTTATCTGCCGCCGCAGGCGTCGAAAGACCAGACTGACCGGATGGATCGGAGGTGGTCATGCGGGGTCTCCTTCGACGGGGCCGGACGGAACCGCCGTGGTGCGACCACGGGCGTCCCAGGGCAGATGCTCGTCCAGCCATTCGGCCAGAGGGTGCAGAGCCGGGTGCAGCAGATCGTGTTCGATCATCCGCCACACCCGGGGCTGATAGTCCAGATAGCGCGGTTTGCCGTCGCGCAGATGCAGGCGGGCGAAGATGCCGGCGATCTTCATGTTGCGCTGGGCACCCAGCACCGCGCAGGCGGTGCGGAAGGTCTCGGCCAGATCGGCGTCCGCATCGCCGTCACCGGCGGCAATGTCGCCGGCAAGGCCACGCCGGCGCGCCAGATAGCGGCCGACCATCGCCTCGGCCAGATCGGGGGCGACGTCGCGCCGCGCATCTTCCAGCAGCGACACCAGGTCATAGGCGGCATGGCCGATCAGTGCATCCTGGAAATCGATCACGCCCACCCGCGCCGTGCCGCGACGGCCGGGCAGCCAGAGCAGGTTTTCGGCATGATAATCGCGCAGCACCAGAACCTGCGGCACGCCGACCGTGGCCAGCAGCGGTTCAAGGACGGCGATGAAGCCCTGGCGTTCGGCATCCGTGGCCGCGCGGCCCAGCGCCAGCGGCCAGTACCAGTCGATCAGCAGCAGCGATTCGGTCAGCAGCACATCAGGGCCATAGACCGGCACATCAAGCGCCGCCGCGCCCGGCCGGTCGTGCAGATCGGCCAGCAGGTCGACGGCACTGGCATAGAGCGCCGTCTCAAGCGTGGGATCGCGGTCGATCGCCACCCGGAACAGATCGTCGCCCAGATCCTCCAGCAGCACGAAGCCGGTATCGGCATCGGCGGCCAGCACCGTCGGCGCCGACAGGCCCAGCGCCTTCAGATGCGCGCAGACCTTCAGGAACGGCCGGACATCCTCGTGCGGGGGCGGGGCATCCATCAGCACCGCCGTCTGGCGGTCGAGGCGGAGCCGGTCATAGCGGCGGAACGAGGCATCGCCGGCCAGAACCGTCCGCTCGGCACCGCGCCATCCGGCGCGGGCGATGAAGCGTGCCCGCTCCAGATCACGCGGTTCCGGCTCGGCGCCGGCGGCCATGGCCGGCGGGATAACGGGTGGAAGGTCGGTCATCGATCATTCCGTAACGGGGCGGGTGTTCCGGGCGCATCGGGTGCCTCAGCGCCGCCGGCATCATCCACGGGAAGTTCACAGGTATGACGCCCGAGCCGCGCCGTCCAGTCGGCCGGCGCATCAATGGTGACCAGCCGCGCGCCATCATCGGCGATGGCGAAGCGCAGGCGCAGCGCCCCCCGGTCCAGCCGGCCGCCGGCACGCTCCGGCCACTCCACCAGCACCAGACCGCCGGCTGCGGCATCCTCCAGCCCCAACTCGTCGATCTCGTCGGGGTCGTCGATGCGATAGAGGTCGGCATGGGTGACCTCGACGCCGTCGAGCGCATAGCTCTGCACCAGGGTGAAGGTCGGGCTCGGCACCTCGATGTCGGCGCCGGCGAGGCTGCGGATCAGCGCCCGGGCAAAGGCGGTCTTGCCGGCACCAAGATCGCCGTCCAGCAGCACCATGCCACCATCGCGCAGAACCGGCGCCAGCCGGCGGGCAAACGCCATGGTCTCCGCCTCACGCGCAAGGCGGATCGGTCGCGGCGAACCGCCGGCGCCGCCGGTGTCGAGCGACCGGCAGGGCCTATTCCCGGATGGTGCAGTCATCGGGGCGTTCTAGCCTGTTGACCGGCATCGAGCAAGGGGTGCGGGACAGATCAGCCCGCAAGCCCGATATGCGCCACCAGCGGCGCGATGATCCGGTCCAGGGCGGCACGGGTCGGCAGATGGCCCAGCCCCTCGATCGGATGCAGCCGCGCGCCGGGAATGCGGGCAGCACCCTGGGCGGCCTGGGCAAAGGGCACCACCGGATCGGCGGTGCCATGGATGAACAGGGTGGGGCAGGTGATGCGCCCCAGCAGGTCCGCGCGGTCCCCCGCCGCCTCCACCGCCGCCATCTGCCGGCCGGTGCCCAGCGGCCGATAGCTGCGGGTGACGGCAGCCTCGATCCGGTCGCGGTGCTCGTCATCGCCGGCCGTCAGCGCCGCGCCGTCGAGCAGGCGCGACTGGGCCACGAACAGAGCGATATCGGGCGCGCGCAGCAGGCTTTCGGCACGCGCCGCCCCCAGAGCGTCGCGCACCTCCGCCGCCGCCTCCACCCGCCGCTGTCCGCCCGACGACATCATGCAGGTCAGCGACGCCACCCGGCCGGGATGGTCGGCGGCGATGATCTGGGCGATGCGCCCACCCATGGAATAGCCGACCAGATGCACCCGGTCATGGCCCAGATGGTCGAGCAGGGCCACCGTATCGGCCGCCATGTCATAGAGGGTATAGGGCGTGGCCGGCGGCGCGCCCTGATCGCCCAGCACCACGGGGCCGAAGGCGCTGGACAGCCCGGCATCGCGGTTGTCGAACACCACCACCGGGTGGGTCCGACGCACGGCATCCAGCAGCGCCGCCGGCCAGTCGATGGCCTGCATCGACAGCCCGTTGATGAAGATGACCGGGCATCCGTCCGGCACCGGCAGCCCGTCCGGCGTCTCCGGCGCCAGTTCGGCGCAGGCGATCGTCATGTGGTCCAGATCGACCAGACGGGCTTCGATGACGGTCACGGCGCGGAGTTCCTTCGCGTGTCGGATTGTGGACGGCAGATGAGGCGGGGCGGATGATCAGGCGGCGGATATCGCCGCTGGCCGCGGCCCATCGACCGCCGCCAGCACCGCGCCGGCCAGATAGAGCGAGCCGCAGATCAGGATGCGCGACGGCGGATCGCCCGCGGCATCGCCGACGGCCTGGCGCCAGTCGGCGGCGGCGGCGGCATCCAGGCCGCGCGCGCGGGCGGCGGCGGCAAGATGCTCCGGATCATGGCCCGGGCCGCCGGGCACCGGCACCATGCGCAGCCGGATGGCGCCGCCCAGCGGTGCCAGACTGTCGAGCACCGCATCGGCATCCTTGCGCGCCAGCAGGCCCAGCACCATCAGCACCGGCGCATCCGACCACGGGCCGGCAATCTGGCGGGCCAGCGCCTGCATGGCATCGGGATTATGGGCGCCGTCGACCCAGATCCGGTGACGCCGAGCGGGATCCAGCGTCGGCAGCGCCCGGTGCAGATCATCGGTCACCGGTTGCAGGCGACCGGGATGGACAACCCGGCGCAGGCCTTCGGCCATGGCGGCTTCATCGGCCATCGGGGCAAGCGCGGGCACGGCGCCGCCGGCAATGCGGGCCAGCGCCAGCGCCAGCGCCATGTTGCCGGCCTGATGATCGCCGGCCAGCGCCGGGGCCGGCCACGCCCCGGCGGCGGGGCCGCCTTCGATTACAAGACCGGCGGCGGGGTCGCCTTCGACCGCCAGTCGGCCGGCCCCCGGCAGGTCACCCCCCCGAATGGCCGCCTGCCAGTCGCGCCCGCCTTCAACGAGCGGCGCGCCAACGGCCAGGGCTGCCGCACGGATCACGGCACCGGCCGCAGGGTGCTGGTCGGCGGTGGCGGCGGGGCAGCCGGGCTTCAGGATCGCCGCCTTCTCGGCCGCGATCAGCGCCAGCGTGTCGCCAAGGAATTCCATATGGTCGAAGGCGATGCGGGTGATGCCCACCGCCGCCGGCCGCGCCACCAGATTGGTGGCGTCCAGCCGGCCGCCCAGCCCGGTTTCCAGGATCACCAGATCGCCCGGCGCCTCGGCGAAGGCCAGGAAGGCGGCGGCGGTGGTGATCTCGAAGAAGGTGATCGGCCGGCCGGCATTCACCGCCTCGATCCGCAGCAGCAGCCTGACCAGATCGGCCTCGGCGATCGGCTGACCCGCCAGCGCGATCCGTTCATGGAACCGCACCAGATGCGGCGAGGTATAGGCATGCGCCCGCAGCCCGGCGGCACGGGCGATGGCGCCGAGGGCCGCCACCACCGATCCCTTGCCATTGGTGCCGGCGATGTGGATCACCGGCGGCAGATGGTCCTGCGGGTCGCCCAGATCGGTCAGCAGGCGGCGGATGCGCCCGAAACCCAGCTCGATCTCGGTGGTATGCAGCCGGCCCAGCCGGTCCAGGATCTGTGCGCTCTGGTCCATGACGACGGTTCCGGCTGCGGCGGTGGGGCCTGCGGGAGAGGGAGCCTGCGGGAGAGGGGGGCCTTGCGTGGGCGCGGGGTCAGCCCGCCTTGGGGTCCGCCGGGGCCGGGGTGGCCGGCGCCGGTTCGGCGCGCGCCACGGCCTTGCCATCGGCGGGCTTGCCCTCGGCCTGGCCGGCGGGCACCGGTTTGGCGGCCGCGGGTCCGGGCTTCGCCATGGCATCCTTGCCCGACGGCACCTTCGACGGCGTGACGGTGCGGGTGGTGACGCTGCCGCTGGCCCGTTCAGGCTGGTCGATGGCGGTGCCGGGGCGCGGCGCCACATGCGGCAGCTTCAGCAGCAGCTTCAGCGTCCGCGCCAGTGTGGCCTTCAGCTCCTTGCGCGGCACGACCATGTCGAGCATGCCGTGTTCCATCAGGTATTCGGCACGCTGGAAGCCCTGGGGCAGCGCCTCGCGGATGGTGCTCTCGATCACCCGCTGGCCGGCAAAGCCGATCAGGGCGCCGGGCTCGGAGATGTGGATATCGCCGATCATCGCGAAGGATGCGGTGACACCGCCGGTGGTGGGGTCGGTGAACACCACGATATAGGGCAGGCCGGCTTCCTTCACCCGGTCGACCGCCACCGTGGTGCGGGCCATCTGCATCAGCGACAGCGCGCCTTCCTGCATGCGGGCGCCGCCCGATGCCGGAAACACGATCAGCGGCCGCTTCTTCTGCACGGCGACCGCCGCCGCCTTCACCAGCCCCTCGCCGACGCCAAGCCCCATCGATCCGCCGAGGAATTCGAAATCGAACACCGCGCACACCGCGGGCACGCCGCCGATCCGGCCTTCACCCACCTGGATGGCGTCGGCCTCGTCGGTCTTGGCCTGGGCCTCGCGCAGCCGGTCGGTATAGCGCTTGCGGTCGCGGAAGCGCAGCGGATCGGCGGTCACCTTGGGGGTGTCGATCCGGTCATAGGCGCCGTCGTCGAACAGCATCGCCAGCCGCTGCTTCGCGGGCAGCCGCATATGATGCCCGCAATGGGTGCAGACATGCAGGTTTTCCACCAGATCGCGGTGGAAGATCATCTGCTCGCAGGACGGACATTTGTGCCACAGATTGTCCGGCGTCTCGGGCTTGCGGACCAGCGCCTGGATCTTGGGGCGGACGAAATTCGACAGCCAGCTCATGCGATGGGGCTCTCCGTTCGGATGCCGGACAAGAGGGATGGGATCATCGGGGACGGACCGGTCAGGATGCGGCCGGCGTGGCCGCGCCACGCACGCCGCCGGCAAGCCGGCTGACCAGCGCCCGCACCCGGTCGGGGGCGGTCGCGGGGGCACCGTCGAGCACCGCCTGTTCCACTTCCTGCACGATCGCCGAGCCGACGACGACCGCGTCACCGATAGCGGCAAAGGCAGCCGCCTGTTCAGGGGTTCTTATACCGAAGCCGATCGCGACCGGCAATTCGCTTGCCGCGCGAATTCTGGCGACGGACGGCGCCACTTTCGAGATGTCGGCGGCTGCCGTGCCGGTGATGCCGGTGATCGAGACGTAATAGAGGAAGCCGCTCGCCCGGCCGACGACCAGGGGCAGACGCTCGGCCGAGGTGGTCGGTGCCACCAGCCGGACCAGCGCCAGGCCCGCCGGGTCGGTGAAGCGGACCAGTTCGTCTTCTTCCTCGGCCGGCAGATCGACCACGATCAACCCGTCGACACCGGCGGCGATGGCATCGCCTGCGAAGCGTTCCGGGCCATAGGCATAGATCGGGTTGTAATAGCCCATCAGCACCACCGGGGTATCGGTGTCGCGCTGACGGAAATCGCGAACCATGTCGAGCACCTTGACCATGGTGACGCCGGCCGCCAGCGCGCGCAATCCGGCGCGCTGGATCGCCGGACCATCGGCCATCGGGTCGGTGAACGGCACGCCCAGCTCGATCACGTCGGCGCCGGCCGTGGCCAGTTCGGCCATGACCCGGGCGCCGGTTTCAAGATCGGGGTCGCCGGCGGTGACGAAGGTGACCAGACCGGCGCGGCCCTGGGCCTTCAGGCTGGCGAAACGCCGGTCGATGCGGGCGCTGCCGCCGGCGAGGGCGGCGGGGGCGGCAGAGACGGGCACGGTATCGGTCAGGGCAGTCACAGATCCACTCCCAGCGCTTCGGCGACGGTGAAGACGTCCTTGTCGCCGCGGCCACACATGTTCATCACCAGAATGGCCTCGGGGCCCATGGTCGGCGCGGTCTTGATCACCTGCGCCACCGCATGGGCGGGCTCCAGCGCCGGCAGAATGCCCTCCAGCCGCGCGCACAGCTTGAAGGCGTCGAGCGCCTCGTCATCGGTGATCGCGGTATATTCCACCCGGCCGATATCGCGCAGCCAGGAATGCTCGGGTCCGATGCCGGGATAGTCGAGACCGGCCGAAATCGAATGGGCATTCTGGATCTGGCCGTCGGCGTCCTGAAGCAGATAGGTGCGGTTGCCATGCAGCACACCCGGGGTGCCGCCGGCCAGCGAGGCCGCATGCGCGCCGCTGTCGATGCCATGGCCGGCCGCTTCCACACCCATCATCCGCACGGCGGGATCGTCGAGGAACGGGTGGAACAGGCCGATGGCGTTCGATCCGCCGCCGATGCAGGCCACCAGCAGATCGGGCAGCCGGCCCTCGCGTTCCAGCACCTGGGCACGGGCCTCCTCGCCGATGATCGACTGGAAATCGCGCACCATCATCGGATAGGGATGCGGGCCGGCCGCCGTGCCGATGCAATAGAAGGTGTCGTCGACATTCGACACCCAGTCGCGCAGCGCCTCGTTCATCGCATCCTTCAGGGTGGCGGTGCCCGACGACACGCCACGCACCTCGGCACCCAGCAGGCGCATGCGGAACACATTGGGCTTCTGGCGGACGATGTCGGTGTCGCCCATATAGACGACGCAGTCCATGCCCAGCCGCGCGCACATGGTGGCGGTGGCGACACCATGCTGGCCGGCGCCGGTCTCGGCGATGATCCGCTTCTTGCCCATGCGCCTGGCCACCAGCAACTGGCCCAGCACATTGTTGATCTTATGGGCGCCGGTGTGGTTCAGTTCGTCGCGCTTCAGATAGATCTTCGCGCCGCCGAGATGCTCGGTCAGCCGCTCCGCCAGGTAAAGCGGGCTGGGGCGGCCGACATAATCGCGCTGGAACAGCGCCATCTCGGCCGCAAACGATGGATCCCGGCGGGCGGCGTCATAGGCCTGCTCCAGTTCCAGGATCAGCGGCATCAGGGTTTCGGCCACGAAGCGGCCGCCGAACAGGCCGAAGCGGCCATGCTCGTCGGGGCCGGCGCGGAAGGTGTTGGGTGTGTGCGACATGAACCGGCTGTTCCTGGGCTTCAGTCGGAACCGGACAAGCCGGTTCCCCTGGTGACGGCGCCGGGGGCCTCTGGCCTCCGGGCGAAGGCGGCGCGGGCGGCCGCGACGAAGGCGGTGATCGCCGCCGGATCCTTGACCCCCGGGGCGGTTTCCACCCCGGACGAGACATCGACGCCGTCGGCGCGGGTGCGGATGATGGCGTCGGCGACGGTGGCGGGCGTCAATCCGCCGGCCAGCCACCACGGCCGGCCGGCGGTGGCGGCGGTGAAATCGGGGCCGGTGAGCAGATCCCAGTCGAAGGACCGGCCCAGGCCGCCGGGGCGGTCGGCATCGACGGGGGGGCGGGCGTCCAGCAGCAGCAGATCGGCCCTGGCCGCCATCGGGCGCAGGGCCATGATGTCGGCCGCATCGGCGATGCCCGCCGCCTTGATCACCGGCAGGCCGTAACGCGCCCGCACCGCGGCGATGCGCTCCGGCGTCTCGTGGCCATGCAGTTGCAACAGGCCGGGGGCCAGCGCATCCACCGCCGCATCCAGCACCGGCCAATCGGCATCCACCGTCAGCAGCACACGGGTCAGCGGGGCGTTCGGCCCGTCAGCCGGCAGCGTCGCCGCCAGCCGGGCCAGATCGGTATGGTCGACATGGCGCGGCGAGGGGCCGAAATGCACGAACCCCAGATGGCTGGCACCGGCCCGGATGGCGGCATCGATCGCGGCCGCGTCCTTCAGGCCGCAGATCTTGATCGCCCCTGCCCTGTCCGTCTCTGGCCCGGCGCCGGTCATCGGTCAGGCGGCTCCCGTCAGTTCGGCCGCGGCGGCAATCTCGGCCGCGATCTCGGCCGCGGCCTGGGCCGGATCGGCCGCATCGGTGATCGGGCGCCCCACCACCAGCACATCGGCGCCGCCGGCGCGGGCATCGGCCGGGGTCATCACCCGCTTCTGATCGCCGCGCGCGGCATCGGCCGGGCGGATGCCCGGCACCACCATCAGCGGCTGTGCACCGAAACGCGCCCGCAGCCGGACAAGTTCCGTGGGCGCGCACACGATGCCGGCGGCGCCATGGGCAAGCGCCGTATCGGTCAGCCGCAACACCTGGTCGCTGGCCGGGCCGCGCTGCCCCACCGACATCAGATCGGTGTCGTCCATGCTGGTCAGCACGGTCACCGCCACCACCGCCGGCGCCCGGTCGATGCCAAGCCGCAGGGCGGCTTCGGCCGCCGCCTCGCGCGCCGCCTTGATCATGGCGGGGCCACCCGATGCGTGGATGGTCAGCAGCGCCGGCGCCAGCGGCGCCACGGCGCGCACGGCGCCCGCCACGGTGTTGGGGATGTCGTGAAACTTCAGGTCCAGGAACAGCGGCAGATCGGGTGCTGCCGCGCGCACGCGGTGAACACCGTCGATGCCGTTCGCCATGAAGAATTCGAGCCCGAGCTTGATGCCGCCTGCGCTGGCGGCGACGGCCTTGGCCAATGATGCCGCGCGCTGCACATCGATGGTGTCGATGGCGACGAACAGCGGATTATCGAAGCGTGGGCGATTGATCTTGCTCATGTCCATCCGGTATGTCGCGAACCTCCGGGCTTATACCAGAGCCGGCCGCGAAGGGCCTACCCGATTTCCACCGCGAATGCCGCATGGGCACCGGCCAGGGGGCGTCGCCCGCCGGGCCGGGTGCCGGGGTGTGTGATCAGGCGCCGCCCGCGTCCCGGCGCAGGGCCAGTTCGGCCGCCACCAGGTCTTCGAGCGAATGCCCGACCGATTTGAACAGCGTCGCCTGGCCGTCATCCCGCCGCCCGGGATGACGCCCGGACGACAGATCGGCCAGATCGCCGGCGATCCGGTCCATGGCGAAACGGCCGGCGGCCACCGCCTGGATCAGATCGCCCGCCTCGGCCGCGGCACCCTCACGGCCGTCGACAAACACATCCGCGCGTGCCACCGCCTCGGCATCGGCCTCGCACATCGCCGGCGTATAGGCGCCGACGAGGTCCAGATGGGTGCCAGGCGCCACCAGATGCCCCCGGATCAGCGGCACGGTTGCCCGGGTCGCGGCCGAAATGATGCAGGCATCGGCCACCGCCGCGTCCAGGGCATCGGGGGATACCACAGCCACGTCCAGCGCCGCGCGTTCAGCCGGGCTCAGCGCATCGATCACCGCCTGGGCGGCATCGGCGCGCCGTGCCCACACGCGAATGCGGGCAAGACCCGGCCGGGAGGTGACATGGGCCCTGATCAGGTGCACGGCAAGGGCACCGGCGCCGATCACCAGCAGCGTGCGGGCATCGGCCCGCGCCAGATGGCGTGCCGCCAGCGCCGAGGCACAGGCGGTGCGGCGCTGGGTGATGGCGGCGCCGTCGAGCAGCGCCAGCGGCGCCGCCGTCTCGCGGTCGAGCAGCAGATAGCTGCCGATCACCGTGGGCAGGCCGACACCCGGATTGTCGGGCATCACCCCCACCACCTTCAGCCCGATCGCGCGCGGGTTCCAGGCCGGCATCACCAGCAGGGTGCCGTCGCTGGCACCGGGCCGGGCCGGCGGCAGGTGGTGATGGGCACGCGGCGGAATGTCGTCGGGCATCGCCGCGAAGGCCGCACCCAGCGCATCGATCAGCGCGTCGTAACTGAGCGCCGCATGAACGGCATCGGCATCGATGACGCGGATCGTGGTGGAACGGCCGGACATGGCGCGAAGAACTCCGTGACGATTGGGGCGACAGGATCGGCGGCAGGATCGGCGGCATGCCGGGCGCGTCGCCGCATGCGGCAGCCATCAGTCCCGGGGGGCGCGGGCCGCCCCGAAACCGGGGCTATAGCGTGCAACCGGCGCGATGGCGTGCGACCGGCGCTGTGGCGTGCGGGTCAGGCGGCGCTGCGGCCGGGCAGGCGCAGATCGGAACCGGCGGTACCCGGCAGGGCCGGCCCCGCAGGGGCGGCCGGGCCGGACGGGGGCGAGGCGGTGGCCGCGCGCAGCCGGTGCAACTCGCCTTCCAGTTCCTCAACCCGCCGGGCCAGCCTGCGGGCACGGGCACGATGGCGACCGGCACGCAGCCAGGCGATCAACCCGCCCAGCAGCAGGCCCAGCAGCAGGGTCGCCTCCAGCGCCAGAAACAGCGGCAGTGCCAGTTCCAGGCCGAAGGGCCACAGCGACAGAACCACACCCGTCCGGTTGCCGATCGCAAAGGCGGCAACGATCACCGCGATCAGGGCAAGCAGGGCGAATTTCAGGGCACGCAGCATCGGGCCGGCATCCTCCGGGGCGGGTGAAACATCAACAGGTGCGATCATAACCGAAAACGCGCGCCATGTGGCGCGCGTCATCGATGTGATCATCACCCCTGCCGCAGCGCGGTCACGACAACCTGCCGCAGCGCGGTCGTGATCACTCGCCGTTCAGGCGGTCGCGCAGTTCCTTGCCGGTCTTGAAGAAGGGCACGAATTTCGACGGCACGCTGACCGTATCGCCGGTGCGGGGATTGCGGCCGGTGCGCGAGCGGCGGTGCTTCACCGAAAACGCCCCGAACCCGCGCAGTTCAACCCGGTCCCCACGCGACAGCGCCTCGGAAATCTCGTCGAACACCGTGCTGACGATCTGCTCGACATCGCGCTGATAAAGATGGGGATGGCTCGCGGCGAGGCGGGCGATCAGCTCCGACTTGGTCATGATTATGCTTGGTCCTTGGGTAAGACGACAATGTCTGGCCGGGCTCTGGCGAGCCGCAGGTATCGATGGCCGAATATGGCGGCACTGCATTGCAGGCCAGGGCGGCCCCCGCGAAGAGAGCTGCCGGCAGTCATGCATCCGTCATGTTCAAGTCAGGGGCGAGGGTGCCAAACCGACACGAGCCCGTCAACACTAAGCCGTTCAGCCAGTTCGGTATTTTTCAGCAGGCTGTGCACGATTGCATCGCTTGCCCTGGCGAACAGGCCGCGCTCATCATCCGGTCGGGGGGTGATATCCTCGATCGGCAGCTCTGCGTCCAGCCCCTTTTCGGCATCCAGCCAGTCCAGCGCCGCATCCCGGCCGCCCAGCGCATCGACCAGACCGGCGGCCAGCGCCTGGCGTCCGGTGAAGATCCGGCCGCTGGCGGCAAGGTCGAGCGCCTCGCCTTCAAGCGCGCGACGGGTGGCGACGAGACCGCGGAAATACTGATAGCTGTCGGCCACCACCTCCTGCAGCGCGGCGCGGCCCTCGTCGGTCAGTTCTTCCATCGGGTTGGGCTGGGCCTTCAGCGGCGCGCTCTTGATCAGCTCGGCCTCGATGCCAAGCTTGCGCATCAGCTCGGTGCCTTCAACCGCCTGAAGATACACCCCGATCGATCCGGTCAGGGTCTCGCCATGGGCAAAGATCCGGTCGGCGCCAAGGGCCGTCATATAGGCGGCCGAGGCGGCGATGCTCTCCATCACCGCCACCACCGGCTTTTCTTCCGCCACCCGGCGCAGCGCCTCGAAATTCAGCTCGCCGCCCACCGTGCTGCCGCCGCCGCTGTCGATCCGCACGATCAGCGCCTTGACGCCGTCATCCTCGGCCACCTTGTCCAGCCGCTCATACAGATCGTCGTCGGGGGCGATGAAGCCGCTGATCTCAAGCTCGGCGAAGCGGTCGCCCCGGAACGGGCCGGTGGCGCGGTCGATGGCGCCGCCGTCGAACAGAACCGCGCCCAGCACCGCCGCCAGCAGGATGGCGGCGATCCGCCAGACGGTGATCCCGCGCTTCAGGCGGCGGCGGTCAACGGCACGGTCGACGTCGAAGGGTGACATGCGGTGGAACCTCGAAAGCGGCGCTTGCGCCACCCCGGGGCGGCGTTCGGCCCCATCTATACCCCCTGCGCCCGCAGGCTCCAAGTTTCATCGCCACGGCGCTATTTGCCGACATCGGTCAAGCCGGCAACCAGCCGGCGTTGCAGCAGGATCACCAGAATGACCGGCGGCGCCATCGCCACCAGCGCCCGGCCCATGGTCAGCCCCCAGCGGGTTTCGGCATTGTCGCTGGGCAGGGTGCGCGCCACCCCCATCACCACCGTTGCCATCCGCTCATCGGTGGTGATCAGCAGCGGCCACAGATACTGGTTCCAGCCATAGACGAACAGGATCACGGTCAGCGCGGCGGTGGCCGGCGCCGCCAGCGGCAGGGCGATGTCGCGCAGAAACCGCAGCGGCCCGGCGCCATCGATCCGCGCCGCCTCGACCAGCTCGCCCGGCACGCTCAGAAACACCTGACGATACAGGAAGGTGGCGGTGGCCGAGGCGATCAGCGGCAGGATCAGCCCGGCATGGGTATCGAGCAGACTGGGCGACAGCCCGATCTCGATGCCCAGCAGCCGCAGGCCCGCCACCAGCGGCCCCAGCGGATCGGCCGCGACCGCATAGGTCGGCACGATCCGCACCTCGACCGGCAGCATCAGCGAGAAGAAGATCGCCCAGAACGCCAGATTGCGGCCGCGAAAGCGGAAATAGACGATGGCGAAACCGGCGGTCAGCGACACCGCGATCTTGGCCGCGGTGATGCCCACCGCCATGATCAGGCTGTTGAACAACTGGCGCTGCACCGACGGATCGGCCAGCACGCCGGCGATGGTGACGATCAGCCCCGGCCCCGGCACTGAGAACAGGGTCAGCCGGCCATCCTCGGTCATCGAGGCGATGGCGGCGGCATACCAGACCGGCAGCAGCATGACGACCGCGCCGATGGTGAACAGGCAGATGGCGATCGCCCGGAACACCGGATCGCGCCGGACCATGCCGCCGGGGAGAGAGGGCGCCCGCCGCTTAAGCATAGGCCACCCGCTTCTCGATCCAGCGGAACTGAATGACCGTCAGCACCCCCACCAGCGCCATCAGGATGATCGACTGCGCGGCCGACCCGCCCAGATCCTGGGCCTGGAAGCCATCGCGATAGGCCTTATAGACCATCAGCCGGGTGGCGCCGCCGGGACCGCCCTTGGTGATCGCGTCGACGATGCCGAAACTGTCGAAGAAGGCATAGATCAGGTTCATCACCAGCAGAAAGAAGCTGGTCGGCGAAATCAGCGGCCAGACCACGTCGCGCAGCCGCCGGAACGGCCCGGCGCCATCGATCGCCGCCGCCTCGATCAGCGAGCGCGGCACCGAGCGGATCGCCGCGAAGAAGAACACGAAGTTATAGGAGATCTGCTTCCACACCGCCGCCGCCACGATCAGCGCCATGGCATCGGTGCCATCAAGCAGCGGGTTCCAGGCGATGCCGGCCTGATGCAGCACCTGCGCCAGCACCCCGAAGCCCGGATGCATCAGAAACAGCCACAACACCCCCGCCACCGCCGGTGCCACCGCATAGGGCCAGATGATCAGCGAGCGCAGCGCCGGCCGATCGCCCAGCACCCGATCGGCGGCGGCCGCCAGCGCAAAGGCGATCGCCATCGACAACCCCGCGACCAGCCCCGCGAAGATCAGGCTGGCCCGGATGCTGTCGGCATATTCGGTCTGAGCGAACAGCATACGGAAGTTGTCGAGACCAACGAAAATACCATCACCGGTAAATGGGTCGGACAGATAGAACGCCTGCCGCAGGCCCTCCGCCGCCGGGCGGAAGAAGAACAGCGCCAGCACCGCAAGCTGTGGCGCCAGCAGCAGCCAGGGCAGCATGCGGCCCCGGAAGACCGGATGGGTTGAAACAGACGACGCGGACATCATGGACCAGACGGGTTCGGGGGCGGCGCGTGCGCAAGACGGCCGGCGCGCCAGCGGCCGCGATCCGCAGCCGGTGACGCGCCGGTATGGCCGGGCGTTGGGTCAGGTAGTGCTGGGGGTCTGACTGTGGGTCTGACGGTGGTCTTACTGCGCGATCGTGCGCTCGAACCGCTCCAGCAGCGGATTGGCGCGGTTGACGGCGCTGTCCATCGCCTCGGCGGCGGTGGATTTCATCGACCAGATGTTCTCCAGCTCCTCGTTCAGAATCTCGTCGATCTGAACCAGATAGCCCAGCCGGATGCCGCGGGTGTTGTCGGTCGGCGTGCCACGGGTCAACTGGCGGATGGCCAGTTCCTGATGGGGGAATTTCTCGTAATAGCCCTCGGCCTTCGCGGCCTCATAGGCATCCAGCGTGATCGGCACATAGCCCGAGACCTTGTGCCAATCCACCTGACGCGGGGTTTCGGCCAGAAACGCCAGGAACGCCGCAACGCCCTTATAGACCTCGGGCGTCTGGCCGTTCATCACGAACAGCCCGGCGCCGCCGATGAAGCTGTTCTTGGGGTCGGCGGTGCCGGCCTCGACCGGCAGCAGCGCCGCGCCGAACTGGAACTTGGCCTTCTGCGAAATGCCGCCATACCCGGCCGAGCTTTCCAGCATGATCGCGCAGCGCTGGGCATAGAACGCCTCATGCGCGCCGGTCCACTGGCGGCCCTGATACTGCATCAGCCCGTCCTTCACCCAGCGCTGCAACCGGTCGAGATGAGCCACCATCTTCGGATCGTTCACCGACAGCCGCGCGCCGGGGCCGTTCATGCCATTGGCCGGCGTCGCCACCGGAATGTCCTGGATGAAGGCGTAATTCTTGATCAGCGTCCATTCCTGCCACGACGGCACTACCGGGCATTCCACCCCCGCCGCCTTCAGCTTCACCGCCGCCGCTTCCAGATCGTCCCAGGTCACCGGCACCGCTTCAACACCGGCCTTGGTCAGAAGGTCGCGGTTGAACCACATCAGCGGCGTCGAGGTGTTGAACGGCATCGCGATCTGGCGGCCATTCTCCTGATAGGCCGCGATCACCGGCTGGATATAGCGGCTCCAGTCGACATCCATCCCCGCTTCGCGCATCACCTCGTCCACAGGCTTCGCCGCCTTGGAATAGATCACCGTCGGCGCCGCCGGCGCATGGACCTGCACGATCGCCGGCGCCTTGCCGGCACGCGCGGCCGCGATCGCGCCGTTGATCACATCGTCATAATTGCCCTTGAAGACCGCGTGCACCTTATAGTCCGACTGCGACGCGTTGAACGCGTCGGCATAGCGGGCAATGGTCTTACCCAGGGTAATATCGGGCGAATGGGCATGCCACAGATCAAACTCGGTCGCGGCCACCGCCGGCGCCGACAGACTGAGCAGGGCAAGACCGGCGAGGCCGAAAGCGGCCGCGCGCTGACGGATGGGGCGCATGAGACTGGCTCCTTGGGGAGAGGATCGGATGCAGATGACGAAGCGGCCTCTTGTCGTGCCAGGCTTCGCCATAACCCGGCTTCTCCATAAACAATACACATGGCACATGACATGCTTATGAATGCGTCTTATGGAATTTGGCAATGATGAGCGAATGGCCCGGCAAGCCCGGCCACAGCGGGGGATCGATGAATTTCAACCAGATGCGCGCCTTCCACGCCGTCGCCATGGAAGGCGGGTTCTCCGCCGCCGCCAAGGCGCTGGGCGTCACCCAACCCGCCGTCACCGTGCAGATCCGCGGGCTTGAAACCGAGCTTGGCGTGCGGCTGTTCCTCCGCCGCGGCCAGGGCGCCGTGCCCACCACCGCCGGCGAAACCCTGCTCGCCCATGTCCGCCGCATCATGCTGCTGGTCGACCGCACCGCCGCCGAAGTCGCCGGCAACCCCGCCATCGGCGGCGGCATCGTCCGCCTCGGCCTCAGCACCCCCGCCACCATCATGAGCCTGGCCAAGCGCTTCGCCGACGCCCACCCCGGCGTCGAATTGCGGCTCGCCACCGGCAACACCGAACAGCTCATAGAAGACCTGCTCGCCTGCCGCGTCGACCTGATCGCCGCCAGCCATATCGACCCCGACCCCCGCCTCGCCGGCGTCGTGCTCGACCGCCAGCGCCTCACCCTGCTGGTGCCCCAGAACGACCCGCTCGCCGCAACCTCGGACCCCCTCCCCCTCCACGCCCTCGCCAACCTGCCCCTGCTGCTGCGCGAGCCAAGCTCCGTCACCCGCCAACTGTTCCTCAAAGCCGCCGACGCAGCCGCCATCCCCATCCGCATGGCCGCCAGCCTCGGCAGCCGCGAAATGATCCGCGAAGCCACCGCCGCCGGCCTCGGCTATGGCATCGTCTTCGACGGCGAACTCGGCCGCGACAACCGCCTGAAACACCGCCCCCTCATAGGCGAGGGCCTGGAAGCCGATGTCCGCTTGTCCTGCCTCCCCGACATGGCCGACCTCGGCATGGTCGCGGCTTTCCTGGCCCTGGCCCGGGGGGATGATGCGGGGGGATGACGCGGGGGGATGACCGGGACGGTGAGGGCGGAGATGGCGCTGAGGGTGGTGTGTCCCGGCTGCGCCGGGATCGGGTGGTTTTTTTGTTTGAGAAGGGATGAAGCGTCGGCGACGCCTTTGTCAGAAAATATCTGACGGATGGCATGATGTATGTCCGGTATGTCCGGTATGCCCGATGCCCACGCCGACGGCTGTCATCCATCGCCAGCAGTGGCGCGGTGTCCCGGCTGCGCCGGGATCGGATTTTGTTTTGATTTGAGAATGGGTCTGTCATTTAAAGAGCGACAGAGACTATATGGGCGAGATGTCAGAAAATATCTTGCAGTCATGATGACTTATGGATGGTTTTTCGGCACTCGCAACGCCTGGAGACCTGACACATACTGCACGGATGCTGTCTCCAAACCGCATCCGCCATTGCGCGATCACGAGGCACCCCCGGCACGATCGAGCGGAACACCGCGACATGACCAAGCCAAGCCGGCCCCACGCCCCTGACGACGCGATACACCAAGCAGCCCCCTGCCCGGTCGCCGCGCTGGCCGCCGATTGGGCCATTCTTGACGATCAGATCCTGGATCACTGGTCCGTGCCGGAAAACGAGCCCGAGATCTGCATGGCGCTCGACACATGGCGCAACGCGATCGCCACCCACGCGCTGAACCTGACCCCGGCTTCAACGGCCGGCGCCGCATTTCAGGCCTATCTGGTCAGCCTCACCATCGAGATCGCCACCAGCCCCGACCTGCCCCCGGACGACCGCTCCCGCCACCTCAAGGCCGCAGCCAATGGCGCGCGCAATCTGACCCGATATCTGACAGTGGCGCGATGGCGGCAGGCTGCGGGATGATTCTTCCTGCCCTGGAATGAGCGGCCACATACATGGTCATGCACACCGGGCGAGACGGCCGCCCGCCACGGTTCTCGCACGGCCATTCGCTGGCCCGCCGCATCCGCGCATGCTGTGCACGCTCAGAGTGCCATCCAATCAGATAATTCAATAGGTATTACAATATCTTATACCACACGCCAATGCATGGGAGGTGGTGTTTGATGTTCCATGTGAAACACAGCGGCTTCATCCACGCTCCCGCATGGGGAGCGACCGACCACAACCCTTCCGTGATCGACGTCACCCCGTTTCAATTCACGCTCCCGCACGGGGAGCGGCACCCGTCGGCGGTGCTTCCGACCCGTGCCGATGCGTTTCAATTCACGCTCCCGCACGGGGAGCGACCAACGCCCACATTACCCGCGGCGGAGAGATAGAGTTTCAATTCACGCTCCCGCACGGGGAGCGACGCGGCGGCACCGCCGCCGGTGGACGTGGAAGCGGTTTCAATTCACGCTCCCGCACGGGGAGCGACTCGCTGAGGTGGCCTACGCGGCGCTGCTTGGTGGCGTTTCAATTCACGCTCCCGCACGGGGAGCGACCCTGCACCATCTCGTGCAGATCCCGCGACGGCTGTTTCAATTCACGCTCCCGCACGGGGAGCGACGACGGGTGCCGAGCGCCGGCGCTGCGCGGGCGTGTTTCAATTCACGCTCCCGCACGGGGAGCGACGATCCGCAGCCGCAGCCCCAGGGGCAGCCGGCCGGTTTCAATTCACGCTCCCGCACGGGGAGCGACCGCCAATGGCGGCGGCCGCGACGTCATCGAGCGGTTTCAATTCACGCTCCCGCACGGGGAGCGACCAGATGTCGCCACATCCCACATCCGGCTGTGGATGTTTCAATTCACGCTCCCGCACGGGGAGCGACCGGGCGTGTAGCGCGCGATCTGATTTGGCACCGTTTGCGGTGCGGTTTGTCACCCTGCCTGCCCGGAGCCGCAAGCGTCGGTGATGCCAGCAGATAGGGACTGATTGAGCCAGTTGTTACTGCCACCTGTGGCTTCGATCTGGACTTCGGCGGGCGTGCCCGCGAAGCGGACGAACCCCGTGTATGCGCCGTATGAATTCTTGCCGTTGATCTCGCCGCAGGCGAGCCTGCCGCCTGCGCCATAGGGCACGATCCGCACGTTCCGGAACTGCGTAGCATCAGGATCTTTCATCATCTCCCGTGCCTTGGTGATGGTGTGGTCCTCGAAGGTATCGGCCGGGTCGGCGGCAGCGGCCGTCGCGAGGTCACGTATGGACGCGATTGCTCGCCGTTCGACACCTTTATGATAGTTGCGCATCGACTGGACCGGGTCGACCGGCGGTGGCGCATAGCTGGGCTGGGTGGCGCAGGCGGCCAAAGCAAGCGGGGCGAGGATGAGCAAGCGGTGACGGCGCAACATAGATGCCTCTGGTTGATGTGGCTGCATGTGCCCACCGTATCGCGGATACCGCACGGGCGCTACGCCCACGCCCGAAGAACGAAGTTGAATGAGGTCTTGCTGATGTTGCCGTAACCGCCGGCCGCATTGATGATGACGATGATCGGCCCCGAGTCGGCCTGAATAAGCCGGACGCTCGTCGCACTCGTGACGATGGCGAAGCCTGACGTTTCCCCAGATCCTAGATCCATGTGGCTCGATGTGAGATTAATTACGTCGCCGACCACATAACCATGAGCGTCCTCAATGCAAACAAGCTGCACGGTGACGAGCCTTGGCACGACGGACAGGCCGTGCGCAAAGCTGTCATCGGCGCCATTGGCCATCGTGATTGGAGCCGATGTCCAGGACGCGCCCAGCCGGGCGCCAGCGGCGAGGGCGGCGGCGGTGGTGGCGGGCGTCATGGCGACGGTGGTCGCAGTGCCGGCGATGGCCTGCGCCTCGGTGGCGGCCGCCACCGTGATAGTGCGATTTACAGCAAGACTGCCGCCGCCCGTGGCAAGGCCTGCGGCTGAGATCGTCCGTGATGTCGCGACCAGGCCGGCGATGACGGCGGAAGCCGGGACGCGGATGTGGTCGCCAGCCGCAGTCAGAATAATCACCTCGTCGCCCACGGCGGTGTTAGCGCGGGTGCCAAGCGCGCCGAAGTCCAGGCCGAGCGACCGGTCTGCGGTCAGGTCACCGCCGCCGGAAAGGCCGGCGGCGGTCGCGATCTGACGGGCGGCAAGGGCCAGGGCGGCGGCGGCGGCGCGCGGGGTACCGCTGGCGTCTATATATATACTGTGTGCGGCCGGCAGAACGCTGAACACCGAGTGCACGCCGGCCGGCAGATTGAGGCGGGCTGTGCCGATCGAGGAAGCCAGCACCGTGTCACGGGACAGGGTGGCCGGCGGGCCGACGTGAACGGTCCCTATCCCAATCTCCCATGCCAACGCCGAGGTCAGTATCTGGTAGAAGATCTGGGCCCCGTCGCCCGCCATCGTCAGGGACCGAAGCCCCGTGTCGGGCGCGATCAGCACCAGATCACCTGTGCCCTGAGTGGCGGTCGTCTGAAGGCCGCGGTCGATCAGCATTAAAGAAGCTCCCTGATAGAATAGGCGTGATCCGAATAGCGGGCATAGGACTTGACCAGCGGGTCGGCCGAGGCGATGCGGCCGATCATGCCCTCGCGCGCCCAATCACCGGCCGGCGATGGCACCACCAGGACCGGTGACGACAGGCCGGCGTCAAGATCCCGGTCAATCACCCCGGCGCGCTCGTCATCGCCGAGCACAAGCGACAGATCCAGACGGCGCCGGCGCCGCCCTAGATCGACCCACTCGACCCCGGACCGCTCCGCCACGGTGATCCTGGACAGATCCTCGGTGGTGAGCCGCCAGCCATACTCGGCTCCATGGGCCGGCCGGCTGCCGGCCCCTATCCACAGATACCCGAGGTCGACATAGCCGAGGGCCGACCGGCTGGGCGCCGAAACCGCCAGAGACCAGTAGCGCGCCGCGAGCACGGGTGACGGGAGGATGGGGATTGCGAGGGCGAAGCCGATGGATGGATGCAGTCCCCGGTCGGCCGTGCCGGCATCCGTCTGCCAGATGATGGGGCCGGCCGGCTCCATGCGGCAGGACCAGACCCATGTGTCATCCGCCGCCAGGGTGGCGCCGGCAATCGCCAGGGCGCCGACCGGCCGCTCCTCCCCCAGGTCGACGTCAAGCATGAAGCTGGTCGCGAGCACCCGCGCTGGCCGGGCGACCGGTTCGGAGAGCAAGTGGGACAGCGGCAGTTCGGAGGCGACCGGCGCCGTGGTGGTCACGCTCGCCGTCGGCGCCCAGTTGCGGTGGTCGAGGATCATCCCGCTCCCCCGTCCCTGGCCTGAATAAATCGTCATGACGGCCCCCATAGAGTTAGAACCCACCGCCCCGCCGCCCAATCCTCGGATACGCCGACCAGCACCAGATTGCGACCTGCACCCAGGCCGTAGCGGGGATAGGTGACGCGGACCGTCGAGCCGATCCGGACCGCCCGCCGCAAGGTCGGCACACCGTCGACCACCTCCTCCGCCAGCAGGGGCGGCACCATCACCGACAGCGCCAAGGCCGGCCGGCCATAGAGCGCGAGAAGGTGGTCGGCCAGCGCCTGAGCATCAGCCTGCTGGTCATAGGCGGCCTCGATCACGCCTGCGTCGATGGCCCGCAGGCGGTCGGCGAGAAGACTGGTGTTAACCGCCGTCGCCAATCGCCACTCCTCGCTGAGGAACTCCCGCGGCTGGGCCGGCTCGATCGGCGCCTCGGGCAGTTCGGCGGCCGTCTGCGGCCGCCAGTTGCGCCGCCACCCCACGCGGCGCCGCCAGGATGGCTGCGCGATGGAGTCGGGCAGGTCAAGCCTCTCGGGTGTCTCCAGGATGATCGTCTGATCAAGGAGATAGTCGGGCGTCGCCCGTGGCAGGGCGAGCCGGCCGACCTCCACGACCCCGCGACCGTCAGACCCCCACCACGCCGCCGCCGCCCGGGTGATCCGATCCAGGACGTCGCCGACGGTGGCCGCGTCGGTGCCCTGATGCCAGCCAATCACGCCCGGCGCAGCGACGGCGAGGGCCGCCACCGCGTCAAGATCGATCCGGGACAGGGCAACGGCCGCGTGGTCGACCAGAAGCCGGAGCACGACGTCGGCCGTGGTCGCTGCCCAGCCGCCGACCGCGTCACCGTCCGCATCGACGGTGACGACACCGACGGGCGGGTACGTGCCGAGGCGCAGATAGCCGCCAGAGAGGCAAGTAGCATAGGTACCGGCCGGCACCGCCGCGCCCTTGAGCGCGGTGAAGCTGGGATAGTCAAGGCTAGACGGCGCGACATCGAAACCCTTGTCACGGGCGGCCAGCAAGGCGCGCATGGCCCGATGATGAACCTGATAGATACCGATCGGATCGACAAGTATAGGCTCGACGTTTCGAACTCGACCGAACGTAACCGGAAGAGGCTTGCCGGCCAGATCCTCACCTCCCTCTGGCCCGCCCGTACCGGCGTATAGTCGCGATTGCAAAGGCTTGCCCGCCCATGCCGCCTGCCCCTCGACGGTGAGGGTCAACGCTTGCCGGTCAGCCTCCCAGGCAGTGCCGAGCGCGTCGACCAGCAAGGCGGACGCGCTGTGGCGCCAGCCTGAGAGATCACGATGAAGGGCGCGCACGATCACCTGCCGGCCGCCGATGTCATAGCGCTCAGGCACGTCATCGAGCGCGCCGTCGGCGGCGGCGAGTTCAATACGCCCGAGTTCCACCGACGCCCGATCGGTGGCCTCCGGCGCGATGGGAATGCCGCGCTCTATCGAGAGTGGCGAGGTCGCGCGGCCATCCCACCAGCTGTGCGCTGGCAGGTCGGCCGGCCCGGTGGTCATCGGCTTGTCCGCGAAGCGCAGGATGGCGAGACCATCGTCCCGCCGCTCGTCCGCCGGTGGCAGCGTTGCCCAGGCCTGCGCCGCCCAGGGCGCCAGCAGGGTCTGCGCCGGCGGATCGATGGTCAGATCGCGGGGGCGCATCTCGACGGTGACGACCCGGTCGACGGTCGTGCGCGGGTGCGCGGGCGGGGTATAACCGCGATCCAGTGCCTCGATGGCGGTGGCCACGGCCATTTCGCCATCGGGATAGGCGTCGTCATACACGCCTGACGCGCTGTATTCCGCCGCCGACGGGGCGTACCAGTCCCAGTTCCACCCGTACGGGAATGCGCCGGCATTACCGTCACTAATTACATGGTTGAGGTAGGAGCGGAAGTCGGCGATCGAGCGCTTGGCGCCCGTGTGCTCGTAGGGCGGTTCGAGCCCCCACTCGGGCGGCCCGGCCCTCAAGCCGATCAACAGGGTCGTCGCCGGAAAGAAGTGTCTATAGGCGCGAAAGGCCTCTGTGGGGTCGTACTGGCGCCCTGCGTCGTACGTCATGATGTTGATGTGGTCGAGCGCGGCCGACGCCTCCGGATCGCGGGCAAGAGCGAGCGCATAGCCGCCATTCCACCCGCCCCCAGCGGGGGCCGAGCGATGGTACGGCGGCTCGCCATAGCACCCCACATGCATGCCCGCCCAGCTCAGCAGGTATCGGGGCCGAGGGAACCACTCCCTGAACCGCTTGATCACCTGCACCAACTCCGAATCGGTGTAGCACCGGCGGACCCCGTCGGCATCGGTCCAGCAGTGGTGATCCAGGTCGTTGACCTGCGACATCAGCTCATAGTCCACATCGACGCCGTCGAGGGTGAGGTCGTCGACCAGTTGGCGGAGCGACGCCATATGAGCGTCTGTTTGCCCCCCGAAGCCGGCTGGGTCATAGGGCTCAGGCAGCCACGTGTAGCCGGGGCCGAGCTGCATGACGACCAGCATGACCTTGGTTCGGGGGTGCGAGGCGCGGAAGCGATCGATCGCCGCCTTGAGGAGAGAGACCGACCCTGGCCACAGGATGCCGACCGTCGCCTGGATGTCATCGTCCAGGCTCGAATAGGTGCACTGAGGCAGCGCCGTGTGGAGGTAGACGATGTCGACCTCGGCCGGTATCGCCATCAGCCGCATGGCGTCGAGATCGGCCGGCGCCGCGCTGGCAGGCACGTCCATCCACGTCTCGTAGTAGACGGCGACGATCTGCCCGTCGGGCCGCGGCCGATAGTGCTCGGCCCGCAGATGGTCAACGCGCAAGGGCGGCAGGGCCAGGTCGGCCACGCCATCGATGTTGGAGGTCGGCCATCCTGCCTCGATCTCGATCACGCCCACGAGCTGCGTGGCATAGGCCACCGTGCGATCGATCACGAGGGGCGCACACCCTCCGCCCGGCCGCGACCACACGAAACCGCCGGCATAGTCGCCCTGTGCCGATGCCTCGGCTGTCCAGCCGTCGGCGGCCAGTTCGGCGGCCCCACCCCAGGGGGTGACTGACATGGCCAGAACCCGGCTCGACCGGTGGGTGTACGAGACGGGCAGTCGGGTCGGGTTGTCCATTGAGGTGGCCGCAAGCCGGATGCCTGCCGCCCCCGAGCACCCCGACACCGCGACCGCGCTCAGCACCACAATGCCCACGAACCGGTCCCACGCCGCCGCCAGCAGCTCATGCGATCCGGCTGGCGGATTGGCGAGATAGGCGATCCTGGCCTTGCCAGCCTCCGGCACCGCCGGCGCCGGATCATCCATATACCGCAAGAGCCGGCCGGCATAGGTCAAGGTCGGCGCCGGGTCGGTATGCGTGTAGAGCACACCGACCAGCAGCAGGTCGGCGCCAGTCGTGTCGATGATGGCAGGCGGTGCTGGTGTCGACCCGCTACCGGCGCCCGGGTTGAAGACGCCACCCGCCTGGGCTTGATCGATCTGGCCGGCGTAATAGACCTCGGCCGCCGTGATCAGAACCTCGTCGCGCGGGAGCCCATAGGGCTCGACTGCTACAGCCGCAAGGGCCAGCGCGGTGCCCCAGTCGGACTGGGGCACGGCCAGGGCGAGTTCACCGCCCTCGGCCGGGGCGGTGAATCCGAAGATGCGCTCATAGCTGCCGGTGGCCGCGCCCGTCGAGGTCCAGCCGGCCGGCGCGAGAATGTCGGGGGAGCCTGTGTACCAGTAGCTGGCGGCCGCGCCGAGAACCAGGCCGCCGGTCGGCGCCTGGACTGCCGGCGTCGCGAGAACGTCGCCACCCGCCACCTCGGCCACCGAAACCGCCAGAGGCGACAGACGACCCGAGGTGCCGGCCAACGCCCAGGCCACAGGCGACACATAGCCCATCCAATAGGGCGTCGACACGACCAGATCGTGCGTGCCGGCCGGCGGATCTGACAGCACATAGAGCACGACAGAGCCATAGTCGCCCAGGACCACGAGCGGATCTGAATGCACCGGCGTCAGTGCGTGGCCGGCATAGGACATGGTCGGGATGCGGTCCCACGGCGTGCCATAGTCGGCCGGGTCGTAATAGGCGATGGCCACCAGGGCGACGATCAGGTCGGCACCGGTCGCGTCCAGGCTGTGAGCCGATGACCCGGAGAGCCCGCCGAGCGCGAGGGTGAGGGTCGATACGACGGTCACCGCCATCAACCGACACCTCCGGAGAGGGTGCAGGCGATCACCCGCACCACCTCGCCCGTGGTGATCGCGGTCGTGGTGAGGATCAGGTCGCCTCCGCCGCCAGGGCCGGAGACCGAGCCGTCGAGGCGCAACAGGCCCGAACGATCGGCGAGGCGAAACCACGAGGCCGCCGCCGTTCGAACAGCGGTGCCTGTCCACTCCCCCGCAATCAGGGCCTCACCCTCGGCAGCCGGCCGATAGGCCTGGAGGGGCAATTTGACGACGACGATTGGGTTCGAGGGCGCGGCCGCCGCCGGAGAGGCGACGCGGGTGCCGCCGAACAGTGTCAGTGCGCCGCCGTCGAAAAGCGCTGCCGCCGCGTCCAGAATGGCCGCCCGAAGCGGCGTACCATACGTGATCATGATCCGCGTCCCATCTTGGCGACCTGTGTCTGCCGCTCGGTTGCCCGGCGGCCAGCCTTGACCTCGGTGGTCTGACGCTCGATCGCGTCCACGGTGCCAGCGCCGGCCGCCGCGGTTGTGCGTGTCAGAGCCGCGAGGTCAGCCCGCAGCGCCGCCACCTCGGCGCGGAGCGCGCGGATTTCGGCGGCCGCGCCGTCGCCGCCGGAGGCGGACGGAAGGCGGCCGGTGCGGTTGATGACGTCGAGCACCGGCAGCGTGGCCAGAGTCACGCTCGTTGCCCGGGTGACATGTTCGCCGCCGGCTAGGGCGATGGCGCCGCCGCCGGCATAGCTGGCCAGAACACTATCGCGATTGAAGACGCCATTACCGACAACGCCGCCGGCGGCGTATCCGGGCACCACCGCGACTGAGGCGGCCGCCGCCTGCACCTCGGCCGAGAGCTGCGCCGTCAGGGCCTCGATCGCAGCCGTCAGCGCGCTGACGGCGCCTGTGTTGTCGCTGACCGCATCGTCATAGGCCTGGGTCGCCGGCAGGCCGGACAGAGACGAGCGCACCCACTCGACGAGAGCGGCTTGTTGAATGCCGCTGCCGTACATCTCGACGCCGGCATCGAGCAGGGTTTGTGCAGCGTCGGTGATCCGGCCGAGGGCGTCGCGATCGCCGGTGCGGGCGAGATCGATGTCTCGGCCGAACTGCGCCTGAGCCGCGCTGAAGCGGCTGGCCGGATTACCGGCGCCGGCCGCCGACGTCGACGTCGACAGATCGTCCAGATACTCGCGGATCGCCTTGCCGCTCTCGGATGCCGCAGCGGCCGTCGCCCGTATCACGTTCGAAAGCTCCGGGAAGCGGCTGGCCAGAGCGTCGATCGCCTGCGATGTGAGATCGGACCCCTCGACCAGATTGCGCACACGGAGGGCCAGCAGCTCGCCGACCTGATCCACGCCCGCCTGACCGGCGGCGGTCATGGCATCCTTGGCAGCAGCCTCGGCCTCGGCGACCAGATCCGCGACCTGGTCGACAATGCCGAGGCCCTGAGCCTCTCGGAGCTGGCGATCGAGCGATTGACGGTAATCGGCGGCGATCTCGTCCTTGCGGGCTTCAAGCGCGGCCGCCACCTGGGCGGCCGTCAATCCGAAGTCGCCGGCCGCCTTGGCATAGGTCGCGAAGGCCGCCTCCGCGCCGATCATGGCAGCCTGGAAATCCGTGACAGCCGACGCCGCCTCCCGGATGCCGAGTAGTTGCTCGACATAGGCCTTGGTGGCATCCGCGGCCGCGTCGGTGTCCTGGCCCAGGCGCGCCGCCGTCTCCCTGAACTCGGTGAGCGCGTCGATCTGGGCCTGCGCGCTGTTGCGCGCGGTCTTCGCGGCGTTGTCCGCGAGATCCCAGCCGCGTGTGAGCCACGACAAACTGTCCTGGTAGTTGGCCGCGAACTGCAAGTCCGCGAACGCCTCCTCCAGGTCGCTCCAGTCGATCTTGCCAAGCGCGGTCTTGACGTTGGGCTCGATCTCGCCCGCCAGCTCGTTCGCCAGATCCTCGGCGATCTTGCCGAGGGCTGTCACTGCCCCACTCTCGGACAGATCGGCGAGCCGAACCTTGGTCGCGTGGCTCTCACCCCACTGGATGCCATCGCGCCCCCCAACGTCGAGGAAGCGTTGCACGCCATCCAGGCTGGCGCCAGTCACCTGTTCCAGGGCCTCGGACACCTGCCCGATGCTGGTCAGCAGTTGGTCCCGGGCGCCAGCATTGCGGCTGTCACGGGTGGAGCCCGAGGCGCCGACGGTCTGCGTGCCGACATCGTATGACGCCCACGACGCATAGTTCGAGGGCTCGTTGTTCCCGAACAGGCCGCCGACGAGCCCGCCAAGTGCCGATCCGATCAGACCACCGATCGGGCCGCCGATGACGGTGCCCGCAGCCCCACCGAGGCCGCCGCCGATCATGCCGCCGGCGCTGTTGCCGCCGGTCAACGAACTCAGGAAGCCGCCGATACCGACGCCCTGAAGGGCGCCGCCGAGCACGCCAGAAAGTGAGGCGGACGTCCAGCCGCCGGGCGCCGTCGGCACGTTGGCGCCCGCCATCATCCAGTCATCGGCAGCCGCCATGCCCGACAGGCCAGAAAGCGATGATGCCGGGTTTGTGCCAAATCCCAAGCTGTAGCCGAAGCTGTCGATGGCGCCCGACGCGCCGCTGAAGAGGCCGCCAGAGCCGCCAAAGATGTTTCCGAGGCCGCCGAACAGTCCACCAGAGGCCTGCGCACCGGCGGCGGTCGACGAGATCCCGGTCGGCAGGGGCACACCGCCGGTGGATGTGGCTAAGCCGAGCTGAGCGGCCATGTCTTGGCCGAGTGCCGAAGTGGTCACGCCGCTGACCAGGGGCCGGAACACCAGCAGGGCTGCTATCTGCGCCGCCGCCCGCTTCATCGTTCGGACGATTTGGTCGCCGAAGTCGTCGAAGCTGTCCGCGCCGCCGCCCAACGCACTTTCGAAGGCGTCCGCCAAGCTGCCCTGGATGTCCTGGGCCGCACCCTGGATCGCCGCCGTGAAGGCCTGACTTTGCGTCGTCCGGGCCTCGATCAAGGCGTTGGTGCGGAGAGTCTGGTCATAGAGCGCGAGTTCTTGCTGCGCCGCCTCCGGCAGGTCGCCTTTGTACTGATCGAGTAGCTCCAGCTCGCGCCGCCGGAGATCGATTAGGTAGCCGCGTCGCTGGGCAGTTTCGCCGACAAGACTTAGCTCGCTTTGCGCGAGTTGTAGCGCCTGGCGCTGCGCGACCAGCCCCGTGGCCGCCGCCTGCCCGGCATCCGCCCCCTGCTGGCGATCATAGCCAGCGAGCACGGCCAGATACGCGGCGTTGGCTTCCGTGCCAGCGACAAGCGCCTCGGTGCCAAGCCGGAGAACGGCCGCCCGTGCGACCTCGTCACGCGCCGCTCGGCGAACGGCATCACCGCCGGCCAGGATCGCCTCGGCCATCCTCTCGGCCGCCGCCGCCTCCTCATCCATAGCCGCCGCATCATCACCGGCCTTGAGGATCGCAGACCGCTGGGCGGCCGTCCGCGCCAACCGGATCTCCTCGGCCGCCTGACGACTGGTCAGGGCGATCCCGCGCTCGCGCAGCGACTGCTCGGCCTCATAGACGGCGATCGCCTGCTCGCGGGCCGCCGAACCCCGCCCGATCGTGGCGATCTCGATATCCAGCGCCGACACCCGGGCCTCGGCCGCCTTTATCGCGCCGACATCCTCAATCGCCGCCTGGGCGTCGAGGGCGGCGAGCGCGCGCGCCCGCTCGGCCTTGGCGACTTCGGACGACGAATCGATGTTGCGCTCCTTGAGGTCCGCCTCCACGCGCGCGATCGCCAGAGCCCGCTCGCGCTCACGCGTGGTCGCGCCGGCAAGCGACGCCTCAAGCTGCGCCAGCTTGAGATCCTCGCCGGTCTGGCGGCCGCGCCGGGCCTCATCGGTCTCTTTCTCGACGTCCGCCTTCGCCTTCAGTTGCTTGTAGATTTCCTCCTCGCTTCGACCCACCTGGCCCAGCGCCTCGACGCGTGCCCGAGCGCGCAGCTCGGCATCGCGTTCGGCGGCCGCTGAGACCTGAGCGGCGGCCGCGATCTCGCGCGCGCCCTGGATCTCGGCATCCAGTTGCCGCTGGCGCTGATCGGACGCGAGCCCGGCTTCGGCGCCCCTTGCCGCGACTCCAAGCTTGGTCAGAACATCAAGAGTGGTCGTGCCCTCAATGCCCAGTTCGCGCGCCTGCTGGATCAGATAGTCCAACTGGGCGCGGGCGCCCGGGGTCTGATCCTTGTTGGCCTCCGCAAGCAGGTCGCGGGCCTCTTGGGCCGCCTGCGCCTGCCGCAGGGCCGCGTCGCCGCCGGCACCATAGGCCGACCGCTGCGCCTGGAGATCGCGGGTCTTGGTCAGCAGGTCCGCCATCGGCTTGATGGCGGTGGCGGTGACGTCGGCCAGAGATTTGATCTCGCGGCGCAGGGTGCCGGTCCACCGCGCCGACCCGCCGACCTCACCGACATAGTCGCCCAGCGTTGCCCGGAGCAGAGTCAGTTGCTGCCGGGCCACGCTGGCGGCCTCGGCCAGTTCGGACGCCTCATCCATGCCCAGGAGGCGGGGGAGGAGGGAGCCCGCGAGCGACGCGGTGCCCCGGCTGCGCGAGGTCAGGGCCGCCTGAGCCGATGCCGCTCGCGCCTCGGCAAGCGCGACCTCGGCCTCGCCCGCGGCGCGGATGTTGTCGCGCTCGATCTTGAGCTGATCCGCGCGCTCGGAACCCGCGTCATTGAGCGACCGCATGGCACGGTCAGCAGCCGTCAGCCGCTCGGTCCATGCCTCGGTCGCCCGGTCCGCCTCGGTGGTGCGCGTCGCCAGATAGCCGATGCCGACCGTCAGGGCCGTGACCGCCAGCCCGACCCAGCCGCCGAACGCGCCCAGGACGGCGGACAGGCCGCGCATGGCGGCCGTCGCGGCTCGCCCGCGCAGGGTGGTGGCCTGCAAGGCGCCAGCCAGCGTCACCTGGGCGGCGGCCTCGCGCTCCGTCGCAACGATATGGGCGCCGGCCGCAACAGAGGCGGCCGCGGTCGCATCGCGAAGCCGCAGCATGGCGGCCACCCGCTCATCGGTGCCGACAGCGGCCGCCCGCATCGCCTGCGCCTGCACCACGCCGGCTTGCGCCGCGGCCAGGCCCTGGGCGGTGGTCCGGGCCTCGGCTGCCGCCAGACCAGCCGCCTCGACCGCAGCGGCCGCCGTCGCAGCCCGCACCGCAGCCATACTCTGAACCGCCTGGGTGGCGGCTGCGACCATCCGGCCGCCCAGAGCCGCGGCGATGATGCCGGCACCGGTGGTCGCGGCATCGGCGATCCCCGCGAAATTGTCAGCCAGACCGATGATCGCACCCGACAGCGCGGCCGATGCGCCGCGCGCCTGATCAGCCTCACCCACCCACTTCAGGGCTGCATTGCTCAGCACGCCAAAGGCGCTGGCGATCGTGGGCTTCATGCGGGCAAATTCGGCGGCAATTGCCGGCGCCTGCCCGACCACTGCGTCGAAAACGGCCTTGCTGGTGAGCTTGCCTTGCTCGGCAAGCCCGCGCAGCTCACCGACGGCCACACCCATGCCATCGGCGATGGCCTGCGCGAGCCGCGGCGCCTGTTCGAGGATGCTGTTGAGTTCTTCGCCCCTCAGTGTCCCGCTGGCCAGGCCCTGGCCAAGCTGCACCAACGCGGCCTGGAACGACGTTGCCGAGGCGCCAGAGACCGCGAAAGCCTGATTGATTGCGGTCGTGCTGAGCAACAGATCCTTATAGCTCGCACCCAGCGCCTGCGCCTGCCGCGACAGCGTCGTGAACAGCGACGCAGTGCCCTCAAAGCTGGCCCTGGTCTGCTGCGCAATCCCATAGAGATCCGCCTGGGCGGCGGCCAGCGCCGCCGACCCTTGGGTGACCAGCGCAAGGCGCCCCGAAACCGACGTCCAGGTGTCGGCATACCCCGCCACCTGCCGCGTGGCGAGCGCCAGACCGGTGATCGAGGCCAAGCCCAGAAGCTGCCCGCGCACACCCATCAGGACAGAGCTGGTCGCGGCCGACACCGCCGACAGACCCTGCGCCCGCCGCGTCTGATCGACCATGGCCGCGCCCGCGGTCGCGGAAGCGCGCGCCACCCCGTCATTGGCGGCCCGCAGGTTGTCATTGGCGCCAGCGGCCCGGGCAGACGCCCCCGCCAGCGCCAGCCGCGCCTGCGCCCCCTGAACAATGGCCCCGGTGGCCGCCTGCTGCGCCGCCGTCTCCCGCATCGCCGCCGCGGTCGCGGCCTGCACCTCGGACACCTGCGCCCGCGCCGCGCGGGTGACGTCATAGACCGCGCCGCCAAGTGTTTCATAGGCTGCGGCTGCCTGGGCGGCCGCTGCCTGCGCCCGGGCCATGGCCGCGCTCGACGCATCAAGTGCCGCGGTCGAACCCTCAAGGCCCGCGCCAAGCGCCCGCTGCTGCCGCCCCGTCAGCGCCGGCGCCGCCTGGTCACCGCCGCCCGTGACCGTCGAGCGGCGCGCGGCCGCCCCGGCCGCCCGAACCTCGGCCGTCAGTGTGGCATAGGATGCCGCCGCCCTGGCGGCCGCCTGAGCGCTGCCAGCCATCTGGGCGGCCTGGGCAGCCAGCGCGGTCGTCGTGCTCTGCACGGCCGCCGCCAGGGCCGCTTGCTGGCGCGCATCCGTCGCCCGGCCGCCACCACGCCCACCCGCCGCCGATCGTGCGGCGGCGGTGGCCGCCTGTTGCTCGGCGGCAGCCAGCTCAAGCTGGCTGCGCGCCGCCACCTTGGCGGCGGCGGCCGCCCCCTGAACCGCTCGCGTCGCCGCCTGGGTCTGGACGTCCTGCCGGGCGATCTGCTGCCCAGCCGCGGCGGCCGCCTGGCCAAGATCGGCGACATCGGCACGCAGTTCACCGGCCGCGATCGAGGCGCGGCCGGTGTCCATGTCGACGCGGAGCTTAAGGGCGAGGTCAGCCACGGTCCGATGTCTCCTCGCGGCGGCGGGCGATGTCGAGCGTCACGGCCTCGCAGGCCGCGATGTCGTCGAGGGTCTCGGGCGTCAGAGGGATGCTCAGGATATCGGCGACACGCGCCACGGCCACATAGTCAAGGCCGGTGATCGCGCCGGACATGCCCGCGCGGCGCCATTGCGTCTGGCATCGGGTCCACAGGGTCCAGACGGGCACGTTCTCTGCCCATAGTTCGACGACTGTTGTCTCGGCGGCCAATGCCCTCTCGACATAGTCGCCGAGGTCGACACCCATCGCCTCGGCATCCGCCGCCAGATCGTCCAGACCCGCCGCCGTCGGCCCAGATTTGGCGGCGGCGGCCGCCTGGACGACCTCTGTCAGTTTTTTCGGCGGGCGCCCGGAAGGGCGTCCAGAAACGCCTGCATCATCGCCCGTCGGTAGGGCACGATCGACATGAGATAGTCGAGGACGTCCGAGCTGAATGGCACGGGCTGATTGTCCTGGTCGATGATGCCCGTCCAATCGACCAGCACCTGCCTCAGGACGTCCTTATCCCCCGGTGCCGCGAATGCGGGGCCGGCCTCGTCCATGTCTTTGGCTGCGGTAATCAGGCGATCGAGATCCTGATCCTCGATCATCCGGTACGTTGCCACGAAGGTGTGGGTGTCCGTCTTGCCCTTGTCGTTGGGCATCTCAACACGGATCGGCGCCTTGAACTCCGGGCGAACGGAGACGTTGATCTTGAGCATGGATGTGTCCTTTATGGGCCGCAGTCAGGCTGCGGCCTCGAATGTGATCGTCACATCAGGGGTCGCCGTCGCCGACCGCAGGCGCAGCGGCATCTGGAGGCCCGCGATGCCGTTGATGTTGGTCCAGGCGATCTTGCCGATCTGAGCCACCGACGACGTCACCGCCACGCGGTGAGCGCCAGAACCGTGTGTGAGCGACACGGTCAGCAACTCCTCCGCGTCCGCTCGTGCGAACCAGTTGTTGACGCTGAGGTCGGCCTCGGCTGTCACGGTGGCGGTCGGGTTGCGGTCGGCTATCCGCACCTCCCGCAGCGCAGTGCTCTCGTAATAGGAGGTGGTGTTGCCGAGTGCGACCTGGATATTGGTCGCGTTAAGGCCCTGACCGGCCAGCGTGAACCCGGTGGCCGGCGCGCTCACCGGGATCGGGGCCGGGTGACCGAGCGTGGGGAAGCCGGCGGGCATGGCGCTATGCGTCGGTCCGGCATACAGGCCCAGCATCGTGCACCGGAGGTACGGGATGCCCGGCACCTGCATCTGGACCTCCCATGTGCCCCGCACGCCAGCGATCGTCTGGAGTGCGCCCTCGATCCTGGCGGAGAGAGTGCAGCTCGGCACGTCATCGTCGATCGGCGTGTAGGTTACCGATGTATCCGCGACGATGGTCTCCGCCATGCCGCACGCCAACAGCAGCGACCTGTAATACGGCGCCACACCCAGCGTTCCGGAGCCGACGAGCGGCACATCGCAGACGATCTGCGCGTACTTGCCGACCAGGTGGGTCACGACGCTGGAGTTGCGCCCCAGGTCGAGGTTGCGGTTGATCTCGGTCCCTTCGACCGGGGTAATCGCGAGGTTTTCCACTGTCATGACGTCCGTGGCATACGCCACGGACGCGGGAGTGCCGTAGGTCACTTCGGGCGCCGCCATCAGCAATTGGCGGCGCCATTGGTATCGGGCCATGTCCTTACTCCTTCGCCTTCGCGGGGCGCTTGCTGGTGAGCGGCTCAGCGGCCGCCTCCGTGACCACCGGCACCTCGGCCACCGGCAGTGGTTCAGGGGCCGGCGATCGTCGCGTCGCCGGCGTGACTGACGGGGCGTCGATGCGGGTCAGCGCCCCGCTCGTCGGGTCGCGCAGGTAACTTCCGCCCGCGGTGGGCCAGGGGATATCCAACTCAGCCTCCTGTGATGAAGCGGGTAGTGGTCCAGCGGGATATGAGCCAATAGTCGCCGGCATCGCCCAAGGTTGAGCCCATCATCCCGGCGTAGTTGAGGGGTGGATACAGGGCGGGATCAGGCGTCCAGCCGACCAGCGCCGCCCAGACCGCAGCGACGTATCCGTCCATCAGCACCAGACCATCCGTCCCGGTCCCATCGACATACGACCGCACAACCAGGGCCACGAGGATCGAGGCCTCGCACTGCTGCCGATGACCCCCGATTGTGACGTTCGGGCGCGGGATGTCGCCGTGCGGCGCCACAAATGCGGCCCCGCTGTCGGGCTGTATGCCCTTTTCGATGGCCTTCAGCTCCGCGATACCCTCGACCGCTGCAAGGGGCGGCATTGCTGCGGCCCGCAGTCGATCGCGGACCTGTATGGCCAGACGGATCACCGCCAGCCGTCCAGCGCGCCCGGCGCCCCGAACACCGGGTCATCACTTGCGACATGCACGCCGCCCGTCGCATCGGAGACCGGCGCCGATACCCCGTCGACACCGGTCAACAGCAGCCGGCCGGCGGATGCGTCAGCGAGCTGGCGCAGGGCGTCCTTGTAGTCCGCGACCACATGGTCGGGCGGACCATTGCGGTGCAGTCGATATCGGGCGATCGACGTCGCCCACCCCTGCACCATCGCCGGCGGCGGGACCGCCAGCGGAACCACATACCTGACAGCCAGATAAGCGTCGATGGTCTGCGCGGCATCGGTCAGCGCCGCGCTGATCACCTCCGGATCGGGGGTGCCGTCCCGGTCGCGATCCGCCAACTGGCGGATCTCGTCGCCGGCCCGTGCGATCAGGTCGTCGAGGGTGGCATACACGATGGCCCCTCCTCGATCGCGCGCGATGCCCAATAGGCGGCCGTCTCCAGGCTGCGCTGGGCCAGGGTCCGGCACGGGCCGGCGGGCAGACCCTGAATACGGTCCCAGACCACGGCGGCTGCCGCGAGGATCGCGGCCTCAGCGGCCGCGTCGGGTGAGGCGTCGGGGTGCGCGGTGATGCGGTCGACGGCGCGGGTGAGGGGGTTCATGCGTCGCCCCCCTCTGTCGGTTTCGCCCAGCTGGCTTTGGTCTTGGGCTTCAGCTCCGGCCCTTCGTCCGGCACCCGGAGGGGGCCGGTCGTAACCGCGAGCCCGTCCAGGACCAGGCGCCTCGCGAGCCCCTCCGGCAGTCCCTCGACCCGCTCGCCCGCAGCATATCGCGTGCCATTGCGCCGGAGGCAGGTGCCGGTCAATACGACATCGCCGAGCATCACACGACATCCCTGAACAGATAGCCCAGATCGGGGGCGACGACCCGCTCCTCGACCTCCTCGCCCACGCGAACACGCGTCCCGCCGTGCACGCCGATCGATGAGTCCGGCATCGTGCCCGCGAACCGGGCGACCCCGGGCATGCCCGGCGCGGCGGTCTGCGCGGTCCACCCCCAGGTGATGTCCTGCACCATGGAGATGCCGCCGGCGGGCTGATAGAGCAGTGATGCATGCGCCCCCCAGACCCTCACCCTCTCGGGGGTCTGCCCGCGGCGGGCCGCATTGATCCAGCTCTCGCCGATGACGATCCGGTCGACTTCGAGCAGCTCCGCCGCTTCCGCCACGGTGGCGCGGCCCTTGTCGCCACTCGACCGATTGACCGCCGAGACGATCGCCGGGTGTCGCCGGAGGGCAGACCATGCCGGCCGGCCGAGGACCAGCAGCGACGGGCGCATGGGCATTGCGTCCATGGCATCAGAGATCTGGCCGATCGGGTCACTCGCATCATCCGACCACTTGTCGGTGCCGGACAGGGTTTCCACGTGCCCGGCCGGATAAGTGGCAGCCGATTGCGCGATGGTGGCCACGCGCCGCTCTCGCGCCAGCAGAAGCAGATCTGTGAGCCCGGTGGTGGCCCTGTCCACCGGGTCATACCCGGCCGGCGCGTCGCGTGTGTCGGTCGAGGGCACGGGATCGTCGAGACCATAAGGCTGCGTCTGCCCGCTGTCCTCCGTGACGCCGAACTCGACCTCCGCCGGCGCCGATTTGCGCCCGACCCGGGTCTCCGGAACGGTCAAACCCTGCGCGAAGTCGTAGCGCAAAAACTTATAGACCGATTGAGCGAACGGCGAGAGGCGCGGCATCACCTGATCGGCGATATAGGCCCCGTTGGTGTAGGCAAGCGATATACCGGTCAGGGCCGGCGAGATGGTAAAGGGCTGACCAGCCACAGTTTATCCCCCTCAGACTCAGAATGTCACGCGACCGGGGAGCACCATGCAGGGCACGATGTCACCGGGCGACGATGTCACGGTGGGCCAACCCACAGTCCAATAGGACGTGTCGGCGGTGGATGGCGTCTGGCCGACGGCGCCGGCCGCCAGCGCGCGGAGCGGCATGCCGGCCGCCGACGTGGTTCCGGCGCCGCCGGGGCCATCGCCGATCACCATGTCGGTGATCCCGAGATGCACGACGTCGACCACCTCGCCGGCGGTGATGCCCCCGGGGCAGTCGGTGACGCCAATGGCGCGGTCGGCGGCGCCGGCGATGGTGACGGTGCCGTCGGTGGCGCCGGGCTTCACGGCGCGGCCGTGGCCCAGGTCGACCTGGGCCGTGTAGGCCTTGATGATCTTGGCGGTGGACATTTCAGACACCCCCCCGACGACGCAGGTTGGCCACGGCGTCGGCGTGCGAGAGGCTGCGCCCCTGCGCCGTCGCCGCGGCGATTTCGGCGCGGATCATTTCCGCAACATCCCGCGGATCTGTGGCTTCGCCGAACGATGGCCCCGGCGCCGTCGCCGGGTCGGCCAGCTCCCGCGTCTCGACCGGCAGGGGGAGCCGCATGATCAGATCGCGCAGCGCCTGACGCGCCGTCGCCTGCACGACGGCACCCCCCTCCGCGAACTCCACAGCACCATCCGCCGCGGCCAGCTCCGCGAACACCGCCTCGGCGCGGGGTGCGAGGGACTGCGGGAGCCGGCCAGCCTCCACCGCGGCCGCCACAGCCGCCTTGTCGTCGGCGATACGCTGGCTCCGGAGGCGGGCAGCCGCATCCCGCTCGGCCTGGATGGCCGCGGCCTCACGGGCCGCGATCTGTGCCTCACGCGCCTCAATGGCACGGAGGCGCTCCTCCGCCGCCGCCGTCTGGGCGGCGGCGGCGGGCTGAACGTCGGGCATGTCGCCCTCCCTGTCTGATGGGTCTGCAAAATCGGCAGCGGCGGCGGCGGGTGCCGCCTCATCGGCCGAGATGATCTGGTCGGCCGTCCTGAGCCACTCGCGCAGCCGGCGGAGTGTCCGTGCGACGCCTTGGCTGCGGGCCTGGGCTTGAGCGTCGCCCGCGAACTCAACACAGTCCTCGCCGCCGCCCGCAAAAGCGACCTGTGCCAGCCCCTTGATCGCCGGTGGCGTCGCGCCCAGCCAGCCGACATGCCGCAGATACCAGCGGCCCGGCGTCGGGTTCGCCGGGCTGTCAGGGGCGTAGAGCGATACGGATCGGGTCCGATACCGGCCGGCCGCCACCAGTTCAGCGAAGGCCGGATCGACGTCGTGGATGTCGGCGATCAGCCGGTCGCCGTCGACGCGAAGGCCACGCACCCAACCCCAGGCAGGATCGTTCGTGCGCGGGTGACCGATCACCAACGGTGCGGCAGATATGGCAGGGGTGTAGGCGGCCGCGATGTCCGCGAGGTCCGCTGCCGTGTAGGTCAGGGGACCGCCCCCGGTGTGAGGGGTGTGGGATCCGGCTCGCATGATCTCGATGGAATGCATGACCGGGATCATCACCCGGATGCAGTGCCCTATATCAGGGGGACGGATGTCTCATGCCCCCCCCCGGAAGCAGCAAGAGGCGGCGCCCGCAGATGCCGCCCCTCATCATCGCCCCGGTGGCCAGACCCTATCCGGCCGCGTCGCCATCACAGCCGATATTGGCTGATATTCATATCGCCACCTGGATGGCCCTTACAGGGGAAAGTCTTTTCAGAGCATGAGAGAGGCCCGCCACGCCAGCAATCGCCTCAGGGCCTTCCTGAGCCCCGATACGCGCTCATCTTCGCGGCATCGGGGGCGGCTACCCTGCGGTCGACATGAAACGCCCGTGGCAGGTCGGCAGGAATTTGGGTTAAAAAGCAAAGAAACCGCGCATTCCTTATTGACGAATGCACGGTTTCTTGGCATCATGTTCTTGTCAGGCAATGATGCCTGACGCAAGGACCAAGAGGGGATATCCCATGAGCATCAAGCTCTACCTCAAGGTCCGGATCGGCAAGTGGCGTTTCCTGATCGCCATCAGCCGATAACCGGAGGGCGGTGCCGAGGTGGCTCTCGGCACCGCTCCCCGCAATCCTGCCACCGCAGCCCGGAGAGAGCAAGATGAACGCTACCGATTTCGCGGCCCTGCGCAAGCACCTATCCTTGACCCAGGCCGATCTGGGCGCCCGCATGGGCGTCAGCCGCAATGCCATCATTGACATTGAAGCCGGCCGCACGGTCCTGCGCCCGATACACATCCTTGCCATTGAGCGCGTGTCCCTGACCAGCGCCATTGAGCGGGGCGACCCCATGCTTGCCGCGCCGTCCGTGCGCCGAGAGGCCCTGGCCCTGGTGCGGCTGATCACGGATTGATCAGGCTGGCCGTTGCCCGGCAAGGCTCGCCACATAGTCAGTCGCGAGGTGGATCATGCCTTCCTGATCGGTCTCGCTTACACCAAGGAATTCGCGCGCCGGGATCGTGACCGACTGCGCGTGGATCAGCTCTTCGCCCAGCCCGAACACGAGGGCCGCTGCCGTCTTCGGCACGATGACCGCCCCGAACTGGTGCGCGGCCGCATAGATCCGGTTCGTCCCGACAATCAGGGCGGTGGCGCCGTCGCGCTGCCACACAATGGTGGACATAAGCCCGCCAAACGCCCCCGCCTCACGCAGGATACCCGGCCCCTTCTTCGTGGCGGCGTAGAGTGGGTTCAGGGGCGCCCATGGGATGCCGTCCGGCCCCTGGCCAGCCAGGAACCGATCCTTGGTCGACTGGACCAGCAAGACACCGATGTTGGTGATCAAGCTGTCCGGCTGATCCAGCCCACGCACCAACGCCTGTAGCGCGCCTGATAGCTGGTCAGTGATGCTCAGGCCGGCGCCGGACATGATTGGCCCTCTTGCGGTTTCGGGGCGGCACCCCCATCATCACCCTGTCGGGCGGCTGAGGCGCCGACGCCCTCGGTAGGTCGCGCGATGCGGGCGGGTCCGGTCGGCCGGATCCGCCCTTACTCTGTCGGCGGATCGGGTTCATCCGGCAGGTTCGGCCGGCGGTAGAGCAGCGCCCCGCGTCGCTGGCGGGCCAGATAGCTGCCCTTGGTGTCATAGGCGGTGACGCCTTCCCAGCCCCGCGCCGCCCACGAAAAATACGCGAACAGTTCTCGCCCGTCGGGCAGCCCGGCGCGGCGCAGATAGGTCCGCCGCAGGGCTGGCGTTCCGGACGCGGTGCCCGCCCAGTCCACCCAGATCTCATCCGGATCCCGGATCGCATCTGCCAGCAGCAGCAGATAGCGCTCGCGGCCGCGCTTGGTCGCCTTCAGGGCCACCTCGGCGCCGGACGGGTCTCGCTGCACGAACAGCTCACGGTCGATCAGGACCACCCCACCGGACGGGTCGCGATGTTCGCGGCCAAGGCGCTGGCTCGCCCCAAATTCGGCAAGGAAACGGTCGACGTATTCGTCTTCCGACAGTCCTTCGGGGAGTAACCGTGCCGGGTCCACCGGCCTGATCGGCGGCAGCGGCGGCAGATCGGGCAACGTCGACGGCTCGCCATAATCGGGCAGCGGTTGGTTGAGTTCAGGGGGCACGATCCCCCGACTGGCCTCGCCGACGTTGTAATCCCAGCCGGGATCGATCCCGCGCGGGATCTCGCGGCGATCGCCGGTGCGAGGGTCGGTCCAGGTGTAAGTGCCGTCCTGGGGCGCCTCGCGCTTGACCTGGTTCTTCGGGTCGGCTTCGAGCTGGGCCAACTGGCGATCTGTGATCGGTTCTGCCCAACAGCCACAGCCCCATCCATTGGGTGGGTAGTGGGTTTTCCAGAACGGATCATCCCGCGGCAGGACGAGGTTGTTCCAGGCTAGATGTTCAGGTCTTGGGTGCTTCGAGCCCGAGTGCCTGTACCGCAGATGCGGCCGCATCCGGACGATGCCCGGATCCATGATCTGCGCCCACCGGCCGGCCTGATAGGCCGTCTGGATGTTGGTCTGGTAGATCAACCGGGCGCGCCATTCGCGGGTGCCTGTGTGGGACCAGCCATGACGCTCGACAGCTGCATCAAAGTCCTTCTGGAACTCATTGAACGAGACGCCCTGCACGATGGCCTTTTCAACGGCGATCCTGAGGTCGCCGAGGAGGGCATCCCGGGCAGCACCCGCGACCGTGAAGGCCCGCGCGTGAGCCGCCCCATAGAGGTCAGTCCAGGCCTCTGTGGGGATCGACACCTTCGCCTTGTGGTGTTCGATCGCCTCCCGGAAGGGGACGTCTACCGCCTCAATCGCCATCTGCCGCTCCTGACCTGCCGATCACATCAGCCGCCGCCAGCGCGTCAGCCAGCACCGACGCGACGTCGGAGACGTCCAGGTCCGGCGATGCCTGGAGCAGCAGCCGGATCAGCTCATCATAAGACCCGGCCGACATCCAGATCTCACGGAGGCGGTCGATCATCCGGGCGCGGGCGGGCGCGGTCTCGGCCAAGGCCCGCGACACCAGCACGTCGGGCACGCGGTCGACCGGGATTGCGGCTGCCTCCGCAAAGGCCGGATCGGGTGAGGCGGGCGGCGGGGCGGCTGCGGGCGGGGCGGTCTTGGTGTCGATGCGGTCGCCGCCATAGGTCTCGGCGATGTATTGCGCGGTTGGGCGGAATCCCATCTGGTCAAGCCGTTCATCCCTCTGGGAGAGCTGATTGAGATCTTCCGGCTCGCTGAAGTCGCGCCAGACCTGTGGATACCCCGCCTTGATCGGCAGGGCGTTGGCATCGACAATCCACCGCACCATCGTCTCGTTAAACGTTTGGCAGATGAGATCGGCGTCGGCTTTGGCCAACAGCGTCCGGATCTCGTTGTGAACATCACCCAGCGCCCGCGCCCCGTGATCCCCTGCCGACGTGGTCAGCGTCTCGCCGAGGATCGCGATGGTGATCATCTCGTCGAGGTATCGCAGCAGCGGCTCGTAGTCACCCGCCTCCGCCTTGTGGAGCGCGACCTCTACCGACCGGGGCAGCACCATCGCGCCACCCCGGACGAGACCCATCAGCTTTCGCAGCAGCTGGTCCTGGGTCTTCTCGTCCATGTTGCCATCGTAAGTGGCAACCTTCATTGGGTCCGCATAGCGCTCGACGGCTTGCACCCAGGCCGCGAGCGTGACGCGCTTCATCCAAGCCGGCCAGTACAGTGAACTCCCGATCCCCGATCCGTACGGGTCATCATCATGGCCATGGATCTGGTGGCGATGGACGATGATCTTCCGGTCAGGTACGGCGATGCCGGTGAGCATATTGCCTCGGGTGAGCAGACGGGGCGATCCGTCCGCGGCAAATCGCCAGCGCCTCTGATTGCGCACCTTGATCCGGTCGGCGACAAACATGCTGTCGCGCCGGGCCCACATCACCTCTCCGATCGCGTGCCCCTTGACGACCGCGCCGGCGATCAGACCCTTCGTCGCTTGGTCGTGGTTCATGGCACGGAACTGCACCTCCACGGCCAGAGCGGTCGACCGGTCGGCCCGCGCGTCGCTCGCCCGATCCACGCGCCACTCTCGGCTCGTCACTCCCAGTGTCCGCTTTTCGAGGAGTGCCATGATGAGCGGGTCGATGAGCAGCTCGTCATAGAGAGCTACCCCTTGAGTGCCGCCGCGCCGGGCTAAAGTCGGATCCTGCGGCGCCAGCACCCCCGTGTACATCTGCACCCAGGGGTCAGTCTCCGGAGCCGCGATCTCTGCGGTAGTAATTTTTGGAGCCATCACATCCTCCGGTAGTCATCAAGGCTACCGCCGAGGCTGCCGCGGTAGTCGTCGAGGGGGGCGTCGCGGTCGCGATCGATGCCGGGGCCGGCGTCGGCGAGGTCTTCAACGGAGCGGCCTGCGTCGGTGGGGCCGCCATCCTGCGCGCGGGCATAGACCGCAAGAGCGCAGGCGATCACGGTGTCGCCGTGCCGCGGCAGGCCATCCTTGCCTTTCGTCCGGCGACTTCCGACCTGCGGCACGCCCCGGACCAGTTCGATCGCCCGGAAATCGGCCTCAACATCCGGATCGGCGGGCACCGGCAGCGCCTCGCGTTCCAGTGCCGCCTTGCAGAGCGGCATCGTCTGGCGATACCAATCGGTCGAGATCTTCACCTCGGAGACGCGCGGCCGCCCGAATTCCAGCGTCATCGCCTCGGCCAGCGCCGCGCCGTTGCCGGTGGCATCCAAGGCCATGTGGTGCAGCCGCGGTAGACGGCGACCGAGCCACGCCAGTATCCGTTCCTGGCCGCGAAACGGCACGTTGCGCAGCTCGATCACGGCCGGCGTCAGCCACCGATTGCCGCCTTCCACCAGCAACCAGATGCAGGTCGCGTCGATCGTGCGGCCGAAGTCGAGCCCCACCACCGACCGCCTGGCCGTCGGCGGCAGCGCCGCGATCAGCGGCTCCAGCTGGTCCAGGATCCAGTCGTCGATGATGGCGTTGAGATGCTCCTCTCGCCTCTCGGCCGACAGGATGTCGTCGGGCGCCGTCCAGCGGATCACGGGGACATCGGCATCGCGGCATTCGGCGATCAGGGCCGCCCTGAAGTAGGCGCCGCCGCCGGCGCGCGGGATGACGTGCAGCTCCTCGTCCGCCGCATCGCCATAGAGCCCGAGCACAGACGCGATCCACTCTTCCTTCGGCGGCGTGGATGGCCGGGTGAGCTTGATGCGCTCCCAGAGCCCTGCCTGCAACGCGTCCTCGAATGTGATGCGCAGCACTGCCGCCCCCGGCCGGCGGCCCTCACGGATCTCCGTGACGAGCTGGTTGAACTCGTTGTCGGCGCCGTCATGGGTCGAGATCACGATCACGCGGCCACCCCACATGGTCAGGGCCAGCGCGGACTTAAGGACTTCAGTGAGGTTACTCATGAAGGCCGCTTCGTCGAGGATCACGAGACCCTGCCGGCCACGCAGCGCACGCGGGACACTCGACAGCGCGACAACCTCATAGCCCGAGGCGTACCGGATCCTGAATGCCTGGATGCTGCGGGTCTCTTCACCGTCCTTCTGGTCGTAATATACGAATTCTTCAACCTCAGCTTGTGCGCCCACCAGGGCATAAGCCGTCGACCACATCGCGACTGTGTCGATGAACTCCCGCGCCATGTCACGGTCGAAGCCCATGTAAAGGGTATCCATGCCGCCCGCGTTCCGCTGCGACGCGGATATCAGGGCGGCACGAGCCGCGATGCCCCAGGTCAGACCGATACGACGGCTCTTCTCGATCACGAGCAGCGCGCAGGTATCGGCCTGCTGGAACGCCGCCACCTGATAATCCAGCAGCAGGCCCTTAAGCGGCATCCCGACCAACTCTGGCAGGAGGGATTGAGCCAGCGCCGGCGTCATGTCACGTCACGCCCAGGATTTGCTCGCGGATGAAGGCGGCCGTATCCGGAGTATAGGCGCCGCAGCCGGCGCGCGGGATGACGTGCAGCTCCTCGTCCGCCGCATCGCCATAGAGCCCGAGCACAGACGCGATCCACTCTTCCTTCGGCGGCGTGGATGGCCGGGTGAGCTTGATGCGCTCCCAGAGCCCTGCCTGCAACGCGTCCTCGAATGTGATGCGCAGCACTGCCGCCCCCGGCCGGCGGCCCTCACGAATCTCCGTGACGAGCTGGTTGAACTCGTTGTCGGCGCCGTCATGGGTCGAGATCACGATCACGCGGCCACCCCACATGGTCAGGGCCAGCGCGGACTTAAGGACTTCAGCGAGGTTACTCATGAAGGCCGCTTCGTCGAGGATCACGAGACCCTGCCGGTCACGCAGCGCACGCGGGACACTCGACAGCGCGACAACCTCATAGCCCGAGGCGTACCGGATCCTGAATGCCTGGATGCTGCGGGTCTCTTCCCCGTCCTTCTGGTCGTAATACACGAATTCCTCGACCTCAGCTTGCGCACCCACCGGGGCATAAGCCGTCGACCACATCGCGACCGAGTCGATGAACTCCCGCGCCATGTCACGGTCGAAGCCCATGTAAAGGGTATCCATGCCGCCCGCGTTCCGCTGCGACGCGGATATCAGGGCGGCACGAGCCGCGATGCCCCAGGTCAGACCGATATGACGGCTCTTCTCGATCACGAGCAGCGCACAGGTATCGGCCTGCTGGAACGCCGCCACCTGATAGTCCAGCAGCACGCCCTTAAGCGGCATCCCGACCAACTCTGGCGGGAGGGATTGAGCCAGCGCCGGCGTCATGTCACGTCACTCCTAGGATTTGCTCGCGGATGAACGCGGCCGTATCCGGAGTGAGGCCCCGAGCCTTGGCCGCGGCGCCGGCGCGGTCGGCTGCTTCGCGGCGCGCCTTATCGGCTGCCCGACGCTCGGCCACCACCAGCCGATCACCCTCCAGCTTGCGCGCCTGGGCGAGGTTTCGCAGGGTCGCCGACAGCGTCGCGACATCGTCGACGTCCAGATGGGTCCCTTCCTCGTCGTCCTCCGCCGTTGCCAGCTTAAAGGCGGCCGCATGGACCAGCTCGACATTGAGGGCGGCCAACTTATCCGGCTGATCGCCGATCTGATCCGCCAGGGCAACGGCAATCGCCCGCTGCTCGCGCATGCGGGCACCGATGCGGTCGATACGCTGGATATGAGTGCCCAGGCCACTGCGCGACACGTCGTCGACGCCGAGCGTGCGCAGGTGCGACAGGATCTCGTCGATCGTCCGACCCTGACGGCGGAGATCGCCGATCGCCTCGCGCACCTCCTCCGGCAACCGATCGATCTTCGACGGGCGGGCCATGCGTCAGCCGCCGATCGACGGATAGTCGATGCCAGGCACCGGCTCGACTTCGCGGCGGGTGTAGGCGACGCCACGTGCAGTGATCGCGGCGACCATCACACGGCCTTCATACCATGACGTGCGGACCATGCCCGCCCGCTCAAGGTGATCGATATCCGATCGGATATCGCCCAGTTGCCGGCCGCCGAACCCCAGCGACTGGAGGCAGGTTTTAATCACGCTCTCATTCGCGGTGCCCTCGGCTTCAATGAGTGCCCTGAGCATCGCGAGTCGGCGGCTACCAGCGACCGCCGAGGCAAATCCGGTGATGGTTTCGGTCATTTTCGATCCCGCAGTAGGTAGTCCTCAATGCGCGTGAGGGCCTGGCGCTGGGCCTCCTGTCCGGAGGCCACCGTCTTCACGGACCCCTCCATGCGGGCTAAGGCCTCGCGCAGTTCGGCGATGTCATCTGCCGTCGGGAGATGCTGCACCTCGCCCTCGAGTCTCTGCGTGCGCGTCTTGAGTTCGGCGACCTCGCTGGTCAGCGGGGATAGAGCCGCCCTCAGATCATCCTGACTGGCCAGTCCGCGCCGGACCGCCCAGGACATGGCCGATAGCACCAGGGGCGACCCGACGAGCATCGCCAGCGATAGCGCCGGCCACCAGTCCTTCAGGATCTCCGGCACGGGCTGGCCTCCCTCTCTTCACGCCGCGCGCAGTCAACGCAGGCGCTGACGCCCGGCAGCACGGCCCGCCGATCGGCCGGGATCAGGCCGCCGCAGACCCGGCATGTCAGCCGGCCAGTGGAGCGCGGCCGGGCGAGGTGGCGGGCGATCGCGTCGCCGATCGCCGCCTCCACCCGCACCGCCGCGATGTCGGCATCGTCAGCCATCGACAGCGCGCCCCAGACGCGCGGCGACATAGTCGCGCAGGTCGACGTCCACCAGATCAAAGCGCGACAGAGCATCCGGCACCCGGCGCTGGAGATAATTGACGGCCATATCAATGACTTGATGCTGCATATCCCGCACGGCGCCGCGCGTCCCGGCGCCCGCCTGCCGGACGGCATAGTCGATCGCGCTGACAGTGGCCTGTTCGAGGTACTGGCGGACGCGAGCATCCTCCGCCAGCCCCAGATAGCCCAGAGCCCGGTGGATCAGGCGCACGGCCAGCCCGCCGACCACCACGCCGACCGCGCCGAGGATGCCGTCGATGGCGATGTTCAGGCCGGCCGCGCCGGCGCCGCCGTCCGCCGCATGGGCGGCCGTGCCGATGATCGTTGTCAGGCCAACGATGGTCAGGATGCGGGTCATCGACATGGTCATGCGTCCTCGTCATAGGCGCGGGCCAACCAACCGCCCAAAAACCGACCCCCGAACTGCGTGGTCGCGGCCAGCAGCCGGTAATAGCCGGCGGCCTCGGATCGGATGGCGTGGATGAGGTCGGGGCCGATTGCCGCGATCGTGTCGCGCGAGATCGGGCCAAGATCTCCATCATCGGCGATCTTGCGGCCATGGGCGCGACACGCGCGCTGCACCAGCCGGTGCCCCTGGACCGGCCCCATATTGACCGCGAGGTCGAGTGTCTTGGCTGCGATCGGATCGGGCAGCGCGCCATATTCGAGCGCGTCCCACCACAGCACGCTATAGATGATGGTGGCGTCAGACCGCATCAGGTTGCGGATGGTGTCGGCCGTCACCTGCGACGGGATGGCCAGGCCGGCTTGGGCAAGCTTGCGGCGGTCCGCGGCGCTGAGCCGCTTGAGATACCTGATCGACACGCCATAGTTGGTAATGCCGCCAGGGTCGGCGGGGTCATCCGCCAACCTCCCCTCGCGGGACAAGAGCCGCTCGACAGCCGCCACACGGCGGCCGTCGAGCGAAGTGCCGCCGGGGCCGGCGGTCGGGAGGAGCTGTTCCATGCCCGCCATTTTCGCGGGCGCGCGGCGGCGCGGTCAGGCTGACGGATGTCCGATCGGCAGGGCCATCTGCCGGTCATCCTGTCGCGGCTGCCGGCGGCGATGCGCACGGCCGCAGGTCGGGCAGACGGTCGGCGCCTCGGCATCCTCCGGTCCGCCATTGCCACGGGCGATGCCGGCGGTCAGGCGGCCGGCATGGGTCTCCGTGATCCCGAGTTCGCGGGCGATGCGGCCATGGGACCAGCCTTCCGCGCGCAGCCGGCGCGCGCGGATGGCGCGGATCAGCGGCACCGCCGATGGCACGGCGTGGGTGTCGCCCCCGAGCGGCGACCGGCAGACCAGCTTCGCCCCCTGGACGCCGAGCACCCGGGCCAGCTCGTGGCCCGCCTGGACATCCTGAGGGATGTAGAGGCGCGTACCGCCATGGGCTTCGGCCAGCCGCAGGGCCGCGTCGACACCGACGATCTTGGCGATGTCAGCCAGGATGCCGGGCAGCGTCTCGGGGTGCAGCGTCCAGGTGCCGGCCATGTGGATCACCTCTCTCAGTTTCCAGGGCGCGGAGCCCCGGGCGCCCGCGTCATGACGCGGCCTTCATGCGCCTGATCTCAATGCCAAGGTCTGCGCTGACCGCATCCAGCTCTGCGGCGCCCATCCTGCTCAGGTCGAGATCGGGCCTCATGGCGGCGCGGAGATGGCTAAGCTGTGCCTCGATCACCGCTCGCTTGGCTTCCAGCGCACCCGCCCGTGCAGGCGGCCATATGACCCACCCCTCCCGCGCGATCCACGACTTCAGGGCTTCGATCACGGCTGACGTCTGGCGGACATCCAGCCAGTTCATGGCGCTTATGCCCGTCTGCCTCTCTATCCATGTCCCTAAGCCGGTTTCGGTCGGGTCATAGGCAATACCGAGGTTCCAGGCCGCTACCCAGAGCACCCGGACCTTGGCGCCCATTGGGGTGTTTAGCTGCCGCCGATCACCTTTGCGCGCGCGGACCTTCGTGCGCCACCCGGCGGCCTTCAGGGCATCAAGCACCCGCCCCAGGTCGGCAGCCGATGCGGCCGAGGCTGACCGGCTGCCGATCGTCCGGGCGTAGATGTCGCGGAGCCCCTCGTCTGACAGGCCCAGCTCCCGCGCCGCGGCCCGGACGGTGCGCAGTCGTTTCGTGCGCTCATCCATTCGCTTCATTGTCCAAGCCCCTTGCTGCCCTCAGGGCCGCCGCGACGGCGGCCCTGAGGTCTGACGTGTCCAGGTCCGATACCCGGTCGGCCGGCATCCCCTCGGGCACGTCGGTGACCACGGTTACCGCCAGAGGCCCGTCGGCGAGCACCTGCCAACCCGCGTCGAGATAGGCTGGCAGTGCGCCATAGGGGATCGTGACGGCATACCGCGCGAGATCAGGCATTGCCGCCCTCCATCCGGGCCAGCGCCATGAGCTGCGCCCGCGCCCGCCGCCGGCGCGCCTGTGCGGCGATGTGCGTCTTTTGGGCGCGCATCGCCGCGATGCGCGCCTTGTCCCAATCGGATGCCGCGTCAAGGGCGGCATCCTGGGCTGCGAGGTAGGTGGAGACCGCCGAGGTGATGTCGGGCATGTCATGGCTCTCCCTCTTCAGGGGCTACCGACGCCATGCGCCGCAGACTGGTGGCCAGTTCATGCGCCCTGACACTCCGGGCAGCGATCGCCAGGCGCCGGCCTTCCGGCGCCTGCCGGGCAGCCTGATCCAGGTCATCCACGACTTGCGCCAGGTCGTCGGCGGCACGGTCCAGGATCGTGATGTAGGTCGGTATGGTCATGCGCCGTCCTCCTGATCGCTCATTGCGTCCCTCGCCCCCTCCAGGCGGGCAATGGCGCCATCGCGCCACCACCTCGCCTTTGCGAGGCGGTCCCGCGCGCTGCGGACGCGCCCCTCCGCGGCCCGCAGGTCCGCTTCGCACGCGCGGATCGCCATCCTGATTTCACGGGCGCTACCATCGTCGGTGGTCATGACGGCACCTTGTCGATGTTGTGAGCGCGATAGCTGAAGGTGGTCGCGACCACCCACGGGTTTGCGCGGCGGCCCCACGTCCCGTGCCGGCCGTAGATCCGGTCCCAGGCGACCGCATAGGCGATCTGCGGCATTACGTAGGCGGGCCGCCCCCCGGCCACCTCTGCCGGCGTCATGGGTTCGAGGGCGTAGCGATCTGCGAGGTCGCAAGGCATCCTGATCACGCGCACGCCCTCGGCGATGATGTCGCGCTCATCAATCTCGGAGAGGCGGTGGGCTCGGACGTCCGTGACCACAAGAGTGGCCCGGCTTGCCCAGCGCGGCATTGAGGTTCCGGGGCGCCATCGGGGCGGGTCCGCCCGGTCGAAACCGTGCCGGTAGTAGCAGACGCGGTCCAGGGTCGGAGCGATCGCCATCGGTAGACCGTGCCAGGGCCCCCAGCGCAGTTCGTCGGCGCGGCGCTGCCCGTAGGCGTGATGGAGCGCGTGAGCCTCCTTGACCCAGAGCCGGTCGCCGGGCTTGTGCGGCCGAGGAGATGGGTGACGGATCTGGGTCTTGATGCCGCTCATCATCGCCTCGACCCACAGGGCAGGGACCGTGATGGGATAGTCAGCCATCACTGCGCCCCCCCCAACAGACCCGCCGGGGCCGCACTCCCTTCGAGCGGCGCGTCGACACGGACGGCGCGACCAGCCCTGGCCCCGGCGCCGTGCGCGCCGCCCAGGCCACGGACACCGGTCTTGGTCGCGGGCGTCAGCGCCCGCATGGACTGAAGGGCGATCCCGCGCCGCGCCATCTCGGCGTCGAGGGGCGCGAGGCCAGCCTTGATCTGCGCAAATCCCTCTGCGGGAGCCCCGAAATCCAACTCCTTGCGCCTCCACAAGCCCTCCAGCAGTGCCGCCCGGACGCTGCTGGAGAACCCCTCCGCAAAGGCCTTGGCGACCGCGGCGCGGGTCCGCGGTGACCGCCGCCGCCTGTACGCGGCCGTCGCCCGGAAGGCGGCGAGCGCGTCACCGCCCGCCCGCCGGATCACCTGGTGGACATACTCGGCAACCAGGACCGAGCCGGGCTCGCCGAAATACACATAGGTCCGCGGACCATGGCCCCCGCCGAAGTAGCCCCGGCAGTCTGCGAACATTGCGACCACCGGCCAAATGTCATCCAGAGGCGACCGCCGCCCCCCCAGCTCCACCTCAAGCGCCTCGGCCAAGGCTGTATCAAGTTCAGCCTCCGTCAGGCCATGGGTGGACAGCAGTTCTGCGGCCTTCACGGCAGCGGCGATGGCCTCCGCCTCCGTGCATCCCCGGTCAACCGTCATGGCCCTGAGGGCCTGGATGCGGGCGCGGATGCGGGCCAGATCAGTTGATGACATTGCGCGCCTCCGCCGGCCGGCGACCGCGGGGCACACCCAGGGCGTCCATGGCAGCCTGGAGACTAGCCAACGGCGCCACGAGGTGCCGCACGACCCGTTGATTGTCATGCGCCTCCGCGCTGTCGCGCACAGCCCGGATCATCATCTCAACAATCATGAGAGTTTGACTGCCGTCCGCCTGCCCCCGGACCATGATCTTGTCATCATCGGCCGCGGTGGCGCACACGATCAGCGCGCTCCCCTCATGCTCCGCAACCTTGAGACAGTCGTTGATTGCCTCGCCGAGCCACAACAGCCGGGCCTGGACCGGGATCGCCACGGCCTTCACTTCCTGCACCTTCTTCGCTTTCTTCACGTTCCTATCCCCTTAAGGATCAGCAGCCGCTCCACAGCGGCCCGTAGCCGTGTCGGCATCCACGCCCGCCCGACCTGACCGACGATCAGCGCCACCACCTCGCGCTCCGCGGCCGCAACGAGCCCGGCCGGATCGGTCGGTGGCGCGGGTTGCGGGGCTTCGAGCGCCGCGAGGCGGGCCTCAACGGCTTCAAGGCGGGCGATGATGGCGGCGGGATCGTCGGTCATGGCTCAGGCCGACGCGATATCGATCGGAACCATCCGCCACCGGTCCGTCGGCCGGTCGCGCCGATAGAGCCGGATGTATGTCTTGGAACCCTGGACGCGGATCGCGTCGGTGATCGCGGTCATGGCCCGGCGCCATCGGTCATCGTCGATATCGACCTTACGCAGACGTAGCAGGGCTTCGCGGTTCACGACGCCGGCCCGATCGGGCACAAATGCGTGTTCGACCAAGGCCCGGATCGGCGCCGCGGCATCCGCTGACCACTCAGACACGCACTCGTCGATAAGCGACCGCGCCGCCTCCAACTCCGGCCCGAAGGCAATTGTGTCCGACACCGCGACCTGCACCTTCTGGGTGCCGTCATATGATGTCAGGGTGAGGTTCCCCTTCTGACCGCCCGGCTTGGCGCCGTATTGCTCCCGCAGGATGTCGACCAGAGCGTCGACATCGTCCATGGTGTGCGCGCGGAAGCGCGCAATCTGCGCGGACAAATCCTCGGCATAACCAAGGATTTTGCGGACCGCCTGATCTTCCAGGCTGTCCGCCGGCCGGACCAGGTCAAGGGGCACCAGCCGCCCTTTGCTGTCCTTCATGTACCCCTCGGGCGTGGTGACGTCAGTCATGACAGGCCTCCACTGTTCGTGTTGACCCAACACGGCGCGCACCCGCGCTCCACCGCCTCGGCATAGGTGAGGGGCATGCAGTGCGTCGGCTCCCAGCCCAGCACCGCGCCGCCCTCGCGCACCCACTGAGGCGGGCTATAGGGGATGTCCCGGCCGGCGACAGCCCGCAGCTCGGCGATGGCTTCACGCCCCCATGCGTCCTGGACGTGCATCGGGTCGCTGGCCAAGACGACCTTGTCGTCATCGGCGCCAATCACGCTCAGCAGCTCCCCGGCCACGATCTTGTCCCACGTCCGCGACCTGTCGTATTCGAGCGGCGTGCAGTAGTCGTCGACCGCCCCGGTTTGATCTTCGGTGTCCATGCTCATTCCTCTCTCGGTTTCAAGCCGGCGGTCAGCGCCGCCGGAAGGGAATCACGTTGACCGGCCTTGCCGGCGCTGCCTCGACCTCGGCCTCCCGCGCCACCCCCGGAACGATCAGCCGCTCAAGGCGTGATACATCCTCGGCATAGGCCCTCAGCCGGGCCACGAGGGTGGCCCAGGCCTCGTCTGTCATCTGGCCGCGCCGCGCCAGCCAGTCGGCATGCATCACCAGGTTGTCGATGTCATGGGACAGCACGGTCCCGCCCTCCCTGCTGATGAGCGATCCCGTAGAGGCACGTCTTGCAGGCGCGCCACGCCTGGATCGCGAGGTGTGATGACGTCGGCGGTTTCGGGTCGGTCCTGATGCGCTGGCAGCGCCGGTCGTCGATCCGCCCCAGGACGGGGCAGTCGACCGCCTGGATGACCTTCGCCCTGACCGCCGCCTCGACCCGGTCATACGACCCGTCATAGGTCCGCCGCAGCACCCGGTGCACGACCATCGGGTCGTATCGGATCTCGTAAGCCACGGCGTTCGCGGTGCGGGACTGGGCGGCCGCGGCCAGCGCCCGCACCCAGTCGGGCAGATCACCACCCCAGGCTGCCATGGCCGTGCCGAGGTGGTCGGCGCCGGCCTGCGGGGTGCCCTTCTTCGGCCCGCGCTTACCCATGGCCGCCATCCACCTCCCGCGCCACCGGCCGGCCGAGCACCTGACCGGTGTTGCGGTCATAGATCGCCCTAAGCTGGATCACCGACGGCGCCAGCGGCCCGGTCATGGCCGCCTCGCGCAGCCGGTAGACATGCGGCCGCAGCTTGGTGTTGGTGATCAGCACACCGGCCCCGGCCAGCAGCCGGCAATACTCGTCGGCTGCTGCCTCGGACACGCGCACCTCGGCGGTGCTGGCCCAGATGGCCAAATCGCGCGCCCTGAACTGCTTGTGGATGCCGATCGTCCGCCACATCTGCTCGCGCCCCAGCCCCCGCTTGTAGCGGGTGCCATCACGTCGCACGGGAGGTGCGATCGGCCCTGGATCTGCGCCTTCGGCGAGCGCCCAGACGTTAGCGCGGTTGTGATCCACCCTCACATGCACCAGGATGCCGGCCTTGACGAGCCGGGCCACGTAGCCGGCGATGGTCGCCCGGTGAGTATTGCAGGCCTGGTCGATCTCCCTGACCGTCACCTCACCGCGGGCAAGACACGCCTCGCGGATCAGGCGCCAATAGCCCTGGTTGCCGCGCGGCACGTCGGCGTCGGCCAGTTCGGCCATGATCTTGATCGGGCGGCGCGCCATCACAGCCTCCGCATCTTGCTCGGCGCCGCATCCCACAGCGGCCGGTCGCCCCACCGGGTGGCATCGACCACGTCAAGGCCCTCGGCTTCAGCCCAGTCGCGAACCGCGTCGATCCCGACACAGATCCGCCGGGTCCGCCCCTCAGCCTGGGTAACGATGCGGTCAGTCAGATCGCGAGCTATCGCGAGATCGGGGGCATAGAGCCGCGCCAGGACTTCAGCATCGTCCGCGGTGGCCGGTTGGGCGGGCACCCAGGCCAATACCCTGTTGTGTAGCCGTTCGTTTCGGCGCATGGCCTGCGGGAGCAACTCTTCGCCAATCAACACGACCGGTGCGCCGGTCTTGTTGTGTATGTCGCGTAAGGCTTCGTCATATCCCCGCGCGATCGCATGGTCGGCTTCGTCGATGATCAGCATGGCGGGCGCTGCCGCCAGGGCCTCGATCACCGACTGATGCAGATCAGCCGTAGTGCCGCGGGCGGGGGCGCCGACGGCGCGCGCCAAGTGCTGCAAGAACTTTTTCGTGGTCCAGAGTTTTCCGAGTTCCAGGTAATGCGCCTGGAATTCATTGGCCGCATACGTCGAAGAGCAGGTCTTTCCGAACCCCGACGGGCCGTAGAAAACGCCGATGCCTGGCAGATGCCCGCGGCGCCCGCAAAGCCGCCCGGCAAGCTCCCTAAAAAGGGCCACATTGGTCAAAGGCGCAACCGTATGCATGCTTTTGGTCCTTAATTAACTACTAATGGTTGTTGTGTTGCCCGCAGCCCTGCCGTCACCCGTGCATCCGGGCAGCCGGCCGTATCGACTTCAGCGCGCCAGGATGGCCGCGCGCTGATCCTCAAGATCTCGCCTGACCCGGTATTCGGGCCTGGTCCGGTATTTCGTCAGCCAAGCGGCTTCGCCATCGGTCAGGCTCTCGCCTGCCTCCGCCCGCCGCTCGATCTCCCGCGCCCGCGCATACCGGACTTCGGCCTCCGTGGCCGGCGCCGGCGCCGAGGCACCCGGCCGGATCTCGACCACCTGCGCCGACCGCTGCCACTCGACGGCCGCCGCCGAGAGGGCGGGCACCTCTATCGGTTTCGGCGCCGAGATCGGGCGCGGGATGCTGGTGATCTTGGGCAGATCCGCCGCAACCGGCGCCGGCGCCGCATCAACGACAACCCCGATCCCGCGCCGCTCAACTTCGATGTCGTCAAGCTGCTGCTGTTTCAGATCGGACCGGCGCTTGGCGCGCTGGTCGCGGATGTGTTCAAGCTTGCTTTCGGGGACGTCCGGTATGACGTTGGCGTCCCTTTGAGCAACACAGATCAGCCGCCCGGCGTCATCCCGCACCCACACACGGTCGCCGTCGTGGATGTCGTACCCGACCCGCACCGACTGCCCCGTATAGGGCACAAGGGCGTGGTCGTAATACCGCCCCCAAGGCAGCCGCACTTCACCGCGGATGGTCCGCCGGATTTCGTAAGGCCTGAACAGGTCTTCAAGCAGGTCCGCCGGCAGGGTCGACGGCGTCCAACCCGACTCAATCGCCTCACGCATAGCCTCGGTTGGCGTCTGATGCCGCGTGCGGCCGGTCACCTCGTCCCTGATCCGTTTGAGCGCGCTGTGGGGGCGGTGGTTGTATGCCTCGACCGCGGCTGCAAAGTGCGCCAGGGCATCAGTCCACGACATCAGCAGCCGCGATGTGCCCCGGTCCTTGATGTCCCGCTCAATCTTGGTCGTGACGCGCTTCACGATGTCTCGATCAGCGGTTCGCCCGACATAGGTCGGCAGCTTCCGCTCGGCAGGCCCCCACAAGGTCGCCTGCGCCCGCTCGATCTTGCCGCGCGCCTGCGGCCGTCCGCCGATCGACGTGTCGGGCTGGGTGCCGCATCGCGCCCAGAGGCCCAAGACCTCACCGCTGATCGCCTCAGCCACAAATCCGCTGCCGTTATCGGTGTAGACCGCCGCCGGCACACCCCAGCGCTCGACGGCATGTCGGTATGCATCCATCACCACCCAAGTCGACTCTGCCAGGCCAGCGGACCACCCGACACCGTACCGGGTCGCAACGTCGATCACCGACACAAGCTCCGCGCGGAAAGGGTTGCCCGTGATCGGATGCTGAGTCGCGCTCTTGAAGGTATGCCCATCGGCCGTCACCAGATCCATCGGCCACATGCCGGCGGACGACCGCCGCTTATGACCCATCAGCGCCAGCATGGCGTTCTGCCCGATCCGCCCCCGCTCCCGAACCTGCGGCGGCAGCGACGCCAGATAGCTCCGAGCCTGACCGTAGCTCGGCATATCAACGTCGGCCGGCAGTGCGCTCCGCAGATCCGTCAACACCTCCGTAAGGGGCCGCTCCGGCGGCCGCCTATATATACTGAGGAGGTGTGGCGCCCAGTCCGGTTCCGGAGCCGCCGGCGCCGCCTTCGGCAGCAGCCCCACCCACCCGGTCTCGCGCTGCCGCGCCCGCCACCGCTTCAGGGTCCGCTCCGACAGCACGCGGCTTCCCGCCGCCCCGCCCGACCGTGCATTAGCCACCGGCACCAGCGCTGCCAGCGCCGGCGCCAGCGTCCCGCCGGCCGCCGCCGACACCATGGCCCGGATCGCCCGGTCGGTGCCGTGGGTGGCCGCCAGACGCTCGATCTCGGCCAACAGCGCCGCGCGAGCATCGGCGCAGGCCCGCTGCCAATCCGCCACGGCGACCGCCGATGGCGCCTCTACCGGTTCCGCGACCGCCGGCAGGTCCGCCGGGGCGGGCGCGGCGACGGCGAGGCTGCGGCGGGCCAGTTCGTCCTGGATTTCGGCCGGGAGGCGCGCAACCTCGAACAGCTTCGTCTGCCGGCCATCCTGTTGTGACACCGCGTGAGGCCAAGCACCGCGCACCGCGCGGAGGTTCACCGCACGTTTTTGCACACCGAGAACGGACGCAATCTGGTTGGCGGTGATCCAGGGAGATGTCATTTGCGTCGACCTCCCATGAGGGCCTTTTCCTCATCGCGCAAGGCAGCGATGCGCCGCCTTACTTGCCCGAGCCGCGCATCGCGTGCCTCTTGACCAATCAGGACCAGGCTGCCCCGCTTTGATGCCAGCAGATGCTGGAGCACGACAGTGTCAGTCGCGACTTCGAACGCAGCCGCGTATTCCATCGGGAACCGGTGGCGATCCTTGGACTTGGCGGTCCAGGCGTTGAGTGTTGCCTCGCTGATATCGGCTGCGGCCAGATCACTCATGCGTGCGGCCACTTCTGCCCGCGAGAGCGGTGTTTCCTTCAGGGCATGTGCGAGGATGCCGCACAGCTCGTCGCCATAGGCCAAGCTGCCGGGCAGTAGGCGTGGCGGCTTCGGGATTTCCCAGAAGCCGCCCTCCAGCGATAGCTGCCGTGGATCAGCCCGGCCCGTCTTCATGCGGCCCCCGCATGTCTACGGGCGCGCGCACCTTCGACATTGCGCCCGGTCGCACGCCCGCTAGACTTCACGGCATGGCGGCGGCGACCGGTCCGGTCATAGCGTTCCACAAATAGTGTCTCGGGCTTCAGCCCGAGCGCCTCGGCGATCGCGACCTCTTGTTGATAGAGGGGGGATCGCAGCGCCTGGCTGACGACGCTCTTGCTCCAACCGTTGGAGCGTGCGATGTCCGCCAAGCTGGTGTTCCTCAGCTTGAGCTGCATGAGGATCCAGGCGGTCCGCTCGTATGGGTCGGTTGGTACTGAGAGGGTCATATGTCTCATCACAGGTCAGGTGGTTGGTCGCATGTCTTATCACTTCACCCGTATAGACATGACACACCAATTTTGGGTTTTCAAGCCATATATGAGATTCATGGTCGGACCATGAATCTCATATATGGTGCCTTGTCCCGGATGTCAGATTTCGCCGCTCTCACAAAGGCATAGCGCGTTGGCCGCCAAATTCGGCGGTTTTCCTAGGGATTCATGGTGGCGCAAGCGAAATGGGAATCAGTAAGAGAGACGGCGGGGCGGGTGACTTTGGGCACCGACTGCGGGACGCCAGAACCCAAAGAGGGGTTCAGCAGCAGGAAATGGCTACCCTTCTTGGGGTATCCCTCAACACATATGGCAGGTATGAGAGGGGAGAAAGCTCCCCCGATGTAAGGGTTATGGAACGCCTAGGATCGCTCGGCTATGACATCGCATGGCTGATTACCGGCTTGGGCAGCCCTAAGCGGGCCGAACCGGATGTCGATCCGCACCTCATGGGCACCATCGTTGATGCCATCCGCGCCCTCTATAAGGGCGAAGGGGCCGCTATTCCGGACCGGACCCTTGGCGAAGAGGCAGCCCGGATCTACGGCGATCTGGTGGCGGTGCGGCACGACACGTCCGCGACCCTCATCGCCCTCGGTGAGATCCTTGCTGATCGGCGCCGCAAGCTTCGCGAGAGCGCAAGATCTCCAGACCGTAGCAAACGCCCGGCCTGAAATTGGTTTATCTAGACAAAGATCACCCATCGACGCTTTCCGGCCCGTTTCAGCCGGATAGCGCGCTATTTCCTCCCCTAATGATCGTCGAAAGCGATTTGGAGCCGTAATTCGTTAATTTGTGATTAATACGCGGCAGCATGTTCGCGCAATACGCGGGAATGCATCTTCCAGTTGTCCGGTGCACACTACCAGCGCCCTAAAGCTGCATTTCGGGATGCGATTCGGCAGCGGACCCGCGATTTTCCGTGTATCGCATTGATTCAGCGCGAGTTCGCGCACCCCGAAGCGATCCGCATAACGTCGTGCGCGCTTCGGGAGCGGCGGCGCGGCATCCCGAATCGCTGCCCCGGCTGGCCGTCAGCTATCGCCTCGCCGCGCCGCGGATCACGAGGGTGACAAACCGCCCCCAAATTCCCCACCAACCACCGCCGGCCGGTCCTCAGACATGACAAAAGGGCCGCAAATCACTCTGCGGCCCCCCAACCCCAATTCACTCAATCAGTTCAACGTCCTATCCGGCCAAATCCAGCCTCGTCCGACAAGATCCCGGGTGCCAATCCATTCCGTAAGCCACAGGCGCTTGTCGTCGCGGCTCTCCACGGCCCGCGTTTCAATTCACGCTCCCGCACGGGGAGCGACCGAGCGATCGGCTCCTTGCCCTGGACGCTGTCCGTTTCAATTCACGCTCCCGCACGGGGAGCGACCCGCCTGATGTATGAATGCCGGGGATTAGGGCATGTTTCAATTCACGCTCCCGCACGGGGAGCGACAGGCGACGGGCCATCTGATTATTATTGATTAGAGGTTTCAATTCACGCTCCCGCACGGGGAGCGACGTTTTTCTGTCGAGGGCTCGCTTTCTGATTCGCAGTTTCAATTCACGCTCCCGCACGGGGAGCGACCAGGCTGCCAGGTGCCTTGGCCGGCGCTGGCGCCGTTTCAATTCACGCTCCCGCACGGGGAGCGACTCACCCCCCTGTAATAGCTTGATTCCACTGCCCAAAAAAGCCGGTTTCCGCGAACCTCCCCGACAACTCACTCCCCCGTATGCATGACACATCTTTCAAAAAAATAACCCTTTGAAATCGCTTCGCGATTCCTTCCGCGAACCTCCCAGGGTTTTTGTGTGTGCTTGGGGTTCGCGGAACGGCCGCCTCGCCATCGCGCAGACCGGCCGGCGGGGGTGGCGCGGGTTTTGGGGGTGGCGTGGCGCATGTGGTGGCGGCGCGGGCGGCACATCACGGGTGGCGGGCGCCGGGGCATGGGTCGGGGATGGGGGTGTCGCTCGCGCGGGGTCTGGCGCACAACCATAGCGTGATCGCGCCGGATCCGCGCGGCATGGGGTGGGTTATGACAGGAAGATCGAGGGGCGCGACATGATGGGCATGCTCAACGTGCTCAAGATCGGCGCGGTCGATCTCGTCGCCCATGATATCGGCGGCATGGTCACCAGGGCCAGCCACGCATTCGCCGCCCGCGATCGCGACCAGATCAGGCGCGCCGTTCTGATGACCCCGCCGATTGGGCCAGTCTTGACGATCAGATCCTGGATCAGTGATCTGTGCCGGAAAACGAGCCCGGGATCTGCATGGCCCTCGACACATGGCGCGACCCGATCGCCAGCCACCCGCTGGACTTGACCGCCACATCATCGGCCGGCGCCGCGTTTCAGGCCCATCTGGCCAGCCACGCCATGACGATCACCGACAGCCCGGCCTGCCCTCCGGACGACCGCACCCGCCACCTCAAGGCCGCCGCCAAGGGCGCGCGCAATCTGACGCGCTATCTGAGATGACGGCAGGCTGTGGGCTGATCTTGCCCGCCCGCGCATGAGCCCTCGGCTGGCTTCAGGTCATGCAACCGCGCGTGGAGTGGTGCACTCAACCACTGCCGCCACCTGCACGAGATGTTTCAATTCACGCTCCCGCACGGGGAGCGACGACGGGCCTCTTGCTGCTGCTCGTAAGGCTCAGGGTTTCAATCCACGCTCCCGCACGGGGAGCGACCTGATCATCCCTGGGTATGCGAAGGCTTGGCGCGTTTCAATCCACGCCCCCGCACGGGGAGCGACCCACCACTACGCGGAGGAGGGGGCATGATTACCAGTTTCAATCCACGCCCCCGCACGGGGAGCGACGATCGTCGGCCGACGTGACGATTGCGCAGCCCGCGTTTCAATCCACGCCCCCGCACGGGGAGCGACGATCGGCCGACTAGATCGGCTCATTTTTTAACGGTTTCAATCCACGCCCCCGCACGGGGAGCGACCACCCGCCGGCACCGGCCGTGGTGCAGGCGGGTGTTTCAATCCACGCCCCCGCACGGGGAGCGACCTGGTCTGCCATCGCGGCCGGCCGGTCGCCAACCCGTTTCAATCCACGCCCCCGCACGGGGAGCGACGCGTGCGACAGATTCGGGCAGCCGTCATAGATCCTGTTTCAATCCACGCCCCCGCACGGGGAGCGACTCACCCCCCAGCAATACCTTGATTCCACTGCCCAAAAAAGCCGCTTTCCGCGAACCTCCCCGCCGACTCACTCCCCCGTATGCATGACACGACTTTCAAAAAAATAACCCTTTGAAATCGCTTCGCGATTCCTTCCGCGAACCTCCCGGGATTTTTATGTGTGCTTGGGGTTCGCGGAACACCCGTCTTCCCACCGCGCCACAAGGCCGTCGGGGCCGGTCAGGGGTTGGATGCCCGGCCCGGGATGATGAGGCCGTCATCCCAATATGGCGGGTGGCCGAAGGCGTGTTTCAGGTGGTCGATCAGCGCTCGCAGCCGCGCCGGGGGGGCGGGGCCGCGTTGATAGGCGATGGTGATGGGCGTGACGTCGGCATCGACGCCGATATCGAGCATGGCGAGGGTTCCGGCCTTGATCGCCTGATAGCTGTGGAAGGTTGGCAACCAGGCGATGCCGAGCCCGGCGATCGCGGCGTCGCGCATGGCATAGCAGGAGGTGACGCGAAGCCGTGGCGTGACCCGCGCGACGACGCGCTCGATCTCGGCCTTGAAGCTCCAGTCATCGGGCCCACGATCCATATAGTGGATCGCCTTGTGGTGTTCGAGCTGGTCGACCGTATCGGGCCTGCCATGACGGTCGAGATAGGACGGCGCGGCGACCAGGGTGCGGTGGCTGATGGTGAGGGGTTCGATCGCCAGCTTGGGCAGCGCCGTGGGCGCGATGCGGACCAGCGCGTCGAAGGCGGGCCCCAGATCGCTGATCCGGTCGTCGAAATCGGCGGTGACGGTGACGTCGGGGTGGCGGCCCATGAAATCATACAGAATCGGCCCGAGATGCAGGTCGCCGAAGGCGCGGGGAACGGCGATGCGAAGCGGGCCCGACACCGCGCCGCGCCGCCGCGCCAGATCTTCCCTGACCCCGGCTGTCTCGTCGACGATCCGCCGCGCCCGGTCGAGCAGCGCCACGCCGTCTTCCGTCAGGGCGAACTGGCGGCTGTTGCGGCTCAACAATCTGGCGCCGAGCGCGTGTTCCAGCTCCGACAGCCTTTCGCTCACCGTCGACTTCGACAATCGAAGCTGGCGGGCGGCCTCGTTGATCGATCCGCAATCCACCACGGTGACAAAAGCGATGATGCCGTCGAGCCTCATGGTTCGCGATCTCCGGAATATTGGTTCGGCGCTTCCGACCTGTGCTGATGGTCGCCGCCAAGCATAGAGTCGACGGAGAGCGGCCGCCCGGCATGATGTCATGCTCGTTGATCTGGTCCTGGCCCGCAATCACCGATGGGGGGCGAACATGACGTCGTCTGCTTTTTCAGCCATGGTCCTTGGCGTGGCGCTGATCGCGGCCGCGCCCGCGGCCGGCGCGCAGGATTTCGTCTTTCCGCCAGAGTTCAGCACGCGGGACGTGGCCACCAACGGCACGACCCTGCATGTCCGGATCGGCGGCACCGGGCCGGCGGTTCTGCTGCTGCATGGCTATGGTGAGACCGGCGACATGTGGGCGCCGCTGGCGCGGGATCTTATGCGCGACCATACGGTGATCGCGCCGGATCTGCGCGGCATGGGCCTGTCGGCGCGGCCGGCCTCGGGCTATGACAAGAAGACGCAAGGCCGCGACATGGCGGGCATGCTCGACGCGCTCAAGATCGGCGCGGTCGATCTCGTCACCCATGATATCGGCAATATGGTCGGCTATGCGTTCGCCGCGCAGGATCGCGACCGGATCGGCCGCTTCATCCTGATGGATGCGCCGCTCCCCGGCATCGGGCCGTGGGAGGAGATCTTGAAGAACCCGCTGCTCTGGCATTTCCGTTTCGGCGGCCCCGATATGGAACGGCTGGTGGCCGGCCGGGAGCGCATCTATCTGGACCGGTTCTGGAACGAATTCTCGGCCACCCCCGCCAAATTCAGCGAGGCATCCCGTCAACACTATGCCCGGCTATACGCGGCCCCCGGTGCCATGCATGCGGGCTTCGCCCAGTTCGCGGCCTTCGATCAGGATGCGATCGACGACAAGGCCTTCCTGGCCGAGGGCAAGCTGACCATGCCGGTCCTCGCGATCGGCGGGGAAAAATCATTCGGCCCGGCCATGGCCATGGTCATGCGCTTTGCGGCCACCGACGTGACGGAAGGCGTCGTGCCCGATGCGGGGCACTGGCTGATGGAGGAACAGCCCGAGGCGACGGTGACCATGGTCCGCGCGTTTCTGGATGCGGGACGATAGCAGGCGCCCCCTCACCACCGCCCGGCAAGGCCGGCGGGGGTGGCGCGGGCTTCTGCGAGGGTGCGGTCGGCGTGGCGCATGCGGTGGTCGAGCAGGCGGCGCATCATGGTGGCGACCACCGGGGCATAGGCCGGGTCGGTAGCAACGTTGCGGGTCTGGGCGGGGTCGGTGGCAAGGTCGAACAGCACCGGGTCGGCGTCGGGGAAGTGGAGATAGGCGAAGGCCTCGTCCTGGATGGCGCAGAAATGGGCGCCATGCGGGTCGCGGGCCAGGCCGGGGGCCGGGAAGGCTGGGATCTTGTCGCGGAAATCATGTTCATAGACGGCGGCGGTGCGCCAGTCTTCGGGGGTGTCGCCGGCCAATAGCGGCAGCAGGCTGCGGCCGGCGCATTGCGGCGGCGGGGCGATGCCGAACCAGTCGAGCACGGTTGGCAGCAGGTCGACATGCTCGGTGATGTGGGTGATGCGGCCGCCGCGTGTGGGGTCGGCGGTGGCGCGCGGGTCGGCGATGATCATCGGCACCCGGAACGAGGCCTGATGCAGCGCCCGCTTGCCGAACAGCCCGTGCTCGCCCCATTGCTCGCCATGATCGGACATGAAGATCACCAGCGTGTCGCGGTCGCGGCCATGGCGGTGGAGGGCGGCCAGAACCCGGGCGATTTCGTCGTCGACCTCGGCCAGCAGCGCCAGATAGGCATGGCGCAGGGCGGCCACGGTTTCCGGGGGCAGGTCCGCCGCCCGGCCGTCGAGGCCGGGATGGGCGATGCTGGCCGGCACCACCGCGCGCAGCAGCGCCGCCAGCGGGTGGATGGCGTCTTCGGCCATGGCCTCGACCCTGGCCAGCGGCGGCGCGCCGGGGATGCGGGCCAGATGCCGGGCCAGCGCCGCCAGTGGCGGATGCGGCCGGAACAGGCCCAGATGCAGCAGCCACGGGGCTTGCTGCTGCTGGCTGATGACATCCACCGCCGCATCGGCCAGCCAGCGGCTGTCATGCAGGCCATCGATCTGGGGGGAGGCCTCGACCGGCGCGCCCGCGCGCAGGTGGTCGGCGAAGGCGGTGTCGTAGTCGTCGGGGGCATCAGGGGCCGGGCCGGGTTCGCCCTGCCGGTTGCGCGCCCAGGCCATGTAATTGGATTTGTCCTCGGACATTTCGCGCACCACCCGCCAGCCTTCGGCGACGCTGGGGCCGGTGAAGGCCGGGTCGGCGGGGTTGCGGCCGCGTGGATCGGGCACCGAGGTGGTATAGCCGATCATCCAGGGCGTGACCCCGGCATCGCGCAGATGATGCTGAAGCTGGCGATGATGCGCCGACAGCGGCACCGGATTGCTGAACACCCGGTGGGTGAAGGGGTACTGGCCGGTGGCCATGGTCGCCCGTGCCGGGCCGCAGGGCACGCTCTGGGCGAAATGGCGGGTGAACACTGTGCCGCGCGCCGCCAGCGCATCCAGCGCCGGGGTCGCGACATGGGGCAGGCCCAGCCCCGGCGACAGATCCCAGCGCCACTGGTCGACCACGATCAGCAGAACATTGCGGGCCGGGCGATGGCGTGACATGAGGCAGCGGCCTTTCAGCGGAGGGCAGGACTGACGGCAGGGCGTGGTTTCAGCGGCAGGCGAGGCGTTCGAGCAGCGGCCGGTAACGCTCGACGCCGCCGCGGCCAGCACCGTCGATCTTGGCGGCTTCATCGATCCGGCGCAGCGCGATGGCATCGGCGCCATGGGGATCGGCCAGGAAATCCGCCACCTCGGCATCGCTCATCGGCCCGCCCTGAAGATCGAGCGTGCGCCGCGACACCGCCGACAGCCCTGCCGCATAGGCGGGCTCGGTCACCACCAGACAGCGCTTGGCCGCGACATGCAGGGCGATCGGCCGGGTGACCGATGGCGGGAACAGGCCGGCCAGATATTTCTCACCCAGCCGCTCATGCGCATCATCGCGGCCACGGCGGAAGGCGTCGCCGGCATCGCGGTGCACCATATGACCGATATCATGCAGCAAAGCGGCGGCGATCAGGCTGTCATGGGCGCCGGCCGCCTCGGCGATCTCGGCCGACTGCACCGCATGTTCGATCTGGCTGACCGCCTCGCCATAGCTCTCGTCGCCACGGGCCGCGAAGATCGCGAAAATCGCCTCCAGCCGGGCGCGGGTTTCGGGCAGAAGCGGGGGCTGGGTCTCGGCCATGGTCTGGACGTCCTATGCATGAAAATGATGATCTATGTGATGATATAAACTTCTTTTATGAAAACCATGTGACCATCGTCTGAAAAAGCGCGCACCCCGTCCGCGGTCGACGCCAGGGCGGCGCGGCCGCCGGCCGGGCGGCACGGCATCCATGGCCGCAGGCGGTATCCAGGGTCATTTTTCCACGATCATGGTCGACGGTCTCATCCAAACCGCTCGCCCTTGAGGTCTCCGGCCACCTGCCGCGACATTTTTTTACCCGGATCGGGGTATGCGGGCAGCCGGGGCCGTGAATCGGAGCCGGTTCATTTCATGACGAAATTCCGCGAACGCAGATTTCATTCGGTAATATTCTGACCCACCGGCGCAAGGTTCGGCTTTGGGTGCGGTGCAACGCGCGTTCAGGGTGCCAAATCCCCTATACTCAATGTCCTCAGGGTTGCAGGCACTGGCAGGGTGGCGCCACCAGCGGTGTCAAGAGCCGGGGTGACAGGCCGGATATTTCGCTGTCATAGTTCCGGCATCGGATCGCCTTGTTCCTCGTCTCTGGGAAGATCGTCACTGATGTCCTCATCCGAACGCCTCAGTCTCCACGTGCCCGAGCCGGCGGTCCGGCCGGGCGACACACCAGACTTTTCGACCGTCAAGATTCCGAAAGCCGGTGCGGTGCCGAGACCCGAGGTCGACGCCGACCCGGAATCCATGCGCGACCTCGCCTTCTCGATCATCCGGGTGCTGAACCGCAATGGCGAGGCGGTCGGCCCCTGGGCCGGCGCGCTCACCGATGACGAGCTGCTCGACGGCCTGCGCCACATGATGACGCTGCGCGCCTTCGATGCCCGCATGCTGATCGCCCAGCGCCAGGGCAAGACCTCGTTCTATATGCAGCATCTGGGCGAGGAGGCGGTGAGCTGCGCCTTCCGCAAGGCGCTCAAACCCGGCGACATGAATTTTCCGACCTATCGGCAGGCGGGGCTGCTCATCGCCAACGGCTATCCGATGGTCGACATGATGAGCCAGATCTTCTCGAACGCCCGCGACCCGCTGAAGGGCCGGCAGTTGCCGGTGATGTATTCCTCGCGCGAGCATGGCTTCTTCACCATCTCGGGCAACCTCGCCACCCAGTTCGTGCAGGCGGTGGGCTGGGCGATGGCCTCGGCGATCCGCAATGACAGCAAGATCGCGGCGGCCTGGATCGGCGACGGCTCGACGGCGGAGAGCGATTTCCACGCCGCCCTGGTCTTCGCCTCGACCTATAAGGCGCCGGTGGTGCTGAACGTGGTCAACAATCAATGGGCGATCTCGACCTTCCAGGGCATCGCGCGCGGCGGCTCGGGCACCTTCGCCGCCCGGGGCCTGGGTTTCGGCATTCCGTCGCTGCGGGTCGACGGCAACGACTATCTGGCGGTGCACGCGGTCGCCAAATGGGCGGCGGAGCGGGCGCGGCGCAATATGGGCCCGACCCTGATCGAATACGTCACCTATCGGGTCGGCGCGCATTCCACCTCGGACGATCCATCCGCCTATCGGCCCAAGACCGAAAGTTCGGCCTGGCCGCTGGGCGATCCGGTGATCCGGCTGAAGAACCATCTGATCGGGCGCGGCGTGTGGTCGGAAGAGCGCCACAAGCAGTCGGAGGCGGAAATCCTGGACACGGTGATCGCCGCCCAGAAAGAGGCCGAAAGCTTCGGCACTCTGCATGCCGGGGCCAAGCCCTCGGCGCGCGACATGTTCGACGGCGTCTTCGCCGAGATGCCGCCGCATCTGCGCCGGCAGCGCCAGCAGGCGGGAGTCTGAATTCATGCCACGCATGACGATGATCGAGGCGATCCGCGACGCCATGGACGTGATGATGGGCCGCGACGAGACCGTCGTGGTCTATGGCGAGGATGTCGGCTATTTCGGCGGCGTGTTCCGCTGCACCCAGGGGCTTCAGCAGAAATACGGCAAGACCCGCTGCTTCGACGCGCCGATCAGTGAAAGCGGCATCGTCGGCACCGCGATCGGCATGGCCGCCTATGGCATGAAGCCCTGCGTCGAGATCCAGTTCGCCGACTATATGTATCCGGCCTATGACCACATCACCCAGGAAGCGGCGCGCATCCGCTATCGCTCCAATGGCGATTTCACCTGCCCGCTGGTGATCCGCATGCCCACCGGCGGCGGCATCTTCGGCGGCCAGACCCACAGCCAGAGCGTGGAAGCCCTGTTCACCCATGTCTGCGGGCTGAAGGTGGTGGTGCCCTGCAACCCCTATGACGCCAAGGGGCTGCTGATCTCGGCGATCGAGGATCCCGACCCGGTGATCTTCCTGGAACCCAAGCGGCTGTATAACGGCCCGTTCGACGGCCATCACGACCGGCCGGTGACCCCCTGGTCGAAGCACGAGGCCGGCGAGGTGCAGGCCGGCCATTACACCGTGCCGCTGGGCAAGGCGGCGGTGGCGCGGCCGGGATCGGCGGTGACGGTGCTCGCCTATGGCACCATGGTGCATGTGGCGCTGGCGGCGGCGGCCGATGCCGGCATCGATGCCGAGGTGATCGATCTGCGCACGCTGGTGCCGCTCGATCTGGACACGATCGTGGCCTCGGTGCGCAAGACCGGGCGCTGTCTGGTGGTGCACGAGGCGACGCTGACCTCGGGCTATGGCGCCGAGCTGGTCTCGCTGGTGCAGGAAAACTGCTTCCACCATCTGGAGGCACCGGTGGTGCGGGTGGCCGGCTGGGACACGCCCTATCCCCATGCCCAGGAATGGGATTATTTCCCCGGCCCCGGGCGCGTCGGCCGCGCCCTGCAAGAAATCCTGGAGAGCTGAGCCATGGGCGAGCATATCATCAAGATGCCCGACGTCGGCGAAGGCATCGCCGAGGCCGAGCTGGTGGAATGGCATGTCGAGATCGGCCAGATCGTGCGCGAGGACGCGCTGCTGGCGGCGGTGATGACCGACAAGGCCACCGTCGAGATCCCGTCGCCGGTGGATGGCAAGATCATCTGGCTGGGCGCCGAGATCGGCGAGGTGTTGAGCGTCGGCGCGCCGCTGATCCGGCTTGAGGTGGCGGGCGAGGGCAACGCCGCCGCCGTGGCCGCCGAGGCGGAGACAGAGACCGAGACAGAGGCGGAGACAGCCGGCGAGTCCGGCGCCGATGCGGCGCCAGCCCCGGAGCCTGCCGCATCGAAGCCGGCCGCCGCCAAACCGGCGGCCCCCAAACCCGCGCAAGCCAAACCGGCGGCGCCGAAACCCGCATCGCGTGCCGCCGCCCCGGCCGGGCCGGGCCTGGCGGTCGCCATGGCGCCGGGCGCGCCACGGCCTGAGCATGACAAGCCGATCGCGGCCCCGGCCGTGCGCCACCGCGCACGCGAAGCCGGGGTGGATCTGCGCCAGGTGCGCGGCACCGGGCCGGCCGGCCGCATCACCCATGAAGACCTCGACCGGTTCTTCGCCGGCCAGGACCAGCGGCCGGCGGCCGGCGGTCTGGTCGCCAACACCACCATCGACGAGATCAGGGTCGTGGGGCTGCGCCGGCGGATCGCCGAGCAGATGTCGCTGTCGAAGTCACGTATCCCGCACATCACCTATGTCGAGGAAGTGAACGTCACGGCGCTGGAAGAGCTCCGCGCCAAGCTGAACGCCGAGAAACGCGCCGACCGGCCGAAGCTGACCATCCTGCCCTTCCTGATGCGGGCGATGGTGAAGGCGATCGCCGAGCAGCCGCGGCTGAACGCGCTGTTCGACGACGAGGCCGGCATCATCCGGGTGCATGGCGGCGTGCATATCGGTGTCGCCGCCCAGACACCCTCAGGGCTGGTGGTGCCGGTGGTGAAGCATGCCGAGGCACGCGACATCTGGGGCTGTGCTGCCGAGGTCAACCGCCTGGCCGAGGCGGCCAAGACCGGCACCGCCACGCGTGAGGAACTGACCGGATCGACCATCACCATCACCTCGCTGGGCGCGCTGGGCGGCGTGGTCACCACCCCGGTGATCAACCATCCGGAGGTGGCGATCATCGGCGTGAACAAGATGATGATCCGCCCGGTCTGGGACGGCACCGGCTTCGTGCCCGCCAAGATGATGAACCTGTCCTCCAGCTTCGATCACCGGGTGATCGACGGCTGGGATGCGGCGGTCTTCGTCCAGCGGATAAGGTCTCTGCTTGAGACCCCGGCCACCATCTTCATCGAGGGTTGAAACGATGAAGGACATTTCCTGCAAGCTGCTGGTGATCGGCGCCGGCCCCGGCGGCTATGTCTGCGCGATCCGCGCGGGCCAGCTCGGGATCGACACGGTGATCGTCGAGGCGAAGAAGCCCGGCGGCACCTGCCTGAATGTCGGCTGCATTCCATCGAAGGCCCTGATCCACGCGGCCGAGGAATTCGAGAAGGTGGCGCATATGGCGGGCGGCGCCTCGCCGCTCGGCATCTCGACGAGCGCCCCCACCATCGACATGGCCCGCACCATCGCCTGGAAGGACCAGATCGTCGGCCGGCTGACCGGCGGCGTCTCTGGGCTGCTGAAGCGCGCCAAGGTCAAGGTGGTGGCCGGCCATGCCCGGTTCCGCGACGGCAAGACCGTCGAGGTCGACACCGAGACCGGGCTTCAGGTGATCCGCGCCGAAACCGTGGTCATCGCCACCGGATCGGTGCCGGTGGAACTGCCCTTCCTGCCCTTCGGCGACCGGGTGATCTCGTCGACCGAGGCCTTGTCGCTGACCACGGTGCCCGACCGCTTCGTGGTGGTGGGGGCGGGCTATATCGGGCTCGAACTCGGCACCGCCTTCGCGAAACTCGGCGCCAGGGTGACGGTGGTGGAAAGCCAGCCGCGCATCCTGCCCTTGTATGATGCCGAACTCACCCGGCCGGCGGCGAAGCGGCTCGACGAACTGGGGGTCGAGGTGCTGACCGGCGCCAAGGCCCGGGGCCTTGCCCGCGGCGGCGACGGTCTGGTGATCGAGACCGCGGATGGCGAGGAACGCACCCTCGCCGCCGACAAGATCCTGGTCACCGTCGGCCGCAAACCGGCCACGCAGGGCTGGGGGATCGAGGAACTGGTGCTCGACATGCACGGGCCGTTCATCTCGGTGGGCGACCGCTGCCAGACCTCGATGCGCGGGGTTTATGCGATCGGCGACGTCACGGGCGAGCCGATGCTGGCCCACCGCGCCATGGCCCAGGGCGAGATGGTGGCCGAAATCGTGGCCGGCCACAAACGCGCCTGGGACAAGCGCTGCATCCCGGCGGTGTGCTTCACCGATCCTGAAATCGTCACCGCAGGCCTGTCGCTCGACGAGGCGAAGCGCCAGGGTGTCGAGGCCAGAACCGCCCAGTTCCCGTTCAGCGCCAATGGCCGGGCGATGAGCAAGCTGGGCGAACAGGGCTTCGTGCGCGTGGTGTTCCGCGCCGACAACAATCTAGTGCTCGGCATCCAGGCCACCGGCCAGGGCATCTCGGAACTCTCGGCGGCCTTCGCCCTCGCGATCGAGATGGGCGCCCGTCTGGAAGACATCGCCGGCACCATCCATGCCCACCCCACCCTCAGCGAAGCCTTCCAGGAAGCCGCGCTGAAGGGTCTTGGGCACGCGCTGCACATCTGATGGTCAGGCGGGGCGGGAGCGCCTTGAGGCCTCCCGCCCCGTCACGGCACCTGCTGCGCGGCGTGCTTGACACGCAGGATCTCCACGATCCCGGCGTCAGCCAGCACGCGATAGAAAATGATATAGCAGAAGATGATATAGCGCGGATGCACGATCAGTTCGCGCACCCCCTCCGGCAGACCCGGCCGCCCGGTATGGCCAAGCTCTGGATGGTCTTCAAGCGGCTTGGTCTTGTCGCGCAGCGTCCGGCCGAAGCTCCGGGCGCGCGCCGGATTGTCTCTGCCGATATAATGCATGATGGCGCGCAAATCCTCGCGGGCCATTGGTCGCCATTCAATGCGAGAATGGGCACCGGGGCGACAACGGGCACCGGGGCGATAACGGGCACCGGGCATCATCGGACCTCAGCCGGTAGCCACCGGCACCGTCATGCGCGTCGCGTCCGCGTCGGTGCGTGCCCGACCTCGCTTGCGCCACGATCCGCATCCATGTCGGCCATGACCTCATCATGCGGGATGTTTGGCCGCGGATCATCGATGGCGCCCTGTATCTCACCCGCAAGCCATCGGTTATAGGCGGCCGAGCGGTGCGCCTCACGCAAGACATCCGCACGGCCGCGGGTGCCGGCGGCGGGCTGTTTCTCGGCAGGCTGCCACGCGCTGGCGTCGAACCGGCCGACGGTGATACCAACCTCGCGCAGCACGCTCAATGCGGCCGCCGGATTGCCAAAGCGGCGCGGCTCGGTGCTGCGCGCCTTCGTCAGCACGGCACGCCCACCGCTGCGCGTGTCGATCTGAACAAGAAACGCGCCGCCCTGCCCCTTCAGAACCACATCTGAAACGCCGCCAGCATCACTGGCAGCGCGCAGTTGCTCAAGGGTCATGCTCTGCATGATCTGCTCCTGCCGACGGCAGTTATCAGAATTTAGTGTGCATGATCTTCAGATAAGCTGCAACTGACCGCACCCTCCTCTCAGCCAAACCGTCCAGGACGGGGCAGGATCGGGTGTGACCAGGGCTCACCCGAAGCGGGCCTGATGGAGGGCGACCGCATCCGCCCCGGCCGGGAAATGCAGCCGGCCGCTGGTATCATGGACGGCCGCCCACACAGCGTCGGCGACATCCGTCTCGGTGGTGGTCAGCGCAGGGCTGGCATAAGCGTCGAAGATCGGGGCCGCAAACCCGGCATAGGCGGGCGGAATCAGATCGGCGACGCGAAGGCCGGTGTTGTGCGCGAAGCGCGTGGTCGGCGCATATCCGGGCGCCACCAGCGCCACCCGCAGGCCGACATGGCCGAGTTCATGGGCAAGCGAGCCCGTGAAGCCGTCGATGGCCTGCTTGCTGGCGGTATAGGCCGCCGCCAGCGGCATTGGCGCAAGCGTGACGCTCGACGTCACGTTGACGATGATGCCCGACCGGCGCGCGCGCATCTGCGGGATGACCGCCTGACACATCGCCATGACGCCGAAGGTGTTGGTGTCGAACACCTTGCGGATATGCGAGAGCGGCGTAGCCTCGAAGGCGCCGACGACGCCGATACCGGCATTGTTGACCAGCACGTCGATCGGGCCCGCGGCCGCGATGGCGGCAGCAATGCTCTCGTCGCGGGTCACGTCGAGCGGCAGGATCCGCAGGGCATCGGACCGCGGCAGCAGATCCGCATCGGGGCGGCGCATGGTGGCGATGACCCGCCAGCCTCTGGTCAGGAAATGACGCGCCGTCTCAAGGCCATAGCCCGAGGAGGTGCCGGTGATCAGGATTGTCTGCATGAGCCGTCTCCATCCGTATCTGATAGCCTCTGTCTTAGATCCGATGACCCGGATGATCCATAATCCGCACACCTGAATTCGTTACCAATCGTCCAAACCGAATGACCTGGGGCATGACTGAGAGAGCGGGAGACCCGATGCAGACGGTGGTGCAGACACGGCCGATCGACGCCGTCCTTCTCGACATGGACGGCACGATCCTGAATTCGATCAAGGCCGCCGAGCGCGTCTGGCAGGCCTGGGCGGAGCGCCACGGCCTGGATGTCGCGACCTTCCTGCCCACGATCCACGGCGTTCGCGCGGTCGAGACGATCCGGCGGGTCGGCCTTGCCGGCATCGATCCCGAGGTGGAAGCCGCCGCGATCACCCAGGCCGAGATCGGCGATGTCGAAGGGATCGAGGCGATCGCCGGCGTGCAGGAATTTCTGGCCGGCTTGCCGGCTCAGCAATGGGCCGTGGTGACCTCGGCGCCCCGGGCGCTGGCGCTGCGCCGGATCGAGGCCGCCGGGCTGCCGGTTCCGCCGCTTCTGATCGCCGCCGACGATGTCGAGACCGGCAAGCCCGCGCCCGATTGCTTCCTGCTCGCGGCCGAACGGCTTGGAACCCAGGCGCATCGCTGCCTGGTGATCGAGGATTCCATCGCCGGCATCATCGCGGCGGAACGAGCCGGGGCGGCGGTGCTGGTCGTGACGACCACCCACCACAGGCCGATGACCGTCCGGCATCCGGCGATCCTAGATTATCGCGACATCGCCCTGAGCCGGCGTGCCGATGGCGCGATCTCGATCTGCCATGCCAGCGAGGCCGCGACCCCGTCGGCCCGGCTATCCTGTATCCTGCAGGCAGCAGGGTCGGTCGACTCTGGACAGCGTCGGCTCTAGACGGTAGCGGCGGCGGCAGTGATCCGGGCGAATTGTCCGGGCGGGCAGCCCTGCCGCTTGCGAAACGCGGTGCTGAAGGCGCTGGCGGAGTCATAGCCGATCTCGTCGGCGATCTGGTCGAGCGTCTTCGTCCCGCGCATCAGGGCGTCTTTCGCCAGCGCCATCCGCCAGCGGGCGAGATAGTCGATCGGCCCGCAGCCCAGGATATCGGCGAAGCGCGCGGCGAAGGCCGAGCGGGACTGTCCGGCGATCTTCGCCAGGGCGGCAACCGTCCAACCGGCCCGGACATCGCCATGCATGGCACCAAGGGCGCGCGCGAGGGCGGGATCGCGCATGGCCCTGAGAAGCCCGGTCGGAACATCATCGTCGACACCGTCGCGCCAGCGCAGGGCTTCGACCAGCAGAACGTCGAGCAGACGCCGAAGGATCATCTCCCGTCCGGGATCGCAGCCGGCGCATTCCTCGACGATCAGATCGATCATCCGACCGAGCCGCGCCGACCGCCCTGCCGTGGCGGGGATGTGGATCATGCGCGGCAGCAGGGTGAGCAGAAGCGGCCCATTCACCGGCGCGATACGGAAACTGCCACCCAGCGATTCGAAATCCGCAGCGCCCGCCTGCTCGCCATGGCGAACCGGCGCGTCCGTCGGAACGCGGGGGTCGCATACGGCATCGGGATGGCTGCTCAAAGTGAAGGCCGGCGTGGCGGGAAGCAGCAGGAAATCGCCCGCGCCCAACCGCCGGGGCCGTTGCCCCTCGACCGACAGCCAGCATGCCCCCTTCAGAATGATGGTGAATCCAGGCGCGTCATGGGCCGCATAGCGCACCCCCCAGCGACCCCGCCCGGTGATGGGCTTGGAGATGGCCGTATGGGGCCTCAGCAGCGCGATCATCTCGCTCAGCGGATCCATCCTGGACGATCCATCATCATTTCTGGGAAATAATGTCTACAGCGTCCAGGCCAGCGCGTCCAGACCAACACCTCCGGGCCACTGGACGCGCATCCGTGCCTGTGGCACCGCATCAGATGCGGCGCCAGGCAAACATGGCCGTTTCATAAGGAAAGGCGATCTCGGCGCCATGGGCGAGTTCGGGCGTGCCGGCGATCAGCGCGCGCACCTGCCGCGCGACGTCGGCCTGCCGTTCGGGCGGCAATGCGGCGATGAAGCTGACCGAGAGCGTGCGCTTGACGATCACGTCTTCCGGGCATCCGACATGGGTGTTCCGGGCCCGACGCTCGCCGACGAATTCGAACCCGGGCGCGGGAAAAGCCCGGCGCCAGTCGCCGGTCCGGTATCGGGGCGTGTCGCCCTGCCACGGGTCGGTGATGGCGGACAGCGCCGCGACCCATGGCACGGTTTCATCCCGCCCGTTCCAGATCAGCCCCAGCACCCCGCCCGGCCTCAACACCCGCCGCATATCCTGCACGGCCGCGGCGGTCGCGAACCAGTGGAAGGCCTGCGCACAGACCACCGCATCGACCGAACCGTCCGGCAGGGGAATGGCATCGGCGGACCCGGCCAGAGCCTCCACCTCAGGAAACGCGCGGATAAGCTGATCGCGCATGGCATCGACCGGCTCGACCGCCACGATCCGCCCGCCGCATTGCTGCATCACGGGCATGAACTTGCCGGTACCGGCCCCGACCTCAACGGTCGTCCGACCGGGCCCGACCCCCACGACATCGCGCAGCCAGCCAACCGCCTCGGCCGGATATCCGGGCCGCCCGCCGACATAGGCCCCGGCCCCGGTCCGATAGCCTGTGGAGGATTGGTGAACCGGCATCTGCTGCACCTCCGTTCCGCGAGGGGGGTGGCGTGTTCGCTGACGGCCGTGGCGAACACGTCTCATCCTATTGGGCCGGCGTATCTGATGGCACCATAGGACAATCAGGTCATGATCAGCCTGCAGTGTCAGCTTCGATCAGCAGGAAGCCGTCGGCAACGGCCAGCATCGTGATGCGGCCGTCATCCGAGGCCACGGTGCCGGGGACAAGCCCATGAGGTTCGCGCCAGCCCCGCACCGCCGCCACCCAGCGGGTCCGATGGGTGTTCCGATCCGGCCCGCCCTGATCCACCCCATCCCAGGCCACCAGCCCCGGGCCAAAGGCGCGCCAATGATGCAGCGCCTCCCCCACCTGGGTCGCGGCACCGATCGTGAAGACCTCTGGATGGTCCGCCGTCCAGCGACCGGTTCCGCTCTGGGGAGCCGCTGCCGCCCAGGCGCGGGGGAAATCCGACAGGATCGCCGCCATCATCTGCGCCGACCGCCAATAGGTCCGCGCGAATACCGTATGCAGGTCGTCTGCAGCCGTCAGCGTCATCGGCTCTTGCGCCAGAATGTCGCCGGCATCGGCCTCTGCCGTCAACTTGTGGATCGTTACTCCCGCCGCGTCCGGGTGTGTGGAGAGGATCCATTGCACCGGCGCCGGGCCACGCCCGTCTGGCAGCAGGCTTGGATGGACGTTGACGGCCGGCAGTGCCGGGTCGACCGGCACCAGCCACGGATAGCCGACCACAACCACCAGTTCCGTCCCGGCCTGTTTCAGGGCAACCAGATCATCGTGACACAGCCGGTGGAAGAACACCGGGCAATGATGTTCCGCAGCAAGTGACGCGGTGATCTCGCCGATCTGCCCGCCGCCGGCCGTCCAGATTGACGTCAGCACATGCCCGCCCGACCGCAGCATGGTTGCCCAGTTGCCATCGACACCACCCAACAGAGCGATCCTCATCACCGATCTCCCACTTCATGCCGGCCCCGGCGCCACCGAAGACACGCCATCGGGCAGTGTGATCACCGCATCGCCGGGCTGAATCACCCCGAGCCGATGGGTGACCGCGATCACGGTCACCCGATCCGTAAGCTGGCGGATGCCATCCAGGATTCCGGCCTCGGTAGCCGGATCGAGTGCCGAGCCCGCCTCGTCGAGCAGCAGAATTGCCGGGTCGTTATAAAGGGCGCGAGCGATCGCGATTCGCTGACGCTCGCCGCCGGACAATCGGAAGCCCCGCTCGCCGACCACCGTCTCCACTCCGGCCGGCATCGCATGAACGCGCTCTTGAAGCTGGGCAGCGGCAAGTGCCGCGTTCAGTCGGGCCTCGTTGCGTATCCGGCCGAAGGTCACGTTCATGGCAACGGTGTCGGCAATCAGAACCGGCTCTTGAGGAACGATGCCGACCACCGCGTACCAGGCATCGGGATCGATATCGGTAAGATCCGTGCCGTCGATCAGAACCCGCCCGGTGCCGGGGTCCAGCGCCTTGGTCAACAACCGCATGAGAGTGGTCTTACCGGCCCCGGTCTCGCCGACGATCCAGGTGATATGACCACGCCGGGCCGTGGCCGTGATCTTCGGTGCGCCCCGCCCATCCGCGTGGACATAGCCCACGCGATCGAAGGTGATCATTCCGTCGCTGATCACCACTGGTGGCGCTCCGGACCGCATCGGCATTTCCGGTGCCTGCCACATCCGCAACAACGGCCGCAGCCGCGCCATCGATCGGATCACATCGTCGATGGCATGGCCGGCGGCCTCGAAGGGCTGATTGAGTTGCAGAAGCAGCGTATTGAAAAGCACGACATCGCCGATCGTGAGCTGGCCGGCCCTCCAGGCCGGCAGCAGCAGCGCGAAGGTCATGCCGATCTGAACCACCAGCGCCCCGCCATACAGAGATGCATAGGCGATCCGCCGCCGGCAATAGACAGCCCAGCAAGCAAGCAATCCGCGCATCTGCGTTTCGTGATGATGCCGGGCCCAGGTCGTGCCCCCAACCTGCCGCACCGCCTCGACGGCACCGATCACATTGCCGAACACCTGCGCCACCTGTTGATCGGCGTCGATCGCCGCATCCAGAGAGCGGCGTGTGCGCGCTGCAGCAAGATAGGTCACCCCCACGAAAACGACGCCATAGGCCGCGACAATGGCAGCGATGGCAGACGTCACGGCCGCCCCGAGGGTGACGAGGGTGGCAAGGAACTGCACCATGCCGGTGAGGATCACGCCGAGGCCAAGCTGAACGATCACGTTCATCGCCATAGCACCCCGGGCCTGCGCCTGCCGGATGGCGACGATATTGTTGTCCACGAAGAACGTCGCCGTCTTTCGCATCAGCCTGTCGAAGAAAGCAATGCTGATCGCACAGGCCATTCTTTCCGCACACATATAGCCCAGATACTCAACCATATGCCGGACGACCAGACCGCCGCCGAGCAGCAGCGCATATCCCGCCACGATCCAGGCGGCATTGCTCGTCCACCCGTCTGCCAGGTCGTCGATCAGTCGCGAGAACAGGTAGGGCACCAGCACCATCAGCACTGCTGACACAACGGCCAGCACCGCCACGGGCAGGAGCGATCTCGCAACATCCTTCAGCCCGGCATCCTTCAGACCTTGGATGAAGGCCAGGATTCCCCCGCCATCTCCGGCCTTTTCAGCGGTCATATATGCCCTCCTCGGCGATAGTGTCCGAGAAAAAGCTCGATATGCAGGAACATCAATATATGGAAGACGGTCTGTCGGAAGTCTTTCGTAGCGCCCCCCCGGCGACAGATATCTTCGTAGCATCGCAATAGCGCCGCTGTGTCCACGAGCCCCAGATCAGCACATACAGAGTCGCGACAGAGCCGCCGGACAACATCGCCAGCGCGAATGACGATATCCCCAAGCCAGCTTTCAAAAGACTCATGTATCTCCGCTTGAAATTCACCCATGCCTACAGAGACGAGAATGTCTTTTATAATTGTGCGGTCCATTCTGAGATGGCGAGGCAAGGATGATCCGAACTGTATGACCTCCGGCTCCAGAAACGGATTCACGGACCACATGCCCTGGGAGAGCAATCTTTGATGGCGAGCTTCGACAGCCTGCAAAGCTGGCGCAACGTATGGCAGAGTGTAGCTGCTCGTCATCTGCAGAGTGTGATGTGACGGTATTTACCTGACAGTTGTCGCCACACCCGATCCCGGCATGCCGGGATCGGGTGTGGCCATGCCGCCCTCGGAAGTGGGTTAGGATGAAGTCGCCAAACTTTGTCCAAC